>JANRIO010000127.1:0-14862 GCA_033764875.1 Hyphomicrobiaceae bacterium | reverse complement strand
GCTGGACTCCTGGTGGGTGGCATGTCGATGGGTACGGCGAAGGCGGCCGACCTGGGTGGCGACTGCTGCGCGGATCTGGAAGAGCGTGTGGCTGATCTTGAGGCGACGACGGTCCGCAAGGGCAACCGCAAGGTGTCGCTGACGCTCAGCGGTCAGATCGACAAGCAGATCATGTACATGAGCGACGACCGCTCCAGCCGCACGATCGCTGGCGTCGACAACATCAACTCGTCGACCCGCTTCCTGTTCTCGGGCAACGCCAAGATCACCTCGTCGGTGACGGCGGGCTTCGAGATGATGATGGAGTGGTCGGGCTCCAGCCGCTCGGACAAGATCAATCAGGTCACGACGCTGGGTGACAACTGGAATCTGACCAACAGCTCCGGCGACGGCTCGCTCTCGGTTCGTACCGCCAACTGGTGGTTGGAGGACAAGGCCCTCGGCCGCGTGACCGTCGGTCGCGTCAACATCCAGGGCCCGGCGTCGATCATCGACATCTCCGGTGGCGACGTGCAGCTCGTGGCTTGGTCGAACCCCAGCCTGCAGGGCGGTGGTCTCTATCTCGCCGCTGATGGTGGCGGCAACTTCTACTCGAACACGCTCGGCAACCTGGCTCCGTACTGCTACGGCTGCTCGCGTGAGGAAGGCATCCGCTACGACAGCGCCAGCATCGGCGGTCTCCTCCTCGGCGCCTACTGGGGCGAGCAGGATCGCTTCTCGGTGCAGGCCCGTTACGCCGGTGAGTTCGCTGGCTTCCAGATCGCCGCTGGCGCTGGCTACCAGCACGACAACAACCTCGCCACCACGGGCGTGTCGAAGCGCACGGATGTCGAGCAGCAGGCCTACGCCCTGTCCGTCAAGCACATCGCCACGGGCATCTTCGTTCAGGCCAACACCGGCAAGACCAACTGGAAGCTCCTCAACAACGTCTCCGGCAAGAGCGACGGCACGATGTGGCAGGTCCAGGGCGGTATCGCCAAGAACTGGTTCGGCCCTGGCGTGACGGCCCTCTACGGCGAGTACGGCCGCGCAGAAGGCTATGCCTCGGACACGGCAGCCGCTGACCCTGTGACCGGCGTTGCGACCTCGCTGGGTGGCACCATCACCAGCGACAGCGTCGACTACTACGGCCTCGGTGTGACGCAGAAGATCGATGCCGCAGCCATGACCCTGTACCTCGGCTGGCGCCACTTCGATCCAAAGATCTCGGTCAATGGTGTCGACAGGCCCCTGTCCGAGATCGACACGGTCATCGGCGGCGCCCGCATCCAGTTCTGATCTGGTCCTGCGACGCACTGCAATCGAGAGAGCCGCCCCCTCGGGGCGGCTCTTTTGCCTTGACCGGGCCCTCCCTTGGTGCCTCCGGCTTTCAGGACGACGCGTGCCCCTGCCGGGCCCCATCGAGGCCGCCTTGTTTGCGGCATGGCACGGGCGCCCGCGGTCCAGCCCTGGAGCCTGCGCGACGGGCTCGCCGCACCCGGACGCGGCGCTCTCGCAGCACCGTCTCCGCCGAACGCTCCGCGTAACCCGCACGTAACCTGATATGCTCGGGGGCAAATCGCTAAACCAGGCAATGCAATGAATTTGTCGTAATTGATTTATGCGCTGATTTTGTTTGCGCATTCCAGCCGCACGGGTTTCCGTCGCCTACGGAATATCCCCACGCCTGGATTTTGGGGCTTTACGCGCGAAAATGCGCATTCTCCACCCTCTACAGACGTTGCAATTGCGCCACGATAGCCGGCGCGGCCTATTGCACCGCAACAGGATTTCCACCCACCGCGCCATCGCAACTTGAGGTTGTGGACGATCTCGAACGGCCCTACCTCGCCGGCCGCAGCGGGGCGATCCGCGTGCCGTGCACGACCCGGTCGCTCGGATGCAGCACGACGCGGGCGCCCTCGTCGAGCCCGCCCAGCACCTCCGCGAAGTCGGCGTTGCGCTGGCCGATCTCCAGCGGCGTCAGGCGCGCCCGGCCCCGCTCGGTCCCGCGGTCGGCCAGGAACACGCTCCACTGGTCGCGGCTGCGGAACAGCGCCGCGATCGGCACCCGCAGGGCCTCGGGCGCCCGATAGGTCTCGATCTTGGCCAGCACCCGGTACTCGTGCCCGAGCCGCATGGCGAGCGGCGTCGTCTCGGCGAGCTTCAGGATGGTGCGCACCCGCTGCTCCTCGATGCCGAGCGCGGAGACCTTGGTGAAGCCGGCGGGCTCCACGCGCGTCACCACCGCCTTGATCGGCGGGCCGCCCCAGGATTCGAGCGTGGCGGAGGCACCCTCCCGCACCTTCACCGCGTCGCCCGACAGCAGGTCGACGACGATCTCGAGGTTGGCCGGGTCGCCGATCTCGATCAGCGGCGTGCCGGCCGCCACCACCCGCTCGCTCTCCTGCAGGATGCGCAGCACCTTGCCCGACGCCGGCGCCTTGACGTTGACGCAGCACCCGGCCGGCACCTCGCCCTTCCAGGCCTCCTCCGGCGGCGTGGTGCGCGCCTGCACGCTCTCGAGCTCCCGCCGGCGCACCTCGCTGTTGGCGCGCGCCCGCGCCAGCGCCGCCCGGCGCGTGTCGAGGTCGATGCGGGCCCGCTCCAGCGCCCGCTCGGACACCGCCCGGGTGCGGATCAGCTCCTCCGCGCGCCTGAGCTCGCTCTCGGCGAACTCGTGCTCGGCGGCGGCCTGGCGCACCTCGGCCTCGGCGAGCACCAGTGCCGCCTTGCCCGCCTCGATCTGCGCCTCGAGCTCGCGCAGGGCGCGCACGTCGAGGAACGGCGGCGCCATCGGCTCGATGCTGATGATCAGGCTCTGCTCCTTCCTCACGTCGTCGCCGGCCTCCAGCATGATGCGCACCACCTTGCCCGTGATCGGCGCCGACACCGTGTACACGTTCTTGATGCGCGTCTTGCCCTCCTCGTCGACCGTGACCAGGAGCTCGCCCCGGCCGACGCCGGCCGTCTCGACCGCGACCGCCTTCGGCCACAACGCCCATACGAGCAGGCCCAGCACCGTTGCGGCCGCGCCCAAGAGTGCGGCGCGCTTGAGGAGAAGTGTCAGGGAACGCTGCATGGAAGGCTCCTTAGTCCCGTGTCTTCAGCACCGCGACGAGATCGAGCGTGTCGACGCGGCGACGCACGATCAGCGCCGAGGCCGCCGCCGCCGCGAGCACGACGAGGCTGGCCTTGGCGTAGGTCGCCCGCTCGATGGTGAAGGGCACGCGGTAGAGGTCGCTCGAGAACGCCTGGATCAAGATCACGCCGAAGCCGTAGCCGATCACCCAGCCGAGCGGCACCGCGATCAGCGTCACGACGGCTAGCTCCGTGAGCAGCACGCGCGAGACCTCCCCGCGCGTGAAGCCCAGCACCCTGAGGCTCGCCAGCTCGCGCGCGTGCTCGGAAAGCTGGATTCGCGCGCTGTTGTAGACGACGCCGAAGGCGATCACGACGGCGAGCGTCACATAGATCGTGACCGAGTAGTTGATGTTCTGCGCGATCGTCTCGCGGAACCGCGTCAGCGCGTTGCGCTGCAGGCCGATCGCGCCAACGCCGGGCGTCGCCTTGATGGCCGCGAACAGCTCCTGCTGGCGCGCATTGTCGTAGGCGATGTGCACGCCCGACAGCCGCGGGCCCTGCACTAGGGCGTCGAGGGCGTCGAGGTCCATGTAGGCAACGAGGCCGAAGTAGTTCTTGATCACGTCCGTCACCGGCACCATGCGTGTGGCGCGGTGCCCCTCGAGCACCCTCACCTCGACGAGGTCGCCGCGCCTGAGACCGAGCAGCTCTGCCACCCGCTCGTTGACGACGAGGCCCGTCGGCGGCAGCGTGATCGGCTCGTCGCCCAGCGAGAGCACGCGGCTCATCTGCATCTGGCGCGGCTTGCCCATGATCGAGAGCTGGCGCCAGCGCGGCCCCATGCGCAGCTCCACCGCCACGGACCGGAACGGCTCCGCCCGCAGCACGCCCGGCAGGCGCGCGACGACGCCGAGCGCGCTGGCGTGCTTCTCGTCCGAGAAGGTCAGCGTCGCGTGCTGCCGGTCGGTGCGGAAGAACGCGATGTCGATCATCAGCTCGACGGAATCGAACGACAGCCACGCCGTCACCAGGAGCCCGACGCTCATGGCGATGCCGAGCGTCGTCATGCCCGAGCGCACCGGGTTGCGGCCCACGTGGCGCAGCGCCATCACGGTGAGCTGCGAGAGGCCGGCAACCTCGACCCGGCCGTCGAGGAGCTTCCGGTAGCGCCGCGGCGCCGGCGGCTGCATGGCGACGGCCGGCGCCAGCTGCAGCACGGCGCGCACGGCCCGCACCGCGCCGGCCACCGCCGACAGCATCGTGATCAGCGCCGCGATGGCATAGACGTCCGCGTCGTGTCGGAAGATCAGGAACGGGAAATGGAAGAACTGGCCGTAGAGGTTGGTCAGCCCCTCCCCGAGCCAGGCGCCGATGCCGAACCCGAGCGCGATGCCGCCGCCGGCCACCGCCAGCACCAGCTTGACGTAGTGCATGGCGATCGGCAGCGGCGCATAGCCCAGCGCCTTCAGGAGGCCGATCTGCTCACGCTCCAGCGAGATCATGCGCGACAGCGTCATGTTGATGAGGAAGGCGGAGACGAGGAGGAAGATCGGCGGCATCACGCGCCGCAGCGCGTCGAGCTGGCGCAGCTCGGCGTCGAGGAAGGCGTGCGAGAGCTGGTCCTTGCGGGCGATGGCGCCGGTTCCGCCGTAGCGGGCGAGGATGGCGTTGGTGTCGTCGATCACCTGCGTCTCGGAGGCGCCCGGCAGCAGCTTGAGGGAGACGTTGTCGAAGGCCCCGTCCAGGTCGAACAGCCCGGCGAGCGCCTTCTCCGACATCCACAGCACGGCAAAGCGGCGGTCGTCGGGCATCAGGTCGCCGGGACCCAACGCGTAGATGAACTCCGGCGACAGCGCGATGCCGACCACCTTCAAGGCCCGCTTGCGGCCGTTGAGCAGCGCCTTGAACGTGGCCCCGACGTGCATCCCATGCGCCTGCGCGAAGGCGTCGTTTATGGTCACCTCGTCGGCCTGCCCGAAGGCCGGCAGGCGCCCCTCGCGCATGTGCACGAGGTTGAGCCGCGGCTGGGCGAGATCGGGAAGCGACAGCACCCGCGCCGTCGCCGGCTCGACCAGCCCCTCGACGTCGAGCAGCGCCAGCCGCGAGATGCGCCCCTCCACCGCGATGACGCCGGCAACGGTCTCCAGCCGCTCGAGCACCGATTTCGGTGCCCGCCGGATCTGCGCGAACACGTCCGCGAAACGGTAGCGCTGGTAGTAGGCGTTGCGCGTCTCGTCGAGGGAATGGTAGGCGCCGCTCGCCATGATGTAGGTGGCGACGCCGGAGGCCATGACCAGCGCGATGGCCAGCATCTGCGCCCACATGCGCCTCAGATCCCGCACCAGCTTCCGATCGAGCATGGACATGGCACTCACCAGCTCAGCTCCCTGGGGGCCTTGCGCGTCGCGTTGGAGAAGGTCTGGGTGATGCGGCCGTCGCCGAACATCAGCACCCGGTTCGCCATGTCCTTGATGGCCGCGTTGTGGGTGATCAGCGCCGTCGTGGTGCCGAGCGTGCGGTTGACGTGCTCGAGCGCCTCGAGCACGCGGATGCCGGTATGGCTGTCGAGCGCCCCCGTCGGCTCGTCGCACAACAGCACCTCCGGCTGCTTGGCGATGGCCCGCGCGATCGCGACGCGCTGCTGCTCGCCGCCCGACATCTGCGCCGGGAAGTGGTCGAGGCGCTGTGACAGGCCGACGAGGTCGAGCGCCTCCTCCGGCCGCATGGGATTGCGTGCGATCTCGGTCACGAGGCCGACGTTCTCGCGCGCCGTCAGCGACGGGATCAGGTTGTAGAACTGGAACACGAAGCCGACGTGGTCGCGCCGGTAGGCAGTGAGGCCGGCATCGTCGAGCGCGGTGAGGTCCTCGCCCTTGAAGCGCACGACGCCTGTCGTGGCATGGTCGAGCCCGCCCAGGATGTTGAGCAGCGTCGACTTGCCCGATCCCGAGGGCCCGAGCAGCACGACGAGCTCGCCCGCATAGAGCTCGAGGTCGACGCCGGCGAGTGCGTTCACCACGATCTCGCCGTTGCGATAGCTCTTCGTGAGGCTGCGGGCCTCGAATACGATGTCCGCCATGCGCTACCTTCTGCCGGGTCGGGCACAACCGAGTGGTCTCGTCCGCTTGGGCCCCAGTGTGTCATGATCGGGCTTGTCCCGACCATCCAATCAACCGTTGGGCTCCGGCGTTTGCGGAGCGCTGGATCCTTAGGACGCGCCTTGCACAAGCCTGAGGATGACGCCGGCAATTCTTCCCGCTCGTGGCGGAACACTAGAGGCGTTGGCACCGTGTCCCTTGACAGACATCAAAGTATGCGAAGTTCATTCGCCTGACACGATGGCTATGGCGAGGCTGTGCGGGCTGTCCGCGGCCACGCAACCAGGCCCTGATCGCAGCTCCCCGAGGTCCCATGCCAGACGCCGCCGCGCCGCAGCCGTTGGGTCTCAAGCGGGCGCTGAGCCTATGGCAGGCGACGCTGTACGGGCTCGGCGTCACCATCGGCGCCGGCATCTACGTGATGGTGGGCGTCGCCTCCCAGCGCGCGGGCATGCAGGCGCCGCTGGCCTTTCTCTTCGCCGCCGGCCTGATGGCGGCGACCGCTGCCTCCTTCGCCGAGCTCGCAGGGCGTTTGCCGGTCGCCGCGGGCGAGGCGGAGTACGTGCGCCAGGCCTTCGGCTCTCGCGCCCTCGCCACCGCGGTCGGCGTCCTCGTGGTCGCCATCGCCATCATCTCGGCTGCGGCCATCACCGTCGGCAGCGTCGGCTACATCGCCCAGTTCGTGTCGTTGCCGGAGCCCGTGCTGATCGCCCTCGTCGTCCTCGCCATGGGCGCCGTTGCGGCCGGCGGCATCAGCCAGGCCGTGACCGCTGCCGGCATCATGACGCTGGTCGAGATCGGCGGGCTGCTGCTGCTCATCGCCTCTGGGCTGGTCTCGAGCGCTGGCCCGGGCGCCGATCTGGCGCTGCGCCTGCCCGAGGCGCTGCCCTGGACCTGGACGGCCGTCGTCGGCGTCGTCTCGGCCGTACCGCTCGCCGTGTTCGCGTTCATCGGCTTCGAGGGGCTGGCCAACATCGCCGAGGAGGTGCGCGAGCCCCGACGCACGCTGCCGCGCGCCATCTTCCTCACGCTTCTCCTCTCGACCCTGCTCTACCTTAGCGTCATCTGGGTCTCGCTCACCTCGCTGCCGAGCACCGAGCTCGCCGCCTCCAAGGCGCCTCTGTCGCTCGTCTTCGAGCGCCTGACGGGCGCCTCGCCGCTCGCCATGAGCGCCATTGCCGTGGTGGCCACCCTCAACGGCATCATCGTGCAGATCATCATGGCCTCGCGCGTGCTCTATGGCCTGGGACGCCAGGGCGGGCTGCCGGAGGCCCTCGCGCGGGTGAGCGCACGCACGCGTACGCCGCTGCTCGCCACGGCCCTGACGACGGCGATCGTGCTCGTCCTTGCCCTCGGCCTGCCGCTGCATCGGCTCGCCGACATCACCGCGCACATCACGCTCGTGGTGTTCGCGCTCGTCAACCTCTCGCTGCTGCGCATCAAGGCGCGCGAGGCGTCGGCATTTGAGGGCTTCAGCGTGCCTGCGTGGGTGCCCTGGGCGGGCTTCTTGACCTGCCTCGCCGTCACGCTCAGTGACGGAGCCCGGCTGCTGCTCGGCTGAGCCAGGCGCCAGCGCCCTACACCTCGTCGACGATGTAGCGCGTGATGGCGGACGGCTTGACGCCTTTCTCGCTGCGCGCCCACGTGCGCACCGAGATGCCGGCCTGGTGCACCGTCTCGGGATCGCCCGACAGCAGCGGGTGCCACCAGGCGAGCTTGCGCCCCTCGGCGAGCGTGCGATAGGCGCACGACTGCGGCAGCCACGCGTAGCTTTTGACCGTCTCGGGCCGCAGCACCACGCAGTCCGGCACGCTCGCATGCCGATCGGCATAGTCGCGGCAGCGGCACGTGCCGATGTCGAGCAGCTTGCAGGCGAGCCGCGTCACGTACACCTTGCCGGTGTCCTCCTCCTCGACCTTGAGCATGCAGCACTGGCCGCAGCCGTCGCACAGCGATTCCCACTCGGCCCGCGTCATCTGGTCGAGCCGCTTTGCCTCCCAGAACGGCCGCTTGCGGGGCTTCAGCTTCAGGGGGGCTTTCGCTCCCGAGGCGCGCGCGGGCTTCTGCATCGCGGTCTTGGGCCGGCGCGCCTTGAGGCGCATCTTTGGAGGGCGGGGCATGCAGTCTGTCCGCTGTCGGTGCTGATTCGTGGAACATTCCTAGCACGGCCCAATTGCTTCCACAGATCTTGGGCAATGCTGATGGCGGGCATGGGGTCGAAAGCCGCTTGGGAGGCGGCATCGAGTCAGCCACAATTCGATACCGCCGGAGAGTGTGGAGCACACGGGGTGCAAGCCAGCAAGGGGTTCGCCGGAATGGGGCTCGATCTCAAGAGCATCTCGCTCGCCATGGCTTTTGCGGCCGTCCTGACGCCCGCCCTGGCCCGGGAGGCTCCCCGCCTCGCCGAGGTCTCCCCTGTCGCGGCGGGCGCCGCCGCCCCGCTGCCGGCCGAGGCCGCGGCCTTGCGCGGCCTGCTCGCGGCCTGGCAGGAGGGCGCCAGCGACGAGGACCGGAACGAGCTTGCCGCGGCCCGCGCCTACTACGAGGGCCGTGCCTGGGCGCCGGTCTGGACGTCCGCGCAGGGCGTCTCGGCCAAGGCCGCAGCGCTCCTCGACGAGCTCGACCGCGCCGACGACTGGGGGCTTTCCCGGCGCGATTTCCCAACGCCCGCCGCGGCGATCGTCAAAGGCGGCGACACCAGCCCGGCGGCGCTTGCCGCCGCCGAGGCCGAGATCACCTTCACCGCCCTCAGGTACGGGCGCTTCGCCCGCGGCGGCCGCATCATCAACCCGGCCGAGCAGCTCTCGAGCTATCTCGACCGCCGCCCGCAGCTGGTCAGGCCCGCCGCCATCATCGACGGCCTCGCGGCCGCCGAGGACGCGGGCGCCTACCTGCGCGGCCTCCATCCCCAGCACCCGCAGTTCGAGAAGCTGCGCCAGAGGTACCTGGCAGCGGTCGCCGGCAAGGGCTCGGCGCACGCGCTCGAGGCGCGCAAGCTCCTCGCCAACCTGGAGCAGTGGCGCTGGATGCCGGCCGACATGGGCGCCGTCTACATCTGGAACAACCTGCCCGAGTTCCTGCAGCGCGTCGTCGTCGACGGCGAGGTGGCGCGCACCGAGCGCATTGTCGCCGGAGAGCTGAGCAAGCAGACGCCGGTATTCAGCCGTCCGCTGCGCCGCCTGACCTTCAAGCCGACCTGGATCGTGCCGGATTCGATCAAGGTGAAGGAGCTGTGGCCGAGCCTGCTGAAGGATGGCCGCCTGATGCGCGAGTGGGCGCTCGAGATCACCACCAAGGACGGCAAGCCCGTCGACTGGCGCAAGCTCGACTGGGCCAAGACCGACATCCGCGAGTACGAGGTGATCCAGCCCAACGGTCCCAAGAGCGTGATGGGCAAGTTCAAGTTCTCCTTCCCCAACCAGCACACCGTGTTCATGCACGACACGCTGCCGCGCGACAAATACATGTTCAACGTCGCCCAGCGCACCTACAGCCACGGCTGCATCCGCGTGAAGAACCCGATGCAGCTCGCCGAGCTGATCCTCAAGGCCGACAAGGGCTGGGACGCGGAGCAGACGCGCCAGGTGTTCGACACCACGCCGCTCAACCACACCATCGAGATGGAGAGGCGGGTGATGGTGCACACCACCTACTTCACGGCAATGGTGGACGAGCACGACAAGCTGCACACCTTCCGCGACGTGTACGGCCACGAGAAGCGCATCGCGCTGGCGCTCGAGGGCAAGTGGAAGGAGATCCGCAAGGGCCGCGACCACCTGGCCCCGGTCGAGCTCGACCTCTCCGCCGCCGAGAAGATCAAGGGCGAGGAGGACAGAAAAAAGGGCGCGAGCGACTTCTTCACCTCCCTGTTCGGCGGCTGAGGCGCGGCCCGCCCGAGGAGGATGCGCCGCAGTCCCCTCTCCCCATGCAGCGAAGCGGAGCGGGGAGAGGGAGCGACGGCGGGCGGCTCCGCGGCGAGATCGTCCGGACACGGCAAGATCCGGCATTGACGCCGGCGCACGGCTTTCCGGGAACACGCCCGCATCTGGGCCGTACGTCGGCAACAAGCAAGGCGCGTCGCATCCGCCTCACCCCGTCGGCACGCCGCGGGCGACGAGGCGGTTGAGGCGGGCCACGAACGTCGATGGGTCGCTCGGCACCTCGCCGTCGAGGATGTAGGCCTGGTCCAGCAGCAGCTCCGCCAGGTCCTTGAGGTCGTCCTCGCGCGCACTCGCCTTGGCGACGACCGTGGCGCGGGCCAGTGCGTGCCGGGCATTCACCTCCAGGATGGGCTTGAGGCCGACGCCGCGGTTCTGGCGCGACAGCAGCCGGTCGAGCTCGCGGTCGGGGCCGGAGCCCTGCGCCACCAGGCAGCAAGCGCTGTCGGTCAGCCGCTGCGACACGCGCACGTCGCTGACGCGCTCGCCGAGCGCGCTCTTGAGCGCCTCCACGAGCAAGCCCTCGTCGACCTTCGCCGTGTCGCCCGCCTCGGGCTTGGGCTGCTCGGCAACGGGCACCAGGCCGAAGTCGACGTCTCCCTGCGATAGCGACTTCAGCGGCTTGCCCTCGTAGCCCAGCTGCTGCGACGTCCAGAAGGCATCGACCGGATCGGTCAGCAGCAGCACCTCGAGCCCGCGCGCCTTGGCCGCCTCGAGCTTGGGGCTGGCCTTGAGGCGCTCGACGGTCTCGCCGACGAGATAGTAGATCGCCGTCTGGTTCTCCTTGAGGTCGGCGGCGTAGTCCTTGAGGCTGCGCGCCTCGCCCGCGGTCGTCGTGAAGCGGGCGAGCTTGAGGATCTGCTCGCGCCGCTCGAAGTCCTCGTAGAGGCCTTCCTTGATGACGCTGCCGAACTCGCCCCAGACCTTCTTGAACGTCTCGGGCTCCCTCTCGGCGAGGCTCTCCAGCTCCGACAGGACGCGCCCCGTCACGCCCTTGCGGATCTGCGCCACCTGCGGGTTGTTCTGCAGCATCTCGCGCGAGATGTTGAGCGGCAGGTCCTCGCTGTCGATGACGCCGCGCACGAAGCGCAGGTAGGACGGCAGCAGGTCGGCGTCGTCCGTGATGTAGACGCGCCGCACGTAGAGCTTGACGCGGCCCTTGCGGGCGGGATCGAACAGGTCGTAGGGCCGCTGCGAGGGCACGAACAGCAGCACCGCGTACTCCTGCCGGCCCTCCGCCCGGTAGTGCAGCGTCGCCGCCGGATCGTCGAAGGCCATGGCGATGGCGTGGTAGGCGTTCGTGTAGTCCTCGGGCTTCAGCTCCGATTTCGAGCGCTGCCAGATGGCGCTTGCCGAGTTGACCTGGCGCGGCTCCTTGCCCGCCTCGACGAGCTCGATGGGGAACAGGATGTGATCGGAATAGGTGCGCACGATGCGCTCGATGGCGTGCGCCTCCAGATACGACTTGGCGTCGTCCTTCAGGTGCAGCACCACCTCGCTGCCGCGGGGAACGCGGCTCGCCTCCTCGGCCGTGGCGGGCGCCACCTCGAAGCCCGCGCCGCCGCCCGAGCGCCACACCCACGCGTCGCTGGTGCCGGCAGCCCGCGAGATCACCTCGATGCGGTCGGCCACCATGAAGGCCGAGTAGAAGCCGACGCCGAACTGGCCGATCAGGCCGGTGCCGTCCTTGGCCTCCTTGAGCTTGCTCATGAAGGCGCGGGTGCCCGATCGCGCGATGGTGCCGAGGTTCTCGATCAGCTCGTGCCGGTCCATGCCGATGCCCGTGTCGGCGATGCTGAGCGTGCCGGCGCCGGCGTCCGGAGTGATCCGGATCTTGAGGTCGCCGGCTGTCCCCAGCAGCGCCGGGCTGGCGATCGCCTCGTAGCGGAGCTTGTCGCAGGCGTCCGACGCGTTGGAGATCAGCTCGCGCAGGAAGATGTCGGTCTCGGAGTAGACCGAGTGCACCATCAGCCGCAGCAGTTCGGCGACCTCGGCCTGGAACTGGTGGCTCTCGGATGTGCGTGGAGCATCATTGGCTTGCGCATCTGCCGCCATTGTCGGTGTCCTCGCTTGTTCGTCTGGCAGCCCCGCATATAGCCCGACCGGCGTGGCTTGCAAGGCCTCGCCGCCCTGCGTCCCCGCCCGCGCGGCGGCGCGACGCCGGCTCCCGATTGGGCAACGGAGCGTCTGGACAACGGCGCAATCGTTAGTATGCTAACAACATCTGCCGGCGTCGGCCGGCATCACCGTAAAGAGGGCGGCTGATCCATGCGGCGCGTGGTGGGTATCGACGTCGGCGGCACGTTCACCGACCTGCTCCTCTACGAGACCGGCACCGGCACTGCCCCTCGCGTGGCCCTCGCCAAGATCCCGACGACCGCCGAGAACCAGGCCAAGGGCGTGCTCGAGGCCATCGATGCCACCGGGGCTGCGGCCAGCAGCATCGACCTCATCATCCACGGCACCACGGCCACCACCAATGCCGTCCTCGAGCGCAAGCTTGCCAGGGTCGGGCTCATCACCACGCGCGGCTTCCGCGATACGCTCGAGCTTGGCCGGCGCACCCGGCCCCGCCCCTACGGCATGACGGGCACCTTCGAGCCGCTGGTGCCGCGCGAGCTGCGCCTCGAGGTGGCCGAGCGCGTGAACGCGCAAGGGCAGGTGGTGGTGCCTCTCGACGAGGCGGAGCTGAAGGCCGCCATCGCCCGCCTCATCGACCTGGGCTGCGAGGCGCTTGTCATCCATTTCCTGCATTCCTACGCCAATCCTGCGCACGAGATCGCGGCCGGCCGCGTCGCCGATTCGATGTGGCCCAATGCCTACGTGACGCTGGGGCATGCGCTGCTCTCGGAGTTCCGCGAGTACGAGCGCGGCACCACGGCCTCCGTCAACGCCGCCGTGCAGCCCGTCCTCGACCGCTACGTCCGCCTCCTGCAGAACGAGCTCGAGCGCAAGGGCTTCGGCCGCGACCTACTGGTCATGAACGGCAACGGCGGCACGGTCTCGGCGCGGCTCGTCGCCCGCGAGGCCGCCAAGACCATCATGTCGGGACCCGCCTCCGGCGTCATGGCGGCGGCCGAGACGCTGCGCCAATCCAAGGTCGCCAACGCCATCACCTACGACATGGGCGGCACCTCGACGGACGTCGCCCTGATCCACGGCGGCGTGCCCGAGGTCTCCTCGGAGCTGACCATCGACTACGGCCTGCCCATCCACGTGCCGATGGTCGACGTGCGCACGGTCGGCGCCGGCGGCGGCTCCATCGCCTCGATCAACGCCGCCGGCATGCTGCAGGTCGGCCCGCAGTCGGCGGGCTCCGAGCCCGGGCCCATCTGCTACGGGCGCGGCGGCGAGGCCCCCACCATCACCGACGCCAATCTCGTGCTCGGCCGTCTCGACCCCACCCGCCTGCTGGCGGTGAGCAATCCCGTGACGCTCGAGCACGTGCGCGCGATCTTCGAGGCGAGGCTTGCCGGGCCGCTCGGCCTGTCGGTCGAGGCCGCCGCCGCCGCGGTCATCGAGCTGGCCAATGCGCACATGTCGGGCGCCATCCGCATGGTGTCGCTGTCGCGGGGCTACGACCCGCGCGACTTCTCGCTCTTTGCCTTCGGCGGCGCCGGGCCTCTCCACGCCGTGGCGATCGCCCGCGAGCTCGGCATCCCCGAGATCCTGGTGCCGGCGCGGCCGGGGCTGACCAATGCGCTGGGCTGCCTTGTCGCGGACCTGCGCCAGGACTACGTCAACACCCTCAACGTGCCGCTTGACGCCGCCGACATGGGCGAGGTCCACCGCATCCTGCGGGACCAGCGCGAGCGCGGGCAGGCCGTCAACGCTGCCGAGCGCAGCGAGATCGTCGAGACCATCGTGCTGCACGGCGCCGACATGCAGTTCCGCGGCCAGACGCACCTCATCCGTGCCAGCCTGCCCTCGGCCGACGTCTCGCGCGAGGACATCCAGCGTCTCTTCGAGACCGCCTACTTCAACCGCTTCCAGGTGCATCTTCCGGAGATCAGGGCGGTGCTCGTCAATCTCGTGACGTCCGTCGTCGGTAAGCGCCGCGCCTTCCCCATCTCCGCCCTGCTCGACGACAGCAACCGGGCAACGAGCGTCGAGGGTGCCGCCATCGGCGAGCGCAAGCTCTACGCCGGCGGCGCCTGGCACACGGCACGCGTGCTCGACCGCGCCAGGCTGCCGCTGGGCGCGCGCTTTGCCGGACCGGCGGTCATCCAGCAGATCGACGCGACCACCGTCGTCGAGCCCGGCGCCTCGGCGCTCGTCGATCAGGTCGGCAACCTGCGCATCGCGGTCGGGAGGTCCTCGCCATGAGCGGCAACGTGGGCGGCAAGAGGAGCGGCATCGTGAAGACCATCGACCCTCTGACGCTGGCGGTGATCCAGGCCTCGCTGGCCCAGGTTTGCAACGAGATGGACATCGCCTTCTCGCGCGCGGCCTTCTCGCCCGTCATCGCCGAGGCCGACGACCGCTCCTCCGGCATCTACGACATGGACACCGGCGCGCTGATCAGCCAGGGCGAGCTCGGCCTGCCGGTGTTCGTCGGCACCATGCAGCATTCGACCGCCGAGATCCTGCGCCTCATCCGCGAGGGCAAGGCGGGCGCGCCTCGGCCCGGCGACATCTACATCGTCAACGACCCCTACCTCGGCGGCACGCACCTGATGGACGTGCGCTTCGCGCTGCCCTTCTACTACAAGGGGGAGCTGTTCTGCTGGCTGCAGAACACCGGCCACTGGCCCGACGTCGGC
>JANRIO010000126.1:0-10218 GCA_033764875.1 Hyphomicrobiaceae bacterium | reverse complement strand
GCTGGACTCCTGGTGGGTGGCATGTCGATGGGTACGGCGAAGGCGGCCGACCTGGGTGGCGACTGCTGCGCGGATCTGGAAGAGCGTGTGGCTGATCTTGAGGCGACGACGGTCCGCAAGGGCAACCGCAAGGTGTCGCTGCAGCTGAGCGGCCAGGTCAACAAGCAAATCATGTACATGCAGGACGACCAGCGCAGCCGCACGATCGCTGGTGTCGACAACATCAACTCGTCGACCCGCTTCCTGTTCTCGGGCAACGCCAAGATCACCTCGTCGGTGACGGCCGGCTTCGAGATGATGATGGAGTGGTCGGGCTCCAACCGCTCGGAGCTGATCAACCAGGTCACCACGCTCAACCATAACTGGACCGGCATCGGCAACAACAACTCGGGCGACGGCTCGCTTGCCGTCCGCACCGCCAACTGGTGGTTGGAGGACAAGACCCTCGGCCGCGTGACCGTCGGTCGCGTCAACATCCAGGGCCCGGCGTCGATCATCGACATCTCCGGTGGCGACGTGCAGCTGATCGCATGGTCGAACCCCATCCTGCAGGGCGGCGGGTTGTTCCTCGCGCCCAGCAGCGGCTCGGGCTTCGTTGGTCTCACGGGCAACACCCTTGGCCAGCTGGCTCCCTACTGCTACGGCTGCTCGCGTGAGGAAGGCATCCGCTACGACACCGCCAGCATCGGCGGTCTCCTCCTCGGCGCCTTCTGGGGCGAGCAGGATCGCTTCACGGTGCAGGCCCGCTACGCCGGTGAGTTCGCTGGCTTCCAGATCGCCGCCGGCGCTGGCTACCAGCACGACAACAACATCTCGACTTCGGGCGCAGCTCGCAGCGACATCGAGCAGCAGGCCTACGCGCTGTCCGTCAAGCACATCGCGTCGGGCATCTTCGTCCAGGCGAACACTGGCCGCACGCATTGGAAGATGTTCGCCAACGACGCGACAGGCGGCAAGAAGGACGGCACCATGTGGCAGGTCCAGGCTGGCTGGGGAAAGAACGTGTTCGGTCCCGGCATGAGCACGATCTACGGCGAGTACGGCCGTGCTGAAGGCTACGCCTCCGGCAACTCCGCGACGTCCGCGGTGGCGACTGCGGCTGGTCCTGCTGGCGGTCCGTCTCTGACCATGAACGGCGCCTACATCACCAGCGACAGCGTCGACTACTACGGTCTCGGCGTGACGCAGAAGATCGACGCCGCTGCCATGACCCTGTACCTCGGCTGGCGCCACTTCGATCCGAAGGTGTCGACCAACACCTTCAACGATATCCCGCTGTCCAGCATCGACACGATCATCGGTGGTGCCCGCATCCAGTTCTGATCCGGCACACCACGCACGACAGACGAGAGAGCCGCCCCCTTGGGCGGCTCTTTTGCATTGGCCGGAACGCGGCCAGCTGACGGCTGCGTCGCGGCGCAGGGCGGGAGGGGGCCAACTCGCCGTTTGCCTTCGAGCCCTCAGCGCCCCGGGCGCGCCCTGAGCGTTGCGGCCGCAGCTCTCTCGTCCCTCCCTAGCGCTGCCCGTCCAGCTTGCTGATCTCGCTTGCCTTGAGCCCGCCGGCCCGCGCATGGGGGCGACCGCCGGAGGCCATGGTGATGGCGAGCACGAGCTCGTCGGCGCGCGGTGCGTCGGGCACCAGCACAGACATGGCGTCGAAATGGCTCCTGACGTAGCAGGCGTCCTTGTGGTGGATGGGCAGGTCCAGGCTCGCCCCGATCGCGCCCATCTTGCAGGCCGAGGGCACGATGGCGAGTGCAGCCCCCAGGATCTCTCGCATGGCGTAGCCGCCCGGCACATGCCACAGCGCCGAGTGCTCGATCTCGCCGGCTGCGCCGACGATGACGCCCTTGCCGTAGGCGTCGACCGTCTCGGGGCCGCCCAGCGCCGCCGCCAGGCGCCGCGACAGGTCCAGCCCCAGGGGCTTCAGCGCCTCCATCATCGGCATGATGTCCTGCGCGTACGCCCCGGCGTACGGGTTGCGCACGACGGCCGCCGCCCAGCCCTTGCGTACGGGCACGGCCAGCACCGGCCCGCCGTCGTGCAGGGTCTCCTCGACGCACACCGCGATCTTGCGGACCTGGACCTTCATCTCGATCGTCATGGCGCTCTCCTGCGTGTCTCTCTGGTATGGCTTGTGCCGGAGTCGCGGTCCGGCTGGCGCCCTGGCCGGGGTGCGGCCAGCGAGCCCGGTGGCTGCCCGGCAGGCCCGGGGGACGCGGCGGCGGCGGGCGCCAGCGTGCGCGCCGCGCCCTGTAGCATGAGGGCGGCATCCACGATCAAGCCGCGCGCGCGGTAGCTGAGCGCGCGGGCGGCGCCGCGGTCGAGGGCAAGGCCGATCTCGGCGGCCGAAAGTGCCCCGACGCCGACGGTGACGAGGCGATCCCCGAGGTCGCTGTCGGGATCGAGCGCGTGGGCGGGTGTCCTCGCAATCGCCGGCGAGGCAACGTCGACGGCGTTGGCGATCAAGGTCGCCGCCGCGTCGGCCAGCGCCGCACAGGACGCCAGCACGGTGACGCTGTCGGCGATGCCGAGCGAGAGCGAGCGCCCCCGCGCGCCCGATGTTGCAACGCCGCCCACGCCCGTGTGGCCGTCGAGCCGCAGGCGCCCGTTGAGGGCGGGAATGCCTCCGCCCTCGAAATCCCCCGCGACGCCGACCTCCATCGCCTCGCCCGGAGCCATGTGAATGGCGATGTCGCCGCCGTCGTTGACGAAGGCGCGGGCGATGCGGCCCGCGCCGAGCATGTGTGCGAGAAGCTCGTCGGCCACGGCCCCTGCCACGGCGGCCATCGGCGTGAGAAAGTCATCGGCGAACGGCCGGCAGGCCGCGAGCATGCGCCGGGCCACGGGGCCGTCGACGCAAGGAGCCTGGTCCATGGGCGTGCGCAGCTGAGTGAGCTCGTCGCACAGCTCGGGGAGGATGGCGGGGAAGCGGCGGCCCGCCGCGGCATAGGCCGCGCGCACCTCCTCTTGCGGGCCCCAGGCCTTCAGCACGACGTCGATGGGCCCATGCGACAGATGCAGGCGGCGGCCCGTCAGCTCCTGCACTGTGGGCGGCGGGGCCATGTCACTTGAGCTTGTCGAGCGCGCGCAGGAGGACGTCGGCCTCCTCCGCGGAGAGGGGCGCCAGCGTGCGCCGCGTCACCTCGGCGCCGTCGATCTTCATCTCCGCGACCGCCTTGCGGCCCTCGGGCGTCAGCGCCAGCATCACGAGGCGGGCATCCTCGGCCGCCGCCGACTGCGTGACGAGGCCGCGCGCGATCAGCCGGCCGATGACGCCGGACGTGGTGGCCGGGTCCATGGCAACCAGGCGGCCGAGCTGGTTCTGCGACACGGTGCCGAGGTCGTCGAGCTTGGCGAGCACGGAGAATTGCGTCGGCGTCACGCCGTGGCGCGCCATGGTGGCGTTGAAGATCTCGGTCGCGCGCTGGTGCACGCAGCGCAGGACGAAGCCGATCTGCGCCTCGAGCCGGTAGGGCTCGGCAGGCGTCGCGGCCGCGGCGGCCTCGCTCGCAGGCGGTGCCGCGGCGGCCTTTGCTGCATCCTTTGGCGACGCCATCGTACGCCTCACTTGCGCTCGCGTTCCGCGCCGCGGTCGAAGGGCCAGGGATTGGGCTCGCGCCAGGGCTCGACGCGGGCGGCCGGCGCCACATCGCGCAGCACATCCCCGATCGAGACGATATCGTCGGCGTGCCCGCCCATGGCGATGTAGAGCGCGCGCGGCAGGGTGAACTCGATCGGCGCGACGATGGCCGGCGTCGGCACGTAGCCGAAGGCGTTCCTCGGCATGCGCGTCACGTCGGCCATGACGGTGATGCCGCCACCGGGCCACACGTACACCGGCGCGCCGCCCATGGTCACGCGCGTCTGGCCGCTCGCCACCGAGCGCGTGAGGTTGACCGGGTTGTCGGTGACGCCCGCGCGCAGGGAGCCGCCGGCGCCGGCCATGAACAGCACCGTGCACAGCGAGGGCTCGCAGTTCTCGCCGATGCGGTCGACGACGAGGCGGACAGGGGCGGGCATGTCGGCCGGAACCGGCTTCAGGGCCTCGTCGAGCACGCAATAGAGCGCATCCTCGCCGGTGGTCGAGGTGAACAGCACGCGCATGCCGGGCCAGGCCAGCTTGGGGTCGATCCGGTCGATCACCGAGAGCGGATCGGTGATGTCGGTGCCGCCCCAGCCGAGCCCCGGGTTGGCGACCTGGAAGTAGCGCCCCGGCGTAGACTTGCGCCCGCGCACGCGGATGCCGGCGGGGCGCATGTCGAGCACCCGGCCGGCCTGGTGCTCGGTGAGGACGCCGGTGATGTGGTCGTCGAGCACGATCACCTCGTCGACGTGGCCGAGCCATTGCTTGGCGAAGATGCCGACGGTGGCCGAGCCGCAGCCGACGCGCATCCTCTGCTCGGGCTTGCCGTCGACGATGGGCGCGGCATTGGCCGCGACGACCACCGTGTGGCCGCCGTCGATCGTCATCTCAACCGGATTGCCGGCGCACAGCTCGAGCAGCGTGTCGCAGGTGACGTTGCCCTCCTTCTTGGAGCCGCCGGTCAGGTGGCGGACGCCGCCGATGGAGAGCATCTGCGAGCCGTACTCGGCCGTCGTCACGTGCCCGACCTGCTCGCCCTTGACACGGATGGGCGAGGCCTCGGCGCCCAGGTGCCGGTCGGTGTCGATCTTCACCTTGACGCCGCAGTAGGAGAAAATGCCCTCCGTGACCACCGTCACGGTGTCGACGCCGTCGTGCTCGGCCGAGACGATGAAGGGAGCGGGCTTGTAGTCGGGATAGGTGGTGCCGGCGCCGACGCCGGTGACGAAGGTGCGCGAGGCTTCCAGCGGGCCGCCGTTCCATTCGCCAGCCGCGAAGGGCACCAGCCTGCCGCCGCCGTCCGTCGTGCGGTTCATCAGCAGCGCGGGATCGGTGCGCACGAGCACGCCATCCTCGTTGGCATAGCGCGCGCAGGCGCCGGAGCGGCCGGGCCGGATGCGGCAGAGCACGGGGCAGGCGTCGCAGCGCACGATGCCGTCGCCTTCGGAGGCACCGAACTTGTCGGAGCGCGCGGACTTGGACAGCGCGTCGTTGGCGCTCATGGCGTGCCCTTCTCCTTGTCGTTCAGGGCGGCCCACAGGCGGTGCGGCAGAACCGGAACGCGGGTCGCGCGCACGCCCGTGGCGTGGCGGATGGCGGAGAGAATGGCGGGCGCGGTGGCGATCAGCGCCGGCTCGCCGACGCCCTTGGCGCCGTAGGGGCCGTCGAGCTCGGGATCCTCGATCAGGCGGATCGAGATCGGCGGCACGTCGCCGGCCGTCGGGATCAGGTAGTCGTGCAGGTTCTCGGTGCGGCCGGGGATGAACTCCTCCATCAGCGCGAGGCCGAGCCCCTGCGCGATGCCGCCGTGGATCTGGCCCTCGACCAGCGTGGGGTTGACCGCGCGGCCCACATCGTGCGCGGCGATGATGTCGAGAACGCGCACGGTGCCAAGGGCCATGTCGACCTCGACCTGCGCCATCTGGGCCGCGAAGCCGTAGGTGGCGTAGGGATTGCCCTGGCCGTTCTCGTCGAGCGGCGTGGTCGGCGGGTCCCAGGTGCCGGTGCCCGCCAGCACGATGCCGTCGGCGTCGGCGGCGAGGCTTTCGAGATCGAGCGTGCGGGAGGCCTCGCCGTCGAGAATGGTGAGCCGGCTCCCTTCCAGCGCCAGGCGCGCGCCAGGCCCGGCGTTGGCGAGCGCCAGGATCCGGGCACGCAGGTCCTCGCCGGCGAGCCGCGCGGCGTTGCCGGAGACGAAGGTCTGGCGCGAGGCCGACGTCTTGCCCGCGTCCGCCGTCAGGTCGGTATCGCCCACGACGAACGAGAACGCGCCCGTCGGCAGGCCCAGCGCGTCGGCGGCGATCTGCAGGAGCACGGTCGAGGAGCCCTGGCCGATGTCGACGGCGCCGTTGAGGAAGGTGAGCACGCCCTGGCGCGAGAGCGTGATGCGCATGGTCGAGGGGTTCGACAGCGAGGTGTTGCCGCAGCCGTACCACATGCAGGCGATGCCGACGCCGCGCCGCGTGCGCCCACTCGCGGCATTGAAGGCGGCGACGCGCCCGAGCGCCGCGTCCCAGTCCTCTTTCAAGGCGTCGAGGCACTGGGGCAGGCCGGCCGAATGCCGGATCACCTGGCCCGAGGCCGTGCGGTCGCCGTGGTCCAGCGCATTGACGCGGCGGATCTGCCAGCGGTCGAGGCCGAGCGCCTCGGCCAGGTCGTCCATCAGCGTCTCGTTGGCGATGGCCGACTGGGGAATGCCGAAGCCGCGGAAGGCGCCCGCCGGCGTGGTGTTGGTGTAGATGGCGCGCGTCCTGAGCCACGCGTTCGGCACCTTGTAGGGACCCATGCCGTGCACGGGCACGCGGTTGGCGACCGTCGGCCCCCACGAGGCGTAGGCGCCGGTGTTGAAGTCGCCGACCATCTCGAAGGCGGTGAGGCGGCCGTGCGCGTCGGCGGAGGCCTTGGCCCAGATCCGCGCCGGGTGCCGCTTGGTGGTCGAGGCCATGGATTCGGTGCGCGAATAGACGATGCGCACGGGGCGCCTCGTCACCCAGGCCGCGACCGCCAGCAGCGGCTGCACCGAGACGTCGAGCTTGCCGCCGAAGCCGCCGCCGCAGGCCGTCGGGCGGATGCGTACGCGCGACTGGGGCAGGCCCAGCACCCGCGCCGTATCCTCGAGATCCATGTAGGTCGCCTGGGTGCAGGCCGTGACCTCGATGCGGTCGGGGCCCTCGCCGACGGGCACGGCAAAGCCGGCCTCGGGCTCGATGTAGGCGTGCTCGACGAAGGCGGTCTCGAAGCGCCCCTCGGCCGTCGCCGCCGAGACGGCGTGGGCGGCCGCCGCGTCGCCCGTGCGCAGATTGCCGCGCGCCAGCACGTTGCCGGCCGCGAACGCGTGCAGCTGAGGGGCGTCGGCGGCGACGGCGGCCTCGGTCGTCTCGAGCGCCGGCAGAGGCTGCCACCGGATGGGGATGTCGCGGTCGCTGATGCCCTCCACCGCCGCGCGGCTGCCGACCAGCGCGGCGACCGCCTCGCCTCGGTAGCGCACGTGCCCCTCGGCCAGCACGGGCTGGTCCTTCAGGTGCGGGAAGACGCCGAAAGAGTTGGCGCCGGGGATGTCCTTTGCGGTGAGGATCGCGACGAGGCCCGCCACGCCGGCCTTCACGGCGTCGAGGTCGCCGAAGGCGAAGGTGGCGCGGGCGTGCGGCGAGCGGACGACGCGCATCCACAGGGCCTCGGCCGGCGCCTCGTCGGCGCCGAAGTGATCAGTGCCCAAGACCTTGGGCAGGCCGTCCACGCGCGCGATGCGGGCGCCGACGGCGCAGCCGGCCTCCGCGAGCGGGGCCTGCGGCGTGCGCTGCGCGGCGACATCGGCAATGGCCTCGATGATCTTGATGTAGCCGGTACAGCGGCACAGCACGCCGCCGATCGCGTCCTCGATGTCGCCGCGGGCGGGCGCGTCGCAACGGGCGAGAAGATCGGTGGCGGCCATCAGCATGCCCGGCGTACAGATGCCGCACTGGGCGGCACCGTGGGCGAGGAAGGCGTTGCGCAGCCTGTCGGTGATGCCCGACGGGCCCGCCCCTTCGACGGTGGCGATGTCGGCGCCATCGGCCTGGCGCGTCGGAACGAGGCAGGCGCACACCTGCCGCCCGTCGAGCAGCACCGTGCAGGCGCCGCAGTCGCCCGCCTCGCAGCCGACCTTGGTGCCGGTGAGGCCCAAGCGCTCACGCAAGGTGTCGGAGAGCGGCGCGAAGGGATCGGCCTCCACCCTCTGCTCATGGCCGTTGAGCCGGAAACGGACGTGCTGCAGGCGATTGTCGACGCGCTCCTGCATCAGGCGGCCCTCCTGGCGTCGGCCCGAGACAGGTCGTGCAGGGCGTCGCGCACGAGCGCGAGCGCAGCCTCGCGCCGGTAGGCGGCCGAGCCGCGCACGTCGTCGATGGGGGCGAGATGGCCCAGGTGTGCCGGCATCACCCTGCTGGCGGCAGAGGCAATGGGCTCGCCCAGCAAAGCGGCCTCCAGGGCTGCCAGCCGCTGCGGCGTCGCCGAGCAGGCACCGACGGCCAGCCGCACGTCGAGGATGCGGCCGGCGGCATCGCAGGCGGCAACGCCTGCAACCATGGCGATAGAGATGACGAGATAGCGCCGGGCGCCGAGCTTGAGGAACGTGGCCGCCGCTGGGCCGGCCAACCGCGGCACCAGCACGGCGGTGACGAGCTCGTCGGGGCGGCATGCGGTGCGGCGGTAGCCGGACACGAAGCTGGCGACGGGCAGGCGCCGCACGCCGGCGAGGGAGGCAAGCTCCACCTGCGCATCGAGCGCCAGCAGATTGGGCGCGCCGTCGCCCGCGGGAGACGCCGTGCACAGGTTGCCGGCGAGCGTGCCGCGGTTCTGGATCTGGACGCCGCCGATCTCGCGGGCCGCCCGCCTGAGGCCATCGAGCTGCGGCGGCAGGGCCGCCTCGGCGATCTGCGTCCAGGTCGCCAGCGCGCCGAAGCGCCAGCCGTCCTCGGTCTCGGCGATGCCGCGCAAGGCCGCGATGCCGGAAAGATCGAGCACGTCCTTGTGGGTCATGTCGCCCCAGCCGGCGCGCGCGACCTTGGCCGGGTAGACGTCGGTGCCGCCGGCCAGCGGCAGCACGTCGGCGCGGGCGCGGATGGCTAGCGCCTCATCGAGCGTCTCGGGGCGAAGGTAGGCCGTCACGCTTGCCTCCCCGGCTCACGGCGCAGCTCGGCGGTGCGCGCCTGATCGACGGCGCCCGCCGCGTCGAGCGCGACGCCGAACAGGGCGCGCGCGGCCTCGGCCGTGTAGTAGCCGCGGCGCACGTCGCGGGCGACGAGGCCGGCGTCGCGCGCGAAGGGATCGCCGTAGCCGCCGCCGCCCGGCGTCATCACCTCGACGCGGTCGCCGACGTGGAGCGGGATGCCCTGGTCCTTGGAGAGATGCTCCGGGATCATCACCTCGCCGCCGCGGTGGACGCGCACGACGTTGGGGGCGCCGTCGCGTCCGCCCTGCACGCCCGGCGGACCGAAGCGGCCATGATCCATGACGAAGGAGGCGCGCGCCTCGCCGCGCAGCAGCTCGACCTCGTAGTGGACGCCGAAGCCGCCGCGCTGCCGGCCGGCGCCGCCCGAGCCCTCGTGCAGGGCGAAGCGGCGGAACAGGATGGGGAAGTACTGCTCCATCACCTCCACGGGCGGGGTCTTGGAGATGCCGATTGTCGAGCAGCCGTTGGAGAGGCCGTCGTGGTCGGCGTTGCCGCCGTAGCCGCCGCCGGAGATCTGGTACATGACGTAGCTGGTGCCCCGCGCGGGATCGCTGCCGCCGAGCGCGAAGTTGCCGGAGGAGCCGGCGGGTGCGGCCGTCACCTTGTCAGGGATCGCCTGCACCAGCGCCAGGAACACCGCCTCCGCGATGCGTTGCGAGACCTCGGCCGCGCAGCCGGAGACGGGACGGGGATAGCGCGCATCGAGGAAGGTGCCCTCGGGGCGCTTGATGACCAGCGGCTCGAACACGCCGCTGTTGAGCGGCGTATCGGGAAAGATGTGCCGCATGGCGAGATACACCGCCGAGTAGGTGGTGGCGACGACGGAGTTCATGGGGCCGCGGCAGGGCGGCGAGGAGCCGGAGAAGTCGAACGCCAGCGTGTCGCCCTCCTTGGTCACGGCCAGCGCGATCCTCAGCGGCTCGTTGACGACGCCGTCCGAGTCGACGAAGGCCTCCGAGCGGTAGACGCCGTCGGGAATGGCGGCGATGTGGGCGCGCATGAGCCGCTCGGCGCGCTTCCTGATCTCGCCGATGGCGGTCTTCACGGTCTGCTGCCCGTAGCGGTCGATGAGCTCGGTGAGGCGCTTCTCGCCCACCTTCAAGGCGGCG
This sequence comes from Hyphomicrobiaceae bacterium, assembly GCA_033764875.1. Lineage (GTDB taxonomy): Bacteria > Pseudomonadota > Alphaproteobacteria > Rhizobiales > Hyphomicrobiaceae > AWTP1-13. Next base: position 314 of record JANRIO010000126.1, on the reverse strand, counting down.
GCCTGGGCCTTGACGTCGCCGATGCGCTGGTCGGCGACGCGGATGTTGGAGCAGATGATGGCGTAGATCTCGGGGTCCATCGTCCCCTGCTTGAACAGCTTGACGGGCGGCAGCCGCAGGCCCTCCTGCTCCACCTCCGTCGCGTGCGCGGAGAAGCCGCCGGGCACCATGCCGCCGACGTCGGGCCAGTGGCCGGTGTTCTGCAGCCAGCAGAACAGCTCCCCCTTGTAGTAGAAGGGCAGCGCGAAGCGCACGTCCATCAGGTGCGTGCCGCCGAGGTAGGGGTCGTTGACGATGTAGATGTCGCCGGGCCG
>JANRIO010000105.1:0-61512 GCA_033764875.1 Hyphomicrobiaceae bacterium | reverse complement strand
GCGCGCGCGGGCTTCCGCCAATCCCAGCTTCACGGCTTGCGTATAGGTGAGCTCGATGGCGACCCAACGGGGCTTGGCGAACCAGCGGTTGGTCCGATAGGACACCACACGCTTCTTGGGGATGATCAGCTTCCATTTCTTCCGCGCCTTCTTGATGCGGATGATGATCTCCGTGCTCGTGACGTAGTACGAGCTGCGTGGATAGGCCTTGGAGGGAAACTTGAAGGTGCGGGTCAGCGCGCCATCGTCGAAGGTAGGCCGCGGCCGTCGAGCCTTGCGCGCCGGTGCCGGCGCTGCCTGCGACGAGACCTCCGCGTCGCGGCGCAAGGGTGCTTCCGGGCCAGGGACCTGGGACGGCAGAAGGGGGGATGAATCAATGGTCGCGCGTTCTGACATGGCGCGATGTGTATCGGACGATGCGCGCCGGGAAAACGCAAACGACGCGCCGCGCAACTTGTCCCCATCTGCTTCGTCGCAGACCGCCGCAAAGCTGTGAATTCTGCCGCACGCGTGCCGTCGGGGAGCATCCGCGCCGTGATTCGCGGGCCACGACTGCGCCGGAGCTGCGCCACGCCGGATTGATCGTGTCCCCGATTTCGCGCAGCATGCGACCGGGCGCGCTCGGCCGTCCGCGGCGCCCCGATGTCACCCGTGTCCCGACAGAGGCCAGAGCATGCCCAAGCCGCCCGCAACCGATGCCGACGTCATCCAGCTGACCGACGAGCTCACCTGGATGGGCGGCAACGCCGGCGCCATGGCCTCGCTGCTGTCACGCAAGCAGTTCACACGGGAGCATATCCAGACGGCGATCGGCAACGCCATGTCCCGGCACAGCTGCGTCAGCACGTACCACGCCGCGCTCGCCTGCCAGCAGGTGCTCGAGGCGGCCCTCGCGGAGCTCGACCGGGAATAGGCCCTCTGCCCTACCCGGCTCTTGCGCCGCGCGTGCGGTAGAGGTGATCCACCGGCCCGTGGCCCTTGCCGACGCCGAGCGTACGCCCCGCCATCAGCGCCTCCCACACGTAGGTCTTGGCGGCCGCCACCGCGTCCTCGAGGGCGCGACCGAGCGCCAGCTCCGCCGCGATGGCCGCCGACAGCGTGCAGCCGGTGCCGTGGGTGTGGGGCGTGTCCACGCGCGGGCGGGCGAAGGCGCGCACATGGCCCGCGCGCACCAGCACGTCGACGGCCTCGCCGCCTGCCCCGTGGCCGCCCTTGACGAGCACGGCGGCAGGGCCCAGCGCCAGCAGCGCGCGCGCCTGCTCCACCGCCTCGGCCTCGCCGGCAGCCATCGGGCACCGCAGCAGGCGGGCCGCCTCGGGCAGGTTCGGCGTGATCAGCGTCGCCAGCGGAAACAGCTCCTCGATGATGCCGTCGATGGCGTCCCCGGCGAGCAGCACGTCGCCGCTGGTCGCCACCATCACCGGGTCGACGACGAGCGGCCGCCGCGGATAGCGGCGCAAGCTGTCGACGACGGCGCGCACGATGGGCGCATTGGCGAGCATGCCGGTCTTGATGGCGCCGACGTCGAGATCGTCGAGCACGGCCGCGATCTGCTCGGCGACGAAGGCCGGCGGGCAGGCCTCGACGCCGCGCACGCCTTGCGTGTTCTGCGCGGTCAGCGCCGTGATGGCTGAGGCGCCGTAGACGCCGAGCGCCTGGAAGGTCTTGAGGTCGGCCTGGATCCCGGCACCGCCGGAGCTGTCGGAGCCGGCGATGGTCAGGGCGATGGCGGTGCCCGCAGCGCTCCCCTTCGGTGCATCCGTCACTTGGCGCCTTCCTTCAGGATCTCGGTCTGCAGGCCCTTGGGCGTCACCCATTCCTCGATGGTGGTCAGCACCGGCACGTTCTCGATCATCCACTGGCCGAACCAGTTGAGCGAGCCGGTCAGCATCAGGATGCCGGTGGCCACGAGCAGCACGCCCATCACGCGCTCGACGTTGCCGAGGTGGCGCTTGAAGCGCTGCAGGAACGCAAGGAAGGGGCCGATGGCCATGGCCGCCAGCACGAACGGAATGCCGAGGCCCAGGGAGTAGACGAAGAGCAGGCGGACGCCGGCCGAGAGGCTCGCCTCGTTGGCGGCAACGGTCAGCACGGTCGCCAGCACCGGCCCGATGCAGGGCGTCCAGCCGAAGGCGAAGGCGAGCCCCATGACGTAGGCGCCGAGAAGGCTGACTCCGCCGCGCACGTTGGCGTGGAAGCGGGCCTCGCGATACAGCATGCCGACGGGCAGGATGCGCAGGAAGTGCAGGCCGAAGCCGATGATGACGAGGCCCGCCACCACGGCCAGCTGCGCCTTGTGCATCTGGATCCACTGCCCGAAGATCGAGGCGCCGGCGCCCAAGCCCACGAACACGGTCGTGAAGCCGGCGACGAACAGCAGCGAGGCCATCACCACGCGCCGCCGCGCGTCGTCGTCGACGCCGCGGTCCTCCATCATCTGCTCGATGGTGGTGCCGCCGAGATAGCCGAGATAGGGCGGAACCAGGGGCAGAACGCAGGGAGACAGAAAGCTGACGAGGCCGGCGAGCGCCACGCCCAGGTGGATGTAGATCTGTGTCAGCATCCTTGCGACTTCCTCCTCGCCGTCTGCGGCGCCGTCTGGCTCAGCCCGCCCGCACCACCTTCACGGGCTGGCGCGGCTGCGGCGTCAGGACGTGCCGGCTCCGCAGATGCTCGGCCACGAGCTCCCACACCGGCGGGCCCTTGGTCGTCTCGCTGACCGAGGCCCAGCCCGCAACGATGTAGGTCCGGTCGGCCTCGATGGGCTTGGCCGTCGCCAGATGTGTCAGGGCCGTGATGCGCTGGCCCATGGCGGCATCGACGTTGATCGTATAGCCCAAGCCACCGACGCGCACCATGTCTCCGCCCTGCTGATAGTAGGGGTCCGGATTGAAGATATTGTCGGCAACGTCCTCGAGCACGGCCTTGATGGCGGCCCCCGTCATCGGCCGCCGGTAGACGGCCGGATAGGTGATGGCCGTGGCATTGTAGATGTCGTCCCAGGTGATCGCCTGGCCGGGGACGAGCGAGGCGCCCCAGCGGAAGCCCGGGGAGAACACGATCTCGGCATCGCGCTGGGCAAGGATGGCGTCGCAGATCAGGTCGTCGAGGGAGCCGCCGAAAGTGCCGCGGCGGTAGAGCAGGCCTTCCGTGCGGGCGACCTCGGTCTCCAGCAGGCCTGCGTGAGGGGCGCGGATCTCCTCGACGAGGCGGGCCATGTCGGGATCGGGCGCGATGGCATCGGCGAGGACGGGGATCAGCCGGTAGGCGTGGTCGACGACGCGCCCGCCCCTCACCTCTAGGTCGAGGCGGGAGAGGAACTTGCCGTGCGAGCCGGAGGCGACGAGCAGCGTGTCGCCGACGCGCTCCGGCGCCGGCAGGGCGTCGTGCGTGTGGGCGGTGAGGATGACGTCGATGCCGGCAACGCGGCGGGCCATCTTGCGGTCGACGTCGAAGCCGTTGTGGGAGAGCAGGACGACGACGCGCGCGCCGTTGCGGCGGGCATGAGCGACGGCGGCGCGCATGTCCCTCTCGCGAATGCCGAAGCTCCACGACGCAATCATCCAGCGCGGATTGGCAATGGGCGTGTAGGGGAAGGCCTGGCCGATCACGGCCACCTTGACGCCGCCGACCTCGTGATACGCGGCGCCGTGAAACACGGGCTCGTCGAGATCGTTGTCGCGCACGTTGTTGGCAAGGAAGGTGAGGCCGGAGGCGCCTTCGCGGGCAACGGTGCCGAACAGCTCGGCGATGCGCGTGGCCCCCAGCGTGAACTCCCAGTGCCCCGTGGTGGCGGCGACGCCGAGCGCCTTGAGCACCGACACCATGTCGGCGCCGCGGCTGACGAGAGAGGTGTAGGAGCCCTGCAGGGCATCGCCGCCGTCGAGCAGCAGCACCTTGTCCTCGCCGCGCTCCGCCCGGATCGCCCTGACGAGCGAGGCGATGCGGTCCATGCCGCCAACGCGGCCGTACTCGCGCGCCATGGCCTCGTAGTCGGCGGAGGAGAGCATGTAGGCGTCAAGGCTGCCGGCCTCGAGCCCGAGCGCCGCCAGCAGCTCACGGTCGGTGAGGTGCGGCAGGCGGCCCTTGGCCTCGCCGACGCCGAGGTTCACCGACGGCTCGCGAAAGTAGACGGGCTTGAGCTGCGCGTGCAGGTCGGCCATGTGCAGGAGCGTCAGCTGGCCCTTGGCCGGAAAACGCAGCAGGTCGCCCTGCGACAGGCGCTGGGCAGCAGCCGTCCGCGACAGGCGGCCCGAAGCCCCCGTCAGCAGAGCGGCGGCGGCAGCCACCTGAATGAAGTCCCGGCGCGAGATCATGCTGCTTCCATCTGCTGCCCGCGCTGGTGCGTCCAGTGCCGGCTTGCCCCGCGTTCGGGGCTATTTGTTGACAGGGCTGTCGGGGCTCATGACGTAGGCGACGAGATCCTTGATCTGGTCGATCGACAGAAAGCCGCTCGCCCCGAAGCGGGGCATGTTCCCGCACGGCTGGCTCGCCTGCGGATTGTAGATGTGCTCGTAGGTGAGCTTGACCGCGGCTTGCGCGAACTTGCGGATCTTGCCGTACTCGGCAAGGCTTGGCCCCAAGGTGCCGTAGCTCAGCTCCTTCCTGTCGAGCTGGTGACAGGCATAGCAGTTCCCGCCGTTGGCCTGCCGCGGCGGATAGTCCGTGAAGCGCCAGCCGTAGCCCGACTGGGCCAGCGCCTCGCCCTTCTTCCAGTCACCCATCAGCTGGCCGTCCGGCGGATACTTGATCGCGGCCTTCTCGCGCCTGCGGATGGCGGCGGCCACAGCCGCGGTCGGGGCGTTGCGGGCGGCGGAGCAGGCCCTCTGCGTCTCGTCCTGCACGAGGCGCGCCTTCCAGTCGGGCGCGGCCGACTTGAAGCCGTCGGCGACGATGGCATCGACCGGCTTGGCAGCCGGAACCGGCTTCCGCTGCGCCAGGGCCGCACCTGCGCCGACGGCGACGGCGATGGCGAGGCTGGTGAGGATGGCTCGGGTGCGCATGCCGACCTCCCTCACCGCTTGATCGTGGGCGCGGTGATCTCGCCGCCCTTGGCCTGGGCGACGAGATAGGAGGTGAGCGCCACCGTCAGGTCCGAGCCGTAGTCGACGAGCGGCAGCCGCATCTGCCAGAAGCAGTCGGAGAGGCGATGCTGCATGGTCATCACCGTCCCCTGCGAGACGCGGTAGGCCGGCCATTCGCCGATCACCTTGCGCGCCTCCTCGGGCTTGGCGAAGTGGGGCAGCGGCTGCAGGCGGATGCGGCGGCCGGCCTCAGCGTGGCAGGTGGCGCAGGAGAAGTCCATCGGACCCTGACGGCGATAGAAGACAGCCTCGCCCAGTGCCAGGGCCTCGCGCTCCTTGGCGTGCACGAGCGGCGCGTTGAACCTGGCGCCGCGCGACTTGGAGGCGACGTAGGTCGCCAGCGCCTCGAGCTCCGTGCCCTGCTGATTGGCCTTGGAGATGGGCCGCTTCAGGATCTCGGCCCTGGGGAAGCCCTGCAGCCTCTCCATGCACCAGACGAGGCGCGTCTCGGCGTCCATGACGCGGTCGGCGTCCTTGAAGTAGCGCGGCAGCTCGGCGAAGGCGCCCTCGACCACGCCCGGTCCCTTGCCGAGGTCGCAGGCCTCGAGCGAGGCGGCCTTGGGGCCGCGCTTCTCCGTCCACAGCGCCTCGCCCCTGTCGGCGTCGAGCAGGCCCGGGTTCGACCAGGGGTCGTCCTTCAGCATCGCCCGGTAGCGCTCGAGCTCACGCTCGGTGGCAGCATCGTCCTGGGCCAGCACCGAGACGGCGGCGCCGAGGAGGAGCATGACGACGGCAACCGCCGTGTGCAGCATCCGGCAGGCCATCAGGGAAAGCCTCCTGTCCCTCGCGGTCGAACCGGCGCCAGCATGCGTCGGGGCGCGCCGACTTTCAACGCGCATCGCGACCCGCGCACGACAACGTCATCGCGGCCGTCAATCGGGGATCAGGGCCTTGATGCCGGGAAGCTCGACGCCTTCCAGCCACTCCAGGAAGGCGCCGCCGGCGCTCGACACGTAGGTGAATTTCTCCGTCACGCCGGCGGCGTTGAGGGCGGCCACCGTGTCGCCGCCGCCGGCCACCGAGACGAGCTTGCCGGCCGCCGTCAGCTCGGCGGCGGCGCGCGCGAGCTGGAAGGTGCCCTCGCCGAAGGGGGCGATCTCGAAGGCGCCGAGCGGCCCGTTCCAGAGCAGCGTGCGGCAGCCCGAGACCACCTCGACATCCTTGACGACGGCCTTGGGGCCGACGTCGAGGATCATCTGGTCGGCGGGCACCTCGCCGACGGGGCAGGTGATGGCAGGCGCGCCTGCCGCAAAGCGCGGCGCAACGACCGCGTCGGGCGGCAGCACCACCTCGCAGCCGCGCCCGGCCGCCTTGGCCATGATCTCGCGCGCCGTGTCGACGAAATCGGGCTCGGCCAGCGATTTGCCGATCGCGACGCCCTGCGCCAGCAGGAAGGTGTTGGCCATGCCGCCGCCGATGATCAGCTTGTCGACCTTCTCGAGCAGGTTGGTCAGCACCGGGATCTTGGTCGAGACCTTGGCGCCGCCGATGACGGCGGCCACGGGGCGCTGCGGACGATCGAGCACGCTGCGCAGCGCGTCGACCTCCTCCATCAGCAGGGGACCGGCGTAGGCCGGCAGGAGCTTCGCCATCGCCGCGGTCGAGGCATGCGCGCGGTGGGCCGCGGAGAAGGCATCGTTGACGTAGATGTCGGCGTGGGCCGCGAGCTGCGCAGCGAAGGCGGGGTCATTGCCCTCCTCGCCCTTGTGGAAGCGCAAGTTCTCGAGCACGGCGATGTCGCCGGGCGCAAGTGCGGCGACCACCTTGTCCGCCTCCGGCCCGACGCAGTCGCTCGCGAAATGCACGGGCTTGCCGAGGAAACCCGCCAGGGCGTCGGCGACGGGCTTGAGCGAATGCTCCGGCGCCGGACCGCCCTTGGGCCGGCCGAAGTGCGAGGCAACGATCACCTTGGCGCCGCGGCGGGCGAGGTCGGCAAGCCCCGGCGCCACGCGCTCGAGCCGCGTCGCATCGCTCACCTTGCCGTCGCGCACCGGCACGTTGAGATCGGCGCGCACGAACACGCGCTTGCCCGACACATCGAGGCGGGACGTGGTTTTGACTTTGTCGAGATCCATCAGCCACCCGTCAGCTTGAGAGCGGCCTCCGCCACCTTGCCGGGCGTGATGCCGAAATGCTCGTAGAGTTTAGCAGCAGGTGCCGACGCACCAAAGCTCTGCATGCCGACGAAAACGCCGCGCTCGCCGGTCCAGCGCTCCCAGCCCATGCCGACACCGGCCTCGACCGCAACCCGAGGCGCGCGTCCCAGCACCTCGGCGCGGTAGCTCTCGGGTTGCCGGGCGAACAGTTCCCAGGACGGCATGGAGACGACGGCCGCCGAGACGCCCTTGTCCTGCAGCAGCGCCTTGGCCTCGAGCGCGAGGGAGACCTCCGAGCCCGTGGCGATGAGGGTGACGTCGCGCTTCAACCCGCCTTCGGCCAGCACGTAGGCGCCCCGCGCGCTGAGGTTGCCGGTGTCGGGGCCCGTGCGCAGGCCCGGCACGGCCTGGCGCGTCAGCGCCAGGATCGAGGGCGACGACCTCTCCGTGAGCGCCAGCTCCCAGCACTCGGCCACCTCGGTGGCGTCGGCCGGGCGGAAGACCAGCAGGTTGGGGATGGCGCGCAGCGCCGCCAGGTGCTCGACGGGCTGGTGCGTGGGGCCGTCCTCGCCCAGGCCGATGGAATCGTGCGTCATGACGTAGACGACCTGCTGGCGCATCAGCGCCGAGAGGCGGATCGAGGGGCGGCAGTAGTCGGTGAAGACCAGGAAGGTCGCCCCGTAGGGCACCACGCCGCCGTGCAGCGCCATGCCGTTCATGGCCGCGGCCATGCCGTGCTCGCGCACGCCGTAGTGGATGTAGTTGCCGGCAAAGCTCGCCGGCGCCACGGCCGTGTGATGCTTGGTGCGCGTGCCGTTGGAGCCGGTCAGATCCGCCGAGCCGCCGATCAGGGCCGGTGCCGCCGGCAGGATCGCCTCCAGCACCTTCTGCGAGGACTGGCGGGTGGCGAGTTTGGGCGGCGCGGCGCCCCATTCGCCCTTGAGGGCCGACACGGCCGCGGACACGGCAGCAAGAGACTCTGCCGAGAGCCCGCTCGCGAGCGCCGCCGCCAGGGCGCCGCTACGCTTCTCCCAGGCCTTGCGCGCCTCGGCGCCGCGGCTGCCGGCCGCGCGCCAGGCCGCGAGCACGGCCTCGGGCACCTCGAACGGCGCGTAGGGCCAGCCGAGCTTCTCGCGCGCGCCCTTGATCTCCTCGGCGCCCAGCGGCTCGCCGTGCGTCGAGGCCTTGCCCTGCTTGGTGGGGGCGCCGAAGCCGATCACGGTCTTGCAGGCGATCAGCGTCGGCCTGTCGGACGCCCGGGCGGCCTCGATGGCCGCGGCGATGGCCTCGGGATCATGCCCGTCGACGCGGGCCGTGGCCCAGTGGGAAGCGGCAAAGCGCGCGAGCTGGTCGTCGGAGACGGCCAGCGAGGTGGCGCCGTCGATGGAGATGGCGTTGTCGTCCCACAGCACGATCAGCTTGCTGAGCCGCAGATGGCCGGCGAGCGAGATCGCCTCCTGGCTCACGCCCTCCATGAGGCAGCCGTCGCCGGCGATGACGTAGGTGTGGTGGTCGACCGCCGCGTCGCCGTGGCGGGCGTTGAGCAGCCGCTCGGCCAGTGCCATGCCGACGGCGTTGGCGATGCCCTGGCCCAGCGGGCCCGTGGTGGTCTCGATGCCGGGCATATGGCCATGCTCGGGGTGGCCGGCCGTCCGGGCACCGAGCTGCCGGAAGGCCCTGAGGTCGTCCATGGTCACGCCCGGATAGCCGGCAAGGTAGAGGACGGCGTAGAGCAGCATGGAGCCATGGCCGGCGGAGAGCACGAAGCGGTCGCGGTCGGGCCAGGCCGGGGCGGCGGCGTCGAACTTGAGGAAGCGGGAGAACAGCACGGTGGCCACGTCCGCCATGCCCATCGGCATGCCGGGGTGGCCGGATCTCGCCGCCTCCACCGCGTCCATGGCGAGAGCGCGGATGGCGTTGGCCATGTCCTTGTGGGAGGCGGTGGGTTTGCTCACGGGCACTGTCCTGCTCTGGCCTGAATCCGGCCTGCTCTGGCCTGCTCTGGCGCCAGCGAGGCGCTCGCCGGCCATCCCCGCTGGTGACGGGCGCGTGACCAATAGCGGCCCACGGCGCCCGCGTCCACCCGCCGGGACCGGACCCGGGCCGGCCTTGCACAGGTGGGCTCAGTCGGCCTCGAGGCGGTCGCGGGCGAGAAGGCCGGCGCGAATGCCCGCGAGGTAGGCCTGACGCGCGGGGCGCTCGCTGCCGGGCGCCGAAAGATAGTGGCGCCAGAAGGCCGTAGTGGCGCTGCTGACCCGCGTCCAGACGGCCTCGCTGGCGGCCTCGGACGCCGCCACGTCGCGGCTGAAGCGGCGCGCGTCGACCGGCTCGCCGGCAAACGACATGTGATCGGCCCCGGACAGGACCAGCAGCTGGCGCGCCCCGCGGGGCAGGCCGGCGTAGACCGCGAGCCGGTTTGCAAGCGGCACGCCGAGGCGACGGGCGGTGCCGTCCTTGGTGAAGGTGACGGTGTTGTCGTGGTCGCCGGTGACGCAGAAGAAGGGCAGCCGGGCGGCGGCCATGCGGGCGGCCTGCTCCGGCGCGACGACGCCGGGGGAGAGCGCAACCGCGGCCTTGATCTCGCCCGCGCGCCCACTGCCGCGCGCGGCCTCCACGGCGAGCGTCTGAACGGTGATGGCGCCGTAGGAGTGTCCGGCGACGCCGATGCGTGCGGCATCGATGCGATGCTCGATGCCAAGCCCCGATAGGCACTTGCCGATGACGAACCGGATGTCGGCGACGCGCGCCGGATACTGGCCGGCCGCCAGCGCTGCCGCGAGATTGTCGGCGAAGCTCCGGCGTTGCGTGCTCCAGATCGCCTCGTTGGTGACCGGGTGGGACAGGGTGACGACGACGCAACCCGCCGCGCGCCAGGCCTCGCACCAAGCCGCACCGTTGCCAAGCCCGCTGCCGAGGCCGGGCGAGTAGAGGATGAGCGCTGCCGGCGTGTCCGCCGCCGGCAGCCGTATGCGCAGGCCGATGCGCCGCCCGGTCGCCGGGTCCGCGACGGCCGTGTCCCGCCACGGCGCCGCGGCGGACGCGCGGACCGGCGCCAGAGCCGAGGCGCCCGCGGCGAGGCAGACAACGAGACGGCGGCGGGTCAGCGGCACGGCGCACATGGGGCGCCAGCATAAAGCAGGTCGCCCCGGCACGTGAGCGGGTCGCGTGCCGTCGCGGGCTCAGCGATCGGGCAACGCCACGGTGCCCGCGGGAGCGTTGGTCCAGCCGATCAGGGCCTGGGCCTGGACCGGGGCGGCGATCCCGCCGACGAGGGCGGCGGCGACGGCGAGGGCGGCAAGGTGCTTCATGTCAGTTCTCCATTCGGTTCGGGGTGCAGGCATGGCGGGCGACGGCGCGTTTCCGGCAGTCGCCCGTCCCCAACGTGGGGGCGGGCGGGTCGGCTGCCATGCCGCCTCACTCGAACGTGACGCGACGTGACGGGCGGCACGGGCGCGGGGCGCGCCCGCCATTCCCGAGGCTGATCGGTTCCATGCCGGCACGGCTTGGAGCTTGATTTGGCGCGTGCAAGACCATAGCTCCCGTCTGCCCACCCCGCTGCCGTCGCCGACGACGGCCGTGCTATGAGGGGGCGCCGGCCCGGCAGCGGCCCGGGAGGCAGCTTGTTCCGGAGGCGGACGCATGAGCGACTTCGACTACGATCTTTTCGTCATCGGGGCGGGCTCGGGCGGCGTCAGGGCGGCGCGCATCGCGGCCGGCCACGGCGCCAAAGTCGCCATCGCCGAGGAGTTCCGCACCGGCGGCACCTGCGTCATCCGCGGCTGCGTGCCCAAGAAGCTGCTGGTCTACGCCAGCCGCTTTCGCGACGAGTTCGAGGATGCGGCGGGCTTCGGCTGGAACGTGCCCGAGCCGTCCTTCGACTGGGCCACGCTGATCGCCAACAAGGACGGCGAGATCGCGCGCCTCGAAGGCCTGTACAAGGCCGGCCTGCAGCGCGCCGGGGCCAAGCTGATCGCATCGCGCGCGACGGTCACCGGCCCCAACGCGGTGCGCATCGAGGCGACGGGCGAGACGGTGCGGGCGCGCACAATCCTGATCGCGACGGGTGGCCGGCCGGTCGTGCCGCAGGTGGCCGGTGCCGAGCATGCGATCACCTCCAACGAGGCGTTCCACCTCGAGGCGCTGCCGAAGTCCATCGTGATCGTCGGCGGCGGCTATATCGCGCTGGAGTTCGCCGGCATCTTCTCGAGCCTGGGCGCCGAGACGACGGTGCTCTACCGCGGCGAGAAGATCCTGCGCGGCTTCGACGAGGATGTGCGCGACCACCTGACGAGCGAGCTTGTGAAGCGCGGCATCGATATCGTCACGCAAAGCAACGTCGCCGCCATCGACAAGGGCTGGAACGGCCTCGACATCACGCTCGTCGATGGCCGCAAGGTCAAGGCCGGCGCGCTGATGTTTGCAAGCGGGCGGGCGCCGAACACGCGAGGGCTCGGCCTCGAGGCGGCGGGCGTCGCCCTCGGCGAGCGGGGGGAGGTGAAGGTCGATGCCCATTCCCGCACCAACATCCCCAGCATCTACGCCGTCGGCGACGTGACCGACCGGGTCAACCTGACGCCCGTCGCCATCCGCGAGGGCCACGCCTTCGCCGACACCGTGTTCGGCAACAGGCCCGCCACCGTCAGCCACGACATGATCCCGACGGCCGTGTTCACGACGCCCGAGGTCGGCACCGTCGGGATGCCCGAGCACGAGGCGAGAAAGCGCCACCCCAAGCTCGACGTCTACAAGGCGAGCTTCCGGCCCATGCGCCACACCCTCTCCGGCCGCGACGAGCGCACGCTCATGAAGCTGCTGGTGGACGGCGAGGGAGGGCGCGTCGTCGGCTGCCACATCGTCGGCCCCGACGCCGGCGAGATCGTGCAGATGGCGGCCATCGCCATGCGCATGGGGGCCACCAAGGCCGACTTCGATGCCACCATGGCGCTGCACCCGAGTGCGGCGGAAGAGCTCGTAACCATGCGCGAGAAGTGGGTGCCGCCCAAGCCCGCGGCCTGATAGAAGCGGGGGAGGACAACCGGGGACGACGAAGCACCCATGAAGCGACTGGAAGGACGCATCGCGCTGGTGACCGGCGCGGGCTCGGGGCTCGGCCGGGCGATCGTGAAGGCATGCGCGGCAGCCGGCGCCGCCGTCTACGTCACGGACGTCGACCTTGCCGCGGCCGAGGCGGTCGCCGCCGACATCAAGGCCGCCGGCGGCGCGGCGGAGGCCATGGCCATGGACGTCTCGCGCGGCCAGGACGTGTCGGGCGTGCTGCGCGCCGTCGAGCAGGCCCGCGGCCGCCTCGACGTCATCGTCAACAACGCCGGCCTCAACGTGCGCGGCGACTTCCGCCACATGAGCGATGCCGACTGGGTGAAGATCCGCGAGGTCAACCTCGACGGCGTGGTGCGCATCGCCCGCGACGGCTTCGAGCTGCTGCGCAAATCCAAGCACGCCTCCCTCGTCAACGTCGCCTCGATCATGGCCGAGCGCGGCCTGCGCCAGCTCACCGCCTACTCCGCCACCAAGGGCGCCGTGGCCGCCCTGACCAAGGGGCTCGCGGTCGAGTACGCGCCCTTCGGCATTCGCGTCAACGCGCTGGCGCCCGGCTTCGTGGAGACGGCGCTGACGGCGCGCGCGCTGAAGAACCCCGGCATCCAGAAGGCGCTCCTCGACAGCACGCCCATGCGCCGCTTCGGCCTGCCGGAGGAGATCGCGGCGGCGGCCGTGTTCCTGGCCAGCGACGAGGCCTCCTATGTCACGGGCGCGGTGCTGGCCGTCGACGGCGGCATGTCCGCGATGCTTTAAGTCGTCTGTCGGGCCATAGTCCCTCAATCCATTCGCCAGGACGAGCCATGCTGAAACGAGTCCTCATCGCCAACCGGGGCGAGATCGCGCTGCGCATCATGCGCACGGCAAGGCGCCTCGGCATCGCGACGGTGGCCGTGGCGAGCGAGGCCGACCGGCATGCCCCCTTCGCGCGCGCGGCGGACGAGGTGGTCGAGATCGGCCCCGGGCCGGCGACGGAGAGCTACCTGCGGATCGACAGGATCATCGCGGCGGCCAAGGCGACCGGCGCCGACTGCATCCATCCAGGCTACGGCTTCCTCGCCGAGAACGCCGAGTTCGCCGAGGCCGTCGCCGGCGCCGGATTGAAGTTCGTCGGCCCCTCGCCCGAGGCCATGCGGGCGCTGGGCGGCAAGGCGGCGGCCAAGGAGATCGCGATCAAGGCCCGGGTGCCGGTGGTGCCGGGGTACCAGGGCGCCGAGCAGGCGGCCGCCGCGCTCGCGAGCGAGGCCTCGCGCATCGGCTATCCGGTGATGATCAAGGCGGTGGCCGGCGGCGGCGGCCGCGGCATGCGCCTGGTCGAGACGGCGGCGGATTTCGCCACCGCGCTGGAGAGCGCCCAGCGCGAGGCGCAGGCCTCCTTCGGGGATGCCCGCATCCTGATCGAGAAGCTCGTGGTCGCACCGCGCCACATCGAGGTGCAGGTGTTCGGCGACAGCCACGGCAACGTGGTGCATCTGTTCGAGCGCGACTGCTCGCTGCAGCGGCGCAACCAGAAGGTGATCGAGGAGGCGCCGGCCCCGGGCATGGGCGCCGGCCTGCGCAAGAAGATCACGGACGCCGCCGTCGCCGTCGCCGCGGCGGTGGGCTACGAGGGCGCCGGCACGGTCGAGTTCCTGGTCGAGGGCGGCAAGCTCACCGACGACGCGCCCTGGTACTTCATCGAGATGAACACGCGGCTGCAGGTCGAGCACCCGGTGACCGAGCTCGTCACCGGCCTCGATCTCGTCGAGTGGCAGTTCCGGGTCGCCTCCGGCGAGGCCCTGCCCCTCAAGCAGGCCGCGATCCGGCTCGCCGGCCACGCCATCGAGGGCCGGCTGTGCGCGGAGAACCCGGCCAAGGGCTTCCTGCCTGCCACCGGGCCGGTGGTCGCCTTCGCGCCGCCCGCCATGGAGGGCCTGCGCGTCGATGCCGGCATCGAGGCGGGCAGCATCATCTCGCCGTTCTACGATTCCATGATCGCCAAGCTGATCGCCTTCGGGCCCGATCGCGAGACGGCCGCGGGCCGGCTCGCCGCCGCTCTGGAGACGACGGTGGTGGCGGGGCCGAAGACCAACGCCTCGTTCCTGCACGCCCTCGTCGTGCATCCGGCGTTCCGCGCCGGCACGATGGACACCGGCCTGATCGGCCGCGAGCTGCCGAAGCTGGCACCCGCCATCGCCGACAACCGCGCCGTGGCGCTGGGCGCGCTGGCGCTGATGCGGGCGACGCAGGCGGCCGTCCGGGTGGAGCCTCACGCGCCGGCCTCGCCGTGGGACGCGGGCGATGCCTTCCAGCTCGGCGGCTGGCGCCGCCAGACCGTCAGCGTGCTCGCCGACGTCAAGCCGGTGAAGGTCTCCATCGAGTGGCGCGGCGACGGCGCACACGCCTCCTATGGCGGGGAGAGCTTCGCCGAGAAGGACCGCGACGGCATCACGGTGGTCGAGGGGGACGATGCCGTGTTCGTCCTCGCCGGCATGCGCCAGACGCGCATCGCATGGCCGGCCTTCGACATCGGTGCCGAGGACGAGGCGGGCGACGGCACGAGCGTGCGCGCGCCCATCGTCGGCCGCGTGGCGAAGATCTTCGTCAAGGCCGGCGACCCGGTCGCCAAGGGAGACCGCGTGGCCGTGGTCGAGGCCATGAAGATGGAGCACGTGCTGCACGCGGGCAAGGCCGGCCGCATCGCCAGGCTCGGCGCCAGCGAGGGCCAGCAGGTGACGCAGGGGGCCGTTATCGCCACCATCGCCGACTGAGGCCACCTTGCCGGACGGCCGCCGATGGGCTGCCGCAACGGTCCCGGCAGGTCGGCGGTCGCCTAGCCTGCGACGCTGCCGGTCATGTCGATGCGGCGCAGGCTCCGGGCCGGGGTCAGCTCGGCGCCGGTGACGGCCTGCACCTCGGCCGGCGTCACACCCTCGAGCACGGCATCGAGCACGAGGCCTGAGGGCGTCACGTCGACGATGGCGATGTTGGTGAAGATGCGCGAGACCACCCTGGCCGCCGTCAGCGGGAAGGTGCAGGCGCGCACGATGCGCGGGCCCCCTTCCTTGGTGGTGTGATCCATCATCACCCAGATGGTGCGCGCGCCGACGGCGAGATCGACGGCGCCGCCGACGCCGGGAGGGGCGCCGTTGCTCTCGCCCGTCGTCCAGTTGGCGATGTCGCCCTTCTCCGACACCTGGAAGGCGCCCAGCACCGCAATGTCGAGGTGCCCGCCCCGCATCATGGCGAAGGACAGGTTGCTGTCGAAGAAGGCACCGCCCTTGGCAAGCGTGATCGGGATCTTGCCCGCATTGATGAGATCCCAGTCCTCCTCGCCCTTGGGCGGGCGCGGGCCGATGTTGAGGATGCCGTTCTCGCTGTGCAGCATCACGTCGGTGTCGGCGGGGAGGTAGTCGCCGACCTCGTTGGGCGCGCCGATGCCGAGATTGACGAAGCCCTGCCTGGGCAGATGCAGGGCCACCATGCGGGCGAGTTCCGAGCGTCCGAGCGTCTTCAAGGTCAGGCCCTCGCAAAAACACGATCGACGAAGATGCACGGCGTCACGATCGATTCCGGATCGAGCGCGCCCGCCTCGACGATGCGGTCGACCTCGACCACCGTCGTCTCGGCCGCGGTCGCCATGGCCGGGCAATGGTTGCGCGCCGTCATGTTGTAGGTGACGTTGCCGACGGTGTCGGCGAGCTTGCCCTTGACGAAGGTGAAGTCGGCCCTCAGCGGCAGCTCGAGAATGTACTCGCGCCCGCCCGCGGTGATCTTCTCCTTGCCCGTCTCGAAGTCGGTGCCGAGGCCCACGGGCGACAGGAAGCCGCCAAGGCCTGCGCCGCCTGCGCGGATGCGCTCGATGAAGGTGCCTTGGGGAACGAGCTCAAGCTCGACCTCGCCCTTGCGGTACTGGTCCGTGAACGCCTTGGCGCCGCGCGGGTAGGAGCAGATGATCTTGCGCACCATGCGGGCACGGAACAGCAGGGTCAGGTCATCCTCGACGGTGCCGGCGTTGTTGGAGATCAGCGTGAGGTCGCGCACGCCCGTCTCGACGATGGCGCGCAGCGTCGCCAAGGGCAGCCCGGCATTGCCGAAGCCGCCGATCATGACGGTGTGGCCGTCCTTCAGCCCCGCGACGGCGGCCGTCGCATCCTTCACCACGACGTTGCGCATGTCTCGTCTTTCCGCCTCCTGCCGGCCCGGACGGCCAACCTGCCCGCCCTTTTGCCAGCGGTGTGCCCCTCTGATCAAGGGGCCTGGTGCGGGCACACGCGGGGCGACCTCTGCCCAAAGTTGCGGGGGGACGCCGCCGGGCGCCGGACCTGGATCGCGCTCGCCGGCCAGCCGCCTGCGCGACACCCGCAGGACGTGGTACAGGGGAGGTATCCGGGCCGCGCGAGCCCGACCCTCGATACGGGAGAAGCCCCATGCCAGCCGGCCTCGTGCAGACGTTTCGTGCCTTCGCCTACAACAATGCGTGGTCGAACCATCGGCTGCTGGCGGCCTGCGCGGGCCTGAGCCAGGCCGAGCTCGAGGCACCGCGGCCGGGCTTCTTCCCGAGCCTGCAGCAGACGCTCAACCACATCTATATCATCGACCACTTCTACATCGACGCGCTGGAGGGCGGCACGCTCGGCCCCAAGGCGTGGGAGAACCGGGTGCCATATCCGACGCTCGCGCTGCTGAAGCCGGCGCAGGCGGACATGGACTGCCGCCTCATCGCCCACTGCGAGGGCCTGACGCCCGATGCGCTCGACACGATCGTGGAGGTCAACCGCTTCACGCGCGTGCAGCGCGAGCGCCGCGACCGGCTCCTGATGCACCTGTTCCAGCACCAGATCCACCACCGCGGCCAGGCGCACGCCATGTTCTCCGGCACCGGGCAGAAACCGCCGCAGCTCGACGAGTTCTTCTCGGTCGGCGAGGCCGACCGCCGCGCGGCCGAATTCGCGCAGCTCGGCTGGACAGAGGAGACGGTGTGGGGCGGGTAGATGCTCAGCCCGCGCGCACCACCAAGGTTGTCATGGTCGGGCTTGTCCCACGGCTGTCCGGCTTAGAATTTGCCGGCCGTATGTCGCCCCAAGTCATGGACCTGATGGAGGCGTGAATTCAGGTCGGAGCGAACCGAATTGGTGCAGCTCGATCTCGACGTGACGTGGATGCCCGCCTGCGCGGGCATGACGTTGAGGAATTGGCAAGCCAGCGCCCCATCTCGTCCGTCATGCCCGCGGAGGCGGGCATCCAGATACGCTTGCCGTTGATCGCGACAGCTTCGAAAAGCTCAACCGGACAACCGTTGGGACAAGCCCGAGGATGACCGCTGCACCTGCTGGAGCGGATCGCCAATGACCGCCGGCGGTCAGCCGGGAGTGGGGTGCGGATAGATCTCCGCATAGATCTCCAGCACGTTGCCGTCGGGATCGCGGAAGAACAGCGTGCGGTGGCCGAAGGGCTGATCCGTGGGCGGCGAGATGATCTCGACGCCGCGCTCGGCAAGGGTTGCGGCGCAGGTGTCGACCTCATGCGGCGCGACGCGGAAGGCGAGCTGCAGGGACAGGTTGCCGACGGGCGGCGCGGCATCAGGGAACCGGCCGCCGGGCTCGGTCAACGCCAGGATGTTGGCGCCGACGCGGAACTCGACCCAGCGCGGCGACAGCTCGCGGTGCAGCGCAAAGCCCATCGTGTGCTCGTAGAACGCGCGCATCTCCTGCATCTGCCGCGCGAAGATCACGGTGTAGTCGAGACTGCGGATGGGCAGCTTGGGGTCCATATGCGTCACAGCTCGATGCCGCGCCGCTTCAGCTCGCGGCGGGCCTCGCTGTCGATCTCGCGGCCCAGATGCTCACCCCAGCGCTGGCCGGCCAGCATCGCCTGGCGCGCGATGTCGGGCTGCACGGCCTTGAAGCGCATGCCGGCGGGACTGTTGTAGAAGTCGGTGACGGCCTTGAGGTCCTCCTCCGCCAGCGCGCCGGCGTAGAGCGCTGCCACGGCGCCGATCAGCTCGCCCTTGCGCTCGATGAACCGCTTCACGAGCGAGGCCAGCACCTCGCGGATCTCCGGCGCCTTGTCCGGCCGCAGGCCCGTCAGGGTGCGTCCCATCTGCTCGAACAGGACAGGCATCAGCTGGTCGAGCTGGCCGGCGACGCCGGCGGCCTCCATCATGGCCTTGGCGGCGGCGAGGCGCGACGCCTCGGGAGCAGGCGGGGCCTGCGAGAGCACGGCGCGCGGCTGCACCGCGACGATGGCGAGGACGGCGAGGGCGAGGATCCGCAGGCGCATGGGCTTCTCCGTTGGCTGCCGGGAGACGGCACATCGTCCGGCATTGTGCGCCAGAAGCCAGCCGCCGCCTACTCCTCGCTGGCGTCGCGGTCGAGGACGACGAGGCCGTCGGGACCGGCGATGATGGCGCTGTCGGCGATGCCGAGGAACAGCCCGTTCTCGACCACGCCCGGCACGTATTTCAAGGCCTCGTCCAGCGCCTCCGGGTCCTCGATGGCGCCGAAGGCACAGTCGAGGATGAAATTGCCGGAGTCGGTGATGAACGGCTGGCCGCCGGCGGCCAGGCGCAGGTTGATCTCACCCTGGCAGCCGACGTCCTCGGCCAATCCCTCGATCATGGCGCGCGTGGCAACGAGCCCGAAGCGCACCACCTCCACGGGCAGCGGAAAGCGGCCAAGGGTCGCCACGCGCTTCGACGCATCGGCGATCACCACCATGCGGTCGGAGGCGGTGGCCACGATCTTCTCGCACAGGAGCGCGCCGCCGCCGCCCTTGATCAGGCGCAGCTGGTCGTCGACCTCGTCGGCGCCGTCGACAGTGAGGTTGATGAAGGGCTGCTCATCGAGCGTGGCGAGCGGGATGCCGAGGCGCTCGGCCTGGGCGCGCGTCGCCTCGGACGTCGGCACGCACAGCACCTTCAGGCCGGAGCGCACGCGCTCGGCGAGCAGGTCGACGAAGCGGGCGGCGGTCGAGCCGGTGCCGAGGCCAACCACCATGCCGTCCTCGACCAGCGCGATCGCCTGCTCGGCGGCCTGCTGCTTCCAGCGATCCATGTCCATGGGAACCCTTGTCGGTGCGGGGCGGGGCGTCGCCGGGCCTCAGTTGCGCCCTGTCTATGCTGCTGCCCCAACCGTGGCAAGGACTTGCCTCGCCCGACCCGGCGTGACAGACACGGGCGTCGCGCGTTTCTCCCAGCCAAGCAGAGGCTTCCAGCAATGCCAGGGCATCCAGACCGGGCCGATCTTGCCGGGCTCACCGTGGTGTTCGATCTCGACGGAACCCTCGTCGACACGGCCCCGGACCTGACGGCCGCGACCAATTTCGTGCTGGCGCACAAGGGCCTCGCCCCGCTGACGATTGCGCAGATGTTTCCCCTCGTCGGGCACGGCTCGCGCGCCATGATCGAGGCCGGGCTCAAGTCGCACGGGGCCATGGTCGAGGAGGCGGAGCTGGCACACCTGCACGACATGTTCCTCGCCTACTATGCCGACAACGTCGCGGTTGCGAGCCGGCCGTTCGAGCATATCCCGGAGCTGATCGGGGTGCTGCGCGGGCGCGGCGCGCGGCTTGCCGTGTGCACCAACAAGGTCGAGCGGCTGTCGCGGCTGCTGCTCGAGGCCCTCGACCTGGCGCAGCACTTCGCGGTGATCGCGGGCCGCGACACCTACCCCGTGTTCAAGCCGGCGCCGGGGCACCTGACGATGGCGATCGAGGCCGCCGGCGGCACGGTGGAGAACGCGATCATGGTCGGCGACAGCGAGACCGACATCGCCACGGCGCGGGCCGCCGGCGTGCCCTCGATCGCGGTGAGCTTCGGCTACACCACCATCCCGGTGCGCGACCTCGATCCCGACATCGTCATCGACCACTACCGCGAGTTCGTTGCCGCCCTCGACACGCTGCGCGCACGCCGGGCGCCGGCCTGAGGCCGTCGCGGTCCGGCCGCCGGGCGCGATCACGGACCGGCGCGCAGCGCCACGCCCTCCCCGTCCTTCCGAGACCCGGTTGAGGGCGGGCAGGCCTTGCTCCGAAAGCGGAGCGTGCCGGCGTCGTGCACCTCGGCCATCTGTGCGCTTGAGCGATCACATCGCCGCTGGAGAGGAAGACGAGGCGGCACGGAAGCGGGCGTGTGCGGCAGGGGAGATGCGCGCGAGGCGCGCAGCGTCCAGAAACGGGTGGACGGCGGGGAGCCGCCCACCTAGAGCAGGTGCCCGGGCCGGCGGGCGGCCCAGGACCGGACCCACCGACATGCGCGCGCGCGACTGGCTGCTGCTCGTCTTTCTCTCCCTGCTGTGGGGCTGCTCGTTCTTCTTCGTCGCGGTGGCGCTGCGCGAGGGCGTGCCTCCGCTCACGCTCGTCCTGGCGCGCGTGCTGATCGGGGCCATGGTGCTGGTGCCGGTGGTGCACATGCTCGGACACCGCATGCCGCAATCCCGCGACGGCTGGCTGCTGTTCGTGGTGCAGGCGCTGATCAACAACGTGCTGCCGTTCAGCCTGATCTTCTACGGCCAGACGCTGACGACGAGCAGCCTGGCAGCGGTGATGAACGCCACCACACCGCTGTTCGGGCTGCTGGTGGCCCGCTTCGTGGGCGGCGAGCCGCTGACGGCCAACCGCCTCGCCGGCGTGCTGCTGGGCGTGGCGGGCGTCGCCATCCTGGTCGGGCCGGAGGTCGCGGGCTCCAATCTCGGCACGCTCGCCGGCATGGGCTGCTTTCTCGCCGCGGCGCTGTCCTACGGGGTGTCCGCGCACTGGATGAAACGCCTGCGCGAGGTGCCGCCCATCGTCAGCGCCGCGAGCCAGCTCACCTGCTCGGCGGCGATGATGCTGCCCATCGCCGCGGCGGTCGATCGCTTCTGGCTGCTGTCGGCGCCGCCGCTCTCGGCGCTTGCCGCCATCGCATCCCTCGCCCTGTTCTCGACGGCGCTCGCCTACATCGTGTTCTTCCGCATCTCGGCGTCGGCCGGGCCGCAGAGCGTGATGCTGGTGACGCTGCTGGTCCCGGTCAGCGCCACCGCGCTCGGCGTGGCGCTGCTCGGCGAGGCGCTGACGCTGCACCAGGTGCTGGGCGCGCTCGTCATCGCGCTCGGTCTCGTCGTCGTCGACGGGCGGCTCCTGGCGCAGGTGCCGCTGCTGCGGCCGCGCTGATCAGGCGTAGACCGCGTCGGCTGCGTCGGCGAGGAAGCGGTCGACGGTCTCGGGCGCCGTGTCCCAGGCGCACATCAGGCGGCAGCCGGTGACGCCGAGGAAGGCGTAGAAGCGCCAGCCCCTGGCGTGGAGACGCTGCTGGGCCGCGGGCGAGAGCTCGACGAACACGGCGTTGGCCTCCACCGGATGCAGCGGTGCCAGCCCGAGCCGCGCCAGCCCCGCCTCGAGGCGCTTTGCCATGGCGTTGGCGTGCCGGGCGTTGCGCAGCCAGGCGCCGCTCTCGAGCAGCCCCGCCCAGGGCGCGGTCACGAAGCGCAACTTGGAGGCGAGGTGGCCGGACTGCTTGACGCGCCACTCGAAGGCCTCGGCCAGACCCGTGTCGAAGAACACGATGGCCTCGCCGAAGCCGAGCCCGTTCTTGACGCCGCCGAGGACCAGAACGTCGACGCCAGCCCGCCAGGACAGGTCGGCCGGGGCGCGCCCGCTCGCGGCGACGGCATTGGCAAAGCGCGCGCCGTCCATGTGCACCCGGAGGCCGGCCTTGCGCGCGGCCTCGGCGAGGGCTGAAAGCTCGCTTGCCTTGTAGACGGTGCCGAGCTCGGTCGCCTGCGTCAGGGAGAGGGCGCGGGGGCGCACGGCGTGCACGCCGCGACCGCGCGCGGCGAGCGCGGCCACCGCCTCGGGGGTGAGCTTGGCATCGGGCGTGTCGGCCGTGAGCAGCTTGCCGCCGGCGCTGAAGAAGCCGACGGCGTTGGCCTCGTCCTCCTCGATGTGGGAGATGGCGTGCGCCAGGGCGGCGTCGAAGGGGTGCAGGAGGTGGGCCAGCGCCAGCGCGTTACCCGCCGTGCCGTTGCCCGCGAAGAACACCTTTGCATCGGTCTCGAAAAGCTCCCGGACGAGGCGGACGGCCTTCACCGTCCAGGCGTCATCCCCATAGCCGCCCACGTGTCCGGCGGCATTGGCCTCCAGCAGCGCCGAGACCGCCTCGGGGCACATGCCTGCATTGTTGTCGGAAGCAAACTGTTGCGACATGTGCCCTCACACCCATAATGGCGCCGACCATACCCAGTCGCGGCGCCATGGCAAGCCGCGGCGCCGGGCCCCGGGGCCCCAATCGAGCCACAAGACCCATGGCCACAAGAGCATGTGGCCCAACACGGGCCGAGACAGAGGAGACTGCCTGTTGCAGGGTGCGCCGACCGCCCCCCTGAAGCTCGGCGCGGCCGAGTGGGGGCTCATTCTCCTGCAGTCGATGCTGTGGGGGAGCGGCTATTTCTTCATCGCCATGCTGCAGGGCGAGCTGTCCACGATCACGGTCACGGCGCTGCGCACCATCCCCGCCGCCGCGGTGCTGCTGACGGTGGTGCTGTCGCTCGGCTACCGGCTGCCGGCGGAGTGGCGGCAATGGCGGCTGTTCATCGGCTTTGCCGTGCTCAACACCTTCATCCCGCACCTGCTGGTGGTGTGGGGCCAGTCGCGCGCCACAGGCGGCATGGCCGCGATCCTGAACGCGACGGCGCCGGTGATGGGCATCTTCCTCGCCCACGTGCTGACGCACGACGAGAAGCTGTCCGCGCACCGGCTTGCCGGCGTCATCGCCGGCCTCGTGGGCGTCGTCATCCTGGTCGGCTACGACTTCGCGCTCGGATCGGGGCTCGACGTGCTGGCGCGGCTGGCGCTGCTCGGCGCGCCGCTGTGCTACGTGCTCGCCAACATCTTCGCACGCACGCAGCTTGCCGCACACCCTCCGTTCGTGATCGCCGTGATGCAGATGCTGGGCTCCATGATCATCGCCATTCCGGCCATGCTGATCTTCGATCCGCCCTGGACCCATGCGCCGCCCTCCTCCAAGGCGCTGCTGGCCATCGCCGGCATGGGCATCTTCGGCTCCGGCCTGTCGGCGCTGTGCCACTTCACGGTGCTGCGGCGGGCCGGCGCCACCAACGCCTCGCTGGTGACGCTGATCATGCCCTTGACGCCGATCCTGCTCGGCGGACTGTTCCTCGGCGAGCGGCTGTCGGCGCGCGACATCACGGGCGCTGCCGTGATCGCGACGGCGCTGATCCTTCTCGACGGCCGCGTGCCGCGCAGGATCATGGCCTGGGTCCGAACGCGCAACCTCGTGCCGACGCGCGCCCGCAACGACTGAGCAAGGAGCACCCGACCCATGACCACACCGGCCCGCCACGTCGACGACGCGACGCTCGCCCTGTTCCAGGGCCTCGCCACGCCGACGCTTGCCAACGCGCTCGACGACATCCCCTTCGAGGGCGTGCTGCAGGGCCTGGCGCAGGTGGTGCCGGGCACGCGCTGCGTCGGGCGCGCGGTGACGGTCCGGCAGATCGCGGGCGAGCGCGGCGACTTCACCTCCGCCGACTTCCGGGTGGGCGCGATGATCGACGCGGCGCGGGCCGGCGACATCATCGTCGTCGACACCGGCGGCCGCGCCGTCTCCACCTTCGGCGGGCTGGCAACGCTGGCGGCAAAGCTGAAGGGCGTCGGCGGCCTTGTCGTCGACGGCGGCGTGCGTGACCGGGAGGAGATGGCCGAGCACCGCTTCCCCGTGTTCTCCCGGCACGTGACGCCGCTGACGGGGCGCACACGGCTCGCCATCACCGGCATCGGCGAGCCCATCGCCTGCGGGGGCGTGCGCATCCGTGCCGGCGACGTGATCGTGGCGGACGGCTCGGGCGTCGTGTGCGTGCCGGCCGAGCACGCGGCCCGCGTCGCGGAGCTTGCCACCGGCTACCAGAAAGACGACGACGCGGCCGCCGCCGAGCTCAGGAAGGGCCTGACGTTCAGCGAGGCCATGGCGAAGTTCAGCCGCATCTAGAACAGACGGACCTTGACGACGTGGCGCACGCAACAGCCGACGACAGCCTCTCCGACAGCGCGCCGACGCAGGCCTTTCTCGTCACGCTCGTCGGCCTCACGTTCGCCATGAACCTGATCGGCCGCGGCGTGACGGAGACGTTCGCGGTGTTCCTGCTTCCCGTGCAGCAGGGGCTCGGCGTCAGCCGGGCGGAGATCACCCTCACCTATTCGGTCTTCATGCTGGCATACGGGCTGTCGGCGCCGTTCGCGGGCCAGCTCATCGACCGGCTCGGCGCGCGCATCACCTACGGCTTCGGCCTCCTGTGCCTCGGCGGGGGCTACTTCCTTGCAGGCTTCTCGGGCAAGCTGTGGCACTACTGCCTCGCGGTGGGGCTGATGGGCGGGCTCGGCGCCGCCTCGCTCGGCATGATCATCGCCTCCGGCCTCATCAGCCGCTGGTTCACGGGCCGCATCGGCTGGGTGATGTCGCTGCCCTATGCCGCGATGGGCGCCGGCATGCTGATCCTGCCACCGCTGACGCAGCTGCTGCTGGTGCATTTCGACTGGCGGGCCACGCACCGCCTGTTGGGGATCGGCGTGATGGCCATCGTGCCCCTCGTCATGCTGCTGCCGCTCGAGAGAATGACGCGCGGATCGCAGGGATGGCGCCACCTGCGCAGCAAGTCCGCGACGGGCGCCGGCCCGTGGACGGTGGCGACAGCCGCGCGCACTAGCGCCTTCTGGGGCCTGTTCGTGGCCTATCTCTTCACCTCGATCGCGGCCTACAGCGTGCTGCCGCACACGGTCGCCTATCTCGTCGAGCGCGGCATCGATCCCCTGGTGGCGGCGAGCGCCTTCGGCATGACGGGCATGCTCTCGTTCGCGGGCATCCTCGGCGTCGGCTGGGCCTCGGACGTGTTCGGCCGGCGGCAGACGGCGACGCTGACCTACATCTCCAGCATGATCGG
The DNA here is from genome assembly GCA_033764875.1 of Hyphomicrobiaceae bacterium. Taxonomy (GTDB): domain Bacteria; phylum Pseudomonadota; class Alphaproteobacteria; order Rhizobiales; family Hyphomicrobiaceae; genus AWTP1-13. The sequence continues at coordinate 36,366 of JANRIO010000105.1, read as the reverse complement.
CGTCGTGCTGCTGATCGGCGTGACGGGATGGCCCTCGCTCGCCCTCGTCTACGGCTTCACGGTGTTCTTCGGCCTGATGCAGGGGGCGCGGGGGCCGATCATCGTGACCATGGTGACGAAGCTGTTCCCCGGCGGCGGCGTCGGCACCATCTTCGGCACGCTGTCGATGGCCATGGGGCTCGGCGCCGGGATCGGGTCGTGGGTCTCCGGGCTGCTGTACACGGTTACGGGCAGCTACATCGCCTCGTTCGTGCTGGCGATCGCGGCGTCCTGCGTCGGCATGGCGACGTTCTGGGTGGTCAGGGCGCTGCGCGAGGAGCGCATCGCCTGACGCTGCCCTGGTTGCCGAGGGTCAGTGGGCGAAGAACACCGGGATCTCGGCCGCCGCCAGGATGTGGCTCGTGGCGCCGCCGAAGATCATCTGCCGCAGGCGGCTCTGGGTGTAGGCGCCCTTGATGAGGAGGTCGGCGCCGATGGCGGCCGCCTCCGCCAGGATCGCCTCGCCCGGGCCGCGGCGCGGGGTCACCGTCTTCTCGCTGGCGCGGATGCCGTTGGCCTCGAGGTGGGCGATGGCATCCCGGATGGACGGGCCCGGCGAGATGTGGCCCTCGACGGCCACGAACGACACGCGCTTGGCCAGCCGCAGGACCGGCAGCGCGAACTCGATGGCGCGTGCCGTCTCGGTGGAGGCGTTCCAGTGGATGAGCACGGTCTCGCCCAGTTGCGCCGGCGGGTTGGGCGGCGCCATCAGCACCGGCCGGCCACCGTCGAAGAGCGCTGCCTCCAGCGTCGTCATGCGGGCCCCGCGCGCGCCCGGCCGCGCCACCACCGTGGTGTCATAGACGCGGGCGAGGCCGCCGAGGATGGCGTCGTCGACGGCCGGTCCGCCGCGCCAGCGGAAGCGCGCGCCCCCGGCGCCGGTCCCCGCGTGGGCGGCGGCGAAGGTGTCGAACACGGCGCGGACGCTGCGGCAGAACTCGGTCTCGTTCCAGTCGGCAGGCGGAATGGTGACGGCGACGATGGGGTCCGGGGCCACGATCTCGGCGAAGGCCGGACGCAGCGCCACGCCTTCCACCGTGCCCTCGAAGAGGCTGGCGAAGCGCCAACTGGTCTCGAGAACGGCGGGTATAGTCTCGCTCTGGTCGAGCGGAACGAGGATGCTCTTCATGGGCAGGATCCAGCTTTTGACGGAAATTGCTGAGGTTTTCTGACCGTGGCGGCAAGTGTAGCACGGCCGGGCGCGCGCGGAGAGGGCAAAGCTGGCGCGCCGCGCGCGGAGCGAGCGCTGCGCCGTCAGAACCGCAGCAGCAGCAACAGCGTGGCGTAGGGCGCGAGGCCATCGGCACGCGCCTGCGGACCCGTGGCCAGTCCCCAGGCATCGCCGGCGATGCCACCGGAGAGGGCCGCCTCGCCGCCCGCCCACTCGTAGCGCACAAGGCCGCCGACGCGCGCAGCGCTTGCCTGCCTCGTTCCGGACTGGCCGGCCTCGATGCCGACCGACAGCGCCGGCGAGAGGCGGTAGCCGAGGCGGGCGCGGGACCAATGGGCGCTCTCGAGCGCGCTCCAGCTGCCATCGATCGACAGCCAGACGGCGGCCGACAGCGCGGTCCAGGTCTCGAGCGCCAGCTTCGGCCCGAGCCGCGCATGCGCCCATGGCGCGGCGGCGTCGGCCGGCTCGAGAATGTTGGAGAAGCCCCACACGCCGGCGAAGGCCTTGACGGTCGTCGCCGCCACCTGGGCCTGATAGCCCACGAACGCCTCGCCAAAGGGCGCCGCGCCGCGCGCCGTCCCCGTCGCCGCCTGATAGCGGAACGCGGACTGACCCGCCACCAGCCGCAGGCGCAGGCCGTCCTCGGCCAGCCCGCCGGCCGGGGCCCAGGTCACCCCTGAGTAGAGGGACCAGACGTTGCGATAGGCCTCGGCGCCGACCCAGAGCTCGCGGCCCGCCAAACTCTGCGCGAGCAGGCTGGCGCGATCCTCGGCGTGGGCAGGATGCGGGAGGCTGATGTGGAGGGCGGCGGCACCCGCGAACGCGATGCACCGGCAGAGGCCTGCGCGGAATATGCACTTCGATAGGAAACGCAGCACGGTCATCGAAAAATCCAACAATTTGTTGAATTCACGCGGTATCCACGGAGAAATTCGGGCGGCATTAACCAATACTGCCGCGGTCGCGTCAAATGCCGCGAGCCCGCTGGCGGCTCAGAGGCGGCGCGTGGGGATCGACCAGGCAAGGCCGGCGCCGATGGCGGCGAAGGCGGTGATGGCGAGGAAGGCCAGCCGGAAGGCCGCGCCGAGGTCGGCGCGCAGAAGACCAAGCTTCTCGGGCCCGAGGGCGGCTCCTGCCGCCGCCCCGCGGCGCAGGAGGTCGCCGAACACCTCGGTCGCCTCGGGATGGCTGATGGCGAGCGAGCCGAACAGCACGGCGCCGACCAGCGCCGTGCCAACGGCCGCCCCGATCGAGCGGGAGAGCTGCACGGAGGCCGCAGCGCGCCCCAGCAGCGCCGGGCCGGCCGCGTTCTGGACCGTCACCTGCACCACGCCCATGACCGTGCCCATGAAGACGCCGAGCACGGCGAGGTAGGCGCCAAGGCCGCGGTGGCCCATGTCGCCCATGACCAGGGCCAGCACCAGCAGTCCGACAGAGGCCACGGAGAGGCCGACGGAGGGAAAGATGGCGGTGAGCCCGGTGCGCCCGACGAGACGGCCCGTCAGCATGGAGCCGATGCCGATGCCGAACATCATCGGCAGCAAGACGAGGCCGGTCTCGGCGGCCGTGGCCGTGTGCTGCACGCGCAGGTAGATCGGCAGGAAGGTGACGAGGGAGACAAGGGTGGCGCCGTGGCAGGCGGCGAGCGCATCGCTGCGCCAGATGGTCGGCTGGCCGAGCAGGTTCACCGGAAACAGCGGCGTCTGGGCCGTGCGCTCGCGGCGCGCCAGGAGCACGGCGCTGACCACCGCAACGGTCAGCATGAAGATGACGCCGGGCAAGGCCGCCAGGCTCATGCGCTGGCCGATCTCGAGGGCGAGCAGGAGCGGCACGACGAAGCCGACGAAGAGGGCGAGGCCCTGCACATCGAAATGCCATGTCTGCTCGACGCGCGCGCGCGAGGGAAGGCGCGTCGCCATCGCCATCGCCGCGAGCCCCAGCGGCACGTTCACGAGGAACACGCTGCGCCAGCCGAAGTGCTCGGTGAGAAAGCCGCCGGCGACGGGGCCGAAGGTGCTCGAGGTCACCACCACGGCGGCCAGGTAGCCCTGGTAGCGGGCACGCTCGCGCGGCGGCACCGTCTCGCCGACGAGCGACTGCGACAGCGTCATCAGCCCGCCACCGCCCAGCCCCTGCAGGACGCGGGCTACCGTCAGCATCTCGACGCTGACCGAGACGGCGCAGAGGACGGACGCCACGAGGAACACAGACAACGCCACGAACATCATGCGCTGGCCGCCGAAGATGTCGCGCAGCTGGCCATAGATGGGCGCGGCAATGGTGATGGCGATCAGGTAGGAGACGACGATCCACGACAGCCGCTCGACGCCGCCGAGGCTGCCCGCGATGGCCGGCAGGGCGGTGGCGACGATGGTCTGGTCGCCGACGGCCAGGAACATCGGCAGCATGATCGAGGGAAAGATCCTGAAGAACAGGCTGCCCGGCGTCTCGGTCGGTCTGTCGCGGTGCGCGTCGATGGCGCCCTCCCCTCGTTGGGACCTGGATCCAGCGTCCTGATCTAGAACGAAGCGGGAAGCCTTCCTAGCCACCTCGGCCAGGGCGCAGGGGAGGTGCACGGCCAGCGCAAGGCCCGCACCCGCCGATACTCCGGCAGGTGCGGGCTACGCGCAACCGACGCGACTGATCCCTCGAGGCGATCGTCCGGGCCTCACCAAATATTGAAGCGCAGGCCGACGCGGATCTGATGCTCCCAGTTGTCGCCGACCGTCGCCGTGCTGAGCTGGTTGGCGCTGGTCAGCAAGGTGACGGTCGCGCCCTGCAGGTAGAGGGCGCGGTAGTTGATGTCGATGGCCCAGCGGTGGTCGAAGGCGATGGTGGCGCCGGCCATGGCAGCGGCCGCGAACGCCGTGCGCGTCGCGGCGCCGGAGCCGGTGATGTCGAACGTCGTCGACCCATCCGTCTCGCGGGCGAGATAGCTGCGGTTGACCTGGTGGTAGACAAGGCCGACGCCGCCGCCGACGTAGGGCGAGAAGTAGCCGCGCGGCAGGATGTCGACGTAGCCGTTGACGAGGCCGACGGTGCTCTGCAGGCGCAGGCTGTCGTGCAGCGTGCCGCTGATGGTGGGATTGCCCGTGTCAGAGGACGTATAGCTGTACGTGCCGTAGACGTCGGTCGCCCGCTCGCCGCGGAACTCCAGCGTGATGTCGCCGCGCAGGCGCGGGGTGAAATAGGCGCCGAAGCCGAAGCCGCCGGCGAAGCTGTCGGCTGTCTTGTCGCTGAGCGCGGAAAAGCCGCTGCCGCCCAAGGCGAACGGGCTTGAGCTGGTGAACGTCGCGTTGCCGCTGAGACCGTACATGCGCCCCGCCTCGCTGAAGGAGGGCTTGCCGCCCATGCCGTAGCCGATGTCGGTGCGGACGTAGTAGTTGAAGCCCTCGCGCACGGGATGGGCCTCGGGCACCGGGATCGGCGCCGGGATGTCCGACATGTCCTTGAGGCCGGCGTAGGAGGGCGCGATGGTGCCGCGCAGGCCGAAGTCGACGGCGGGCGCCTCGGCGGCGGCGGCGTCCGGCATGGCCGCGAGCGCGATGGTGACGAGGAAGGCGCGAGCGAAGTGCATGTTTGTCTGGTCCTCGTGGTGGAAGGGGCCTGGGGCCCGAACCGGCAATGCCTGCCGACGCAACCCACGCCACGCGCGCGACCAAACAAACGACTGCAATCACTCCAATCACGACGATGGCCTGCCGCGGGGACGGAGCGCGCTCCGATCCGGGCAGGCAGCGAACCTGCGGGCCCTTTGCGGCCCGAAACTCACAGGCGCCGGCACGCCGCCTGAGCGGCGTGCCGGGCCCTACGCAGGGATGCGGGAGGCAAAACCGGCCCGCACCTTACTTTCCTTACGCGCGGGCCGTCAGCGCAGGTCGTAGCGCAGCCCGACGCGAAGCTCATGGGCATCGACGTTGCCAGCCTTGGGACCGGCGATGCCGTTGAAGGTGTTCGGGCCGTTCGTGACATCGCCGATGTTGAGGTAGCGATAGCCGATGTCGAGATGCGTGCGTCCGGGCTGGGCCATCGTCACGTAGCCGCTGTCCTTGATGCCGCCGACGCGCTGGACGCCGCGGTCGAGGCGGAAGCTGGCGCCGGCCATCAGGGCCCAGGCCAGGTTCCACTGGGTCTGACCATCGTAGGGCGCGCACGCGCAGCCATTCGGCGAGTAGAAGCCTCCCGAGGTCTCGTTGCGGGCGAAGCCGATGCCGGCGCCGATGTAAGGATTGAAGCGCTCGCCACGGCGGAAATCGTAGTAGAGGTTGGCCAGGAACACTTGGCTGCGCATCGAGAATTGCGTCGCCGCGGAGCAGCAGGCCGTCGAGACGGCGTCGATGTCGGTGTTGCCGCGCCACTCATAGGTCACGTCGCCGCGGAAGCCGCGGCCGAAGTAGCGGCCGATGCCGCCACCGAGAGACCAGGTGTCGCTGATGCTCGAGGAGGCGATCGCCGGGCTGTACACCGACACGGTGTCGGAGCCCTGCCACGCATAGCCGAAATCGGCGCGCAGATACCAGGTCGGGGACGCCGCGACCGGGGCGTAGTCGTCCTTGATGCTGCCGCGCAGATCGCCACCAGCGTGGGCTGCTGCCAGGCTGCTGAGCATGGCCACACCGGCCACGAGGGCACGCATAAGCATACGCATGATGGGTCCTCTCACATGAAAAAGCTCGCCGACGGGCCGAGCACGCTTCGGTGAGAGAAAGGTCGCGGAAAACGCTTAAGGGCGGCTTAACAGGCGTCTCAGAGCGATGCGCCGTGATAATTGGGCAACGCTATTGATTCGCCTGCTGCCGGTCACGCCGGATCGTCGAGGGGATGGTCCGAGGTGACGTGGCGCGAGGGCCAGATCTTGCGGATCAGCATGATCAGGGCCGGCAGGAAGACGAGGTCGGCGAACAGCGAAGCGGTCAGCGTCAGGCCGGAGATGAGGCCGAACGTGCGCAGCGAGGGCAGGTCCGAGAACACCGTGACGCCGAGGCCGAAGGCGAGGACGAGCGTCGTCAGGATGATCGCCGGGCCCACCAGCACGCGGGCGCGCCGGATCGCAATGTCGGCGCGCGGCTCCACGTGCTCCTCGATGCTCAAGCGGTTGAAGAAGTGGATCAGCGCGTCGATGGACAGGCCGAAGACCACGAGCAGCGCCACCACGGAGGCGAACTCGAGCCCGTCGCCGCGCGCCCAGAGATAGGCGCCGGAGGCCACCACCGGATAGAGCCCGGGGAGCAGGCTGACGAAGCCGACGAACACCGAGCGGAAGGCGAGCCCCAGCATCACGGCGGCGAAGACGACGCACAGCGGCAGGGCCTCGTTGAGCTGCGAGATCATGCGGGCGCTGTTGCGGGCGGCGATGGCCGGCAGGCCGGTGACGGAGATGCGGAACTCCGGATACTCCTTGCGCAGGTCGTCGAGCGCGTGGTCGATCCTCTCGACGACGGGCAGGATGCGGCTCGAATCCACATCCGGCAGACGGCCGGTGACGAGCACCGCGTTGCCCTCCTTGGCGATGAAGCGGCGCACCAGATGCTCGGGCAGGATGCCGACGTAGCGCTTCACCGTGTCGATGCGGTCGTCGCCCGCCTCCCTCAGCCAGCGGCGCAGGCTCTCGAGGCTCCAGACGTTGCCGAGGCCCGCGGTCTTCTCCAGGATCTCGTGGGCCTTGGCGATGACGGCGATCGGCTTGTCGCCGTACAGGCTCTCGCCCGTGCCCCACTCGATCATGATGTGGACGGGATTGGCGCCGGTCAGCTTCTCGTCGATGCGGCCGGTGGCGCCCAGCGCCTGCTCGCGGTCGGGGACCTGGTCGGCGAGCCGATAGCGGGGCTCGAGCTGCACGTAGGCGGCGGCAAGCGCCAGGAAGCTCGCGAGGCAGACGAGGCTCACGGCCAGCGGCCAGTGCACCACGCGGTCGACGATCCAGCCGACGAGGCGGCCGAGACCCTCCATCAGCCGGTCGGCCGGCGAGCGGTCGCGCGCCAGAGAGGCCTCGTTGCGGATGAGGAAGATGCCGAGGATCGGCAGCACCAGGATGATGGCAAAGAAGGAGATGCCGACGGCGAGCGAGCCCGCCATGCCGAAGGTGCGGATCAGCCCGGACTGGGAGAACAGCAGCGCCAGGAAGGACAGCAGCGCGACGCCATGGGCCAGGACGCAGGCGGGGCCGACCACGTGCACGGCAAAGCGCACGGCCTCGAGCTTGCTGTCGCCCTCGCGCAGGCGGATGCGGATCGCCGACACCATCTGCATGCTGTCGGCAAAGCCCATCACCATGACCAGTGGGGTCATGATGTTGAGGAACAGGTTCAATCGGAAATCGAGCCAGCCGAGAAGGCCCAGCGACCAGAGCACGGCCAGCACCGGCGGCAGGGCCGCCAGCAGCATCAGCGAGATGCGCTTGAAGAAGATGGCGGCGATGATGGCGCCGAACAGCAGCCCCAGACCGTTGTAGAGGATCTGGTCGCGCTCGACGGCGTTGCGGATCTCGAGCTGCATGACCGGCGCGCCGGTGAGATGCGCCTTGAGCCCCAGGGGGCCCACCTCGCCGGCCACAGTGGTCTTGATGGCGCCGATGATCTCCTTGGCGCCCTGCTCGGCCACCACCTTGCGGTCGAGGGCGATGACGGCCATGGCGAGCTCGCCGTCGTCCGACAGGAACTTGCCCGCCACGATCTCGTTGGCGCGCATGGTCTCGATGATCCGATCGTAGGCCGGCCCGTCGGGGAGGTCGTCGGGCACGATGGGGGCCGCGTAGCCGCTGGCATCCGGCTTGCCCCGGGCCGAGAGCATGGAGACGACGCCGTCGACGCCGTCACCCAGTTGCAGATCCACAATGGCGCGGCGGAACGCCTCGAGCTGCGGCTTCTTCAGCAGGTCCTTGCCCTCGACGACGAGCAGCACGTCGTACTCGCTGGAGGGGAAGCGGCGGTCGATCTCCTCGTAGCGGCGGAACTCCTCCGTGTCGGTCCGGAACAGCTCCGACAGGCTGTCATCGACCTTGAGGCGGGCAAGCCCGATCCCGGCGAGCACCGACAGCAGCAGGACCATGAGGGTGGTCGCCAGCGGGTGCCTGAGGCCCGCGAAGCCGAGATTCTCGAGTCCGAACGCAAACGAGCGTCGCGGTGGCCGGGCGGAAGCGTCCATCGAAACTCCTTGCGCCAAGATATTGGAAGGTCACGATTTAAGTTGGCAATCCCAAGTCACGGACGCAAGACCGCGGGTTGCCAGCGTGGCCCAATCGTGTTTATAGGCTCTTTCCCGACACACCCTGCGCGAAACGCCCTGCAGACGCACCTTGCATATGCGGCGCCGGGCACGTACCGCGCTAGGCCCCGTGGAGCACATCCCCGAGATGACCGACAGATCCCTCGACCTCAAAGGTCTCGCCTGCCCGCTGCCGATTCTCAAGACGAAGAAGGCGCTAGCCGAACTTCCCAAGGGCGGCAAGCTCGAGGTCCTGACGACCGACCCCGGCTCGATTCCCGATTTCAGGGCCTTCTCCGAGACCACGGGGAACAGGATCCTGGAGCAGAGCGAGGCCGGCGGCGTCTACCGCTTCGTGCTCGAGCACTGTTGAGCCCGCGCGCCCCGCCATCCAGCCCCCCGGAGACCTCCATGTCCAAGATGACCCACCGCACGCTCGGCGCGAGCGGCATGCGCGTGTCGCCGATCTGCCTCGGCACGATGATGTTCGGCGGGCCGACGGAGCCGGCCGAGGCCCAGCGTATCCTGGCGCATGCGCGCGAGGCCGGCGTGAATTTCCTCGATACGGCCAACGTCTACGTCGAAGGCCGCTCCGAGGAGGTGGTCGGGGATGCCATCAAGGCCGAGCGCAACCGCTGGGTGGTCGCGACCAAGGTGGCGCAGCCGGTGGGCCCGGACCCGACCGACCGCGGACTGTCGCGCCGGCACGTCATGGCCGCGGCGGAGGCGAGCCTGCGGCGGCTCAGAAGCGATCACATCGATCTCTACTACATTCACCGCGTCGATCCCGAGACGAGCTGGGAGCAGACCATCCAGGCCTTCGGCGACCTCATCCGCCAGGGCAAGGTGCGCGAATGGGCGCTGTCCAACGTCCGCGCCTGGCACATCCCGCACGTGTGGCACCTATGCCGGCAGCTCGGCACGCCCGTGCCCGTTGCGCTACAGCCCTACTACAACCTGATGAACCGGCAGCCGGAGGTGGACGTGCTGCCGGCCGCCAAGGCCTTCGACCTCGGCGTCGTGCCCTACTCGCCGCTCGCACGCGGCATCCTCACCGGCAAGTACAAGGTCAACCAGAAGGCGGCGGAAGGCAGCCGCGCGGCGCGCAACGACAAGCGCATGATGGAGGCCGAGTGGCGGCCCGAGAGCCTGACCATCGCCGAGAAGCTGTCTGAGACCCTGAAGGCGCGCGGGGCCGACATCGCCCACTGGGCGGTCGCCTGGGTGCTCAACAACGGGGCGGTGACGTCGGCCATCGCGGGCCCGCGCACGTTCCAGCAGTGGACGGCCTACGTCGATGCGCTGGGCTACACCTGGACGGCCGAGGACGAGGCGCTCGCCAACTCGCTGGTGCCGCCGGGGCACCCCTCCGCACACGGCCACACGGACCCGCAGTACCCCATCGAAGGCCGCTTTCCCCGGGTGGGTTGAGCTGGCCCGCGGCCTTCCACGGGCACGCGTCTCCTCGACCCGGCGTCACCGCATCAGGCTGCGCATGAGGCCGCGCACGGCCTCGGGGTGGTTGTGCAGGCGCCAGCGGCCGACGAGGCCGGCGGCGAAGATGATGCAGCCGTTGAGGGTCAGCGTCGCGGCGAGCCCGATGCGGTCGGCGAGAAAGCCCGCGAGCAGGCCGCCCAGCGGCGCCGTGCCGGCGAACGCCATGCTGTAGAGGCCGATGGCGCGGCCGCGCCACTCCTCCGGCACCGACTGCTGCAGCATGGCGTTGGTGGAGTTGACGCCGACGAGCGCCGAGGCGCCCAGCGCCGCCAGCAGCAGCATTGACACGGGCAGCGAGCGCGACCAGGCGAAGGCCATGAGCACCACGCCCGTGACCAGCGGGGCCAGCGTCTGCAAGCGCAGCTGCCGGCCGTAGCCCGGCTGCAGCGACAGGTAGGCGGCCGAGCCCAGGGCGCCCAGGCCCGCCGCGCTCATCAGCCAGCCGACGGTCGAGGACCTGCCGTCGAAGAAGGCGGCGGCAATCGAAGGCATCAGCGGCACGTAGGGCGTCGCGAACAGGCCGAGCGCCACAACCGTCGGCAGCAGAAAGCGCACGACGGGGAAGGAGACCAGCACCGACAGGCCGGCGGCGAGCCCCTGCGGCAGCGCCCCGGGGCGCCCCGGGGCGACGCGGGCGCTCTCGGGCAGGCGCATGGCCAGAAGCGCGGCGATGATGGCGCCGAAGCTCAGCGCGTTGATAGCAAAGCACCAGGCCTCCGACAGGTAGGCGAGCGCCAGGCCGGCGATGGCGGGGCCTACCATGCGGCCGCCGTTGAACAGCATGGCGCTGACGCCGAGCGCGCTCGAGATCAGGGCCCGCTCCTCGACGATGTCGCGGATCAGGATCTGGCGCACGGTCATCTCGAAGGCATTGGCGATGCCGATCACGGCGGCGATGGCCAGATAGGCCGGGATGTAAGTGACCTGCGCGGCCGCCAGCACGGCCAGGATTGCAGCGCACAGGGCGAGCACCAGGTCGATCACGATCAGCATCTGCAGCTTGGGGAAGCGGTCGGTGGCTGCACCCGCCACGGGCCCCAGCAGCAGATAGAAGATGTTGAGCAGGAAGCCGGTGACGCCCAGCAGCACCGTCGAGCCCGAAAGGCGGAACACGAGCCAGGCGAGCGCCACCTGCTGGATCCAGCCGCCGATCACGGACACACTGTGTCCGGCCGCATACATGCGGAAGCGTGGCTTCGCCAGCGCCGGGGGCAACCACAGGTGCCAGTCGGCCACGGGACGTCGAACCTCGATGGATGTGGTGCCGCGCGCGTCGCGGGCGGCATCAGGGAGGATGAGGCTAGGCGCCGGCGCCTCCCAGGGCAAGGGCCGAGATCGCCCCAACTCCTTTGCCTGTGCGCGAACGGTCGGCGGGCTCAGAACCAGACCGGATTGGTCCAGGCGCGGCGGCCTTCGGCATCGGCCACGACGACACGCGCATAGCCGCCGGGCGCGATCGCCTCGAGCGGCAGGACGACCCGCGTCAGCCCATCGCCCAGCCGCTGCGTCGCGCGCGAGCCGCGGCCGAGCACCATGACGGCGTGCGCCGGCGAGCAGGCGATCTCGACGCTGTCGTGCGCATACGCGACGTGCTCGATGACGGGGCCCTGGCTGGCGTAGTAGCGGCCGGCCTTGAGGCTCTCGATCAGCGCCTCGGGCTCGTTGGCATCGGCTGCCACCATGACGAAGCCACCGAAAGCATCGGCGCAATGGAAATGGGCGTCGTCCACCGCGCACAGTCCGAGGCGGCGGCCACGGGCGTGCAGCTGATCGGCATGGGCGGTGCCGTCGCCCCGGCTCGTGCGCACCTGGCTGGTGTGGTTGTAGATCTCGATGGCGTGCGCGCAGGCGATGCTCTCGGCATCCTCCACCGTGAGCCCGTACCAGGCCGGGTGCGCGATGGCGACGTAGGCGCCGGCCGCCGCGCAGCGCTCGGCCAGAGCCGGCCCGGTCTCGTCGTGTGCCGTCGGCGCGAAATCCTGCGGCAGGCCGACGGCCAGGATGTGCCACGTGTGGCCGAGGCATGTCTGCGGCGCGTGCACCTCGGCGCCCAGGAGGGTGGTGAAGCGGTTGCTGCGGAAGGGCCGGGTGTCGACGACGGGAAAGCCGTACTTGGCCTGGAAGTGGTCCGTCAGAGCCAGGAAGTCATAGCCCCGCTCCCGGTAGGCCGCGCAGACCGCCGCGGGCGACAGCGCTCCGTCGGAGCGATCGGAGTGCGTGTGCAGATTGCCCTTGAAGAAGCGCCGGCCACCGGCGAAGGCCGGATCAGTCCGCATCGCACATGCCCACAAGCTCTGTCCGCATCTGGCAACCCATGTCCGCACCACCACGTCCATGGCGGAACCGTCCCCGGCGGCATTAAGCATCCGGGCGCCCGGCCGGCAAGCGTCGCTCGCGCTTGCGCGCGGCAGCGCGTTGTGGCAAGTGACGCGCCTTGGACGGGCGCGTAGCTCAGTGGTACGAGCATTCGCTTCACACGCGAGGGGTCGCAGGTTCAATCCCTGCCGCGCCCACCATCCCCCCGGGAAGCCATCCGAGCCGCGCCGTTGCCGCGCGGCCTAGCGCTTCGCCTCGGCCTCGGGGCTGGTCAGGACCTGGGCGTCGCGCGTCTCCTTGCGGGCCCCGCGCACGAGCGCCTCGCGCAGCGCCGGCAGGATGTTCTCGGCGAGGCCCGTGATGTTCTCGATCTTGGCATTGGCGAGGCCGCAGACGGTGGCGCGGTCGCAGACGAGCAGGGCGCCCTGGAACTGCGTGCCGCGCAGCTGGGAGCCCGAGAACTCGGTGCCGATGACGCGCGCGCCGGTCAGCCGGGTGCCTTGAAGGGAGGTCTCCGCGAGGCGGGCCTGCGACAGGATCGCGCCGCCGAGGTCGGCCTCGTCCAGGATGGCGCGCGACAGGTCGGCGCCGGTCAGATCGGCCTCCTTGAGGACGGCGCGCTGCAGGTTGGCCTCGCGCAGACGGCGGCCGGTCAGCGTGAGCCGTCCCACGAACGGCCGCGGCAGGGCGGCGAGGTCGGCATTCTGCAGCGCCAGGCTGCGCCGCAGCCAGGGCCGCCGCGAGGGATTGCCGTCACGGTCCCAGACGCCGAACAGCAGGTCCGTCGGCAGGAACGGGCGCGCCACGGTGGCGCCGGAGGCCGTGGTCTGGCTGGAGCGCAGGAGATCGTCCAGTGCCTCGCCCGGGTAGGTGAAGATCGCAACGGCCACCAGCCCCGCGAGCGCGGAGGCAGTCGCCGAGGCCGCCAGCCGCGCCTGCACCTGGACGCGGCCAAGCTTGGCCGTCCGCAGCAGCGCGTAGCGCCGCGCGAGACACAGGGCGAAGGAGGCCAGTGCCGCCGCCCGGATGCTCCAGACAACGAGGCCCGACTGGGTCGGCAGCGCCAGCGCCAGGATCAGCAGCAATACGCCGGCCGGCACGCCCACCAGGGCCAGCCAGTACAGCCCTTGCTGGGAAGCCCGGATGACCCCGTGGGCGTTGGCGTGGGGCGGCTCGACCAGATCCCGCAGACGCAGGGCGCCGGCATAGCCGTCCTGCGCCAGCATCTGGATCATGTGCTCGAAATGGGCGCGGCGCTCGCTGGCGCGGATCTCGGACTGGAAGCCCAGCGCCTGGGCGCAGACCGCGAGGGCGGCAGCCAGGACCAAGGCGGCAGCGACGCTGATCTGGACGCCGAGCCCGGGCAAGGTGACGGCGAGGTCGCCCAGGATGTCGAGATGGCCGACGCGGCTGGCAAGCAGCAAAGCATAGAGACAGGCCAGCGGGACCAGGACGCAGGCGGCCGCGTGCAGACGGGCGTGGTGAACGACGGCGCCTCGGACCTCCTGCGCGGCCGTCTCGTGCCACTGGAAGTCGAAGCTGGCCTCGGGATCGCTCGCTTCAGCTTCGGGTTGTCTCTGCAAAGCCGCGTCCCGTCCAGAATCCAGAGGCTCGATGCACGCACGCCATGCCGGGAACCATCCCCGATCTCATGGCACAGCTCAAGGTGCGGGGCCGTCGCCAGCGGCCGGTACCGGCCGCTCGATCTTGATCTCTCCACTGCTCAGGGCCAGCGCCACCGCGTGCTCGCGCGTCTTGGCGCCGAGCCGGCGCCGCGCGTTGGCGATGTGCATCGCGACCGTCGGCATGCTGATCACCAGGCGCGCCGAGATCTCCTGGTTCGACAAGCCAGATGCCAGCAGTTGGAGGCATTGCGCCTCCCTGCGCGTCAACACCATCGCGACATCCGGAGCGGTCATGAATTCCCGCCAAAAACGTACATCTCTGCACAATTCATGAGCGATACCTGGTTGTATAGTAGTGGCAACTGTCAGTCAGTCAATCTGTAGCGCCATAGCCACAACCGGTCAGATAGTGGAGGTTCCTGAAGGACAGCAAACCTATCGGAATCGATGTAAAATTACATTGGTTCCGATATGCCACCGTTCCTCCACCGCGTATCCACACGTTGTCCACGTCCAATCCTGCTGAAACCGATAGGTTGTGAATAAACTGTCAATGACGCATTACTAACCTTGACGGAGGGAATCCTCCGATCGGGCGCCATTGGTCGCCCCCACGGTGTTCGTCTGCAGGGGAGTTGTCGCAGGCGGACGTGTTGGCTTGGTGGAGTTGAGTATGCGTTTGGGTGGGAAGCATACTGTCAAAGCCTTTTTGCTGCCCTCGCTGGCTGCAGGCTTTCTTGGATCAACGGCGCTGACGGGTGGGGCTTTGGCCCAGGTGACCTGCATCGGCGGCGACAGCGCGGCGGTCAGCGGCATCGCCTGCAGCCCCAGCGGCACAGCGGTGGCGGGGCCCAGCTCGGTGTCTTTCGGCAACGACGCTCAATCAGACAACGGATCGGTTGCGGTTGGCTACGGCACCAGGGCGCCGAGCCAGGGCGTGGCCATCGGCTACATGCCGGGTCTGTCCGGCGCATGGGGTACGGACTCTGTCGCCATTGGCACCAACCCCAACGCGGGTGTGCCCTATGCGGGGAACGGGACCAACTCGATCGCCATCGGCACCAACGCGGCCGCGAATGCCGATCCCCTCCTGCTCGGCAACAACTCGATTGCCATCGGCAATGGCGCCACTGCCAACCCGGACAACTCGATCGCCATCGGCAACGGTGCGACGGCGACGGCGGCCAATCAGGTGGTGGTCGGCACGGGGGCGAACACCTACGTGCTGCCCGGCCTGCCCAGCTCGGCGGCCTCCGTCGGCGACAAGATCGTGTCGGTGAACCCGGTGACGGGCCAGGTGACCGTGACGTCGGCCTCGGTGACCGCCAGCGGCATCAGCATGAACGGCGGCGACATCACGGGGGTGAACAACCTGACCGGCAGCGGCGCGCTGTCCGGCTTCGCCTCGATCAGCGGCGGCCTGCTCACGGCCAACTCGGCCACCATCGGCGGCAGCACGACGATCGACAATACCGGCGTCAGCACCAACAACGTCGTCACCAACGGTCTCACGGCCAACGGCGTCAGCAACCTCAACGGCGGCGCCAACATCAACGGCCTGTCGGTGACCAATGGCGCCGTGATCAACGGCGGCGCGACCGTGAACGGCCTGCTCACGGCCAACAACGGCGCCACCGTCAACGGCCAGCTCACCGCCAACAACGACGCCGTCGTCAACGGTCAGCTCACTGCCAACAGCAACGCCACCGTCAACGGCCTGTTCACGGCCAACAGCGGCGCCAACGTGAACGGCCTGCTCACCGCCAACAACGGTGCCACCGTCAACGGCCAGCTCACCGCCAACAACGACGCCGTCGTCAACGGCCAATTCACCGCCAACAGCGGCGCCACCGTCAACGGCCTGTTCACGGCCAACAACGGCGCGGTGATCTCCAACGGCCTGACGATCACGAACGGCGGCCTCAACCTCAACAACAGCGGCATCACCAACGCGGGCGCCGTCAGCGGCGTCACCACGCTGTCCTCCGTCAACATCGTCAACAGCGGCAACGTCAGCACGGGCACGCTCGCTGTCAGCGGCCTGTCGACGCTCTCCGGCATCGACAACCAGGGCGGCGGCATCACCAATGCGGGTGCCGTCAGCGGCGTCACCACGCTGTCCTCCGCCAACATCGTCAACAGCGGCAATATCAGCACCGGCACGCTCGGCGTCAGCGGCCTGTCGACGCTCTCCGGCATCGACAACCAGGGCGGCGGCATCTTCAATACGGGCGCCGTGACCGGCGTGACGACGCTGTCCTCCACGACCATCGTCAACAGCGGCAATACCAGCACCGGCACGCTCAACGTCAGCGGCCAGTCGACGATGTCCGGCATCAACAACCAGAATGCCGGCATCACCAACGCCGGCGCCGTCAGCGGCGTCACGACGATGACCTCGAACACCATCGTCAACAGCGGCAACATCGGTACCGGCACGCTGAGCGTCAGCGGCCAGTCGACGATGTCCGGCATCAACAACCAGAACGCCGGCATCACCAACGCCGGCCTGATCAGCGGCGTCGCCAATCCGATCGCCGGAACGGACGCCGCCAACAAGCAGTACGTGGACGCCGGCGTCAACGAAGCGTTCAAGCGCATCGACAAGAACACGCAAGGCATCGCCATGGCGATGGCCATGGGCGGGCTGGTGCTGCCCGGCAACAAGAAGTTCGCGATCGGCGCCGACATCGGCTTCTTCGACGGCAAGCAGGCGATCGCGGCGCAGACCGCCATCCGCATCAACGAGACGGTGACCTTGAACGGCGCCATCAGCGCCGGGTTCGACGGCAACTCGGTCGGCGGACGCTTCGGCTTCTCGAGCGCTTGGTGATACGACGGTATTGGGGGAAGGTATCGGTCGGGCAGCTCCACGGGCTGCTCGGCCGCTCTGTTTAGGGGCCCCCTGCCGCGAGGACATGTCGCATGAGACGAGCAGCGTCGGGTTGGCAGGCGGGCGTCGTCGCGATGCTGCTCGCCCTGGTGCAGCCGGGCGCGGCGCTCGCGCAGGCGCCGAAGCCCGCCGACAAGACCGCACCGGCGCCGGCCGCGCCACAGGCGGCGCCGAGCGGGCTGCGGGTCCCCCCCGCAGAGATGCTGCTCGCGCTCATCCGCAGCACCATGAGCGCCATCAACCACGCCAACCTGACGAACAACTACACGGTGCTGCGCGACCTCGGCTCGCCCCTGTTCCAGAGCACGACCACGCCGGAGCAGCTCTCGAAGGCCTTCGCGGCCCAGCGCGCCCGCGGCATCGATCTCACGCTGTCGCTGGCGATCACGCCGGAGCTCAGCGTGCAGCCCGGCATCGAATCCAACGGCGTCATGCGGCTCGTCGGCCACTACCCGACCAACCCGCGCGTAGAGTTCAACTTCGCCTACCAGAACATCGCCGGCTTCTGGCGGCACGCCGGCCTCCAGGTCAACGTGCTGCCGCCCGCGCCGCCGCCGGAGGCGAAGGCGCCGGCCGCCGAGGCCCCGAGGAAGGAGCCTGCGGCCGAGCCCAGGAAGGACAGCGGAAAGAAGAAGGCACAGTAGGCCCCGCGGCTGCCCCTCGGCACGCGACGAGCCGAGGCCCGGCAGCACGGCGCCCTGCGCGGCGCACTTCGTCCGTGGGGCGGAAGAGCGCTGCTTGCGACGATGATGCGCGTGCCACCGCCACGCGTGACGCGCGAGACGCCGCTCGCTTTGCTCCTCACGCGTGCCGGCGGCGAGCGGCTCGCCCCGGCGACTGCTCTGGCCGCGGCAGGGCCGCCCCGCCGGCGTGCGCCCCGCAAAGCATGCCGCGGCACGGATGTTGGCCACGCGCCAGCATGTGCCATGGACGCGGCGGCGGCGGCTCCAGTACAAGACCTCTCACGCCGGGCCGCCGGGACAGGAGACCGATCCTCATGACGATCGCATTCGTGCTGCTCATGGCCGGCCTGATGGGCGCGGCGGGCGTCGCGCTCGCCGCGGCCGCGGCCCATGCCGCGCCCGGCGCCGGCCTCGACAGCGCCGCCTACCTTCTGCTGTTCCACGCCGCCGCGATCGTCGGGGCCTGCGCGCTCCTCGACCGCGATCTGGTGTGGCGGCCGGGCCTCATGCTCGCCGTCGGCGGCTGGATCGTGGGCGCCGCGCTGTTCTCGGGCGACGTGTCGCTGCGCGTGCTGTCGGGCCACAGGCTTTTTCCCATGGCCGCGCCGACGGGAGGCACGCTGCTCATTCTTGCATGGCTCTGCCTTTCGTTCGCCGCGATCGGTGGCTTTTTCAAACGCTGAGGGGAACCGGCGCAGGGGAACGCCATGGCTGAATTCATCTTCCTGATGCATGCCGACAGCGACCGGGCCGACTCCCCGGCGGAGTGGGAGGCCTATCTCAAGCGTCTCGTCGCCGAGGATGCGCTGAGGGCGGGCAGCGCGCTCGGCAACGGCGCGTGCCTGCGCAAGAGCGGGCCGGTGCCCGACACCAGCGCGCATCTCACCGGCTACATGAAGATCGAGGCGCGCGACCTTGCGCACGCGCGCGAGCTCGTCGCCGGCAATCCCGTGTACGAGGCCGGCGGCACGGTCGAGATCCGGGAGCTGCCGCTGACAGGGTAGCCGGCCGCGGCGCCGGGTGACGCCACAGACCGGCGAAGGCCCAGAGCGCGGCGGGCCGCGCGAGGAGACCTTTTCCTTTCGGCTCCAAGATCCGACCTCGGCTCCGATGCTACCCTGGCGAGTTCCAGGGGCAGGGAGACGCGGATTTGCAGTTCACGGGCAAACGGCTGGTCGTTGCGATGTGCATCGGCCAGATCGGCAACCTTCTCCCGCATGTCGCCGTGCCGGCCGTGATGCCGCAGCATCTGATGCCGCTGTGGACGCTCAACGCCACGCAGGCCGGCCTCATGGCGAGCTCGTTCGCCATCGGCTACATGCTGGCGGTTCCCGTGCTGACGGCCCTGACCGATCGCATCGACGCGCGGCGCATCCTGGCCGTCGGCTCGGCGCTGAGCGGACTGTCGACCATCGCGTTCGGGCTGCTCGCCGACGGCCTGCTCAGCGCGATGCTGTGGTGGACGCTGGCAGGGATCGGCTTTGCGGGCGCCTACATGCCGGGGCTGAAGGCGCTCACCGACCGGCTCGAGCCCGGCGACAAGTCGCGCAGCGTCACGCTCTACACCTCCAGCTTCTCGTTCGGGGTGGGGGTGTCGTTCCTGGTGGCCCAGCTCGCCGGCGACACGCTGGGCTGGCGGTGGGCGTTCCTGCTGACCGGCATCGGGCCGGGGCTGATGCTCATAGCGTGCGCCGGCATGCGCCCCGTCGCGCCGGTCCCGTCGACGGGACGGCTGCTCGACTTCAGACCGGTGCTCCGCAACCGGGCGGCGCTCGGCTACATTTTCGGCTACGGCATGCACTGCCTCGAGCTCTACGGCATGCGCACGTGGCTGGTGGCGTTCTGGTCGTTCGTGGTGGCGCACAACGGCGGGGCGGCGCCGCTGACCGCGCTGACGGTGAGCGTTCTCGTCAGCGTCATGGCGTTTCCGGCAAGCATCCTGGGCAACGAGCTCGCGCTCAAGTTCGGGCGCCACCGCGCCATCAGCACCGTGATGACCATGTCCTGCCTCACGGCCCTGTCGCTCGGCCTCTTCGCCGGCGGGTCGCCGTGGATCCTGCTGGCGCTGCTCATGGTGTACAGCTTCACGGTTCCGGCCGACTCCGGCGCGCTGACGTCGGGCATGACGGCAAGCGCGGTGCCGGGCCAGGTCGGCGCCACCATGGCCCTGCACTCGACCGTGGGCTTCGGCCTCTCGGGCCTGGGCGCGTGGGGCGTCGGCGTGGCGATCGACGCGGCCGGCGGCCCCGCCGCACCCTCGGCGTGGATGGCCGGCTTCGCGCTGATGGCGCTGTCCGCCGGGCTGGGGCCGCTGATCCTGCGATGGTCCCGCGCGCGCTAGAGCGCTTTCCGATCCTTCGGAACCGGATGCGCGCTCTAGATTCTTGATAGTGCGAGCATCTTCACGCGATACGCGCTCACGCGCGATCGCGATCTGCTCTAGCCGATACCACGCGAG
This sequence comes from Hyphomicrobiaceae bacterium, assembly GCA_033764875.1. Lineage (GTDB taxonomy): Bacteria > Pseudomonadota > Alphaproteobacteria > Rhizobiales > Hyphomicrobiaceae > AWTP1-13. The sequence continues at coordinate 16,481 of JANRIO010000105.1, read as the reverse complement.
GCGCGGATCAGCGTGGCGAGCCCGCCGTCGGCGAGGCTCAGGCGTAGGCCGTGCGCAGCAGCGTCACGGGCTCGACAATCTCGTCTTTGGACCTTGCGGCAATCACGTTTGCAACCAGCTTGCGAAACTTCTCCTTGAACCGGTCGTCGACGCGGCTCGAGCGCTCGGTGAACCAGAAGCGGTGCTGCCAGGATTCGCTGACCAGGATGGGACCCCAGGTCTCCACCAGGTCGGGCGTGCCGCCGGCCGGCGCTGCTTTCAACTCGTCACTGCATTTGTCGGCGATGGTCTCGAGATAGTTGAAAAGCGCGAAGGCATAGCTGTCGTAGCGTCGCCTCTGCTCGGCCGCCGCCTCGGAGAGGCTCTCGGCATACAGCCGCCCCGGGTCGTTGAAATCGGGATGCTGAACCCGCAGCAGCACAAGGTCCATGTAGGTTCGGTCCAGCGCGTCGTATCGCTGGCTTGTCATGGCCTTTGCGTACTCGGCGCGCTCCGCTTCCAGATCTTTCTTGGCGTCGGCCAAAGCGTCCATCGCGGTCTTGTTGGACCGCCGCGCCAGATTCACGGCCCACAGCAGAAGCAGCACCGCCACCAATTGCACGCTGACCTCGGCGATATGCGCCCAGTAGTCGTGCAGGGCAACGTCCTTGGGGTAGAGCACTTCGATCACGGGCATATCCTTGTGACGAGAGAGGCAGCCTATGGGACGGGCGCGAGCGCAAAGTCGCGGTCGCCGGCGCCCGACAGCATGGCGTCGATCCTCGGGTCGTCCGCGCTCTGCGCGTAGACCTCGACGTAGAGCGTCGTCAGCCAGTCGCGGATCTCGACGTGCGAGAGCGCCCGCGTGCGTCCCCGCAGCAGCAGCCACATGGCCGGCGGCGTGCCGTTGGTCGCGAGTGGAAGTATGTAGTCGAGCCCGACCAGCCGGTTGCAGCCGCGCTCGGCATAGAACCTGAGCCGCCGCGCCGGGTCGTTGCCGGGCGAGACGGGTGATCCGGGCTGATCGACCTCGAGAAGCAGCGGGACGCTGCGCTGGAGAGCCGCGTCCGCCGCAGCCTCCAGCAAAGCCGCCCCGATGCCGCAGCTGCGAAGCTCCGCATCGACGGCCATGTACTCGAGCAGCACGAACTGAGCCCCGCTCGGAACGAAGCTCATCGCAAAGCCGGAGACCGTCCCGTTCTCAAGCGAGACGAGGATGCGATAGCGCGCGTCGGCGACCAGCGCCGCCATCTGCGCCGCGGTCTTCTGCTCCGACGGCTCGATGGAGGATTGATAGATGCGGAGAAATTGTCCGACCTGGCCGGCATTCGACGGGTCGAGCAGAGTGATCGTGGTCATGCTGGCCATGCTCCAAGCTTAGGCAGCGACTGTATCAGCTCGGTGAACTCGGCGTGCGGCGTCGCGGCCGCTTCGCCGGAGGCACGCGCACGGCTGCGGCCATCCACCGCGTCCGGCTGTTGCCGGCGGCGGCGCGCTGCCCGTGCGCAGGCTAGCCCAGGAACTCCTTCAGCAGGGCCATGAACTCGGGCAGTCGGTCGTGGTGGACCCAGTGCCCGGCGCGGTCGAAGGTGACGACGCGGGCGTTCTGGAAGTGACGGGCGCGGCCGTCGGTCTCGGGGTTGGAGGCCCAGCTCTCCTTTCCATAGACGAGCAGGGTCGGGCAGGTGATGCGGCCCCACAGCTCCTCGATGTTCTCCTGGGTCATGTCGTAGGGCGGCCAGGAGCGCACGTAGTTGTCGAACTTCCAGCTGTAGGTGCCGTCCTCGTTCTGGTTGATGCCGTGCAGGGTGAGGTGGCGCGCCTGGGCCGGCGACAGGTGCTTGTTCTCCTCCTGCATGCGGGCGAAGGCATCCTCGATGGTGGCGTAGCGGCGCGGCAGGCGGCCGGCGAGCTTGCGCTGCTCGTCGATCCAGTCGTGCATGCGCGCCGGGAAGCCCTTGGCGAAGCGCTCGGCCAGCATCTTGGGCGAGGGACCCAGGCCCTCGATGGCCACGAGCCGCGCGACGCTGTCGGGGTAGAGACCCGCATAGCGCAGCGCGATGTTGCCGCCGAGCGAATGGGCGACGATGGTGACGGGCGCGAGCTTCTGCTGGTGGATGAGCTGGGCGAGGTCGTAGATGTAGTTCGCCATCATGTAGGTGCCGTCCAGCGACCACTGGCTGTCGCCATGGCCGCGCAGGTCGGGCGCGATGATGTGCCAGCGGTCGGCCAGCTCCTGGGCCACCCAGTCCCAGTTGCGGCAATGGTCGCGGCCGCCGTGCACGAGCAGCAGGGGCGGTGCCTCCGGGTTGCCCCAGTCGACGTAGTGCAGCCGCAGCCGCTGCGAGAAGAAGATGCGCGAGGTGGGCCCCGGCCCGTTCAGCGACATGGGATGGTCCTCTTCGGTTCGTTTGCGCGCGAGCCTAGTGCATGTTCAGGCGCGTTTGAATGCTTTCGCGCTGCGGCTCCGGCTGGATGCGCGGATTTCCCTCTCCCGTCTCTCCGGGGAGGCTTGCGCGCACCGCGGCTCCCCCACGCCTCGCCCCCTGCCAGCAAGCGGAAAGGGAGATTGGCCGCATCAATCGAGCCGCTTGGCCATGTGGGTGATCGTCCGGTCGGGCAGCGTTTCCGTGTGCGTGACGGCGTAGCCGTGGCGGCCGTACCAGGCGATGAGATGGGACAGCGGGCTGCCCGTGTAGAGACGCACCTGCGAAAGTCCGAGCTGGCGGGCGCGCGCATCGGTGGCCGCCAGCAGCGCGCGGCCGAGGCCACTGCCCTGCCTCGCCGGCGCCGTCGCGATGCTCCAGAGCAGGAGATGATCGCCGTGCGGCTCGAGCAGGATGGCGCCGGCGAGCGCGGCGCCGTCGCGGACCACCCACACCTCCTGCGTGCGCAGCAGCTGCGCATAGTCGGCCAGCAGCGGCAGCGGCTCGACGCCCAGACGCTCGCGGTTGCGGGCGTAGGCCGCGCGCTGCAGCGCCTGCAGCGCGTCGAGGTCGCCGGCTCCCGCGCGCTCGAGCGTCACACCGCCGACCGCAAGGTGCGCCGGATCGCTCACAGCGTGAAGCCGCCGTCGACGACCATGGACTGGCCGGTGGTGAAGCGGGCCTCGTCGGAGGCAAGATACACGGCGATGGCCGCGATCTCCTCCGCCGTGCCGAGGCGGCCCATGGGCTGGCGCTCGATGAACATGCGCCGCGCCTTGTCCTCGCCCCCGACCTGGGCGCCCAGCGCCTTGATGCGGTCGTCGAGAGAGGGCGACTGCACGGTGCCGGGGCAGATGCAGTTGCAGCGCACGCCCTTGCCGATGTAGTCGAGCGCCACGGCGCGGGTGAGGCCGACCACCGCCGCCTTGGTGGCCGTGTAGACGTAGCGGTTGACGGCCGGCTTGATCGCAACCGCCGAGGCGATGTTGACGATCGAGCCGCCGCCCTTGGCCAGCATGCCCGGCAGGAAGCTCTGGATCGTGCGGTGCATCGACTTCACGTTCAGGTCGAAGGCGAAGTCCCACTCCTTCTCGGTGCAGGCAAGCGCATTGCCGTGATGCACGAAGCCTGCGGCGTTGAAGAGGATGTCGACGCCGCCCACGGCATGGGCCGCGTCCGCGACGGAGGCGTTGCTTAGCGCATCGACCTTCATGACCTTGGCCACGCCCTCCGCCTCGAGCCCCGCGAGCAGGGCCTCGTTGACGTCGCTGGCGACGACGTGAGCGCCCTCGCGCGCGAAGGCTGTGGCGACGGCGCGGCCGATGCCGGCGCCGGACGCGGTGCAGAACGCGACCTTGCCCTTGAGACGTTGCGACATGTGCGTTTCCTCCCGAAGCCCTGGTTTTTCGCCGATCCAACTGTGGGCCGGCGCGTGGGGAGGGTCAAGCCGGGTGGGCGGCAAGGGAATGTTCGCGACGAGACTCGGCCGGCACCGGTGCGGCCGTCGCGGAGGTTCGGCAGGCCCGATCGACCAAGACAACGCCGCCGACCCGGCGCGGCCCTTCGTCAAGCGGACGAAGCGGCGGTGAAAACGGCCAACTGGTCGGCGAAGGCTCGCTGATAGGCTGGCCGCGCCTCGCCTCGGGCGACGTAACCAGCGAGGTTTGGACATTTCTCCAGAAGACCAGATCCGCTGAGCCGGCGCAGCACCGTGACCATCAGGAGATCGCCGGCGCTGAACCCGCCGTCGAGCCAATCAGCGTCTCCAAGCCGATCGGAAAGCTGGTCGAGGCGATGGCAGACGCGCTCGTCGACTTTGCGCATGCGCTCCTCGTACCAGGTCTTGCCGCGCTCCAGGAGCACAGCGTTTGCACGCTCAAGGATCGGCGGCTCCACTGTGTTCAGCGCAGCAAACATCCATGCAACAGCCCGCGCCCTCGCATGCGCGCCGTCCGGCAGAAGGCCCGCATGACGCTCGGCGACATGAAGTACGATTGCGCCGGATTCGAACAAGGCGAGATCGCCATCCTGGAAGGTCGGGATCTGCCCGAAAGGGTGGAGCGTCGCATGGGCCGGCTCCTTCATCTCGTCGAAGGACAGGAGGCGCACGTCGTAGGGCTGCCCCACTTCCTCGAGCGCCCATCGCACGCGCATGTCACGCGCCAGTCCCCTGCCGCGATCCGGCGATCGTCTAAAGGCGGTGAGGACGGGGCGCATCGGATCCTCCAGGCGAACGTCTGACACGGCGCGGTCTGCTTTCCAGAAGACGAGCAGCGACCTCGCGTCCCGACAGGTCGTTTAGATTTATTTCGGATTGACCCAGAGCGGCGACCCGGGTCAGCCGGCGGCGTGCACTGCCGGCGCGCTAAGCGGCCGCCTCGGGCGGGGGGCGGGGGGCGTCGGCGCTTTCGGAGGTGCGCGGCTCCAGGAAAAAGCGGGCGAGATCGACGGTGTCGCGGACGCCGACGTCGGACCTGGCGCGGGCCAGCCATTTCTCCGTCTCGCTGCGGCCGGCGGCGTGGAGATAGTTGAGAAGCTCGATGTCGGGCTTGCCCTTGGTCTCGGGCGCGAGCGATGCCGTGAAACGGCCGGCGTCGATCAGGTGGAAGCGATGCCGGGCGAGCCTGGCGTCCGAGGCCCGCGCCCCCCGCGACCAGCGGCTGTAGAGGGCGCGCGTGGTCACGATCAGCTCCACGTCGCGGATCATCGGCTGGTAGAAGGTGATGTGGCTGATGCGGCTCGAGATGTCGCGGGTCGAGGTCGGCACGCCGCCCTTCTCCATGCCGGTGAGCTTGACGATGAGCGTGTCCGCAATCGGGCTCTCGCGCGCCACCGTCACGAGATCGGGATTGGCCGAGAAGCCGCCATCCCAGTAGGCGGCCCCGTCGATGTTGACGGCATGGTGGATGGTCGGCAGGCAGGCGGAGGCCAGCACCGAGTGCACGGTGAGCTCGCGCCGGCGGAACAGGCGGGGGCGCGCCGTCGCCACGTCGGTCGCCGCGATCAACAGCTCCGGGCCGGCCGTGGTGCGCAGCAGCGTGAAGTCGATGTGCGCCTCGAGCAGCTTGCGGAAGGGGTCGAAGCCCAGCGGATTGAAGTCGTAGGGAGAGAACAGCGAGGCCACGTGCTGCATGGCCTGGGAGCGGGCGAACCCCGCCAGCATCGGGTTGAGGCGGATGAGGTCGGGCAGGCCGACCTTGGCGACGGCCCCCCACACGGCGCGCAGCTTGTCACGCGCGCCCTGCGGCCCGGCCTCGGCCAGCCCCGACGCGAGCGCCACCGCGTTGACGGCGCCGGCGCTGGTGCCGCTGATCCAGCCGATCTCGAAGCCGTCGTCCTCGAGCAAACGATCGAGCACGCCCCAGGTGAAGGCGCCGTGCGCGCCGCCGCCCTCGAGCGCCAGGTTCAGCTTCCGGCGTGTCGACTTGGAGAACAACCTCACAGAGGCACCTTGCTGCGGCCGAGGGGCAAATTTGCGACGCAGGAGCCATCATGGCAGCTCGCCCCGTACCTGCACAACCGGAATGCCGTCGAGCACGGCGAGGCGCGCCTCGATGCCGTAGGCGGCGGCCAAGTGCTCTGAAGTCAGGACATTTTCGGCTTGCCCGGCGGCAATGACGGTGCCGGAGCGGAGCAGCACGACACTGTGACAGAAGCGCGCCGCGAGCGTCAGGTCGTGCAGCGCCACAACGACGGTGCAGCCGGCGCCGGCAATGCGCCGGAAATGCGCAAACAGGGACAGCTGGTGGGCGGGATCGAGGCCGGCGGCCGGCTCGTCGGCCACGAGCACGGCGGGACGCTGGGCGAGCGCGCGGGCGATGAGCACGCGGGCAAGCTCGCCGCCCGAGATCTCCGTGACGGGACGGTCGGCGAGCGCTGCGACGTCCATGTCGGCCATGGCCGCATCGACGGCTGCCGCGTCGGCCGCCGTCGGCGCGCCGCCCGCCGTCCTGAACGGCAGGCGGCCGAGGGCGACGACGTTGCGCACGCCGAGGGCCCAGTGCACCGTGCGGTCCTGCGGCACGTAGGCCAGGACGCGCGCGATCCTGGCTCTCGACCAGTGGGCGAGCGGCAGGCTGTCGAGCAACACACGGCCGCCGGTGGTCGGCACCAGTCCGCACAGCGCGCGCAGCAGCGTCGACTTGCCCGCGCCATTGGGGCCGATGACCGCCGTCACCTCGCCCGGGCGCGCCGCGAGGTCGACGCTGCGCAGGACGGGGCGGCCGCGCAGCGCGGCGCTGAGCGCGAAGGCCTCGAGCTTCATGGCGCGAGCTCCGTCCGGGCGCGCAGCACGAGCCAGACGAAGAAGGGGGCGCCGAGCAGCGCCGTGAGCACGCCGATGCGCACGTCGAGGTAGGGTTGCGCAAGACGCAGGGCGACGTCGGCGACGGTCAGCATCGCGGCCCCGCCGGGCGCGCTGGCGAGGACGAGCAGGCCGGGGCGGTGGGCGCAGAACGGACGCAGCGCGTGCGGCACGATGAGGCCGATGAAGCCGATGACGCCCGTCACCGCCGTGCCGGCGCCGACGGCGAGCGAAATGCCCACGACGATCAGCAGCCGGGTCGCGGGAAGATCGACGCCGAGGCTTGCGGCTGCATCCTCGCCCAGGGACAGCGCGTCGAGGGCGCGGCAGGCCCTGAGCAGCAGGGCGAGGCCCGCGAGGATCAGGGGGGCTGCGATCCACACGTGCACAAGGCTGCGGTCGGCGAGCGAGCCCATCAGCCAGAACACCATCTCGACGGAGGCGAACGGGTTGGCCGAGAGGTTGAGCGCCAGGGAGACCAGCGCGGTGGCCAGGGCCGACACGGCGAGGCCCGCCAGAATCAGCGTGATGCCGCCGCCGCGGGGACCGGCAAGGAGGATCACGGCGGCCATGGCGGCAAGTGCGCCGAGCAGCCCGCCCGCCGGCAGCGCCAGGGCGAAGGCCTGCGAGAGACCGGTATGGATCGCGAGCACGGCGCCGAGCGCCGCGCCGCCGGAGACGCCGACGAGACCGGGCTCGGCCAGCGGATTGCGCAGGTAGCCCTGCAGGGCGGCCCCCGACAGGCCCAGCGCGGCGCCGACGAGGGCTGCCAGCAGGGCGCGGGGCAGGCGGATCTCGGAGAAGATGAGCCAGCGCGCGCCGGGTGCGGCCTCGATCAGCGGTCCGGCGGGGCCGACGGCGAGCGAGAGCAGGAAGGCCAGCACCGCGAACGCGGTCAGGCCTGCGAGAAGCGCGCGCGGGGCCACGGCCTCGGCGCGGGCGGCGGCGGGGCGGGCGATGCTCATGGTGCGGCCCCCTTGGCCGCAAGCGGCCAGGCCGCGGCAAGCGCCTCGACGGCGTCGGCCAGGTGCGGGGTGCCGCACAGCCACTGCCGCCAGGGCAGCTCCAAGCTGGGTATGCGGGCGGCAAGCGCGCGCAACGCGGGATGGCGCAGGTTGTCGGCGACGACGGTGCGGTAGGCGAAGGGCGGGCTGGCCAGCACCAGCAGATCGGGCGGGCGGGCGAGGATCGCCTCGAGCGGCACCTGGGAGCCGCGCAGGCGCGGATAGGCGTGGCTGGCGTTGGCAAAGCCAGCGGCGACGAGCGCGGCGTCGGCGAGCGTGCCTTCCAGCGAGGCGCTGCCGCCGACCTGATAGACGAGGGCCGAGGGACGACGGGCGCCCCGCGTTGCGGCGGCGCGCGCGACGGCCGCGAGCCGGGCATCGAAGGCGGCAAGGAGCGTTTCCCCTCTCCTCACCTCTCCGACCGCCGCCGCCACGATTGTCACCGCGCGGCGCACGCCCTCGAGATCGGAGGAGAGCGGGACGATCACGACCTTGCGCCCGACGCGCTGCAGCAGGGAGACGGTGCCGGCGACGCCGAACTGGCCGGCGAGCACCAGATCGGGATCGTGCTTGAGGACGTCCTCGGCCGCACCCCGGGTGACGGGCAATCCGCGCGCCCGCTCGGGGATGGCCGAGACGGAGGCATCGGCCGCCAGATGCGTCACCGCCGCGATGCGGCTGCGCGGGGCCAGGTCGATGAGGATCTGGTCCGCGCACAGGTCGAGCGAGACGATGCGCTGGGGCTTGTCGTCGGCGCGGGCTCCCTGCCCCGGCGCCGCGGCGAGCAGCACGAGGGCGGCGAGCACGCGGGCCATGCCGGGCGCGCGATTGCGCCGGGCGCCGTCTCGGTGCACGCCCGCGTCGCGATCCGGCGCTGCCGCAGCACGCGCCCGATCGCTGGCAGGGTGGGCCATGCACCAGGCGCTGCGGGCCATGCGCGCTCCTATTTCAGCCCGGCGGCGTGCGTGCCGCCGATGCCGTCCTCGCCGCCGAAGGTGAGCTTGACGCCGGCGAAGGCGGTGGTGCCGGCCGTGGCATTGTAGCCGTAGACCTCCTGGTAGTGCTGGTTGAACAGGTTCTCGATGCGGCCAAACACCTCCACGCCCCGCTGCAGCTTGTAGGAGGCGGCGAGCCTGGCGTTCCAGTAGCTGGGCAGCGTGACGTAGGCGGCCGTGAACGTGCTGTCGTAGACGATGTCCTTCATGTCGCCGTTGTAGGTCACGCCGAGGTTGACGTTGCCGCGCCTGTCGGCCGACGCGTAGTTGACATCGAGGCGACCTTGATGCGGCGAGCGGCGCACCTCCTGAATGCTCCCGTCCTGGCGCGCATGAAGATAGGTGTAGGCCGCGCCGAGGGTGATCTGCGACGACAGCGCATAGCGGCCCGCGACCTCCACGCCCTGCCTGAGGCTGGCGCTCGAGGCGTTGACGAGCGTCGGCGTGTAGAGCGGGTTGTAGATGATCTCGTTGGTCAGGTCGGAGTGGAAGTACGTCACATCCACCACGGCGCGACCGCCAAGCAGCTTGGTCTCGAGGCCGACGTCATAGCCGAAGGACTGCTCCGACTTGAGATTGGGATTGGCCGTGAAGATCGTCGAGTAACCATAGAGATCATAGAGCGTCGCATACTTGACGCCGGTGCCGACGCTGGAGTGGACGCGGAACACGCCGCCCGGCACCAGATACGAGCCGTTGAGGTTCCAGGTGGTGAAGTTCTCCGTGGTGTCGTTCTGGTCGTAGCGGACGTTGGCACCCAGGAAGAGCTGGTTGAAGTACTCGCCGCGGATCTCGCCGGCGACGCTGTTGCGATTGCGGGCGTGATGCGGGTCGGCCGGGTACGTCGCCTGGTCGAGCACCTCGGTGCGCCGTTCGAGGAGCGTGGTGACGTAGTGCCGGACGGGCGCACGCTTCGAGTCCTCGAGAAGGAATGTCGACTTGTAGCCGAACTTGCCCATCTGGCTGTTGGTCTGCGAGTAGATGCTCGAATAGTCGTTGCGCAAGGTCTCGGTGCCCTGCACGAAGAGGTGGTTGGACCAGGTCCTGCTCGGATTGTCGATAGTCACGCCAAGGCTCGCGACGCGCAGGCGCGCATCGCTCGTATAGGGCGCGTCCGCCGGGGCCCAGTAGCCCTTGAGCAGCATGCCAAAGCCGTCGTCGTAGCCTGCGCGCGTGCTCTGCTCCCGGAACGCGCCATCCACCTTCACCAGCGGCGAAAGCGCGAAACCGCCCTTGACCGCGAAGGTGCCGATGCGGGTGTCGTCCTTCTCGTCGCCCAGCGTGGCGATATTGAAGCCGTCGGTCCGGTAGGCCGTCGCCGAGATCGAGCCCCAGGCGTTGGCGTTGCCGCCGGAGAGCTGAGCCCCGAGCCGCGTGGTACCGAGCGAGCCGGCTTCGGCCTGCACGCGCAGTTGCAGCGGCCCCCTGCCGGAGCGCGTGGTGATGCTGATCACGCCGCCGAGCGCGCCGTTGCCGTAAAGGCCACTCTGGGGCCCGCGCAATACCTCGATGCGCTCGACGTCGTCCGCCGACATGTTGGAGAAGTCGAAGGCGCCGTCGGCGGTGGAATTCATCTCGACGCCGTCAACGAGGACGAGCGTGTGCTTGCTCTCGCCGCCGCGGATGCGCACCACGGTGACGTTTCCGGGCGTACCCGACTGGCTCACCGAGACGCCCGGCAGGCTGCGCAGGGCATCCGCCACATTGCGGATCTGCTGGCGGTCGAGGTCGGCGCGCGTGATCACCGAGACGGAGGCGCCCACCTTCTCGATGGGAATGCCGTCGACGGTCTCCTGGGGCTGGGCCGAGGGCGCGGCCTCGGACGCTGCCGCCGGTCTGGCCGGCGCCGCCGGCTTCACGCCGAGGGTGGCGCCCGAGACGGTGACGCCGGGCAGCGCCACGGGCTCCTGGGCGAGCACGGGGCCCGCGGCGGCGATGAGGGCGAGAAGGGACGAAAGGCCGAGGACGCGTGATTTTACGATGGAATAGCCGTAAGCCGGCATGGCGGGTCTCCGCTTTGGGGCAGACCGTCACCAGACCTGTTGCTGCTGGAAAGCGCCGCGACGGAACAAGGATCCTCGCCCCGCAACGCGAAGCGCGCCGGGAAGGACCGCTTCCCGCCGAGACCACCACTCCTTGCGAACGCAAACGCCACGGACAACACCTCTGACGGCGACCTGCACATTGCACACCGTCGCCACTACGGTTGTCCGCTCCCTCGCGCGCCCCGCGCTGAGTGATGGGCGACTGTGCCGGCAGGTCTCCTGGCTCACGGCTCTGGCGCCCTGCCCCGCCTTCCCGCCGTCGCCGGCAGTGGCTTGTGGAGCAGTGCTCGCCGCTTACAGTTGCGGGGGCAGCCCCGGCTTCGTCCGCGCGGACCGGACGAGCCGGACCTGCGCAGCCTGCACCGTGTTCCCTTTTCACCGCCTGCGCTCATTTGCGAGCCACCGGCGGAACCGTCACGTGCGGGCAGACAACACCGCGACCGTGCCGCTTGTCAATCTCGATGAGGCGCGGGCTATACACAGCGCGTATGCGTGCGTGTCGTCGCGGCACGCAGCGGCTCAAGACCGTCGCGTGCACCCCGGCGGCGCGCTCGGCGCCGCGGCGGGGCTGCTACTGCACGGCCTCGCGGACGATGTCGTCGAGCAGCTTGTCGATGTCGGCGAAAGCCTTGCGCGCGGCGTCGCTGCTGCCCTGAGGCGGACGCCGATAACCGACGACGGTCTCGCCGGGCCTGTCGACGCGCTCGTAGATGAACACCACGTAGGGGCAGTAGCCGACGTTGACGGGATCGGCCTCCATCATGCGGCGCGACAGGACGGCCGAGCAGAAGGTGAGGTACTCGGCATTCCTGTAGATGGGCGTGGTGGCGCCGATGTCGGGGCCGGTGCGCTCGAGCATGGCGCCGATGGCACCCGTCGCCTCGATCACGAGGCCCTTGGCGATGATGGCGTTGTTGAGCTCGAACTTGACGTCGTCGAAGGCGGCGGCCTTCGCATAGGTGCGCAGGTCCTGCGCGCGGGCCGGCATGCTGCCGAGGGCGGCCAGCAGGAGAGTGGCCGCAGCGGCCATCGCGGACGGGGCGCGCAGGGGCATGCAGGTCCTCTCAGACGGCGGAGCGGAAATCAGAAGCAGAAGGCGGCGCCGAGCTTGGCGAGATCGACGAGCAGCGCCTCGCCGCGGACGGCGATCAGATAGACGGCGCCGGCAAGCAGCAGACCTACCGAGCCGCCGATGGCAAGGCGAGCCAAGCGCGGCACGGCCTCGCCCTGGCGCTGGGCAGGCGCGCCGAAGGCAGAGGTCTTGGAGGCCGCACGTGTCATCATAGCAAGAAAGGATCCCGCGTCGCTGCGCATGCCGCTTTGATCCAGCTCAAGACAATGGGCTCAGGCCGCCGCCGGAACCAGGCGCGCCACAGGACGCTCCTTGATCGGGTAGTGCACGGCGGCCGCGAACAACCCCAGGGCCACGGAGATCCACCACATGGCATCATAGGACTTGGTCGCGTCGTAAAGATAGCCCGCCAGGCGCAGGCCCGCAAACGAGCCCACCTGGTGGGAGAGGAACACGACGCCGAACAGCATCGACATCCAGCGGGTGCCGAAGAAGGTGGCGACAAGGCCCGACGTGAGCGGCACCGTGGACAGCCACAGGAAGCCCAGCACGATGCTGAGCCCGATGATGGTCGCCGGCGTGATCGGCAGGAACAGCAGCCCCAGGAACACGAACGAGCGGCCGAAGTAGATGAGGCTGAGCCCGAGCCGCTTCTCCACGAAGCGCCCCGACTGGCCGGCGATGTAGGTGCCGACGAGATTGGCGAGCCCGACCATGGTCAGCGCGATCACGGCCACCGAGCCGTCGAGCCCCTTGTCGGCGACGAAGGCCGGCAGGTGCACCCCGTAGAAGGCGACGTGGAAGCCGCAGACGAAGAAGCCGATCAGGAGCAGGATGTAGCTGCGATGGGTCAGCGCCTCCTTGAAGGCCTCGACGAGACCCTGGTCGTCGCCGACGCCGGCCGTCGCCACCGGCTTGCCGGCGAGCGGCAGCGCGAGCGGGATCATGATGGCGCAGGTGGCGACGAGCAGCAGCAGGCTCGTCTTCCAGCCGGCGAGATCCATCAGGAGATGCGTGTAGGGGAAGGCGACGAAGCCGCCGATGCCGCCGGCCATGCCGAGCGAGGCGATGGCCGCCAGGCGCTTCTCGGGCGCGGCGGCGCGCCCCACGGCGCCGACCAGCGAGGTGATGCCGGTGCCGCTGACGCCGATGCCGAGGAAGAGACCGGCCCAGAGCAGCTCGGTCCCCGACTGGGCGGCATACATCAGGTAGTTGCCGACCATGGTGGCGAGCGCACCGGTGACGATCACGCGGCCGGCGCCGTAGCGGTCGGCGACCATGCCGGCGAAGACGGCACAGATGCCCCACACGAGGTTGGCCAGCGCCATGCTGTTGGAGAACGGCTCGCGGCCGATGCCGAGGTCCTGGGTGACCGGCGTCAGGTAGAGCCCCGCCACCTGGCGCAGCCCCATGGCGATGCCGACGATGGTGCCGGCGGAGAGGATCACCAGCCACAGCGGCTTGTAGCCGGCGACCTGCGGCGGAGACTGGACGGCCTTTTGCATCAACGCCTGCTTTCCTGGTGCCCAAGCTGCTTCAATTCGAAGCATCATAGCGGCGTCGGGCGCCACCCCCAACCCGCCCCAACGCAATCGTGATGCGCAGTATGCTCATGGTCCCGTCGCCTCCCCCGCCTCGGCCGCTTGCGGAGGCCCGCCGTCGCGCGCATGGCCCAGGTCGAAATGCTCGAGCGCGACGATGCTGCCACCAGGGGCGGCGAGCCCCCGGGCGCTCACCGAGACGCGCCAGGGCGGGCCCTCGATTCGGTACAGGTTGTAGCGGCCCAGCGCCTCGCCCTTGTGCGGCACGCACAGGGAGGCCGAGGCGCCGCCGACCACGGGAACCGGGCCATCGGGGCCGTCGATACGCTCGAGGCTGACCCTATGGTTGTGGCCGTGGATGACGAGCTCGGCCCCGGCTTGGGCCAGGACATCGCGCAGGGCCGCCGCATCCGTCAGGGCGCGGGCGGACGAGGCCTGCCCGGGCAGGGGCGGATGGTGGATCATGACGAGGCGGAAGGCGCCCTCGGCGCGCAGGCGGGCCAGCACGCCGGCGAGCCGCTGGCGCTGCACCTCGCCCAGCCGGCCGGCGGCAGAGAACGGCGGCGTCATGTGCGCCGAGTTGAGGCCGACGATGGCGACCTGCCCGAGCCGCCGGACGTAGGGGAACTGCCAGGCCGCCGGCGCCAGATCCTCGCAGGCCGCGTCGGAGCGCATGAAGGGCAGCCAGCGCGCGGTGCCGGGATCGCGGCCGATGTGGGTGTAGATGTCGTGGTTGCCGGGCACGACGCTGACGCGGTCCGGCGGGCCCAGATGGGCGAGCCAGCGGGCCGCCGCCGCGTGCTCGGCCGGCAGGCCGAGATTGGTCAGGTCGCCGGAGACGCAGACGTGGTCGGGGTGCTGGGCGAGGAGATCCCGGCACAGCAGGTCGAGGCCGGCGCGGTCGTGGGCGCGGGCCCGGTGGCGGACCCAGTTGGCGTAGCCCAGCGCCCGCTTCAGGTTCCAGTAGCGGGGGCTGAGGCCGACCAGCGGCGCCAGATGCACGTCGGTGAGGTGGGCGATCGTCGTCATCGCGGCTATGGTCCGGCATGCGGTCGCGGGGCGCCCAGACTTAGCGGGTTTGCCGCCGGCTGCCAAACAGGGCAGTTGCTGTTGCGAGAGGCGGATATGTCCGACGGCGAGGTGACCTATCGCGTCGCAGGCGAGGCCGACCTGCCCGCGATCACCCGCGTGCGGACCTCCGTCACCGAGAACCACCTGAGCATCGCGCAGATGGCCGAGCGCGGCATCAGCAACGAGAGCGTCGCAGCCTCCCTCCGGACCGATGCGAAAGGCTGGGTGGCAATCTGCGGCGGCGAGATCGTCGCGTTCTCGATCGCGAACCGGACGACGCCGTCGATCTTCGGCCTGTTCGTCCTGCCCGCATTCGAGGGGAGGGGCATCGGGGGGCACTTGCTCGATCTCGCCACGCAGTGGATATGGACGAGCGGCGCCGAGCGCATCTGGCTGGAGACACGGCAGGGAACGCGTGCCGAGGCCTTCTACAGATCGCGGGGCTGGATCGCCACGGGCCTCGACGACAAGGGCAGCGTGCATTTCGAGCTCTGCCGGCCAGGTTGACAGCCCATGGATGACGTTTCGGCGACACGGAGGCCCGAGCCCGCAGTCATGACGCGAACCCTCGTCACCCGCCTCCTGCAGCAGTACTGGCGCCTCTCGCGCGGGCTCACGCTCGGCGCGCAGGGACTGGTCATCGACGCCGATCAGCGCGTCCTCCTGGTGCGACACGCCTACCGGCCCGGCTGGCATTTTCCCGGCGGCGGCGTCGAGAAGGGTGAGACCATCGCGCATGCGCTCGCCCGGGAGCTGGAGGAGGAGGCCGGGGTGGTGGCCACGGCGCCGCCGGAGCTGTTCGGGGTCTATGCGCACTTCTCGGAGTTTCCGGGCGACCACATCGCGCTGTTCGTCGTGCGCGCATGGGAGCGCGTGCGGATCCCGGCGCCCAACCGCGAGATCGCCGAGCACGGCTTCTTTCCGCCGGACCGGCTGCCGGAGAGCACCTCGGGCGGCACTCGGCGGCGCATCGCGGAGGCGCTGGCCGGGGCGGGCCCGCGAGACCCGCACTGGTAGCACGCGAGACCGCGCGGCCGCTGCGGGTAACGCGCCGTGACGCGAGGGGGCTTTGCGCGCCGCGCGGGAGGGGCTATGGAAGGCCCGCTCCCGCAGACGCCGCGGTCCCTCACACTCCCTCCAGGACCTTTTCATGACGCAATCGACCACGGTGCGCCCGGCGGCGCTCGCAGACATGGCCGCCATCTCGAAGCTGCACGGCGAGGCCTTCGGGCCCGGCCGCTTCGTGCGCACGGCCTATCGCGTGCGGGAGGAGACGCCGCTCGTCTCTCCCTTCTGCCGCGTGTGCCTGTCGGAGACGGGCGAGCTGGTCGCGGCGGTGCGCTTCACGGCGGTGCGCATCGGGGGCGTGCGCGGTCACCTGATGCTGGGGCCGCTGGCGGTGGCGGCGGCCTACGCCAACCAGGGCTACGGCCGGGCGCTGATCGCGGACGGGCTCGCGCAGGCGAGGCGCGACGGCATCGGCCTCGTCCTGCTCGTCGGGGACGAGCCCTACTACGGACGGCTCGGCTTTGCCCGCGTGCCCATGGGCCAGATCAGGATGCCGGGCCCGGTCGATCCCATGCGCCTGCTGGCGGCGGAACTGCGCGCGGGCGCACTCGCCGAGGCCGGCGGTGTCGTCAGCGCGGACGCGTGAGGCCGGCGCGGGCACCCACCTCGCAACGATTGCAGGGCGGTCCCCTCTCCCCGTGTAGCAAAGCGCAGTGGCGCGAAGAGATTTCGGGTGCGCCAATCGCCCGGCACGCCGCTGCGTCCGGGGGATGGGGCATGAGGGAGCGGGGCGCTTCGGCCTGGCTCATGTGAAAGAAGGGCGTCCACGCCCCGCGACGATCACGACGGCGCCCGGGCACGGCTACCAGGCGAGCCACGTCCGGCTCACGTTCTTCCCCGGGCAGGCGGTGGGCGATCAGCCGCCACGGCGAGAAGGGCCCTCCGTCCGACGTCCCGCCGCCCGTCCAATCGAAATGCCTCGCGAGAGCACTCCCTCGTGGGCGGCGATGGGGCATTGTCTCACCGTCCGCAGGAGC
>JANRIO010000093.1:0-24751 GCA_033764875.1 Hyphomicrobiaceae bacterium | reverse complement strand
CCCGATGCCTCCCCGGAAGACGCGCCGCAGGCGCGGCTGTCCGGGGCCTTGCCCGTGAGACCGTGGGCACGCGACGTGAAAACCATGCGCGCTCAGGATCTCGTCATTGAGATTGACTGATGCAGGATCATCGCAGCCGGGCAGATCCCGGACAGGCGCTGTGCGCCTTCCGGGATCGCAGATCGGGAGATGCCCGGCTCCCTCCCCATGCCTCCCCGGAAGACGCGCCGCAGGCGCGGCTGTCCGGGGCCTTGCCCGTGAGACCGTGGGCACGCGACGTGAAAACCATGCGCGCTCAGGATCTCGTCATTGAGATTGACTGAAGCAGGATCATCGCAGCCGGGCAAGATCCCGGACAGGCGCTGTGCGCCTTCCGGGATCGCAGATCGGGAAATGAGCGTTTGGGGCGGCCCGGGCGCGCGAGGGTCCGCAGAGCCGCTCCTGCTCGCGCCCAGAGCGCCTGCACGGTGGCGTTTGACCCCATGCGCGGGCTGACCTAAGAGCAATCGCAACGTGATTGCTGAAAGGCTTTCCGCATGCTGCGCGATCGACTGTTCCTGCTCAGCCCGGGATTCGAGGATCCCGCATACCCTGGTCAGCGGTTCTACTGCTGGCACTGTGCGCTTATCGAGGGCGTGCTGGCCTCCTTCCCCGAGCTCGCGGCAAGGATCGACGTGCAAAGGATCCCATGGCCGCGGCCGCGACGCGAGGTCGCAACGCTCATCGGAGAAGAGAACCAGTCTCTACCGGTGCTGATCCTGGCACGGAATGCGCCGGACGACATCACTGCCCGCCGCTACGGCGAAGAGCGCTTCATCGACGACAAGGACGCAATCCTGGGCGTCCTCAGCCGGCGCCACGGAATACCGGTTGCCCATCCCTAGTGGCCAAGGCCGTGCCAGTCCTCACGCCGTGAGCGCGCGCATCTGGGCAAAGAGATCGCTCTTGCCCTCGAAGCCGATGCCGGGCAGCTCGGGCAGGGTGACGATGCTGTCGACGGGCGTCACCCCGTCGGGGAAGCCGCCGTAGGGTTGGAACAGGTCGGGATAGCTCTCGTTGCCGCCGAGGCCCAAGCCTGCCGCGATCATCAAGGACATCTGGTGGCCGCCGTGCGGGATGACCCGGCTCCACGCCCAGCCGAGCCGGGTGAGCACCGACAGCGTGCGGCGGAACTCCACGAGGCCGTAGGACAGCGCGCAGTCGAACTGCAGCCAGTCGCGGTCGGGACGCATGCCGCCGTAGCGCAGCAGGTTGCGCGCGTCCTGGTGGCTGAACAGGTTCTCGCCGGTGGCCATGGGGCCGGGGTAGAACTCGGCCAGCGCCGCCTGCAGCGCGTAGTCGAGCGGATCGCCGGCCTCCTCGTACCAGAACAGCGGGTACTCGCGCAGCATCTTCGCGTACGCGATGGCGGTCTCGAGGTCGAAGCGGCCGTTGGCGTCGACGGCGAGCTGGGCCTTGTCGCCCACGGCCTTGAGCACGGCCTCGATGCGACGCGCGTCGTCGGCGAGCGCGGCGCCGCCGATCTTCATCTTCACGACGCGGTAGCCGCGGGCGACGTAGCTCTCCATCTCGGCGACGAGGCCGGAGAGATCCTTGCCCGGATAGTAGTAGCCGCCGGCCGCGTAGACGAACACCTTGGGGTCGGCCTCGCGCCCCTCGCGCTCGGCGATGAGGCGGAACAGGGGCTTCTCCGCGATCTTGGCCACCGCGTCCCAGATCGCCATGTCGATGGTGCCGACGGCGACGGAGCGGTCGCCGTGCCCGCCGGGCTTCTCGTTGCGCATGAGGGCCGCCCAGCACCGCTCGGGGTCCAGGTTGTCGCCCGAGGCGTCGAGCAGGCTCTCGGGCGCGGCCTCCAGCAGGCGCTTCCTGAAGCGCTCGCGGATCAGCCCGCCCTGGCCGTAGCGTCCGTTCGAGTTGAAGCCGTAGCCGACGACGGGGCGGCCGGCGCGCGTCACGTTGGTGACGACGGCGACGAGGCTCGAGGTCATCTGCGAGAAGTCGATGTAGGCGTTGCGGATCTCGGTCGCGATGGGCTTCGTCACCTCGACGACGTCGACGATGCGGATCATGCGGTGCGGCCTTTCCTGTGCCTGGCGAGCCGGTGCAGCATACAGACACGGTGCGGCGCGGCCAAGGAATGTGCCTGCAGGGCCGGCGCGCGAGCGACGCGCCGGCCTGTCGGCATCTCTACTCTTCGGCACCGTGCGCCAGGAGGAGCTCGGCGAGGTCGTTGCGGCCGAAGTAGCGGGCCCAGCCGGGCGCCGAGGAATTGAACTTGTCGTCCCGGACGTTCGGATCGGCGCCGGCGTCCAGCAGCAGACGCGCGATGTCGGCGGCGCGTCGGCCGCGATGATGCCACGCACATCGTCGCCGCGATCGAGCGCGATGGCCGCCCACAGATTGAGGCGCGCACCGCGGGACAGGAGATAGGCTGCCACGTCCTCGCGCACCTGGCGGAAGCACGTCGCCCAGCCGATGACGCCGACGGGATCGAGCGCGCGGGGGCGAGGCCTGCGGCTTCACGGCTCCCAGCCCGGGTCGATCGGGACCCAGTGGTCACCCTGCTTGCGGTAGTGCCGCTTCACGGCGGCCCAGGCGATGCGGTGGCAGAGCGCCTCGCGCGCAGGCTCGTCCGCGTGCGCGTGCCAGGCGCCGTTGAAGGCGCCGCGGAAGATGGATTGCGCGTGCGGCGGAAGGTGGCTCCTCACGCCGGGCGGCAGATCTTCGTTGTGCGCGTAGGGCATCGGCGGTCCGATCCTGCAATGGCGGCGCGGGGCGCCATCTCATCATAGCGCAGCGCGCGCCACAGCCGGATGCGGCGCGGTGCCGGCGTCAGGTGCGATGCCGCGGCCGCGGCGAACTCGCAGGTCCAACGGCCAGCCGCGCCCGTCATATCCGGCTGCCGGTCGAGACGCCGTCACGGGCGGCGGGACGGAGCACCCTCGGCGGGCCGGCGCCGGCCGGCGAAGAAGTCGAGCGCGATGGTGGCGGCGCTCAGCCCCGACACGTCGGGCCCCAGCAGCCGCGGAAGGGCGGTGACGGCGCCTGGGACCTTGTGTCCGGCGCCTGTCAGCCGGAACAAGGCGACGCCGCCCGCCCTGGCGCAACCGCCCCATTCGAGGCGGGTCACCGGGAGGCCGTGAGCCCCCGCCTCCAGCTCGACCTCGCGAACGCTGCCGCAGCCGGCGCGCTCGGCAAACAGCCGCGCCGTGCGCTCCGCGCCCCAGACCTCGCCCCGGATGCCGCGGACGCCCACCGCCCCGCCGGCGTAGGGCACGATCTGATCGGCGGTGCCGTTGAACATGATCAGCGGAACGGCGGGCGCCGGCCGGCATCGCGCGCCCGTCGGCGCGGGCATGCTGGCGATGATGGTGGCAGCGCCGGCGAACAGGGGGGCGGCCTCGCACAGCAGCCTGAACGTCATCATGCCGCCGTTGGAGATGCCGGCGAGGAAGATCCGGTCACGGTCGGCGATGCGGCGCTCGACGAGTTCATCGACGAGGGCGCGCACGAAACCGACGTCGTCGACGGCGACCACCGGGCCCACGTTGCGCCCGTCGTTCCATTGCCGGGAGAGGCCCTGCGGGAAGACGGCGGCAAAGCCGCGTGCGGCCGCCGCCTGCGCAAAGCCCGTGCCGCGCGCCGTGCGCTCGGCGGTGCCGTAGGCCCCGTGCAGGACGATGACCGCGGGCGCGGGCTGCTCGGGGGCGGCGAGCACGATGGCCTCGCGCGGACCGTCCGGCGTCGCAAGGCGCAGCGTGTCCGCGCCCGCCTGCCCCGCATGCAGCACCGTCGCCGCGATCAGCGCGAGGATCGGCCGCACACGGCGCTGCAAAGGTCGGTTGTCCTGCATGGTCGAGACCTCAAGCCTGCCTTGTCGTGCGATGCCGCACGCCGCCGCCTCATGGCGGCCCGAAGAGGACGCGCAGGCGCTGCTTGATGCCGCGGGCGCGCGCCACGTCGCGGGCGAGATAGCCCCACTCCCGCAACGCGATCACGACGGGATTGTTGGTCGCCTCGCGCCCCTTCACACCATAGCGCAGGGGCTCGTGGGCCGGGCATTGGGCGAAAGTGCCAAAAAGCCGGTCGAACACGATCAGGATGGAGCCGTAGTTCCTGTCGAGGCAGGCCTCGTTGGAGGCATGATGCACGCGATGATGCCGCGGGGTGTTGAGCACCCATTCGAGCGGTCCCAGGGACACGTCGAGGGAGGTGTGCAGGAAGAACTGGTAGAGCAGGCCCAGCCCGATCATGAGCGCGATGGCCACCGGAGGGAAGCCGATCCAGGCGAGCGGCAGGAAGAACACGAAGGCGCCGGTGAGCTGCCCCGTCCAGCCGAGCCGCACGGCCGCCGACAGATTGAATCGGGTCGCCGAATGGTGCACGGCGTGCGTCGCCCACAGCCAGCGCACGCGGTGCGAGGCCAGATGGAACCAGTAGTAGAGGAACTCGACGCCCAGAAACAGCGCGACCCAGGCCCATGCCGTCTGCATCGGGATGTCGAGCAGGCGATGCTGGTAGAGGAAGAAGAACGGCACCGCCGAGAGGCCGCTGGTCAGCGCCTTGGCCAGGACGTTGCCGACGGCGACGCCGAGGGACGCCAGCGTCTCGCCCGCGTCGTGCGTCTCATCGTGGTGGGCGAGACGGGCGTAGGCGAGCTCGAGCACGATGAAGGTGACGGCGACGAAGAGGAACGCGCCCGTGAAGCGCGTGTCCGACTGCAGCGATTGAAGCATGGCCCCGCATTGCCTCCGTGCTCTATTTCGCCGCCGTGCTCGGGCGGACCGCGATACCGGCCGACATCAGCGCGGCGCTGGCCTTCTCCATGGCGGCGCTGCAGACGGGGCTCAGGCGATCGGCCTGGCCGGCGAGGCAACGCACGATGCGGCCGCCGCCAGGGGCGACCTCGCTGCACAGCCGGTCGCGGTCGCCCATGCAGGCGCCCACGGCGGCCCGCACCTCGGGCATGCGCTGCAGGCGCGCCACGTCGATGTCCTGCGCCGAGGCCCGGCTGGCCAGGCTCAGCAGCGTCGCCGCGGCAATGCCTGCGGCAAGAAATGCGTGTCGTGCGATCATGTCTCTCGTGCTCCTGTGAGAAGGCCGACCGGCGGCTCCCATCGGGGCGAGCCGCCGGCCATGCGCCGCGCCTAGCGGGAGATCGTGCTGTTGCGGGTGACCGTGCCGCCGTTCGGGCCCGTCGCCGAGCCGGAATGCGTGCAGGTGCCGCCGGAGCAGGTCGTCGAGCCCGACTTGCTCACCGTGCCGCCGCGGGGACCCGTCGTAGTGCCGCTGCGCGTGCAGGTGCCGCCGCTGCAGGAGCCGCTCGAGTTCGACGACCAGCTGTTGCCGCGAGGGCCCGTGCCGCTGCTCGACCTGGACCAGGCATAGGCGCTCGAGGCGCTGGCGGCCATCAGCACAACGGCGAGAGTTGCGCCGCCAACAAGCTTACTCACATTGGTCATGGGATATCCCTGCGGTTGCTACGCCTCTGTCGGCGTCACAGGGACTATCGACCCTCGACTTTGCCCGTGTGTTTCAGAGGATTGGGCCGATTGTAAAGAAGTGTATCGGCGCCTCCCGGGCTCTTGCCCGGGCGCGATGCTTGTCTCTAACCTGAGACCATGCCGAGCCGCCCCCAGATCCTGATCATCGAGGACGACCAGGAGATCCGCAATCTCCTGCACGACTACCTGTCCCGGCAGGGGTTTCGCGCCGAGACCGGCGACGGCGGGGCCGCCCTCGACCGCTTCCGCGCCACCTTCGGCGATCCGGACCTGATCGTGCTCGACATCATGCTGCCGGGCGAGGACGGGCTGTCCATCTGCCGCCGCGTCAGAGCCGCCTCGCGCGTGCCGATCCTGATGCTGACGGCAAAGGGCGAGGACATCGACCGCATCGTCGGGCTCGAGATGGGCGCCGACGACTATCTCCCCAAGCCGTTCAATCCGCGCGAGCTCGTCGCCCGCATCCGCGCCATCCTGCGCCGCGCGGAGGCCCCGCCGCTCGTGTGCCGGCGCTATCTCGTGAACGGGATGCTGACGGTGGACCTCGACACGCGGCAGGCGCGGCTGGCGGACGATGCGCCGCTGCCGCTGACGGGGGCGGAGTTCGCGCTCCTCGAGTGCTTTCTCACGCGGCCGAACCGCGTCCTCTCGCGCGACCAGCTGATGGACTGGACACGCGGACGGCAGGCCGATCCGCTCGACCGCACGATCGACGTGCAGGTGAGCCGGCTGCGCAAGAAGATCGAGCACGGGACGGAGCTGATCAAGACCATCCGTGGCGAAGGCTATGTCCTGACTGGCTCGGTCAAGGAGCTGTGACGTGCTGGGCCGGCTGGGATTCACGGGCCGCTTGATGGTCATCGTCCTGCTCGCGCTCCTTGCCCTGTGGGCGGTCGGCATTGCCGTGCTGTTCATGCGGGAGACGCGGGAGGAGATCCAGGCTCGCCTCTATCCGCTGCCGGAGCAGGCATCCGCCATCGTCGACCTGATCGACGCGACGGATCCCGGCAACCGCGCCACCCTCCTCAAGGCCGTGAGCTCGGAACGTCTGCAGGTCACCATTTCCAGCGTGCGGCCTGAGCTCGAGGCCGGCACCGAGCGGCTGCCGCTGGTCGAGCGGTTCCTGAGCCGCTACCTGCACGTGATGGCGCCGCGCGAGGTGATCGCGGTGATGGATCGCAACAGCCGCCGCCGGCTCTTCGACTGGCGGCTCGGCGAGTACTGGCTGGTCACGCGCCAGCCGTTGAGGTTCGCCGTCTCGCTGCGGACGGGCGGCTACGTCGTGTTCGAGGCGCGGGAGCTGATCGCGCGCAGGCTGTTCGGCTGGCCTCCGGGCTTCGGCGTGGGCGTGCTGGGGGCGCTGATTGGGATCGCCGCGATCCTCGCCATCGCGCGTGAAGCGCGGCCCCTGCGGCAGCTCGTCAGCTCGGTCGGACGATTCACCGGCGACAATACCGTCGACAAGGTGAAGGTGTCGGGGGCGCCGGAGATCCGCAAGCTGATCGTGGCGGTCAACGGCATGCAGGAGCGGATCTCGGAGCTGATCCGCGGCCGCACGCTCCTGCTCGGCGCCATCTCGCACGACCTCAAGACCTATATCACGCGCCTGCGCCTGCGCGTCGAGCAGCTCGCCGACGATACGCAGCGCGAGAAGGCCGTCAGGGACCTCGACGAGATGACCGAGCTGCTCGAGAGCGCGCTTGCGGTGGCGCGCGGCAGCACGGTGTCGCCGCCACGGCAGCGGCTCGATCTAGCGGCTCTGATGGACAATCTCGCCTCGGACTATCGCGCAGCGGGAAAGGCCGTCTCCGGCAGTGCCGGGCGGACCGGGCCCGTCACCGTCGAGGGGGAGCCGGTGGCGCTGCGCCGGCTGTTCGCCAACCTCCTCGACAACGCCATACGATTTGCCAATCGCGTCGAGATCGGGCTCGCCATCGAGGGCTCCAACGCCGTGGCGAGGATCGACGACGACGGGCCCGGCATCCCCGAGCACTCCCATGCCGCCGTGTTCCTGCCGTTCTCGAGGCTGGAGACGTCGCGCAGCCGCGCCACGGGCGGCAGCGGCCTCGGCCTCGCGATCGTCAAGCAGATTGCGGTCGCCCACGGCGGCGACGCGAGCCTCGGGACATCGCCGCTCGGCGGCCTGCGCGTCACCGTGACCGTGCCACTCGCCGCCGCGCGCTAGGCGCTGCGGGTAGGGCGGGAGACACGCGTTAGGGCGGCGCTAACCAGGAGGCGCGAACTCCAAGCTCCTGTAACGCTTTGCTCAGCACGTGATCGCATACTGCCCGTGTAACAGGTAAACGAGCCCTATCCTGGAGCAACTGTCATGCTGCGTTCCTTCAAAGCCTTCATTGCCGACGAAAGCGGTGCAACCGCCATCGAGTACGGTCTCATCGCCGCCCTGATCGCGGTCGGCATCATCGCCGCGGCCCGTGGCCTCGGCAATCAGGTGTCCGGCACGTTCAACAACGTCGCGACTGCGATGCAGAACGCGTGATGCATTCTCTGCGGGGCCGGCAGGTCCCGCAGAGATGCAACCTCGCGCGACCGGCGGTTTGGGCACCCTGGCAGCCGGGGGAATGGCGGCGGCGCGCGCTGCCGCCATGACGACACGGGCCGGACGCACCCGGCAGCCCCGCTCGCTCAAGTGCGCGCTCCATCCACATCACGACATTGCCGCGTTGCCGCCGACGGACAGTGCCGTCAGGCGGCCATTGCCGCTTGCGGGGGCGGACGGCGCGACATCACCGCGCGATGCCGAGCGCGGCGACGGCCGCCTCGTACTCGATCTGGGTCTTGATGCAGCGCTTCAGAGCCTGGGTCATGGACGCCAGCGCATCGGGCCTCTGGCCTTTGAGCAGCTGCCACTGGCCGACGTAGAAGTGGGCCTCGCACTCCTGCTGCTCGCCGCGCGCCTCGGCCAGCACGCTCTGCGGCTCGCGGGCACCGAGATAGAGCTGCAGCACGGGATTGGGCCACGCCTTGCGCGGCACGCGATTGGCATGCCGCTCGAGCTCGGCCCGGCCGTCGATGCCCTGCCGCGCCCGGACGATGTAGAGAAACAGCATGGCGCGCATGTCGTTCGACAGGCGCAGGGCGCGCACGAAGTTGTCGGCAGCGACTGGCAGCTCGCCCATGTACAGGCGCGCATAGCCCAGTCCTACGAGGTTGGCGACGTCCTTGGGATCCTCGTCGAGGCCGCGGCGGAAGTCGACGGCGGCCTGCGGGTAGCGGCCCTGCGCCATGAGGGCGTGGCCGCGCATCCTGTAGGGCTCGCTCCAGCCGGGGCGCAGCGCGGCGGCCTTGGCGTAGTTCTCCAGCGCGCGGGTCGCGTCGCCCAGCGCATGCAGGCTGAGGCCCCGGCCGAAGTGGCTCTGCGCATCCCGCGGGGACAGTTGCAGCGCCCGCGTGTAGTCCGCAACCGCGAGCTCGTAGCGCTTGTGCAGATGCCAGGCCTCGGCGCGCTGGCGGAAGGCAGCGGCGTCGAACGGATTGAGCTCGATGGCGCGGGTCTGCTCGGCGATGCCCGCCAGTGTCTGGCCGCTGTCGATTAGCTCGCGCGCCGCCTCGAGATGGGCGATCGCCTCCCCCTTGACAGCGCGGGCGGCAACGATGCCCTGGCCCTCGGCGACGGCCGGCGTGATCCGCATCAGCGACAGGAGCAGCACGATCAGGGCAGTGCGCCGCATGGGCCTCGGATCCCCTCGCTCCCGGAAGCGGAAGCATTGAGGAAGCCTAGAGGCGCGGTGCCCCGGCCACAACGAGAGGCTTTGCAATGGCTGAATGAACGGGAAACGGACTCGGAAAAAGGCGGAGCGATAAACTTTGCTTCGAATGCCGCAGAAACAGGAGAAGCCGGCGCTGCCGGCGCCGGCTTCCTGTTGGCCGCATGCTCCGGCTTCGGACTACTGCCTTCCGGACATCTCCTTGCCCATCAATGGCCCGATCGCGCGCACGGTCACGCGGCGGTTGGCGCGCTCCGGCCCTGGCGTATCGACCTTGAGGTACTGCTCGCCGTAGCCCTGGGTGACCAGGTTCTCCGGAGGCACGCCGAAGGTCTCGGTGAGCACCTGCGCCACCGCCTCGGCCCGGCGATCGGAAAGGCTCAGGTTGTCCTCCGCCGCGCCGGTCGCATCGGTGTGGCCCTCGATCAGGAACACCTCGTCGGGGCGCCGCTCCAGGACGCGGTTGATGACGCGCGCGATGCGCTCCAGCATCCGGTACTGGTCGGGCGTGACCTCGAACGAGCCGGGGTCGAAGGTGATGTTGTCGAGATCGACGGAGCGCATGCGCTCGCGCAGCGGATAGTTGTCGCGGATCTCGTCGAGCGAGTAGGCACGCTCGAGCGGCATCAGCGGCGGCGCCATCAGCGCCTCGTAGAGATCGTCGTCGGAGGCGCGGTCGTAGTCGACGATGTAGCGATCGCGCGGGATGTCGACGACGGGACGCGGCAGGTTGAGGATGATGGCCGCGCCGAGCAGGCCTGCCCCGACGCCGATCGCGACGTTGCGATAGAAGCGGCGGTTGTCGATGATGTTGATCTCGCGGCCGCCGGGGTCGCGGCGGTAGCGGCGCAGGACGCGCCCCGACGGGTCGGTCAGGGTGACGACGCGGCTGCCGTTGGGCCGCACGATGAAGGTCTCCGTCAGCCCGCCGGGCGCGCGATGGGAGCGCACGTCGCGCGCGCCGAAGCGGAGCCGCTCCGACGGGTCGTTGCGGATGATCAGCCGGTTGTCCTGCCTGATGATGGTGCGGTTGCCGGGCTCGACGATGACGGTGCGGTTGCCCTCGATGCGCTGCTGGCGGTTGCCACGCACGTCATCGAGACGCTTGGGCATCACCACGGCAGGGCCCTGCGGCGCGCCCGGACCCTTGGTGAAGCCCTGCGGCGGCGTGCCGGGAAGGAAGCGCGGCTGGCCGGGCGTCGTCGTCGGTCCGGTCGAGGGCGGCGTGCCGGGAGGGGGACCCGCCGTCGGCGGTGTTTTCGGCATGAAGCCCGGCTGTGATGGCGAGCCGGGGGCGCCCGGCGTTCCCTGCCTCGCCGGCGGCGGCGGCGGGCCCTTGGGGATGAACTGGGGGTTGACGACCTGCTTCCCCTGCTGGGGCGGTGGGGTGCTCGGTGGCTGACCGAATTGCTTCGGCGGCTGCTGGAAAGCCGGATTGGGAGGCGGATTGGAGCGGGCCGGCGGCGGCGGCGGAATGTTCGCACGCGGCTGCTGCGGGGGCGGCGTCGGCGGCCTCATCTGCGGCGGCGGCTGCTTGAATTGCGGTGGCGGTTGCTTGAGTTGCGGCGGCGGCTGCTGGCGCGGCGGCGGCTGCTTGCCCTCTTGACGCTTCTTCTTCTCCTCCTCGCTCGGCGGCTGCGCGAGCGCCGGAGCGATCCAGGTCGGACCGTCGAGCGAGAGAATGGCCGCCGAGGGGGCCAGCAGGCCGGTCAGAAGACCCGTTGCCAGTCCCAGGCGGTGCAGCGGTTTCATGGTCGTCTTCCTTGTTTTGCCGGCGGAGTTGGCCGATCGGGGCGGGCTGCGAGCGGGCCGGTTGCTTATTGTGCTCGATACACGCATTGTGATTCTGGCGCCACAATGACCGCCAGATAGCCACGAGATGAACGGACGATCAGTCGCCGTGCTTTCGCCGGGGCTGGCCCTCGGGACGCTCGCTGCCGGGGAAGTACAGGAAGCTGCCCTGCGCCACGGCGAGGAGGTTGCCCGCCGCGTCGCGCACCTCGCCGGTGCATGTCGCGAGGCGGCCGTCGACGGCATCGACCTTGGCGCTCGCGCGCAGCACGCCCTCGCCGGCGCCCTTGAGGAAGGTCGTCGTCAGGGAGACGGTGGTCGAGTAGCGGGCGTTGCCGGGCACCGCGCAGTACGAGACGGCATGGCCGAAGGCGGCGTCGAGGAGCGAGGCATAGACGCCCCCGTGCACGATGCCGATCGAGTTCATGTGCTGGGGACCGACGAGGAGCTCCACCTCGCCGTAGTTGTCCGTCCACACCCGCGTGGTGTAGCCGACCAGCGTGCGATAGCCGCTGCGGCGGCGCTCGGGGACGTAGGCGCTCTTTTCGCTCATCTGTGTCTTGCCGATCTCGGCGCTCTTTGCCGCTGCTCATAAAGCACACGCGCCTGATATGGAATGGGGAAGTGGGCCTCCCGAGGAGGCCGTTCGCCCCCATGGAGAGGAGACCGATGACCCAGCCGACGTCCGCCCGTCCCGTTCCGCCGCAGGTGCTCGAGGCGCTGAAGGCCGCCGTCGGCCCGGCAGGCTACATCGACCAGCCCTCGGACATGGCGGGCTACTGCCGGAGCTGGCGCGACGACTGGCAGGGCCGCACCCCCCTGGTGCTGCGGCCGCAGTCGACCGCGGAGGTGGCAAGGATCGTCGGGATCTGCGCCGAGGCCGGCGTCGGCATCGTGCCGCAGGGTGGCAACACCGGCCTGACCGGGGCGGGCCAGCCGCGCGAGGATATGAGCGAGGTGGTGCTGTCGACGAGCCGCATGAGGGCGATCCGCGGCATCGACACGGTCAACGACACCATCACGGTCGAGGCGGGCGTGATCCTCAAGGAGATCCAGAACGCGGCGGAGGCGGCCGGCCGGCTGTTCCCGCTCAGCCTCGGCGCCGAGGGGACCTGCCAGATCGGCGGCAACATCTCGACCAACGCCGGTGGCGTGCAGGTGCTGCGCTACGGCAATACCCGGGCGCTGGTGCTGGGCCTTGAGGTGGTGCTGCCCGACGGGCGCGTCTGGGACGGGCTCAGGGGCCTGCGCAAGGACAACACCGGCTACGACATGAAGCAGCTCTTCATCGGCGGGGAGGGCACGCTGGGCGTGGTCACGGCGGCGGTTCTGCGCCTTTTCCCGAGGCCGACGGCGAGCGAGACGGCGTTCATCGCCGTCGACAGCCCGGAGAAGGGCGTGGCGCTGCTGGGGCACATGCAGCGCGCGATGGGCGAGGCGGTGACGGCATTCGAGCTGCTCTGCCGCTCGATCATCGATTTCCTGCTCGTGGGCGTGCCGGGGCACGATGACCCCATGCCCGAGACGCACCCCTGGTACGTGCTGATGAACGTGTCGGGCCAGGGCGCTCCCGGCTCGCTGCACGAGCCCTTGAGCGAGGCGCTCGCCGCGGCGATGGAGGCCGGCCTGATCCGCGACGCGCGGATTGCAGCCTCCGGCGCCCAGTCGGCCAAGCTGTGGAAGATGCGCGAGGATCTGGCGGACGCCCAGGCGGCGGCGGGCGGCAGCATCGCCCACGACGTCTCGGTGCCGGTATCGAGGATCCCGGAGTTCATTGCGCGCGCGGACGCGGCCCTGGCGGCGGCCTTCCCCGGCATCCGCCATTGCGCGTTCGGCCACGTCGGCGACGGCAACATGCACTACAACCCGGTCCGGCCGGCGGAGGAAACCTGGGAGACGTTCCGGACCAAGCGCGGCAGGATCAACCGTATCGTGCACGATCTCGTGGTCGAGCTCGGCGGCTCGATCAGCGCCGAGCACGGCATCGGCCGCTCGCGCCTGTCGGAGCTTGCCCACTACAAGAGCCCGGTGGAGCTCGACCTGTTCCGCGCCATGAAGCGGGCGCTCGACCCCAAGGGCATCATGAATCCCGGCAAGGGCGTGCCGATGCAAGGCTAGTGGGCCCCCGCCTCCGGCGGGACGGCCGTTTACGCTGTCATCGCCTTGTTTTTGCCAGATAACCCCAGGACGTTAGGACTGCGGGGACCAATCGTTGGCGGCACGAGGGTTCCGATATGTCAGCGTACGCGTCTCGTAGCTCGAAGTTCGGCCCCTACGCAGGGCACATCGACGGCGGCGGCTACTCCGCCTTCGATGTTGACGTCGGCGACCGGCTCGGCGGTCCCGTGCGGCGCCGGCGTGGCCGCACGTTCGTGAGGCTTCTGGTGCTGGCCCTGGTTGCCGGCGCGGCGGCCTGGACCTGGATCAATCACCGGCCCCTGGTCGAGGACTGGACGGCATACGCCGTCGCGACGGTGGGCCCGATGCTCGAGCGCAAGGCGCCGGAGGCGAGCCTTTCCAGCCGTCCGCAGCCTCAGGAGAGCGCGATGCTGCCGCCGCTCGAGAGCCGCGACACGCCGCCGGCCACCGCCGTACCGACCACCGCAACCCTGGCGGCACCGGCCGAGGAGCCCGGCGAGGCCGAGGCGAAGGACGACGATGCAGCGGGCCCGGTCGAGAAGCTGCCTCCCGCCGTTGCCGACCCGGCCGACCCCTACCAGGTGCGCGCACTGGCCGCCGGCCTGCATCCGGGCCTGTCGCGGGCGCTGCTCAGCCGCCTCTCGGACGTCGACTATCGCAACGCCGAGCACGCCATCAAGACGGCGCTCGCCGAGACGCCGGACGGCAAGGTGTTCGAGTACCCGAAGAAGCGCAGCGCCGAGCTCGCCCTGTTCCAGGTCAAGTTCGTGCGCGGCATCGCGGCCGACTGCCGCCGCTACGTGGTCATGGTCACCAAGGACCGCTGGCTCACCACCGCGATGCCCATGGAGAAGTGCGGCATCAAGATGAAGCCGGAGAAGCAGGCGCGGCGGTAGGGCGTCGCCGCCTTCCCGACCCGTCGAGGCCTGCAGCCGGCGTCGTCGTGGTTGGGCTTGTCCCGATCCATCCCGGAACGAGCCCGCCGTCGCATCGACGTCAGCAGCCCATCGCGTCGGCGACGGCAGGAAAGCTGTCCGAGACCACGTCCCAGTCCGCCTCGGCCTTGAGGTCGAGCCTCTGGTGCGGTCCGTACTCGCTCGGCCGCGCGACGAAGGCGGTGGCGAGGCCGCAGGCGCGCGCCGCCGCCAGGTCGCCGTTGTGGGCGGCGACCAGCATCACCTGCCCGGGCTCCAGGTTGAGCAGGCGGGCGGCCTCCAGGTAGGCCTGCGGCATCGGCTTGTAGGCGCGCGCCGTCTCCGCACCCAGCACCACGTCCCAGGGCAGGCCCGCGAGCTTGGCCATGCGCGTCAGCAGTCCGACGTTGCCGTTCGAGAGCGTGCCGATGATGTAGCGCGTCTTGAGCCGGGTGAGGCCCGCGACCGAATCCGGCCAGGGTTTGAGGCGGTGCCAGGCCTTCGCCAAATGCACGCGGTCGGCCTCCGTCAGGCCCGCGATGCCGTGCCTTGCGATGAGCGCATCGAGGCTCTCGCGGTGCAGCACGTCGAGGATGGTCCACGGCCGCGCGCCGCTGCGCACGGCCTCCATGGCCGGCTGGTAGAGGCCGCGCCAGTCGTCCGTGAAGGCGGCCCAGTCGGCGGTGATGCCCTTGGCGGCACCGAAGGCAGTCAGATCCGCGATGATGCTCGAGCGCCAATCGACGACGGTTCCGAACACGTCGAACAGCAGCGCCTCGACCTTGTCCAAGCTCATGGCCGCATCCTCAATCTCGCGAGCTCAAGAAATCGCGGTCTTCCTCGGGATAAGCCCGATCAACGCAGTGTCGATGCGTTTGCAGACCGATTGCGGGGCAGAGGACAACGCCGGCGTGGGAGGGTCAAGCCGGCTCAGGCGCACATCACCCCAGCGTGCGGCGGCTCTTGATGGCGGCAGCCAGCGTGCCCTCGTCCAGGTAGTCGAGCTCGCCGCCCATCGGCACGCCCTGCGCCAGCCGCGAGACGGTGATGCCGCGCCCCTGCAGCTGCTCGGTGAGGTAGTGGGCGGTGGACTGGCCTTCCACGGTGGCGTTGAGGGCGAGCAGCACCTCCTTCACCGGCGGCTGCGCCCGCTCGATGAGGCGCGCGATGTTGAGCCGGTCGGGCCCGATGCCGTCGATGGGCGACAGATGTCCGCCCAGCACGTGGTAGAGGCCGTTGATCACGCCCGCCCGCTCCAGCGCCCACAGGTCGGCGATCTCCTCCACCACCACGATCAGGGTCTGGTCACGCCGCGGGTCGCGGCAGATGCTGCACGGGTTGGTCGTGTCGAGGTTGGCGCAGGTGGAGCATTCGACGATCTTGGCCGCGGCGTCGGTCAGCGCCGCCGCCAGCGGCTCGAGCAGCTCCACCCGGCGTTTGAGCAGCGCCAGCGCCGCCTTGCGCGCCGAGCGGGAGCCGAGCCCCGGCAGCCGCGCCAGCAGCGAAATCAGGCGCTCGATCTCGGTTCCGGTAGTCTTGCGCATCATTGCCGATCGGTGTCCTGGGCGAGATTGGCGTACGGACTAGCTAGCGCGATTTGCCGTCCCCGGCGAGGCGGCTGGCGCGGGGGCTGAGCGCGCATGGCGGGAGCGTCCGGCACGCCGCTGGCCCGCTCAGGCGGCCTGGGCCTGCGCCGCGGCGGGTGCGCTCATGCATCGCCCCGCTTCGACGGGTCGATCCAGCGCTCGATGAGCTGCGAGCTGTTCGGCGCGTAGCCGAGGCACTCGTAGAACCCCAGCACCGTCTCGTTGCCGCGCCGCACGAGCAGGTTCACCTTCCACACGCCCCGCGATTTCAGCCAGGCTTCGGCCGCCGCCACGATCTGGCGCCCGTAGCCTGACTTCTGCAGCTCGGGCTGGACGCTGACGTAGTACATGGTGCCGCGATGCCCGTCGTGGCCCACCATCGCCGAGGCGACGATGCTGCCGCCGGCGACGCCGACGAGGACGTCGGAGCTGGGCTTGCCTTTTGCAAAGGCGAGATCGGCGGCCGGATCGTTCCAGGGTCGCGTCAGGCCGCAGGCGGTCCACAGCGCGATGACGGCCGTCTCCTCGCCATCGGCGATGGGGCGGACGCTGAGAGGTGGGTTCGACATCGGGTGCTTGGGCCGGCCTTTGCGTTGCGGGTGCCGTTCGTCCGCCGGCACCGTCTCGTATTGCGCCTCGGGCCTCGCCGTCACACCATGCCGCTCGCGACGCCCTGCCCGATTGCTACCTCGCATTTTCACGGAGCGCCAGCACGTCTGGCCGCGGCCCTGCCCTGCTGCTTTGGAGCCGGCGTCTCAGCGCAACAGGGGCCCGCCGGCAAGCGCCCAGGTGTAGGAATAGTACGTCGCGAGCGTCCAGCCGCCTGCGAAGATCCACACCGCGGCGGTGGCGGCAAGCGGCGGCAGCAGCATCGCCGCCAGCACACCGGCCAGCGGCACCGACTGCATCATGTGGGTCGCAAGGAAATGCGGGATGCGCAGGTCGCCGACGCTGAGCGACCATCCCGTCAGCGGCATGCGCGCCGCATCGGCCGCCGCCTCCCCCACCGCGTGCGACATGCGCGAGCCGATCGTGAAGCCCGCAACGAGCGTGAGGACGCTGCCTGCGACCAGCCCGAGAACCACGCCGTGGCGTACAGGCCGGCTCAGCCGCGCCCCGTCGTCCCACAGGGCCAGCACGCCGACCACGGCCGCCGTGCAGGTGATGACCACCGCACCGGCCGCCATCAGCTTGTAGAGCGTGGCGTACAACGGGCTGCTGACGTTGAAGTGCGAGGGCTGCACGCGCGCCGCCTGAAGCATGATGTAGGCGATCTCGAATAGGCTGCACGCGAGGCAGGCGGCAGCCGTCCAGGCGAGCAGCCGCGAGGCCTGCACTGGCGGGCTGAGGTGGGCGGCGATGATGCCCAGCGTCACAAGGTGCACGGCGAGCGACAGCTGGAATTTGAGCGGCTTGGCCCAGATCGGCACGCCATCGAGCACGCGTTTGTCGAACGCTGCCACCAGCAGCGTTGCCGCGAACAGGGCGAGGAAGACAAGCCCAGAGATCCACAACAGCCGGTCCGGCCGCGTCAGCATGGGCACACGCCTCCATGAAGCAGTGCCACGCGAACGGTGCCTCGGCCGCGCTGGACCACGAGGGCGGGACCCGATCCGGATCAAGACCTCGTGATCGCCGATCAGCCGCGGCCGTGCGCTACTCCGCCGCCTGCCGGGTGGAGGCGAGTGCCTGGTCGGCAAGGCGCCCGGTCAGCTCGGCCAGGTGATGGAAGCGCGCCGTGAAGGTGCCGACCCCCGCCGTCGCCGAGCGCAGGTCGACGATCAGGTCGGCAATCTCGGTCTCGGGGATCTGGGCCTTGATCACGTCCCAGCCCGGCCAGCCCTCGCGCGCGTCGAAGCCCTGGATCTGGCCGCGCCGCTGCGGGATCATGCCGTTGACGCGCGCGGTGGCGTCGTTGGGCACCGCGATCTCCACCTCCATGATCGGCTCCAGCAGCACGGGGTCGCACTTGGGCAGCCCTTCGCTCATGGCGAGCCGCCCGGCCTGGCGGAAGGCCATGTCGGAGCTGTCGACCGTGTGATAGCTGCCGTCGGTCAGCGTCACGCCCACATCGACGACCGGAAAGCCGCCGAGCGGCCCGTGCTGCAGGTAGTCCGCCACGCCGATCTCGACCGACGGGATGAACTGCTTGGGCACCACGCCGCCCGTGATGGTGTCGTCGAACTGGAAGCCCGAGCCGCGCGGCAGCGGCGCGATCGAGAGCACCACGTCGCCGAACTGGCCGTGGCCGCCGGACTGCTTCTTGTGCCGGCCGCGCACCTCGACGCCCTTGCGGATGGTCTCCTTGTACGGCACCTGCCGGCGGCTGGTGGACACGTCGACGCCGAATTTGCGCTGTAGCCGCTCCAGTGCCACCCTCAGGTGCATCTCACCCTGGCCCCACAGCACGAGCTGGTGGGTGTCCTTGGCGTGCTCGAGCTTGAGGGAGGGATCCTCCTCGGCGAGCTTCGCCAGCGCCGACGTGAGCTTCACCTCGTCCTTGCGGTCCTTGACGCCGATGGCCAGCGCATAGACCGGCTGCGGCGGCTCGGGTACGCCGACCTGGATGCTGCCGCCCTTGTCGGCGGACACGCACTCGCCGGTTTGAATGCGCTCAAGCTTGCCGAGGGCAACCGTATCTCCGGCCCTGCCGGGGCCGCGCTTCTTGGCCTCTTGGCCGAGCAGCGAGAAGGCGGACGCGGCCCGCTCCTCGGCCCGCGCGCCCTGCACCAGCGTGCCTTCGCCGAACTCGCCGGCCAGCACCCGCACCAGCGACAGCTTGCCGCCGTGCGCCGTGTGCATCGACTTCAGCACCTGGCCCGCCGACTTGGCGTTCTCGAGCTTCAGCCGGCGCGCCGTTCGGTCGACGAAGGGCGCCTCGTGACGCAGC
The DNA here is from genome assembly GCA_033764875.1 of Hyphomicrobiaceae bacterium. Lineage (GTDB taxonomy): Bacteria > Pseudomonadota > Alphaproteobacteria > Rhizobiales > Hyphomicrobiaceae > AWTP1-13. The sequence goes on along the minus strand of JANRIO010000093.1, from coordinate 6,196 downwards.
GCCTTGAGCAGCCGCAGGATGCCGTTGCCGTTCTCGGCCGAGCCGAGCAGCACCGGCACGATCAGGCAGCTCTGCATCTCCGTGACGAGATCCTCAAACACCTTCTCGCGGGCAGGCGGGGCGTCCGAGAGCAACTGCTCCATCAGCTCGTCGTCGTAGTCGGCGAGCGTCTCCAGCATTTTGAACCGGGCGTCGATCTCGCGGTCGCGCACGCCGGCGGGGATGTCCACGACCTCGGCGTTGGCCTGGGCGCGGTAGACGAAGGCGCGCTCCAGCGCCAGATCGACGAAGCCCGTCGCAGTGCCGTTCTCCCAGATCGGAATCTGGCGCAATACCAGCGGTTTGGCGCTCGCGGGCTGCAGGATCGGAAGCAGATCGCGGACGGGTGTGTCGGAGCTGTCGATCTTGTTCAGGAACAGGAACCGCGGAATGCCGCGGTCCTCGAGCTGCTTGAGGATCAGCTGCAGGGCCGGTACGCGCTTGGGATCGGGCTCGCACACCACCACGGCCGCGTCGCACGCCGAGATGGCGAGCGCGCCCTCGTGCTGGAACTCGATCGATCCGGGGCAATCGATGAACGTGAACTTGTCGCCGAGGAACGTCACGTCGGCGACGTTCAGCTCCGTGCTCATGCCGTGCGCGCGGGATTCGGGAGAGGCGTCGCCGACCGTGTTGCCGTCTGCGACGCGGCCCTGGCGGGTCACGGTGCCGGTGCGGGCCAGTATCGCCTCGAGCAGGGTCGTCTTGCCGGAGAGAAAGGGCCCCACCAGTGCGATGCAGCGGGAGCTGCGGGCGGTTGTTCCACCATTCTGCCCCATGATGTCCTCCTTTGCGCTCAGGCAAGGGGGATCGGAAGCTCGCGCGCCCGCGCCTGAGCTTCCGGGGCGCGTGCGGGTATCGTGCACCCGTGGCGACGCGGCACGCAAGCCCGTTCGGAGTGGAGGCCACGGCTACGCCGCCGCAGGTGCGCGCTGCAGCATGTTTGTGGCGCCGCAGCAGATTGTACTATTTCGAGGCAGTCGGGGTGTGAAATAGCCCTTTTTGAACCGAGATCCTCGTGCACACGCGAAACTGAATTGAAATAATGCGAAATAGAGCTTGACCGCCGATAGGACTGAACTGCTAAATGTCAGCACAGAAAGACGCAAGTGCTGTCGGAACGCATTTTCGGGCACATACGTTTGACTGCCGGGTCCAGTATCGAGTGGCAGTGTGTCATGGGTATCGAAACTCTTCAGAGTGCCGCGCGGGCCGCAGGTTTCGCGATGGCCGCGTCCGACGAGCCGCTGACCGAGGCGCGGCGGGATGGAGAGGAGACTTGGCTTCCCAAGGCCGCCACGCTGACGCCGGCGCAAGGCGCAGACAGCCCGGCCGAGAAGGCCTCCTTCGGCGACTGGGTCAGGAGCGTTGTCGTCGGCGCCGGTCGCGCCCCGGCCTGAGGGCGTCCAGTTCGACTTGGCTTCGCAAGGCCGCCGCGCGTTCGCCGGCGGCCTTTGTCGTGCCGGCCTTTGCCCCCCTGTCAGGGCGTCAGGACGCCCACGACGGCTGCCGTGAGCAACGTCGCCAGCGTGCCTGAGACGACGGTCTTGGCCCCAAGGCTCACGATCTCGGCGCGCCGCTGCGGCACCATCGCCACCATGCCGCCCACCAGGATCCCGAGGCTGCCCAGGTTGGCGAACCCGCACAGGGCGTAGGCCAGGATCAGCCGCGAGCGCGGCGACAGCAGCTCGGCGGGCGTCGCCGTCATCTGCAGGTAGGCGACGAGCTCGTTGAGCACCGTCTTCACGCCCAGCAGCGAGCCGGCCGTGGCACACTCGGCCAGCGGTATCCCGACCACGAAGGCCAGCGGTGCGAACAGCCAGCCCAGCATGCGCTCGAAGGTCAGGCTGACCCCGAACGGCTCGGCGACGAACCCCAAGAGCTGGTTGGCGAGCGCCACCAGCGCCACGGCGACGACCAGCATCGCCGCCACGCTGACCAGCAGCTCCACGCCCTCCCGGGTGCCTTGCGCGATGGCATCCATGCTCGAGCTCGATGGGGTCTCGATGACGACCTCCGCCTCAGCCGCCGCGACCCCGCCGGCGGCCTTGTCGTCCGGCACCATCAGCGCCGACAGCATGAGGGCCGCAGGGATCGAGATCACGCTGGCGACGATCAGATGCCCGGCGGCGCCCGGCACCACCGGCTCGAGGATGGTCGCATAGAGCGCCAGCACCGTGCCGGCGACGCCGGCCATGCCCGCCGTCATCGTCGCGAACAGCTCGCCGCGGCTCATCCGCAGCAGGTACGGCCGCACCAGCAGAGGCGCCTCCACCATCCCGACCAGGATGTTGGCGGCGGCCGAGGTGGCAACGGGCCCGGTGACGCCCAGCGTCCTTTGCAGCAGCCGGCCGATGGCGCGGACCACGGGCTGCAGCAGCCCCCAGTGGTAGAGCAGCTTCGACAGCGCGCTGATGACGAGGATCACGGGCAGCGCCTGGAAGGCGAGGATGAAGCCCGCCTCCGGCCGCACCGTGTCGAACGGCACGGTCCCGCCAGCCAGATATCCGAAGACGAGGCGCATGCCGGTGCCGGTCGCCCGCTGCAGGGAGGCCACGAGGCCGCCGGCCCAATCGAAGGCCGCCCGGAAGGCCGGCACGTTCAGCATCGCCGCTGCGACGACCAGCTGCAAGGCAAGGCCTGCCAGCAGCGTGCGCGCCAGCGCCGCGGCGCCCAGGTTGCGCCGGCTCTCGCTCAGCGCATAGGCGATGAGGGGGATGATGACGAGGCCGATGGCGCTTTGCGCCTGCAGTAGCGTCACGTCGCTCTCACCATGGACATCGCGCCCCAATCTCGTGCTTCGCGCCGCGCTCGAGGGCGGCGCCCGCAGCTGCGATCGAGCTTGCAGCGTGCCCGGCTGCGGCGGCGGACGCCATGGGACTTTCGAACGCAGCCGGGGCAGCACGAGCAATGCCTGCCCGCTTCTACCCGCCTTGCGGGCGCTTTCCGGGCCTCGGCGGCAGCGACTTGAGATAGCGCGCCATCGCGGCGCGATCGGCGCCCGGGAGGCGCGAGACGTTGTGGATCACCGCCAGCATCTCGCCTTCGACCATGTAGCCGTCGGGGTTGGCACCCGTCGTCAGGAAGTCTTCGAAGTCCTTGACCGACCAGGAGGGAAGGCCGTCGGCATGTTGCGTGATGTTCGGGATCCAGCCCTTGCCCTCGGCGTTGGCGCCGCCGGCATAGCGCCTGGCCGGGTCGATGCCGCCCAGCGCATTGCGCCCGCTATGGCACTCGGCGCAGTGCGCCGCCGCTTCCACGAGGTATGCCCCGCGGTTGAGCTCGGCGTCGCGGCCAGGGTCCGGCACGAAGCGGCGGCCGTCGACGAACAGCCACTTCCAGACGCCGAGGCTGAGGCGGACGTTGAACGGGAGCGCCAGCTCGTGCGGCTCGGAGGGCTTCTCGACCGCCGGCAGCGTGCGCAAGAACGCGAGCATGTCGCGCACGTCGTCCAGCGCCAGGCGCTGGTAGGTGGTGTAGGGGAACGAGGGATAGAGATGCTCGCCGCCGCGCCCTGTGCCGTGCAGCATGGCGTTGGCGAATGCGATCTCGCTCCAGCCTCCGAGCCCCGTCCGCACGTCCGGCGAGATGTTGGGCACCCGGAAGGTGCCGAAAATGGTTCTGAGCGCCAGGCCGCCACCCAGCCGGAGGCGGTCCTCCTGGCCGGGCGTGGCATGGCATGAGGCGCAGCCGCCGGCATTGAAGATGCGCTCGCCGTTGGCGACGTCGGGCGTGCGGGGCTGCAGCGCCGACTGCGGCAGCACAACCGGGCGCGTGAGCACATAGGCGCCCGCCAGCCCGGCGGAGAGGCACGCGAGCACGACGCCGCCGACGCGGGCCCAGCGCATCGCCGGTCGGCCCGGGCGCTGCGGGAAGCGCACTACGGCGCCGGCTTCTTGAAGCTTTCGCCCAGGCTGACGGTGAAGCCGTCCGCCGATTTGTGGCAGCCGCCGCAGCCTTGTGCCACCTTCGGGTAGTTGGCCTTCATGCCCGCCTCGTCCTTGATGGTCTCGCCGGCGGCCTTCACGTCCGCGAGCCAGGCATCGAGCGCGGCATTGAACTGCGCCTTCTGCTCCCAGATCTTCGGCGCAGCGTCCGTGCCGCCGCCGGTCTTGGCGTTGTCGGGAAACAGATCCTTGAACTTGGTGCCGGCCGCCTGCATGGCGGCGATGTTCTTCTGGAAGGTGGCGAGATCGAACGGCGCATCGCCCTTCATCATCTTGAAGTTGGAGGTGCCGACGCTGCCGATGGTGCGCATCGCCTGGCGCCGTTCCTTGATCGCGTCGAGGTTCTGCGCCAACACGGCCGTCGCGCTGATCGCGACGATGGAGACGGCGGCAAGAGTTCGCATCATCAGTCACTCTCCAGGTGTTTTGGCAGTTGCGACGGATCGTGCCGGCCGAAGGCGGAATATGAGGAGTTACTGGGATTTGCTTTGACCGACCGCATACAGCCTATCGTCTCGCCGTCCACGACGCCCATAACATTTCTGCTATCGGGCCTGCCGCACGTCGGGGTGCGCGTGCGCGCGCTTCTTCGCAGCCGCGAAGGGCCCTCGCTTGCCGCCGGCACGCCGCGTTGGCTATGGTCCCGCTCCTTCGCGATCGTGAGGCAGGAGAGTGGAGATGAGCGGGACCATTCCCGTCGTGCGTACGCTTGAGCCCTTGCGCGAGATGGTGGGCCGCTGGCGCCGCGAGGGTGCTCGCGTCGGCCTCGTGCCGACCATGGGCGCGCTGCACAAGGGGCATCTCGATCTCGTCGCCGAGGCGCGCCGGCGCACCGAGCGCGTCGTCGTGTCGATTTTCGTCAATCCGGCGCAGTTCGCGCCCAACGAGGATTTCGACCGCTACCCGCGCGACGAGGCCGGCGACCTCGCCAAGCTTGCCTCCGTCGGCTGCGATGCGGTGTGGTCGCCCGAGCGCGCGGTCATGTATCCGGACGGCTTTGCCACGCGCATCGTGCCGGGCGGCGCGGCCGAGGGGCTCGAGAGCGACTTCCGCCCGCACTTCTTCGGCGGCGTGGCGACCGTGTGCTGCAAGCTGTTCGGCCAGGTGACGCCCGACGTCGCCGTGTTCGGCGAGAAGGATTTCCAGCAACTGGCGGTCGTCTCGCAGATGGTGCGCGATCTCAACCTGCCGCTCGCCATCGTCGGCCTGCCGACGGTGCGCGAGGCCGACGGCCTCGCCATGAGCTCGCGCAATGCTTACCTCACGGCCGACGAGCGCCGCGTCGCGCCGGCCATGCACCGTGCCATCTCGGAGGCCGCGCGCCGCGTGCGGGAGGGTGCCGCGCCCGCCGATGCGGAGGCCGAGGCCCAGCGGGCGCTGCTCGAAGCCGGCTTCGGGAAGATCGACTACGTCGCCGTGCGCGACGCCGTGAGCCTCAAGGCGCCGCAGCCGGGTGCTGCGGCCTTGCGCGTGCTTGCCGCCGCCTGGCTCGGCAAGACCCGCCTCATCGACAACGTCGCCGTCTGACGGCGCGGCCTGCCCATGCGTCAGCGGGCCGCGCGCCGCGACAACGCCAGCGCGGCGACGGCGCCGAGGATCGCGCCGATTGGGCCGGCGACGAAGATGGCCGTCATGGCCATCTCGACGCTCTTGTCGTGTGTGTTGCCGGAGAAGGCGGCCACCAGCGCCAGGCCCACAAGGGCGCCGGCCGCATAGCCGGCGACGAGGCCGAGAACGGCAAGGGCGAGCCGGCGCATGCGAGCGCCCGGCGGCTCAGCGCGTCGGCACGGGCTTGTCGCCGCGGTAGTCGTAGAAGCCGCGCTGCGTCTTGCGGCCGAGCCAGCCGGCCTCGACGTACTTCACCAGCAGCGGGCAGGGCCGGTACTTGCTGTCGGCGAGGCCCTCGTACAGCACCTGCATCACTGAGAGACAGGTATCGAGGCCGATGAAGTCGGCAAGCTCGAGCGGCCCCATGGGATGGTTGGCGCCGAGCCTCAGCGCCTTGTCGATCGCCTCCACCGTGCCGACGCCCTCGTACAGCGTGTACACCGCCTCGTTGATCATCGGCAGCAGGATGCGGTTGACGATGAAGGCCGGGAAGTCCTCCGACACGGCGATGGTCTTGCCGAGCGTCTCGATGAAGACGCGGGCCCGCCCGAAGGTTTCGTCCTCGGTGGCGATGCCGCGGATCAGCTCCACCAGCTGCATCA
>JANRIO010000083.1:0-42601 GCA_033764875.1 Hyphomicrobiaceae bacterium | reverse complement strand
CGGGCGTGGGCGGCATCATGCGCGACGTGTTCACCATGGGCGCCAGGCCCGTGGCCAACCTCAACGCCCTGCGCTTCGGCGATCCCAGCCACGCCAAGACCCGGCACCTCGTCTCCGGCGTGGTCGCCGGCATCGGCGGCTATGGCAACAGCGTCGGCGTGCCCACCGTGGCCGGCGAGGTGAATTTCCACCCGAGCTACAACGGCAATATCCTGGTCAATGCGATGACCGTGGGTCTGGCCAAGACCGACAAGATCTTCTACTCGGCGGCCAAGGGCGTGGGGCTGCCCGTCGTCTACGTGGGCTCCAAGACGGGCCGCGACGGCATCCACGGCGCCACCATGGCGTCGGCCGAGTTCGACGACAAGAGCGAGGAGAAGCGCCCCACGGTCCAGGTCGGCGACCCCTTCACCGAGAAGCTCCTGATCGAGGCGTGCCTCGAGCTGATGGCGTCGGATGCCATCGTCGCCATCCAGGACATGGGCGCGGCCGGGCTGACCTCCTCGACCTCGGAGATGGCCGACAAGGGCGGCGTCGGCATCGAGCTCGTCCTCGACCACGTGCCCCAGCGCGAGGCGGGCATGACGGCCTACGAGATGATGCTGTCGGAGAGCCAGGAGCGCATGCTGATGATCCTGAAGCCCGGCCGGGAGCCGGAAGCGGAGGCGATCTTCAGGAAGTGGGACCTGGACTTCGCGGTGATCGGCACCACCACCGACACCGGCCGCATGATCGTCAAGCACAAGGGCCGCATCGAGGCCGACTTGCCGGTGGCGACGCTCGCCAACTCCGCCCCGCTGTACCAGCGGCCCTGGGTGCCCAACTTGGCGCCGAAGACCATCCTGCCGGAGTGGGTGCCGGGCCCCAACAGCATCTTCGGGGCGCTCTCCGAGATGATGGGCTCGCACCACCTGTGCTCGCGGGCCTGGATCTGGCAGCAGTACGACCACATGGTGATGGGCGACACGGTGCAGCGCCCGGGCGGGGATGCCGGCGTCGTGCGCGTGCACGGCTCCAACAAGGGCCTGGCGGTGACCTGCGACGTCACCCCGCGCTACGTCGCCGCCGATCCCAAGACGGGGGCCATGCAGGCCGTGGTCGAGACCTGGCGCAACCTGACGGCCGTGGGCGCCGATCCGATCGCCATCACCGACAACCTGAACTTCGGCAATCCCGAGCGGCCGCAGATCATGGGCCAGCTCGTGGAGGCGATCGAGGGCATGCGCGAGGCCTGCCTGGCGCTCTCCTACCCGGTCGTGTCGGGCAACGTGTCGCTCTACAACGAGACCAACGGCATCGCCATCCCGCCCACGCCCGCCATCGGCGGCGTCGGGCTGATCCCGGATCTTGCCCAGCGCATGGACCTCGCCTTCAAGCGCGACGGCAGCCTGATCCTGGTGATCGGCGCCGAGGCCGGCCATCTCGGGCAGAGCATCTACCAGCTCCTGTTCACGAAGACGCTCGAGGGGGCGCCGCCGCCGGTCGACCTGGCGCAGGAGATCAAGGCCGGGAACCTCGTGCGCAGCCTCATTCGCGCGCACAAGGTGACGGCCGTTCACGACGTCAGCGACGGCGGCCTGCTGGTCGCGGTCGCCGAGATGGCGCTCGCCGGCGGCCTCGGCGCCCAGCTCTACCCCTACGAGGGCAAGCTGCCGGCCCATGCGGCGTGGTTCGGCGAGGACCAGGGACGATACGTGATCGAGACGGCGCCGGAGACGGCCGAGGAGATCCTGGAGCGGGCGCGGCTCCTTGCCCTGCCCGCGCGGGTGATCGGCCGCGTCGGGGGCACCGCGCTCACGCTCAAGGGCGAGGACGCGCTCGCCCTCGACAAGCTGCGCGCCACCCACCAGGCTTGGCTGCCAGGCTACATGGCGGTGGCTGGGTGATCTATGTTCCCTTTTTGTTCTTGAGTTGCAGATCGGAGTCGGCTAAGATGCTTGGCATGACGGACGAGACGCAACACATCGTTCTCGAGCATCTGCGCCACATTCGCGCGACCGTGGACGCAACCATCGCAGAGCTGCGCCGGTCAAACATGCGCGTCAACCTGCTGGAGCACGGACACGGCAATTTTCTGCTCTCCGAGGCTGAGCAGAATGCCGAGATCGAGCGGATCAAGGCGCGGCTCGACCGCGTGGAAAAGCGGCTCGACCTGCGCGACTAGGGCCCGCTCGACCTTCGGGCGGAAACGCGGGATAGTGGGCGTCCCCGCGAATTGCTGCAGAGGTTTCACCCCCCATGCCCATGGACGAGAAGGAGATCGCCAGCCTGATCAAGGCGCGCCTCCCCAACGCCGAAGTCACGATCACCGACCTTGCCGGCGACGGCGACCACTACGCGGCGCACGTGGTGGCGCCCGAGTTCAAGGGCAAGAGCCGCCTGCAGCAGCACAAGATGATCTACGAGGCCCTCGAAGGGCGCATGGGCGGCGTGCTGCACGCGCTCGCCCTCACAACCTCCGCCCCCAAAGATTGACAATTGTCGGGGCCTGCCCCCATCTAATCTGTGATGCGGGTCACCGGCCCGCCCGGCACTCGATCGATTTCGATCGCCTTTTCAAGGACCAACGCCATGAGCGACCAGGCAGTCCAGGATTGGATTCGCAAGGCTGTAGCCAACAACGACGTGGTGCTCTTCATGAAGGGCACCAAGAGCGCCCCGCAGTGCGGCTTCTCGCATCAGGTGGCGCAGATCCTCGGTCACCTTGCCGTCGACTACCGCGACGTCAACGTGCTCGACGACATGGGCATCCGCGAGGGCATCAAGGAATTCTCCAACTGGCCGACGATCCCGCAGCTCTACATCAAGGGCGAGTTCGTCGGCGGCTGCGACATCGTCCGCGAGATGTTCCAGGAAGGCGAGCTGCAGCAGCTCCTCTCCGAGAAGGGCATCGCCTTCGACAAGGCGACGATGACGGCCTGAGCCGTAAGGCGACAATGATGGCCTGAGCCGCCCCGCGGCCTTCCGAGATCGACACAATCCCGCCGTCTCGTCCGCTAGGATGGGGCGGCGGTTTTGTTATCCTCGCAGCCGAACGAACGAGCCATGACGATAGGCGGCCGGCGCTTTCTCCTCACCCTTGCCATCGTCGCGGCCGCGGTCTGCCTGGCGCTCGGCGTGAGCCTGCCGATCATCAAGCTCACCAAGTTCGTGTTCTTCACCTACGAGCACTCCTTGATCTCGACGGTGAACGCGCTGATCCGCTCCGGCCAGACCTTCCTCGGCATCCTGGTGCTGATCTTCTCGATCGTGCTGCCAGTGCTGAAGCTGCTCTACCTGCTGCTGCTCTCCACCCTGCCGCAGCAGGAGCTGAAGCGGCTGTCGAAGCAGCTCCGGGCGCTGGAGTGGCTGGGCAAATGGTCGATGCACGACGTGCTGGTGCTGTCGCTGTCGATCTTCTTCATCAAGAGCCAGGGCGTGTACGACGCGCGCAGCCTCAACGGCGTCTACTTCTTCACGGCGGCCGTCGTGTTCATGATCCTCGCCTACGCCTGGCTCAGCGTGGACGCCGCCCCGAAACCGAGGCCGAAGCCGGCCCCGCGCCCCCTGGAGGCCGAGGCCAAGCGCTCGACGGCGCGCACGTTCGCCTTCAGCTTCCTCATCATCCTGGCGACCGTGTTCTTCGCGCTGGGCGTCATGCTGCCCGCGATCCGCTTCACGACGGTGTTCGTGTGGACCAACCAGCACTCCATCGCCACCATCATCTGGGCGCTGTACACGAACCAGGAGTATTTCCTCTGCTTCGTGATCTTCGCGTTCTCGATCCTGTTCCCCTTCATGAAGCTGTTCTACCTGCTGACGCTGGTCACCTCGCCCGACCTGCCGGCGGAGTTCCGGGAGCGGTCGATCTCGGCCATGGAGTGGCTCGGCCGTTACTCGATGACCGACGTCATGGTGCTGGCGCTGATGATCTTCTACGTCAACGCCTCGGGCTACACGGAGGCGAGCGTGCTGCCGGGCGTCTACTTCTTCGCCGCCTCCACCATCATGACCATGCTCGCCTACGGCTGGGCCAACCAGGTCACCCCCGCCGCCACGACGCCGCAGTCGCGGCCGATGCCGAAACTGCAGGCGCGGCTTGCCCAGCTCGACGGCCTCGGCTCGACGGCGCAGAAGTGAGAGCACAGGCGGCGTCTGGCGTGGCACGAAACTTGTAGAACCAAGCGCATTGCAACCCGATGCGCGAGGCGTGCCATGACACCGCAAGAGATTTCGCTCGTGAAGGCCACATTCGCCCAGGTGAGGCCGATTGCCGAGCAGGCAGCGGCGCTGTTCTATGGCCGCCTGTTCGAGATTGCGCCCCGGGTGCGCCCGCTGTTCAAGGGCGACATGACGGAGCAGGGACGCAAGCTGATGGCGACGCTCGGCACGGTGGTGGCGAGCCTCGACAATCTCGGGCCCGTGCTGCCTGTCGCCAGCGCGCTCGCCAAGCGGCACGTGGCCTACGGCGTCAAGGCCGACGACTACGCCGACGTGGGCGAGGCCCTGCTGTGGACGCTGGAGAAGGGTCTTGGGACTGCCTGGACGGCGGACGCGAAAGCGGCCTGGACGGCGGCCTACGGCACGCTCTCCGGATACATGATCGCGGAGGCCTACGGCGCCTGAGCCGCAGCCGTCAGCCAAGCGGCGGAAACGCGCGGCTGCCATCGGGCCCCAGCGGCAGCGGCTTGACCCAGGTGGCAAGCCGTGTCGGAAGCGGACCGTAGAGGTGGGGAAACAGCGCGCCACCGCGCGAGGGCTCCCACTTGAGGTCTGCACCCAGCGCCTCGGCCTCGACGCGCACGAGCACGAGATCGCCCTGCCCGGAAAAATGCCTCGCCGCCGTCTCGGCGACCTGGCCCGCGGTCGAGAAATGGATGAAGCCGTCCTTCACGTCGACGGCCGAGCCCGTGAAGGCGCCGGCGTGCTCGGCCGCCTGCCATTCGCTTGTTGAGCAGATCTTGTAGACGGCGGGCATCGACTACTCGGCAGCGCTGCGCACCAGAGCCCTTGCCTCACGCAGCTCAACATAAAGCCGAATGGGGTCGAGATCGTATCCGTTGGGCCAGGTTGGCGCTCCCATCTCCACGAAGACGCGCGCGAAGTATTCGGGATCTTGCAAGGGCGCAAGCATCGGACCCGGCCGCCTCACCAGATCGGAAAGATCCCGCACGCCCTCGCTGCCGTCGGTGAAGCGGAGCCAGATCCTGTAGCCATCGAGCGGCTTCACGCGCAAGACGTCCACCAGCGGAAGGTCCTCAGTCATTGTCGGGTCCTGCAATCCTCTCGAACGGCAGCTGCTGCCGCCCGCGCTCCCAATTCTGCTCCAGCTCGGCGCGACGTGCGATAGCCCAATCGCCCACCATCCTCAGAGCGGTCGGCGGCAACTCCCCGGCAAGAATGGCACCGTCCGATATCCTGATGATCGCCTGCGCTTGGCCGTAGCGCGCATGGAAGTGGGGCGGATTGTGATCATTGTAGTACATGCGGATCGCAATACCGTAGAAAAACGAGATTGTCGGCATCGGCAATCCCTCAAAAATAAAGACGGGGCACGGACCCAGCCCACGACATTTCAGCGGACCTGCAGCACCAGCTTGCCGCGGAAGTGGCGGCTCTCGCTGATGCGCTGCGCGTCGGCGGCGTCGCGCAGCGCAAACGTGCGGATCTCGGGAAGGGAGACGATGCCCTTGGCGTGCAGCTCGACGATGCGCTGCAGGTGGCGGCGGTCGCGGCCGACGGCGGGACGCAGGGCGGTGACATCGGATCGCGGCGACGGCGGGGCGGACGGGCCGGAGCCGATGAAGGCGATGCGCCCGCCCGGCCTGAGCGTGGCGTAGGAGCGTGCCGCAACGTCGCCGCCCACGGTCTCGAGCACCGTATCGACATCGCGCACGACCTCGGCGAAGTCGACCCGCGTGTAGTCGATCGCCAGGTCGGCGCCGAGCGAGCGCACATAGTCGTGGTTGGCCGCGCTGGCCGTGGTGATGACCTTGGCGCCGACGTGCTTGGCGAGCTGGATCGCGAAGCTGGCGACGCCGCCGGCGCCGCCCTGGATCAGGATGGTCTCGCCGCGCCGCAACTTCAGCGTCTCCTCCAGCGAGACGATCGCCGTCAGCCCGATGAGGGCGATGGCGGCGGCGTCCACGTGCGACAGGCTTTCGGGCTTGGGGCAGAGGATGGCGGCCTTTTCGGCGACCTTCTCGGCGTAGGCGGCATCGCGGCCCGGCGCCAGCACGCCGAACACCGGCTGGCCGATCTCGAGGTCGACTGCGCCCGGGCCCTTGGCGGCGACGATGCCCGAGAAGTCGCGGCCCAGGATGCAGGGAAACACATCGGCACGCGGCGTCGAGGTGTTCTTGGTGGCGCCCTCGCGCACCTTGACGTCGGCGGCGTTGACGCTCGCGGCCTGGATATCGACCAGCACCTCGCCCGCCTGCGGCACGGGATCGGGCAGATCCCCGTAGGTCAGCGCGTCGAGCCCGCCGTACCGGTTGACGAATACCGCCTTCATGCGTTTGCACCCGTTGGTTGGACTGGCCTGTTCCAGGGGGAGCGTAGCACAACCCCACGCGCACGCTGGGTTGTCTCCCGTCAGCTCGCGCAGAACCTCTCGACGGCCGTCATTCGTCTGGAGAACCCAATCGGGCCAGCTCCTGGCGAAGGACAGCCTCTAGCGGGTCGACTCAATCGTCACGACGTCCCAAATGACCTGGGAGGAGATCCGATCTGTCGGCCCGCGCATCGCCACGGGCGCGCGAGCTGTAGACATGGAGCGACGTTGCGCCTTCACGCTGTTTGGATAGCTTCACCGTCAGCAATGCTGCGACGATCTCGTCGCGCGTCATGGCGGCCCCGCATACGCTCAGTTGTCCAGGAAGCTCCGCAGCTTGCGGCTGCGGCTCGGGTGCTTGAGCTTGCGCAGCGCCTTGGCCTCGATCTGGCGGATGCGCTCGCGCGTCACCGAGAACTGCTGGCCGACCTCCTCGAGCGTGTGGTCGGTGTTCATGCCGATGCCGAAGCGCATGCGCAGCACGCGCTCCTCGCGCGGCGTCAGCGAGGCCAAGACCCGCGTCGTCGTCTCGCGCAGGTTGGACTGGATGGCGGCATCGATCGGCAGCACGGCGTTGCGGTCCTCGATGAAGTCGCCCAGATGCGAATCCTCCTCGTCGCCGATCGGCGTCTCGAGGCTGATCGGCTCCTTGGCGATCTTCAAGACCTTACGCACCTTCTCGAGCGGCATGGCGAGCTTCTCGGAGAGCTCCTCCGGCGTCGGCTCGCGGCCGATCTCGTGCAGCATCTGCCGGCTCGTGCGCACGATCTTGTTGATGGTCTCGATCATGTGCACGGGGATGCGGATGGTGCGCGCCTGGTCGGCGATCGAGCGGGTGATGGCCTGCCGGATCCACCAGGTCGCATAGGTCGAGAACTTGTAGCCGCGCCGGTACTCGAACTTGTCGACCGCCTTCATCAGGCCGATGTTGCCTTCCTGGATGAGATCGAGGAACTGCAGGCCGCGGTTGGTGTACTTCTTGGCGATCGAGATGACGAGGCGCAGGTTGGCCTCCACCATCTCCTTCTTGGCCTGGCGGGCCTCGCGCTCGCCCTTCTGCACGGCCTTGACGATGCGGCGGAACTCGGTGATCTCGAGGCCGGTCTCGGACGCCAGCGTGCGGATGTCGTCGCGGATCTGCTCGATCGGCCGCTTCTCGTTGCGGACGAAGTTGGCCCACTTCTTGTTCGAGCCGGAGATGCGATCCATCCAGCCCTGGTCGAGCTCGTTGCCGTAGTACTCGTCGATGAAGGTCTGGCGCGGCACGCCGTAGCTGTCGGCCAGCCGCATCAGGCGGCCCTCGAAGCCGACCAGCTTCTTGTTGATGCTGTAGAGCTGCTCGACGAGGCTCTCGATGCGGGCGTTGTTGAGCGACAGGCTCTTGACGTCCTTGATGATCTCCTCGCGCAGCTTGTCGTAGGCCTTCTGCTGCTGGCGCGAGCCCTGCTCGCCCGCCACCTGCATCTCGACCTTCTTGTCCTGCAGCTTGCGCAGCTTCTTGTAGGTGTTGGCGATGTTGTCGAAGGTCTCGAGCACCTTCGGCTTCAGCTCGGCCTCCATGGCGGCCAGCGAGAGGGCGTTCTCGTAGTCGTCCTCGTCATCCATCTCGCCCTGGGGGGCGCCTTCGGCCTCGCCGCCCTCGCCATCGCCCTCGGCAGCCGGCGCCTCGCGCCCGCCTGATGCCGCCTCGGACGGCGGCATGCGGCCGTCGCTGCCCGGGATCACGGGCGGCGCGTTCTTGGCCTCGGGGCCCTCGTAGGTCGCCTCCAGGTCGATGATGTCGCGCAGCAGAATCTTGGCGTTCATCAGCTCGTCGCGCCAGATGATGATCGCCTGGAAGGTGAGCGGGCTCTCGCAAAGACCGGCAATCATCGCCTCGCGGCCAGCCTCGATGCGCTTGGCGATGGCAATCTCGCCCTCGCGCGAGAGCAGCTCGACGGAGCCCATGTCGCGCAGATACATGCGCACGGGATCGTCGGTGCGGTCGGCGGGCTCGGCCTTGGTCGCGGTGGTCGCGGGAAGGCTGATGGTGGCGACCGGGCGCGCCTCGTCCTCCTCCGGCGTGTCGTCACCCTCGGCAGCGGCCGGCGCCTCGTCCTGGTCCTCGCTCTCGACGACGGTGATGCCCATGTCGGAGAGCATCGACATCACGTCCTCGATCTGCTCGGAGGACACCTCCTCGGACGGCAGCACGGCATTGAGCTCGTCATAGGTGACGTAGCCGCGGGCCTTCGCCGTCTTGATGAAGCGCTTGACCGCCGCATCCGACAGGTCGAGCAGCGGGCTGTCCTTCTCGGGGGCATCCGCCTGTGCGGCCTGATCGTCGGATTTCGCTGCTGGTGCCATTGCCATTGCTTAACCCCCAAGCATGCGCTGGGGCACAGCGCATGCAAAAAAGTTCGAGAGCTCCACCGCCGTCAGCCCGATTGGGCACGCGCGGGCAGCCCGGTGTCGCGGAAGATCCGCCGGGTACGATGCGTGATGGTATCCGAGGTGCGCTCTCGCTGTGGCCCGGCCCATGGCGCGGATGGCCTTCGTCTCGGAATCCCGGTTCGCATACACGACTTTGAACAATTTTCCTACTGCCAGTTTACGAGCCGGGCCCGGCGATGGACGTTCAGTGCAGAGCCGCAACAGGCGCACAGGCAATGAACGTCGTATACTCATATGCGACATATCAGCTCTCCCGGGACCCCGGGACGCCGCCTGCGGGCGCCGACAGATCGGCATGGTGGCTGGCGCTGCGCGCCAGCTGCTCCTGCAGATCCACGATCCGGGCCAGAGCCTTCTCGCTCTGGCTGGACAGGTAGTCCTGCTCAGCCTCCGCCAGAGCGCGACGCAGCCCGACCTGCATCTCGTGCAAGGCGCAGGCATGCCGCCAGCCGGCCTCGACCGTGTCGCGGTCCGCATCGGGCTCGGCAAACCGGTCGCTCCGGTGAGAGATCCGGTCGACAGCCGCCACAAGCGACCCGAAGCCGGCACCGATGAGGTGGGCGCGCAGCGCCTCGGTGTCAAGAGAGCCATGATTGCTCACCACATTCAGCATGGCCCGGCGCAGGCCGGACAGCGGCTCTGCGGTCAGCGTCAGGTCGGCGATGGCCTCGCACTCCTCCTCAAGCAGCCAGGGGTGGTTGAGAAGCGTGCGCATCAGCAGGACCTCGCGCGGCGGCAGGGGCAGCGTGCGCAGCGCCAGCTCGTTGGAGCGCACCGGTGCCTGGGACAACGCGGCAGCGCGGGGAATATTGCCGATGCGCTGCTTCTCCGTCGCCCGGGCCGACAGCCGCCAGTCGAGCTGGGTGTTGTTGCGGCGCCGGCCTGCGGCCTGGGCCGAGGCGCCACCGCGGGCGCCGCCGCCGAGGCCGCCCGCCGCGATCTCGCGGATGAGGCGCTTGTTCTTCGCCCACAGGGTCTCGCGCAGCTCGCGCTCGTACTGGCTGCGGACGCTGCGATCCTCGATCCGGCCCACGAGCGTCATGAGGCGGGCCTCGAGCGAGGCGCGCTGCTCGGGCGTCACGGCCTGGGGTCCCGCCTGCTCCTCGCGCTCGATCAGCACGTCAAACAGCGGGGCGGTCTTGGCCAGCACGTCGCGGAAGGCGTCGGGCCCGCGCTGGCGCACGAGATCGTCGGGATCGAGGCCGTCGGGCAGGAAGGCGAACTGCACGCTGTAGCCGGGCTTGAGATGGGGCAGCACCGTCTCGACGGCCCGGAAGGCGGCGCGGCGGCCGGCGCCGTCGCCGTCGAAGCACAGCACCGGCTCTTTCGCCATGCGCCAGAGCAGAGCCACCTGCTCGACGGTCAGCGCCGTGCCGAGCGGGGCGACGGTCGCCGGGAAGCCCGCCTCGGACAGGGCGATGACGTCCATGTAGCCCTCGACCACCACGATGCGGCCGCTGTCGAAGGCCGGCTGGCGGGCGTTGGCGGCGTTGAACAGCACGTGGCTCTTGTGGAAGAGCGGGGTCTCGGGCGAGTTCAGATACTTGGCCGGTGCATCGGGATCCAGCGCCCGGCCGCCGAAGGCGATGGTACGGCCGCGGGTGTCGGTGATCGGGAACATGACGCGGTGGCGGAAGCGGTCGTAGCTGACGGGAATGTCCTCGCCCCAGATCAGCATGCCGGAGAGGTTCATCTCCTCGGCCGTGAAGCCAGCCTTGGCGAGATGCTCCTTGAGCTGGGCGCGGCCGCCCGGCGCATAGCCCAGCCGGAAGCGCTCGATGCCGGCCTGCGCGAGCCCGCGGCGCTCCAGGTAGCGGCGCGCCTCGAGGCCGGCGGCCCCGTGCAGCTGCTGGACGAAAAACCTGGCCGAGGCCTCGAGAACGGCGAGCAGGCGGTCGCGCTGGTCGTAGACGGCACGATCCTCAGGGGTCGCCTTCGGCAAGGCGACGCCGGCCTCCTCCGCCAGCCGCTCCACGGCCTCGGTGAAGCTCACGCCCTCGGTGAGCATCAGGAACTTGAAGATGTCGCCGTTCTGGCCCGAGGAGAAGTCGAACCAGGCGCCCTTGTTGTCATTGACGAAGAACGAGGGGGACTTCTCGACCTTGAACGGCGACAGGCCCTTGAGCTCGCGGCCCGAGCGCTTCAAGGCGACCTTGCGCGCCACCACCTGGCTCACGGACAGGCGGGCCTTGATCTCGTCGAGCAGGGCAGGCGGATAGCGCATGGACCTCACGTGCGGTGCGATGCCTGACTGATAGGCGATTCGCCGGCCCCGGCGTGGACGGCCTGCATCAGCCCAGATGCTGACACCCGCTATCCACAGGATCGGCCTCCGCTTGGCACGCGAGACCGCCCATCGGGCGCGGTGCTGGAACGCAGGCGGGCGGCGGGTTGCGTCGTGCCTGCCGGGTCGCGTCCCGCGGGCCTTCCTGTTACACGAAGGGTGCCGCCACGCTCGAGGGCCGCAGGGAGCCGACGCCGATGCCGCAGCCGCCACTGACAGAGCTTTCCGCCAGCGAGGCCCGCGACCTGATGGTGCGCGGCGAGGTGACGGCCGAGACCTATGTCGGCGCCTGCCTCGAGGCCATCGCGGCGCGCGAAGGCGAGATCGCGGCCTGGACGGCGCTGGCGCCGGAGCAGGCCCTGGCGCAGGCGCGCGCGCTCGACGCCGCGCGTCTCGCCGGAGAGGCCCCCGGCGCGCTGTTCGGCCTCCCCGTCGGCATCAAGGACGTGATCGACACCGCCGACCTGCCGACCGAGAACGGCTCGGCGCTGTTTGCCGGGCGGCAGCCGGAGACGGACGCGGCCGCCGTCGCCCAGATCCGGGCGGCCGGCGGCATCATCATCGGCAAGACCGTGACCACGGAGCTTGCCAACAACTTCCCCGGCAAGACGCGCAACCCGCACGATCCCACACGCACGCCCGGCGGCTCCTCCTCGGGCTCGGCAGCCGCCGTCGGCGCCCGTACGATCCCGCTGGCGCTGGGCACGCAGACGGGCGGCTCGGTGATCCGGCCGGCCTCGTTCTGCGGCATCTACGGCCTGAAGCCGACGCTGGGGCTGATCTCGCGGCGCGGGGCGCTGCTGCAATCGCACACGCTCGACACCCTCGGGGTCTACGGCCGCTCGATCGAGGATCTGGCGATGATCACGGACGCCATCGGCAATCACGACCCGGGCGATGCCGTCAGCTTCGAGCACGCGCCGCTGCGCCTGACGGAGGCGGTGCGCCAGGGCCGCGCCGGGCCGCTGCGGCTCGCCCTGTTCCGGTCGCCGGCGTGGGAGGAGGCGGAGCCCGCCGCACAGGCGGCGCTCGTGGCCTTCGCGCGTCGCCTTGGAGCCATGGCCGAGGAGATCGAGATTCCGGCGATGGCCGAGGTGCGCCGCCACCATGCCCACGTGATGGGCGCGGAAGGGGCTGCCTACTACGGCCCGTTCCTGAGGCAGAAGCCCGAGCTGCTCAGCGGCTTCATCACGGCCCGCCTGACGGAGAGCCTGAAGATCGCGGCGCCGGACTATGCCCGCTCGATGGCAGCCCGTGAGCCCATGTATGCGGCGGTCGCCGCCGTGCTGCAGCGCTTCGACGCCATCCTGACGCTGTCTGCCTGCGGGCCGGCGCCAAAGGGGCTCGAGTCGACGGGCAATCCGGTCTTCAATGCGATGTGGACGTATCTCGGCGTGCCGTGCGTGAGCCTGCCGCTGCTCGACGTCTCGGGCCTGCCGCTGGGCGTGCAGCTCGTCGGGGCGCGGCGCGGCGAGGGGCGCCTCCTCGCCACGGCGCGGGCGCTGGAACGGCATCTGGCCGGCTGAGGCCGGCTACTTGCCGAGAGCGTTGAGCTGCTCCTTGACGAGGCCGCTGGCCTTGCCGAAGTCCATCTGGCCGGCGAACCTCTGCTTGAGCAGGCCCATCACCTTGCCCATGTCCTTGGGACCGGCGGCGCCGGTCTCCCGGATGGCCGCCGCGATGGCGGCCTTGGCCTCGTCCTCGCCGAGCGACTTGGGCAGGAACTCCTCGATCACGGCGATCTCGGCCAGCTCCTTGTCGGCGAGCTCCTGGCGTCCGGCCTCGCTGTAGATGGCGACAGAATCGCGGCGCTGCTTGACCATCTTCTGCAGCACAGCCGGGATCTCCTGGTCGGGGATCCTGCCGCCCTCGGCGTTGAGGTCGCGGTCCTTCAGCGCGGCGCTGATCAGGCGCAGCGTGCCGAGGCGCTCCTTGGCGTGGGCCTTCATGGCGACCTTGATCTGCTCGCTTAAACGTTCCCGCATGGCTGGCCTCTCTCGGCAATGGCGGCCGCGCGTGGCGGTCCCCGGGGCAACTCGAATGAACCCGCACAGGTGCCACGCGCCGCCCCGCCGGGCAAGCGCCGGGGCCCGATGCCCGGCCGGCCCCGGTTGACCCAGGGGGTGGCATGCCATACATCCCCGCGAACCACAGGAGATCGCATGGCCATGTCCCCTCCCCCCTGGACGGATGTCCCGCTGACCGGGCGGCTGGTGCTCGCCGACGGCACCGTGATCGCCGGGCGCGGGCTCGGCGCCACCGGCACGGCCGTGGGCGAGGTGTGCTTCAATACGGCGATCACGGGCTACCAGGAGATCCTGACGGATCCCTCCTACGCCGGGCAGATCATCACCTTCACCTTTCCCCACATCGGCAACGTCGGCACCAACCCCGAGGACACCGAGACCTCGAACCTCGCCTCGCGCTCGGGCGTGCGCGGCTGTGTGCTGCGGGCCGACGTGACGAACCCGGCCAACTATCGCGCGGCGGAGCACCTTGACCGCTGGCTCAAGGCCCGCGGCATCATCGCCATTACGGGCATCGACACGCGCGCGCTCACCGCCCGCATCCGCGAGAAGGGCATGCCCAACGGCGTCATCGCGCACGCGCCCGACGCGCGCTTCGATCTCGAGGCGCTCGGGGCCGAGGCGAAGGCGTGGCCGGGCCTCGACGGCATGGACCTGGTGCCCGACGTGACGAGCGGCCAGAGCTACACCTGGGACGAGATGCGCTGGGCCTGGGGCCGCGGCTACACGCGGCAGGAGAGCCCGCAGTTCCACGTCGTCGCCGTCGATTACGGCCTCAAGCGCAACATCCTGCGCTGCCTCGCCACCGCCGGCTGCAAGGTCACCGTGGTGCCGGCCACAGCGAGCGCCGACGACATCCTGGCGCGCAAGCCCGACGGCGTGTTCCTGTCGAACGGGCCCGGCGATCCCGCCGCCACGGGCAAGTACGCGGTGCCGGAGATCCGCAAGCTCGTCGCCTCCGGCAAGCCGGTGTTCGGCATCTGCCTCGGGCACCAGATGCTGGGCCTGGCGCTGGGCGCACGCACGCGCAAGATGCACCAGGGCCACCACGGGGCGAACCATCCGGTGAAGGACTTCACCACCGGTAAGGTCGAGATCACGTCGATGAACCACGGCTTTGCCGTCGACCGCGAGAGCCTGCCGGCCCACGCAGAGGAGACGCACGTGTCGCTGTTCGACGGCTCCAACTGCGGCCTGCGCGTGAAGGGGCGTCCGGTGTTCTCGGTGCAGTACCACCCGGAAGCCTCGCCGGGGCCGGAGGACAGCCACTACCTGTTCAACCGCTTCGTCAACCACATGCGGGAGCAGAAGGGATTGGCGCCGCTGCCGGAGCGCGCGCCGCGCGGGTGAGCCTTTTGCGGCCAGGACATTCTTGTTAAGCTCGCTCCCATGAATGAGTTCTCGCATCAGCCTCGCGGCACGACGCAGACCGCCGACGGGATCCCGCGCTTGCGCTGGACGCTCGCCGAGTTCGAGCGGCTGACCGAGCTCGGCATCTTCGACGAGGATGACCGCATCGAGCTTCTGGGAGGCGAGCTGATCCCCATGCCTCCCAAGGGCGCGCAACACGAGGTGCTGCGGGGCGCCATTCTGAACTGGCTGCGACGCCACCTGCCCGACGCCTACGACCTGCATGCAGAGCCCGGCTGGCGGCCGCAGGATGCCGACTATGTCGAGCCCGACTTCCTCATCGGACCGGCCGGATGCAGTCCGACATCCATCGCGCCCGGCGACGTCGTCCTGATCATCGAGGTCGCACATTCCAGCCTGAAGCTCGACATGACCGTCAAGGCTGCCACCTATGCGCGGCATGGCGTGCGCTACTACTGGGTTGTCGATGCGACGACCCTCACCACCCGCGTGCATAGCCGGCCCACAGCCTCAGGGTACGAGGACGTCAGCGAGGTTCCGCCCGCAGCCCCGCTGCAGCTGCCGCTCGTGCCGCCGGTCACCCTAACGCTGGGCGACCTGCCCCTTCCCTGACAGCCCGCTGTCGGACGGCGCGGCCTCGGGGTCGCGCCCTCACGGATAGTCGCGCGAGGGCTATAGCCAAGCCGCCCGCGCTGCAATAAGAAGCGGGCCCATGCCAAAACGCCACGACATCTCCTCGGTTCTCATCATCGGCGCCGGACCGATCGTCATCGGCCAGGCGTGCGAGTTCGACTACTCGGGCACGCAGGCCTGCAAGGCCCTCAAGGACGAGGGCTACCGCGTGATCCTCGTCAACTCCAATCCGGCCACAATCATGACGGACCCGGAGCTGGCGGACGCAACCTACATCGAGCCGATCACGCCCGAGATCGTCGCCCGCATCATCGAGAAGGAGCGCCCCGACGCGCTGCTGCCGACGATGGGCGGCCAGACGGCGCTCAACACGGCGCTGGCGCTGGCCCGCGACGGGGTGCTCGAGAAGTTCGGCGTCGAGATGATCGGCGCCAAGGCGGAGGCCATCGACAAGGCCGAGGACCGCAAGCTGTTCCGCGAGGCCATGGACCGGATCGGGCTCGAGAGCCCGCGCGCGGCCATCGCCTCCTCGCCCGAGATCCGCGACGCGGCCGGGCGTATCATGGGCTACGACCGCGCCAGCGGCTTTGCGGAGGCCATGAAGGCGCTCGACAAGGTGGGCCTGCCCGCGATCATCCGGCCGGCGTTCACGCTCGGCGGCACCGGCGGCGGCGTCGCCTACAACCGCGACGAGTTCGAGACCATCGTGCGCTCGGGCCTCGATGCCTCGCCCGTCGGCCAGATCCTGATCGACGAGAGCCTGCTCGGCTGGAAGGAGTTCGAGATGGAGGTGGTCCGCGACAAGGCGGACAACTGCATCATCGTGTGCTCGATCGAGAACTTCGATCCGATGGGCGTGCACACGGGCGACAGCATCACCGTCGCCCCGGCGCTGACGCTCACGGACAAGGAATACCAGATCATGCGCAACGCCTCGATCGCGGTGCTGCGCGAGATCGGGGTCGAGACCGGCGGCTCGAACGTGCAGTTCGCGGTCAATCCCAAGGACGGCCGCCTCGTCATCATCGAGATGAACCCGCGCGTGTCGCGCTCCTCGGCGCTGGCCTCGAAGGCGACGGGATTTCCCATCGCCAAGGTCGCCGCCAAGCTCGCCATCGGCTACACGCTGGACGAGCTCGCCAACGAGATCACGGGCGGGGCGACGCCGGCCTCGTTCGAGCCCACCATCGACTACGTCGTCACCAAGATCCCGCGCTTTGCCTTCGAGAAGTTCCCGGGCGCCGAGCGCACACTGACCACGGCCATGAAGTCGGTCGGCGAGGTGATGGCCATCGGGCGCACCTTCCAGGAAAGCCTGCAGAAGGCGCTGCGGGGACTGGAATCGGGCCTGACGGGCCTCGACGAGGTGGTCTTCGACGGCCTCGGCCAGGACGAGGAGCGCACCGTGATCCGCGCCGCCCTCGGCAAGCCGACGCCGGAGCGCATCCTGAAGATCGCGCAGGCCATGCGCATGGGCTTCGACCACGCCGAGATCCACGCCTCCTGCAAGGTCGATCCGTGGTTCCTCGCGCGCATGCAGGAGATCATCGATCTGGAAGCCCGGGTGAAGGCGCACGGGCTGCCCGCCTCCGCCGCACACTGGCGGCTGCTCAAGTCGCAGGGCTTCTCGGACGCCCGGCTCGCCAAGCTCTCGGGCAAGAGCGAGGCCGAGGTGCGCAAGGCGCGCATCGCGGCCGGCGTGCGCCCGGTGTTCAAGCGTATCGACACGTGCGCGGCCGAGTTCGCCTCGCCCACGGCCTACATGTACTCGACCTACGAGACGGGGCTTGCCGGCGAGCCCGACGACGAGGCGCGGCCCTCGGACCGCCGCAAGGTGATCATCCTCGGCGGCGGGCCCAACCGCATCGGCCAGGGCATCGAGTTCGACTACTGCTGCTGCCATGCCTCCTTCGCGCTGCGCAAGGCCGGCACCGAGAGCATCATGGTCAACTGCAATCCCGAGACGGTGTCGACCGACTACGACACCTCGGACCGGCTCTACTTCGAGCCGCTGACGGCCGAGGACGTGCTCGAGATCATCGACGTGGAGCGGACCAACGGCACGCTCAACGGCGTCATCGTGCAGTTCGGCGGCCAGACGCCGCTCAAGCTCGCGCACGCGCTCTCGGAGGCCGGTGTGCCGATCCTCGGCACCTCGCCCGACGCCATCGACCTCGCGGAGGACCGCGACCGGTTCAAGGCGCTGGTCGAGACGCTGAAGCTCAGGCAGCCCGACAGCGGCATCGCAAGCTCGCCCGCGGAGGCCCGCAACGTGGCGGAGCGGTTCGGCTTCCCGCTCGTGATCCGGCCGTCCTACGTGCTCGGCGGCCGCGCCATGGAGATCCTCCACGACGGTGGCGATCTCGACCGCTACATCGCGCGGCTGTCGGCGACGCTGGACGCACCGTCCGAGCTCGTCGTCTCGGCCAAGCGGCCGCTGCTCATCGACCGCTACCTGTCGGATGCCATCGAGGTCGACGTCGACTGCCTCAGCGACGGCCGCGACACCTTCGTCGCCGGCATCATGGAGCATATCGAGGAGGCGGGCATCCACTCGGGCGACAGCGCCTGCTCGCTGCCGCCCCACTCGCTGCCGGCGGCGGTGATCGCGCGGCTCGAGGCGCAGACACGCGACCTGGCGCTGGCGCTCAACGTCGTTGGCCTGATGAACGTGCAGTACGCGGTGAAGGGCGGCGACATCTACATCCTCGAGGTCAACCCGCGCGCCTCGCGCACGGTGCCGTTCGTGGCCAAGGTGATCGGCAAGCCGATCGCGGGCATCGCGGCGCGGATCATGAACGGGGAGCCGCTCGCCAGCTTCGGCCTCAAGCCGCGCAAGCTGACGCATGTCGCCGTCAAGGAGGCCGTGTTCCCCTTCGCCCGCTTCCCCGGCGTCGACACCGTGCTCGGCCCCGAGATGCGCTCGACCGGCGAGGTGATGGGCATCGACCGCGACTTCGCGGTTGCCTTCGCCAAGAGCCAGATCGGCGCCGGCAACAAGCTGCCGCTGAAGGGAACCGTGTTCGTCTCCCTGCGGGACGCCGACAAGGACAACGTGGTCGCCGCCATGCGGGATCTGGCAGGCCTCGGCTTCCGAATCCTGGCCACGCGGGGCACGCGCCGGACGCTCGACGCCCACGGCATCCCCTGCGAGCAGGTCAACAAGGTGCTCGAGGGCCGGCCGCACATCGTGGATGCCATGAAGAACGGCGACGTGCAGCTCGTCTTCAACACCACGGAGGGAGCGCAAGCACTTGCAGATTCGAAAGATATTCGGCGAACGGCGCTATTGAACCATATTCCGTACTACACCACATTGGCCGGCGCGATCGCGGCCACGCAAGCCATCAAGGCGCTGTCGACCGGCACCTTGAAAGTGTCGCCTTTGCAGGCTTACGTAGGCGAGACCGCGTGAAACTCCCCTGTGCGCCAGGGCGTTGCAGGGGCTGGCCAAAAGCGCGATCCTGAGTGACACTGATGTCTTGCGCCGCCCGCCAAGCCATGGCGAGGCCGGCGTGTGCCGGCCTGCCCGCCCGTGCAGGCCCGGCGCAGTGGCCGCTGGAATTCCTGAGAGTGTTGATCCTAGAACGGAACTGGAAGACTGCCATGGACATGGTGCCGATGACGGTTGAGGGGTTCATGAAGCTCGAGGCCGAGCTTCACCGTCTCAAGGCTGAGGAGCGCCCGCGGATCATTCAGCAGATCGCGGAGGCGCGCGCGCACGGCGACCTGTCGGAGAATGCGGAATACCATGCCGCCAAGGAGGCGCAGGGCCTGAACGAGGCGCGTGTCGCCGACCTTGAGGACAAGCTGTCGCGCGCCGAGGTGATCGACGTGACCAAGCTGTCCGGCGAGACGGTCAAGTTCGGCGCCACGGTCTCGCTCGAGGACGAGGAGAGCGGCGACAAGGTCGCCTACAAGATCGTCGGCGAGCACGAGGCGGCCGTGAAGGAGGGCAAGATCTCCATCAACTCGCCGATCGCGCGCGCGCTGATCGGCAAGAGCAAGGGCGAGACCTGCGAGGTAACGACCCCGCGCGGCGCCCGCAGCTACGAGATCCTCAAGGTCGAGTTCAAGTAGGGCGGCAGGCCGCGCGCCGCCCGTCACGCCCGCAGCATGCGGGCGCGCTCGCGGTTGGGCCAGAGCAGCAGCAAGCCCATGAGGCCGGAGGCGATCAGGATGCCGGCCAAGATGCGGAAGCCGCTCAGGTAGCCGGCAAGCGGCGTCGCGGCGCCCTCGATGACGCTGCCCGTCAGCAGGGGCGCGACGATGCCCGCAAGGGTGTAGATGGCGCCGTAGATGGCGATGATCGCCCCGCGCTGCCGCACCGGCGTGAACTCGCCCAGCATGGCCGGGCAGACCACATAGATCGATCCGCTCAGGCCCGTCCCGATCACCAGCAGCGCGATGCGGCCGGCAGCGCTCTCCACGTACGGCAGCAGCAGGAGCACGAGGCCGCCGAGGACGAGCGGGGCCGAGCCCAGCACGCCGCGGGAGAGCCGGCTCGAGGCGCCATGCGCCATCGCCACCTGCGACACCCACCCGGTCAGCAGCACCACCGAGGCGCCGGCCACCCAGGGCAGGACCGAGATCAAGCCGACATCCTTCTGCGCAAAGCCCAGCCCGTTGATGAGGAACGGCGTGAACCAGGTGAGGCCGAGCGAAAGCGCCCAGTAGGCGCCGAAGGTCGCCACGCAGCAGCCGAGAAAGGTCGGCGCCGACAGCAGCCGCCCGTAGGACACGTCCGGCATCCTGGAGGCGGCGCCCGCCGGGCGATCGACGGGGGCGTCCATCAACGGGCCTTCGCGCCCGACGATGAGCCACACCGCCGCCCAGACGAGGCCCACGAGCCCGAGCGCACCAAAGGCCCAGTGCCAGGAGTGGTTGACGATGATCCAGTTCAGGCACGGCACGGCGATGATGACGCCGAAGGCCGAGCCCTGGGAGATGACGGCGGTGGGCAGCGTGCGGCGCTCGTCGGGAAACCACTTGAAGAGGGCGTGCACGGCGACCGCGAACGCCGGCCCCTCGCCGGCACCCAGGATGATGCGGCAGACGACGAGCGTGGTGAAGCCGACGTCGAACAGCATCGGGAACTGCACAAGCGCCCATACCAGCGACAGGGCGAGCAGCACCCAGCGGGTCTCGACCTTGTTGATGAGGAAGCCCACCGCGATGGCCGAGATCGAGAACAGGAAGAAGAAGGAGGAGCCGAGGAAGCCGAACTCCTTCGGGCTGAGGCCCAGGTCGCGGGCGATGGGCACGCCGGCGAGACCGACCACGATCTTGTCGGCGAAATTCACCAGCATGTAGAAGAAGAGCAGGGCGGTGATGGCCCACGCCCCCTTGGGCACGGCCGGCGATGCGGCCCCTTTGCCAGTGCCGTAGGTGGCAACCGCCGCTGGCATGCAAACCCTCCGCGTCCATCCCGTATGCGGCCCCGTTCAGGGGCTCGTTGGCTGGGAGGCTAGCACGGGGCAGAGGCGGCGTCTTTCCTGCAGCGCACACCAGCCGCGAAGGAAGGACGATCACGGCTACAGTACGCGCGACGTTTGGATCTCGAGGTGCGCGTCCCCTGCCTCCGCAGGGGACGTTGGGCTGCGAGGATCGCGACGGACCGAGAAACGCAACCGATGTCCGCGGACTGCGGACGCGTCACTTGCCTTCGGTGCGGCGCGAGAACGAATAGGCGTACGACGGCGACCGGAAGAGAAGGATGGGATCCTCGCTCGCCTCGATGCCGGCGGCCATGACCAGCGGATCGAAGTTGATCGGCTCGCACGCGGCGCCCTTCTGAGGCGAGGCCGACGTGATGCTGAGCGTGCCCGCCTTGATCTCGCGCCGCTCCTTCGGCCATTCCTTGGTCGGGTCGATCTCGGGGTCGCCCGGCTCGCCGATGGAGACGATCATGTCCCAGCGCACCGGACCGGCCTTCGTCGCCTCGATCAGGCGGCTCTCGAGGAAATCGGGCGGCAGAGACGTCAGCTCCGCGTCGGCGAGCGCCTTCTCTCCTGCTTGCGGCACGAAGCGCCAGCGCACCGGAGTCTTCTTGCGCGCCGCGTCGACGAACTTGAACGTGTGAATGCCGAAAAAGGCGCTGTTGGCGTAGCTCGGCGGCGGGTTTTGCGAGGCCAGGAACCGCGCCTGGGCGTCGGTGTCGGGATGGCCAGCCCGGAAGGCCTTGAGGCGCTCCGGGTCGGGCCTGCCAGTTGCCGCATCGGGCTTCTGGGCGACCACGCCGGCATGGAAGGTGCGCGGATGGGCGGCGCCGAAGACCGGCGTGTTGAGCATCGTCATGTGCTGCAGATCATTGCCCGGAAGGCGGAACTGCAGCGCCATGCCGCGAACGGTCTTGGCCGTGTCGGGGATCTTCGGATTGCCGCTCGGCAGCGAGAAGCGCGCGACCACCGGAACCGGAGCGCCCGCGAACAGGGCCGAGCGCGAGATCGCCGCCGCCTCCGCCGTGCCGACGAACTCTCCCGCAGCGCACGTCCCCTTGATGTGATTGCGCCGCTGCCCGGGGTGCACACCGAAAGTGCCCTCGAGTGCGTTCACGACCTGCTCGGGCTCAACGTCCTGCGCGGCAGCGCGGTGCAGCGGCATGGCACAGGCGGTTGCAACAAGCAGCACGCGTGCAAGCGTCATCGCTCCAAATCGCAAGGCATGATCCTCCTGATCGGCGGCGGGAGAGCCCGCCTGCGTGGTCGCTGGCAAACAGACTGGAGGACGATCGTGACAGCCCGAGGGTCTCGCGGACCCTCACAGCAATTTGTACGGACGATCCGGCGGCGGGCGCGACGCGAAGCACCGCAGCGATGCGCTAGACGGACGCTCTCGCCTTGCGCCCCTGCGCGACGGTGATCGGCACACCGGGCTCGTGCTTGACGCGGCGGATGACCAGCGTCGTCTTGACGCCGGCCACGTTCGGCGCGCTGGTCAGGTCCTGGATGATGAAATCCTGGAAGGCGGACAGATCGGGGGCCACGCACTTCAGGATGAAGTCGGTCTCGCCCGAGAGCATGTAGCACTCGCGTACCAGCGGCCAGGCGATGACGCGGTTCTCGAAGGCGCGCAGGTCCTGCTCCGACTGGCTGTGCAGGGTCACCATGGCGAAGGCGATCACCTCGAAGCCGGTCGCCTTCTCGTCGAGCAGCGCGAAATAGCCCGCGATGATGCCGGCCTGCTCGAGCGCGCGCACGCGCCGCAGGCACGGCGGCGGCGTGATGCCGACCTTCTCGGCGAGCTCGACGTTGGTGATGCGGCCATTCGCCTGCAGCTCTTTCAGAATCCGCCAGTCGGTGGCATCGAGACGGGCGCGCATGCCGTGACAATCCAAGGTTGCCGGGATCGAACGTCGCCGAGGACTGTCGCCGAAAAAGGCCAGGCGCGCAACTTTGTTTCCCCAGAACGCAAGAAAATTGCCGCTCCGTCCCCGCTGCCGGCGCGGCAACCCTGGAAATCCTGATCGTTGCGGAGACACTGACCGATGAGCGACCCCTTCCACGCCCCGCACCATCCCCTGACCGGACGCCGCGGCTGGATCATCTCCGACGGCAAGGCCGGCAACGACGTGCAGGCGCGCGGCGTGTTCGATGCGCTGGGCCTCGACATCGAGGTGAAGCCCGTGTCGCCCAGGGGCATCTGGTATGCGTTCTCGCCATGGATCGGCGTCAGCCCGGCGCTGCGGTTCGGGGCCCCGGGCAGCCTGTTCGCGCCGCCATGGCCCGACTTCGCGGTCTCGACCGGCCGGCTGACGATCCCCTTCCTGCGGCGCCTCAAGCGGCAGGCCGGGCATCACACCTTCACGATCGTGCTGCAGGATCCGCGCACGCCCGTGAGCGCCGCCGACCTGATCTGGGTGCCCCAGCACGACAGGCGGCGGGGCGGCAATGTCATCACCACGCTGACCTCGCCGCACAGCTACACGCCGCGCCGCATCGCCGAGCTCAGACGGCACATGCCCGAGGCGATCGCCCGGCTGCCCGCGCCACGGGTCGCCGTCGCGCTCGGCGGCCCCAACGGCGACTACACCTATCCGCGGGCATCGCTGGAACGGCTGGCCGGCGCGCTGGCCTCGCTCGGCGGCCTGGGCGCAGGGCTGATGATCACGCCGTCGCGGCGCACGCCGGCGGCGATCACCGCGTTCGTGCGCGAGGCGACGCGCGAGCTGCCCCGCATCTTCTGGGACGGCGAGGGGGAGAACCCCTACCCGCACTTCCTCGCGCACGCCGACGCCTTCGTCGTGCCGGCGGATTCCGTGAACATGACGGGCGAGCCGTGCGCGACGGGCAGGCCCGTCTACGTGTTCACGCCCGAGGGCGGCTCGGCGAAATTCGACCGCTTCCATGCGAGCCTGGCGGCGCATGGCGCCACGCGGCCGATGCCGGCGGTGTTCGAGCGCCTCGAGACCTGGAGCTACGCCCCGGTCAGCTCGGCCGACCACATCGCGGGCGAGATCGCCCGGCGCTGGTCCAGGCGCCGGCGCGGGCAGGCCCTGCACGCGGCGCATCCGGCATCGTGAGGCGGATCAGGCCGGCCGTCAGGCGTCGGCGTTGCGCACGGGGGCGCCGGCGGCGAGCCAGTGCTCGAGCGGATCGGCCAGATCCTCGAAGCGGCGGTAGCCGTTGGTGACGAGCGCGTAGCCGCCCTCGTTGGTGCCGGCGACGAGCGTCGGGAAGCCGCGGATGCCCAGCTCCTGGGCGGTGAGGAAATCGCGGAACGTCTCGTTCTGCGTCGCGGGCGCCTCGAACACGCGCAGGAACTCCTCGCGCGGCAGGCCGGCCTCGGCCGCCACGTCGGCGATCTCGCCCGCCGCCGTCATGTCGCGGTTCTCGGCGTAGAAGGCGCGCGAGATGCGGGCTTTCAGCGGCAGGGCGGTCTCGACGTCGATGAGGCGCGCGGCAACCACGGCGCGGCAGGCGGGCTCGGTGTCGTAGGTGAAGCTCTCGCGATCGAAGAACGCGAAGTTGAACGGCTGGCCCGTCGCCTCGCCCACCTTCTCCCAGGCGGCGCGGATGTAGGCGCGGTCCTTGTCGGTCATCGGCGTGGTGTTGCCGGCGCGCAGGCCCCCCATGACGACCTTGAGGCCGAGACGGCCCTGGAACTGCGCAAACAGCCGCGCCATGACGGGCGCGAAGCCGTAGCACCAGGAGCACATGGGATCGGCGAAGTAGACGAAGTTGCGCGCGGTGTCTTCGCTCATGGCGGTGCTCGCTCCGAGGGATCCACGGCCGAGGCTAGACCAGTTGCGGGGCCGCACCAATCGCGGCCGCGTTCACAACTTCTTGCGCCGGGCCGCCGCCGGAGCCCCGCTCACGGCTGGGCGCCCGCCTTCTCGAGCAGCGCCGCGATCTCCGCCTGCCCCTTGGCCCTGGCCAGCGCCAACGGCTTGCTGCCACTGCGGTCGGCGAGGTTGAGGTCGGCCTCGGCCCGGATCAGCGCGTCGACGACCCGCTGGTAGCGCTCGCTGCCGTCACCGTCGACGATCGCCTCGGTCAGCGCCGTGGCACCGAGGTTGTTGACGTGGTTGGGATGGGCGCGGGCCGATAGCAGCGCCTCGACGATGTCGGCCGCGCCGCGGCCGGCCGCCGCGATCAGGGCCGAGCCGCCCAGCGGGCCGGTGATGGCGCGGGCGTTGGCGCCTGCGCCCAGCAGGAGCTTGACGAGGGCGAGGTCGCCCGCCATGGCCGCGATGGTGAGCGCATCGTAGCTCTCGTTGTCGAGCGCATTGGGATTGGCAGAGGCATCGAGCAGGGCCTTGGCGGCGGCAGGCTCGCGGCGGAAGGTGGCGACGATGAGCGGTGTACGCCCGTTCTCGTCGCGCTCGTTCACGTCGGCGCCGGCGCCGGCGAGCGTGTCGATGCGGCTGGCGAGCCCCTTGGCGGCGGCGTCGAACAGGCCCTCGTAGGCGCCGTACTCGGCCGGCGTCGGCGGCGTCTGGGCGAATGCCGCGGCGGCGCGGAGCAGCCCTGCCAGGGCCAACAGCACAAGAACACGGATCGGACCTGCAGACATCTGCAAGCGGTTAGCTCCTCTGGATCGGAAAAGGCGGGCCTGCTTGTGCAATCGCCAGCCTCGCGCGCGACAGGTGGCTTGAGGGGGGCGCCCGTGATGGTCTAAAAGGCGCGCAACCCCACTTCCTTCCGCAGCCTCGAGGTGCCGTCCGTGGCCAACCCGCAGTACGTCTATCACATGCACAAGCTCTCCAAGACCTACCCGGGGGGCAAGCAGGTGCTCAAGGACATCTCGCTCTCCTTCCTGCCCGGCGCCAAGATCGGCGTCGTGGGCCTCAACGGCGCGGGCAAATCGACGCTCCTGAAGATCATGTCCGGCACGTTGAAGGATTATATTGGCGAGGCCTGGGCCGCCGAGGGGGTCAGGGTGGGCTATCTGCCGCAGGAGCCCGAGCTCGACCCGGCCAAGGACGTGATGGGCAACGCCATGGAAGGCGTGGCCGAGAAGAAGGCCCTCGTCGACCGCTACAACGAGCTGGCCGCCAACTACTCGGACGAGACCGCCGAGGAGATGGCCAAGCTCCAGGACGAGATCGAGGCGCAGGGCCTGTGGGACCTCGACGCGCAGGTCGAGCAGGCGCTCGACGCGCTGCGCTGCCCGCCGGGCGAGGCCGAGGTCACGAACCTGTCGGGCGGCGAGAAGCGCCGCGTGGCACTGACCAAGCTGCTGCTGTCGAAGCCCGACATCCTGCTGCTCGACGAGCCGACCAACCATCTCGACGCCGAGAGCGTGGCCTGGCTCGAGCGCTACCTCAAGGAGTACACGGGCTGCGTCATCCTGGTGACGCACGACCGCTACTTCCTCGACAACATCACCGAGTGGACGCTGGAGCTCGATCGCGGCCAGGGCGTGCCCTACAAGGGCAACTATTCGAGCTGGCTGGAGCAAAAGGCCAAGCGCCTCGAGGTCGAGAAGGGCCAGGAGGAGGCCAAGCAGCGCACCTTGAAGCGCGAGCTGGAGTGGATCCGCTCCTCGCCCAAGGCCCGCCAAGCCAAGAGCAAGGCGCGCATCCAGGCCTACGACAAGCTGGCCGAGGAGGCCGGGCGCGAGGAGACCGGCAAGGCCCAGATCCAGATCCCGCGCGGGCCGCGGCTCGGCGACCTCGTGGTCGAGGTCGAGGGGCTATCCAAGGCCTTCGGCGACCGGCTGCTGATCGACAATCTCTCCTTCAAGCTGCCGCCGGGCGGCATCGTCGGCGTCATCGGCCCCAACGGCGCCGGCAAGTCGACGCTGTTCAAGATGATCACGGGGCAGGAGAAGCCCGACGCCGGCTCAATCCGCCTCGGCGACACGGTGAAGCTCGGCTACGTCGACCAGAGCCGGGCGCACCTCAACGACAAGAACACCGTGTGGGAGGAGATCTCCGACGGCCTCGACATCATGAAGCTCGGCGACAAGATGGAGATGCCGTCGCGCGCCTACGTCGGCTGGTTCAACTTCAAGGGTCCCGACCAGCAGAAGAAAGTGGGCCTGCTGTCGGGCGGCGAGCGCAACCGCGTGCATCTGGCCAAGATGCTGAAAGAGGGCGGCAACCTGCTGCTGTTGGACGAGCCGACCAACGACCTCGACACGGAGACGCTGTCGGCGCTGGAGGCGGCGCTGGAAGACTTCGCCGGCTGCGCCGTGGTCATCTCGCACGACCGCTTCTTCCTCGACCGCATGGCCACCCACATCCTGGCCTTCGAGGGCGACAGCCACGTGGAATGGTTCGAGGGCAACTTCGCCGACTACGAGGAGGACAAGAAGCGCCGCCTGGGCGATGCCGCCGTCGAGCCGCACCGCATCAAGTTCAAGCGCTTCGAGCGGTAGGGCTGCGCGCGATGAAGGCCTACCGCTATCTCACCGGCAAGGACGACGCCAGCTTCTGCCACCGCGTCACCGCTGCGCTGAACGACGGCTGGCAGCTCTACGGCAACCCGACGCTCACCTTCGATGCCGAGACGGGCCAGGTGATCTGCGGCCAGGCCATCGTCAAGGAGGTCGAGGGCAAGAGCTACGAGCCCGGCATGGAGCTGTCGAAGCTCTGAGAGGGTCGCAGCCCATGTTGCAGCCATCGCCCGTCGCGCCGCCTGCGGATCTCGGCGATATTCTGCCCGGCGCCGACTTCGCCGATGCCTTCGCCCTCGACGCGAAGGAGGCAGACCTCGACGCCCTCGGCGCCGCACGCCGCGCGCTGGAGCCCATGCCGCCGTGGATCGCGGGCCTGCTCCGGATGCGCGACCGCATCGTGAGGCCCCTGGGGCTCGAGACGGTTGCGGATCTGGCGCGCACGCCGGGCGCGCGCTGCGGGATCTTCCCCATCCTCTCGGCCACGCCGCAGCGCGTGGTGCTCGGGCTCGACGACCGCCACCTCGATTTCAGGATCGTGATCGATACCAGCGCCTGCGCGCCCGGGGGGACGCACGTCACCGTCACGACGCTGGTCAAGCGGCACAACCTGCTCGGCCGCGCCTACCTCGCCTCGATCATGCCCTTTCACAAGCTGATCGTGCCGAGCCTGCTCGCCCGCGTCGCCTGAGCCGGGCGCGGGGCACCGGGCGGGCGTGCGCCAAGCATGGTGCGATGCCGCCACATTACTGTCCCCGACAAGCCACTAGGGTGCGCCAGGCTCAGAAGGGAGGGGTCGGTGCCATACTATTTCGGAGAAGGCGATCCGGGCTGGGACGATCTTGACGACGGGGCCCTCAAGGCGGCGGATTTTCGCTACCTGACGCCGCCCGACCTCGGCTGCGGCCCGGATCCGGTCCACTTCAGCGTCGATGCACGGCCGCCCGCCGCGCCGCCCCCGCCGGGCGCGCCGCCGCCCACATCCTTCTGGGACCGGTTGCTCGGCCGGCGGAGGATCCCGCCCCTCGAGGGCTGGGCGCAGCGCCAGGCCCGCGAGCGACAGCGCAACGCGTACAGTGTCGCCCTCGTCACCCAGGCCATGCGCCAGGCCGGCATCGCGCGGGCCTACTGCCGCTACGACGGGGGCAACGACGAAGGCTTCGCCTGGCTCGACCATTTCGTCACGACCGCGGGCGAGCGGCGCACAGCCGAGGACTTGGCCGACGACCTGCTGCAGACGGACCTCGTCGACAAGCTGATCGCGGCCGACGCCGTGTTCCAGCATACGGGATCGAAGCGGCGCGACCACCTGATCGGCGCCATCACGGACGGTCTTGCCACCGAGTGCGCGGTGCAGCTCCTCGGCTACAGCTACGGCACGGGCCCCTACTACCTGTACGGCGCCTTTGTCGTCGATTTCGCGGCTTGCACCATCACCGACGATCCGAAGGCGGAGCCCGTCGTCGAGAACATCTCGCTCAAGGCATAGCCATGGCCCACCCCTACCATCACGCGGTGCGCTCGGCGAAGCTGTTCGGCGGCACGCCGGAGGACTATCTCGCCATTCACGACTGGTTCGACGAGAGCAAGGCGCACATCGCCGACGTGCGGCATCGCGCCTTGCGCCACCACAGCGAGGGCATCTTCCTGTGCGCGGCGATCTTCGGGGCGACGATCACGACCAGCGAGGGCAAGAAGGTCCCGGTGCGCACCATCGGCGAGCAGCACGTGACCGACGACCTCGGCTGGATCCCGTCGGTGAAGGACTGGCTGCAGCACATCGAGCTGCAGCCCTGGATGGGCCGCACCCCGTTCCGGCCGCAGACGGCGGCAAGCCGCGGCGGCGAGGAGGCCGCCGAAGCGACGGCCAAGGGCGGCTAGGGTCTGGCTGCGCGGCCGCTGCGACCGCATTTCTTCCGGAGCCGGACCTGCGAGGAGCCACGCCAAGTGGACGCGACGGGCCTTGTGCGGCCACCCAGACGCTCGTCAGACTGGCGTCCACTCCTCAACCATCCAGATCGTCGAGGAGGGCGGCCGCATCGTCCAGGCCACGGCGCCGCGCCACTTGAGCAGGTGTTTGCCCGAGAGGATTGCGGACGGCCGGGTTCCCGCCGAATGACAGCAGCAGCTCGGCAACCTCGACCGCCTTGTCCGGGTCGTCCGGCAGGCAGAACAGCGCCGGCTCCCCCGGACGATCCTCTCGATTGGCGCGATCCGGCGCCTCGACCAGCAGCTCGCGCAGGCGCTCCACCGCGCCCGCGAAGCATAGTGCGCGAAAGTTGCGGCTATGGGCTGCCAGGAGCGCCACCATCCCCGCTTGCCCGTTGTGAACCGCGTGCGTGAGCGGCGTTCCGCCATACCGCTGGTCGAACGGATCGATCTCGGCGCCGCGCGCGATCAGCAGGCGCGCAATATCGACGGCGCCGCAGTGGGCGCAAAAGTGGAGGGCGCGGCAGTTCTTGTCGTCGCTGATGTCGGGCCGCATCCCAAGCTCGAGGAGTGTTTCTGCGACATCGGTTCGCCCTTCCCGTATCGCGGAAAACATGGGCGTGTGCCCGGCCAGGAACTCCGGGTTCGCCTGCGCCAAGCGTCGTATCGCATCGAGATTGCCGCTGGCAACCGCGGCCATGAATCGTTCTTCGTTCGTGAGCTGAGGCCGCGTTGCGCCATGCCGCTCCAGAACATCGGCAACGTCGTCGCGGCCGGCCAGGAGCGCGTGCTTGATCAATGGCGCTCGCGAATAGAAGTTGACCCCATCCGCCTCTGCGCCATGTTCGAGCAGCCATCGCATGCGCGCCATGTGATGCGGCACAGCATTGCCAAGCAGGTAGGACAGTGCGCTCTTGCTCTTCTCGCCTCCGAGCTCTGCAGGCGCGGGACCGGTCCATTTGCTTGTTTCGGCACGCAATTCGGATAGCGACCAGAGCAGATCCAGCCAGAAGGTGGAATCCGGTCCAAGCGATGTGTTGTAGAGAGCCTGCGGCGCAAATGGATCGGCACCGCGCGCGATCAGCAGACGCGCAAAGCGCTCGGCCGCGGGATGCTCGGCCTGTCCGGCCTCCCCGCCGCCGATGATGCCGACGAGCGCGGGAAAGCGGTTGCTGCCATCCGTCCATCCGGCCTCGGGATCGGCGCCGGCGTCGAGTAGCGCAGTCGCAATTGCGATAGCCTTGTCGGTGACCCCGTCAACCGGCAGCCGGGCATAAGCGAGCCGGACCAACGGTGTCCATCCGTCGAAGGCGCTGGCGTCGTGGACGAGACCCGGATCTTTGGCGAGGAAGGCTCGCACGGCATCGACGTCGTGAGCAGCGACAGCCGTGTGGATGCTCTCGCGCGCGATGTGGGGATGGCGCGCGAGCAACCGCGCTGCAAGCGCGCCGCGAGCCGGGCCGTCGCGCTCGTAGTCGCCCCATTTTTGCGTCGCAGGATCGACGCCGTATCGGTTGACCGACTTCTCGAGGAAGAGGTTGACACGCTCGGCTGAGGTCCGCGCGCGATCTTCGAGCTCCTGCTTCAGGACTGCCCACGAAGCGAAGCCGTACTCCCGCGCCAATGCGTGCTGCATTTCGCGAAGCTTCGGCTGGCCCACGTGGCCAGGAAAGGCGCGCAGAAATCGCGCCGCAGCGTCGGCGTCGCCGGACGATACCGACTTGAGCCAGCGCTTGGCCTCGCGACGCAGAGCGTCGATGCTAGAGCGTGAGCTTAGAGTGCGGGGCATAGGACCATCCTTCCGAGGATTGCCTGACGTCCGCTCCACAGGCCGGAAGAAGGGTTACAACGACGACTTGGTCGATGAAACGGGTGGGAGCCAGCTCCCTTGCCGCGGACAGGTGGCGCCCCGAAGCGCTCTGAGCGATTTATGCCTGGAGGTCGCAGCGCATGTCAATTCGACCACCGGAAGACCCTCGAAGATCGCGCGACTTCTTGAAGAGCACCAGGCTCGAACCGCCGAGAGGACGCCAACAGGATTGGATGGATGTCTGCAACGGGCCAATACCGCGAAGACACCGCGTGTCCTTCGCATTCCGCACCGGCTCACAAAGCAGGCATCGCCCAGCCGCCGCCTCTGCTGCGACTAGGGCGCGCGCACCCTACCCCTTCTTCAGCCTTGGCCGCTCGGCCTGGATCAGGTCGCACATGAGGTCGCCCATGGCGGAGAAGTCCTGGCCGCCGTAGCCGCGGGCGCGCGCGGCGGAGAACATCTCGCGGGCGGCCGCGGCAACAGGCAGCGGCACGCGCGCGGCATTCGCCGCCGCCATGATCAGCGACAGGTCCTTGTGGGCGAGGTCGATGGTGAAGCCGGGGCTGGTGTCGCCGGCCAGCACCTTGTTCGGCCAGTTGATCTTGAGCTGGCCGTTGGTGGCCGTGGTGCCATGGATGACGTCCAGCGTGTTGGCGAGATCGAGCCCGAAGCGCTGCGTCAGGGCGAGGGCCTCGGCGTTGAGCTGGCACAGGATGATGGCGAGGTAGTTGTTGACGAGCTTGGTGCGGGTGCCGGTGCCGCCGGCGCCGCAGTGATGGATGGTGGTGCCCATGGCTTCCAGCAGCGGCCGCACGCGCTCGAAGTCCTCAGGCTCGGCGCCGACCATGAACAGGCTCTCGCCGCGGTCCGCGTGCCAGGCGAGGCGGCCGATGGGCGCGTCGACCGTGCGGACACTGCGCTTCCTGCCCTCGCTGTGCAGCTTGTCCGTGGTCTCGGGATCGATGGTCGAGAGATCCATCACCAGGGAGCCGGCGGCGAGCGTGTCGAGCACCCCGCCCTGCCCCATCACGACGGCGTCGACCTCCTTGCCGGTCGGCAGCACGGTGATGACGAGGGTGGCGGCCTTGGCCACCTCGGCGGGCGTGCTCGCGGCGCGGGCGCCGAGCTTCACCAGCGCGGCGACGGGCTCGGGGTTGATGTCGCAGACGACGAGGTCGAAGCCCTTCTTGGCGCAGTTGGCGGCCATGCCGCGCCCCATGGCGCCGAGCCCGATGAAGCCGACCGTCTCCTTGGATGCCACGGCGTGGTTCCCCTTCTCTCCAGACGATGCCCCGCTGATAGCAAGATCGGTGCGACGCGATAAGCCGCACACGGCGCCAGGGAGAGTATCGCGCCGCTCAGGGCTTGGCCTTGAGGCGCCTCAGGCCCTCCAGACTCTCGGGCAGCCCGGGGGCCGCGCGCAAGGCGGCGCGATAGTCGGCGATGGCCTCGGCCCTGCGGCCCATGGCCTCGTGCACGTGGCCGCGGGTGTCGAGGGCCGCGGCGTCTCCCGGGGACAGCTCCAGCGCCTTGCCGACGTCGGCCAGCGCCTCGGCGCGATTGCCGCTCTTGAGGTGGGCCCAGGCGCGCGCGTTGTAGGCCGCCGCGTTGCGCCCGTTGAGACGGATGGCCTCGCCGTGGTCACGGATCGCGGCCTCGAAATTGCCCTGCCGCGCCAGCGCCATGCCGCGTCCAACGAGGGCGCCGGCGAGCTTGGGATTGATGCCGAGCGCGGCATTGCAGTCGGCGAGCGCCGCGGCGGGATCGCCCTTGGCCAGGTGGTCGAGGCAGCGGCCCGCATAGGCCACGGCGAAGCGCGGATCGATGGCGATGGCGGCAGTGTGGTCGGCGATGGCGGCATCGACGCTTCCCGCCACCCGGTGCCCGTTGCCGCGATGGTTGAGGGCAACGATGTCGCGCGGGTCCTCCTTGAGGACGGCGCTGCAGGCGCTGATCGAGGTCGCAGCGTCCCGGGCGCGCAGGCAGGCGAGCCTCGCCTCGCCGTCGGCCGCCCGCCCGGGCCCGGGCGAAAGCAGGGCGACGACGGCGGCAATGGCCGCGAAAGGCGCGCCCGCTC
Organism: Hyphomicrobiaceae bacterium; assembly: GCA_033764875.1. Classification (GTDB taxonomy): domain Bacteria; phylum Pseudomonadota; class Alphaproteobacteria; order Rhizobiales; family Hyphomicrobiaceae; genus AWTP1-13. Next base: position 9,661 of record JANRIO010000083.1, on the reverse strand, counting down.
GGTTCCCCGCCTGCCTCAACATCGTGCGCTGCTCCTCAGGTCCGCGGCAGCATCGGCGGCAGTGGCTGGATGGACGGGGCCGGCGGCTGCTGCGACGGGGGCGGGGGATAATAGCTGCGCTCGTGCGGCGGCGGGGGCGGGATGGTGGGCGGCTGAAGGATGACGCGCGGTGGCGGAGGCGGCGGCGGACTGCCCGAGCCCTTCGCTTGCGCCCAGGCCGCAGCGGACGGCACCAGGGCGGCCACGGCCAGGACGGCGGCAAATCTGGCAGCGCTGACGACCATGGCACACCTCCCGGGACGCAATGCCTTCCCCTTGAGATATGATCCGGGAGCCCGGAGCACAATCGCCAAGGAGATCACATGCCAGGCAGCAAGCCCACGACGGCAGCGACCGCCAGCGCCCGCGTCGCGGCCGTCTTCGAGGACATCAAGACCAGCCGCAACGTCCCAGACGTCAACAACTTCTGGAAATATCTCGCCCGCGACCCGGCGCTGCTGGAGCGGACCTGGGCCGGGGTCAAGGAGGTGATGGCGCCGGGCGCCCTCGATCCCCTGGTGAAGGAGATGATCTATGTCGCGGTCAGCGTCACCAACGGCTGCGCCTACTGCATCGCCAGCCACTCGGCGGCGGCGCGCAAGGCCGGCATGACCGAGGCCATGTTCGGCGAGCTGATGGCGGTCGTCGGCATGGCCAACGAGACCAACCGGCTGGTCAACGGCTACCGGGTCCCCATCGACGAGATGTTCGAGAAGGCGGACCCTGGCCCGGCAAAGGGGGTGTGAGTGCGCGCCCCGTGGTTGTCCATGACGGCTGCGCCAGCTAGGCTTGCGGTGACCGACAGTCACGATGGGGAGCCAGATGGCCAAGTCCGATCCCGCCCAGGCGGCGCATGCAAGCAGCACGGCGCCTGGCGCTGTCGCGGCCTACCTCGACATGCCGGAGGACCGCCGCAAGACGGCCGAGGCCAACGCGGCCTTGCTCGTCGCGACCGCCCAGCGGGTCGCCGACGAGCTGCCGCTCGGAGCCGACGTCGACGATTTCCGGCGCGTGCTGGTGGCGGAGGGCTGAGACCATGAAGGACTACGACCAGCTCTCGGCGCGGGCGCTCGCCAAGGCGATCCGCAAGCAGAAGATCTCGAGCCTCGAGGCGACCAAGGAGGCGATCGAGCGCCTGAAGGCCGCGCACGAGATCACGCACTGCCTCCTGAGCCTGGAGGCGGACGCGGCGCTGAAGGCCGCCAAGGCGGTCGACGCCGAGATCGACAAGGGCAAGCACAAGCTGCCGCTCGACGGCGTGCCGCTCGCCCACAAGGACATGTTCGACCGCAAGGGCAAGATCGCGACCTGGGGCGCCAGGATCCGCGCCGAGCAGCCCGCCAAGCAGGACGCCACCGTGATCGGGCGCCTCAAGGAGGCCGGCGCGCTGCAGATCGCCACCCTGCACCTGACCGAGTTCGCGTTCGGGCCGACGGGGCACAACTACGTCCTCGGGCACGCCCGCAATCCCTGGGACCCGAGCCGCATCACGGGCGGCTCCTCGGCCGGCACGGCGGCGGCCGTCGCGTACGGCGCCATCCCCGCTGGCCTCGGCTCCGACACCGGCGGCTCGCTGCGGCTGCCGGCGGCGTGCTGCGGCGTCACCTCCATCAAGCCGACCTGGGGCCGCGTCAGCCGTGCCGGCGCCATGCCGCTGGCGCCTGCGCTCGACACCATCGGCGTCGTCGCCCGGCACGTGGAAGACCTGGCCCTCATGATGCGCGTCATGGCCGGGCACGACGCGCGTGATGCGGGCTCGTCGAGCGTGAAGGTGCCCGACTACGTCGACCACCTCGACGACGGGCTCAAGGGCGTGAAGCTCGGCATCGATGCCGCCGTCAACGGCCAGGCGAGCGGGCCGGTGCAGAAGATGCTCGACACGGTGACGGGCATCCTTACCGGGCTCGGCCTGAGGAAGGTGGACGCGACGTTCCCCGACTGGCAGACGATGGATCACCTGACCCAGCTCGTGCAGCAGCCGGACGCGGCGGCCGCGCACGACCACTACCTGCGCACGCGCGCCGACGACTACGGACCGCAAGTGCGGGCGCGCCTCGAGATCGGGCACTTCATCCCGGCGGTGGCGCACCTCACGGCGCTGCGCGCGCGCGGAACCTACCTGCAGCGCACGATCGACAGCGCCTTCAAGACTGCCGACGTGGTGCTGCTGCCGGTGCTGGCGGATCCGCTGCCGACCATCGCCGAGCTCGACGTCGGCGGCGGCCCCAACACGGCCGCGACGCTCGGCCGGGTGATCAAGTTCACGCGCGTCATCAACTACCTCGGGCTGCCGGCCCTGACGCTGCCGGTGCCGCGCGGCTCAGGGCTCCCCAACGGCTTCCAGCTCGTCGGCAAGCCCTACTCGGAGGCCCTGCTGCTCGCGATCGGCCAAGCCTACCAGCAGGAGGTGCCGCCGGAGGTCGCCCGGCTGGTGAAGGCCTGAGGCCTCAGCCGGGCTGGGCGCCCAGGTGCAGCCCGGCATCGGCGAGCAGCGTCTCGCCGGTGACGTGGCGCGAGGCATCCGAGATGAAGAACAGCGCCGTCTCGGCGATGTCCTGCGGCGTCGAGGCGACCTTGAGCGGCGCGGACTTGATCACGTTCTGGCGGATCGCGTCCGTCTTCTCCTCGCCGAACTTGTCGGTGAACCAGCGCGTGTCGATGAAGCCGGGGCAGATGGCGTTGACGCGGATCTTGGGCGCCAGGGCGCGGGCCAGCGACTTGGTCATGGTGTTGAGCGCGCCCTTGGAGGCCGCGTAGGCGACCGAGGAGCCGATCCCCATGACGCCCGCGATCGAGGACGTCATCAGGACCGCGCCGCGGCCCGAGGCCTCCAGCAGCGGCCGGCAGGCGCGCACCATCTGGAACGGGCCGACGGTGTTGACCGCGTAGAGGGCGAGGAAATCCTCCTTCGTCAGACCATCCATGTTGGCGTGGGCGACGTGGCGGGTGATGCCGGCGTTGTTGACCAGGGCATCGAGGCGGCCATAGCGCTCGGCGGCCGCCGCGATGCGGCGGCAGTCGGCATCCTCCGCCACGTCGCCCTGGACGATGCCGGCCTCGGCGCCAGCCGCGCGCACGGCCTCGGCCGTGGCTTGCGCCTCGTCAAGGCTCTTGGTGCAGTTGATGATCACGGCCGCCGCGCCCAACCGCGCCGCCCCGACGGCAATGGCCGCGCCGAGCCCCGTGGCGCCCCCGGTGACGAGCACGATCTTGTTCTTCATGTCGCTCATGGCTTTCTTCCCTTGGTGCCGGCGCGCAGCAGGCGGCGTGCGTCGCTCAAGATCCTGCCGTGATCAAAGGCCATCGCGCGGCGCGCCGCAAGCGGTACCCAGGCGACGGCGGCAGCATCGTCGCCCGCGCAGGCCTCAGCGCTCGCGACGCGGGTGAGGTAGGCGATCGACACGTTGTGACGGCGCGGATCGCGCGCGGGATCGGAGTAGACCCCGACCAGGGTGAGCCTGCCGGCCTTGACACCGGTCTCCTCCATGAGCTCGCGGCGGCAGGCGGACTCGGTGTCCTCGCCGATGTCGACGAAGCCCCCGGGAAGGGCGAGCATGCCCTTGAAGGGCTCGTGGCCGCGGCGGATCAGAAGCACGCGCTCGCGGCCGTCGACGACGACGCAGTCGACGCTGACGAGCGGGGTCTTGGGAGCCGCCATCAGATGCCGAGCGCGCCCTTCAGCGCCTTCAGGCTCTGCTGGTGCGGCGTATACTGGCGGCCGCCCAGCAGCCCGCCGTCGACGATGATGTCGATGCCGTTGATGAAGCTCGACTTGTCGGAGGCGAGGAAGACGGCGCAGTTGGCGATGTCGTCGGTCAGCCCGGCGCGGGGAATGGGCTGCACCTTGGCGCTGTGACGGGCCACCTCCGCCGCGATCTTGTCGGCCTTGCCCGCCTCCATGCCGAGCGCCTTGGCGACGATGCCGGTGGCGATGGCGCCGGGCGAGATCGAGTTGACGCGCACGTTGTACTCGCCAAGCTCCATTGCCGCGCAGCGCGAGAGATGGTTCACGGCCGCCTTGGCGGCGCCGTAGATCATGGAGCTCGAGTAGCCGGCCTGATGGCCCGCGATGGAGCCGTTGTTGATGATGCTGCCCGAGCGCTGCCGCATGAGGTGCGGCGCGGCGTGCTTGATGCCGAGCATGACCGAGCGCACCAACAGCGCCATGGCGGCGTCGAAGCCCTCGACCGGCACGCTGGTGATGCTGCCGGTCGGTGCCGGTCCGCCGGCATTGTTGAACAGAGCGTCGAGACGGCCGAACTTCTGCAGCGTGCTGTCGATGACGCGGCGCCAGTCGTCCTCGAGCGTGGCGTCGGCCTTGATGAAGAGCGCATCCGCCCCGATGCCCGCCGCCACCGCTTGCCCCTCGGCCTGGCGGCGGCCGGTGAGCACCACCTTGGCCCCCTCCTCGGCGAAGATCTGAGCCGTGCGGGCGCCGATGCCGCTCGTGGCGCCGGTGATGATCGCAACCTTGCCATCGAGCTGGCCCATGCCTGTCCTCCATCCGTCGTTTGCGCGCCAATGTAGCGGCTCGATCCTGCGGCACCAAGGATCGTGAGGACGGGCAGCAGCGTCGGGGGCGCGGCACTATATAATGCCGGGTCAGAGGATCCGCAGAGCGGCGAGGAACAGGCCATGGGCTCCGTCATCGTCTTCACGCGCAACGGCCGCACGGTCGTGCTTACTGGCTGGCGGGCGTGGCTGGTCGGCGCGGTTGCCTTCGTGCTGACGTGGGCGGTGCTGTGCCTCGTTGCTGCCGTCGTCATCGGCGTCGGCCTGACGGTCGGCATCCTGGCGCTGCTGGCGATCCCGGCGCTGATCGGGGTCGGGCTGGTCGCATCCGCGCTCGGCCGGGGGCGCAGGTAAAGGTCAACCAGGTCCAGAAACGAGAAAACCCTGACAGTGGGCGCTGTCAGGGCCTTTCACGTCGTCGTCTTCAGCGCGGGGTAGCTCTGAAGATGCACAGACAACGGCCGGGCTCCCGCTTTATTCCGGCAATGGAGGCTGCTCGGCCACAAGCTGGGCGATGCTCCTTGTGCCGCCTCGAAAAATTGTCGCCGCACGCTCTCGGCCGCCGCCTCACAGCTTTTCCCGGAAGCGGTTCGTTATCGGATAGCGGCGGTCGCGGCCGAAGTTGCGGGCCGAGATCTTCACGCCGGGCGCCGCCTGCCGGCGCTTGTACTCGGCGAGGTAGAGCAGCCGCTCCACCTTCTTCACCGTCTCGGGGGCGTGGCCGCGCGCGACGATGTCGGCGAGCGGCATCTCGCCCTCGACCAGGCAGGTCAGGATGTCGTCCAGGATCTCGTAAGGGGGCAGACTGTCCTGGTCCGTCTGATTCTCCCGCAGCTCCGCTGTCGGGGCCTTGGTGATGATGTGCTCGGGGATCACGACCCCGCCCGGACCCTTGCCGGTCTTGGGCACATGCCCGTTGCGCCAGCGGGAGAGGCGGTAGACCTCCATCTTGTAGAGGTCCTTGATCGGGTTGTAGCCGCCGTTCATGTCGCCGTAGAGGGTGGCGTAGCCGACCGACATCTCGCTCTTGTTGCCGGTGGTGACGACCATGCCGCCGAACTTGTTGGAGATCGCCATCAGCACGGTGCCGCGCACGCGGCTCTGGATGTTCTCCTCGGTGACGTCGGGGGCGCGGCCGGCGAAAGCGCCTGCGAGCGCCGCGCTGAAGGCGTCGACAGGGGCGGCGATGGGCACCGTCTCGTAGCGTACGCCGAGCGCCTTGGCGCAGGCCGCGGCATCCTCAAGGCTGGCGCCCGAGGTGAAGCGGTAGGGCAGCATCACGCAGTGTACGCGCTCGGGCCCCAGCGCATCGGCCGCGAGCGCGGCGCACAGGGCGCTGTCGATGCCGCCCGACAGCCCCAGCACCACGCCGGGGAAGCCGTTCTTGTTCACGTAGTCGCGCAGGCCCACCATGCAGGCGTGATAGGCGGCCGCGTCCTTCTCCTCCACGAGCGCCCGCTCGCCGGGGCGCGCCACCCAGCCATCGCCGGTGCGCGCGAAGGCAACCGTGGTCACGGCCTCCACCCACGCCGGCATCTGCACGGCGAGGCCGCGGTCGGCGTTGAGGACGAAGGAGGCGCCGTCGAAGACGAGCTCGTCCTGGCCGCCCACCTGGTTGAGGTAGACGAGGGGCAGCCCGGTCTCGGTGACGCGGGCGACGGCGACGTTGAGACGCTGCTCGGGCTTGGGCCAGTCGAAGGGCGAGCCGTTGGGCGAGACCAGGAGCTCGGAGCCCGTCTCCTGCAGGCACTCGCACACCTCCTCCTTCCAGATGTCCTCGCAGATCGGCACGCCGATGCGCACGCCGCGGAAGTTGATGGGGCCCGGCATCGGCCCGACGTCGAAATTGCGCTTCTCGTCGAAGACGCCGTAGTTGGGCAGGTCGACCTTGTAGCGGGTGGCGACCACCTCGCCGTGGTCGAGCAAGGCCACCGCGTTGTAGAGCTTGCCGGCCTCGGCCCAGATGGTGCCGACGAGCACCCCAGGGCCGCCGTCGGCGGTGTCGCGGGCCAGCGCCTCGACCACGGCGCGGGCGGCCACGGCGAAGGCCGGCTTGCGCACCAGATCCTCCGGCGGATAGCCGGTGATGAAGAGCTCGGGCAGCACGACGAGATGGGCGCCGGCCTCGGCCGCCTTGCGGCGAGCGGCGCGCACCCTGTCGGCATTGCCCTCGAGATCGCCGAGCACGGGATTGAGCTGGGCGAGCGCCATCCGGAGCGTGTCGGTGATGGTCTGCGGCTGCGAGTTTGTCATGCCGCGAGCTTACGGCAGGTCGCGGATTTTGTCATGGGAGCGGCCGGTGCGATGCGCTATCGATCCGCGGGGTTGCGGCGAGACGAGGCGGCACGCGGCATGGCCGGCCAGAAGGCGAACGAGGACATGCCCGCGGCAGGCGCCGCGGGGGACGCAGGCGCGGGGCGGGCGACGCTGATCGGCTGCGGCGCCATCCTGCTGTGGGCGACGCTGGCGCCGCTGACGGTGCTGAAAGGCGGCATTCCCCCTTTCGAGACGACCGCCATCTCGTTCGCCGTCGGCACGATCACCATCGCGCTGGCCGCGATCGTGCGCGGCAGGGCGCATCTGCTGGTGCCGACGCCGGCCTCGCTGCTGCTCGGCGTCTACGGCCTGTTCTGCTTTCACGCGCTCTACTTCTCGGCGCTGGCGCTGGCGCCGCCGGCGGAGGCGCACCTCCTGGCCTCGCTGTGGGCGCTGCTCATCGTGCTGATGTCGGCGTTGCTGCCGGGGCACCGCCTGTCGCTGCGGCACCTCGCGGCGGCGCTGATCGGGTTCGCGGCGGCCGCCGTGATCGTGTGGCACAAGCTCGGCGGGCAAGGCAGCGGCAGCGCCGGCCTCGGCTTTCTGCTGGCGCTGGCGTGCGCGGCGATCTGGTCGACGTACTCGGTCGCCTCGCGGCTGCTGGCGCCGGTGGCGCCGGAAAGTCTGTGGGCTGCGACCGGCATCACGGCACTGCTCGCGGCGCTGGTGAGCGCGCTCGCCGAAGCGCCGGTGATGCCCTCGGGCCCGGCGCAGTGGGCGGCCCTGGCGGCGCTCGGGCTCGGGCCGGTCGGCGGCGCGTTCGTGATGTGGGACGTCGGGATGAAGCACGGACGCATCGCCACGCTGGGCGTGCTCTCCTATGCGAGCCCGGTCCTGTCGACGCTGCTGCTGGTCGGCGCCGGCCTGTCGCAGGGCTCGCTCGCGCTTGCTGCGGCCGTGGTCCTGATGACGATCGCAGGCATCATGGCGACGCGCTAGAGCACCCCCCGGCCAACCGGCATCGGCATCCGATGCCGCGCGACCCCGCCCGCATCGAATGCAACCGCCGTGCGAGCCGCAGGCGCGTCAGCGCGCCGGGATGAGCAGGCGCTGGCAGGGTACGATGCGGTGCGGGTTGCGCAGGGCGCGGCGGTTGGCGGCGTAGATCTTGACGAAGCGCCAAGCCTCCTTCTCGCCATAGGTGCGCTGGGCGATGTCCCAGAGCGTGTCACCCTGCCTGACGACGTACCACTTGCCGGGCTCGACGACGGCACCGGCGTCCGCGCAGGACACATCGACGGGCTCGGGCTGGCGCGACGCGCGGCGCGCGTCGGCCGCAGCTTTCGCCGCCTCCGCCGCCTTCCTCATCGCGGCGGCCTTCTCCTCGGCGGCCTTCCTGGCCGCGGCCAGCCTCTCCTCCGCCGCCTTGCGGGCGGCAGCGGCCTTCTCGTCGGCAGCCTTCTTCAGCTCGGCGGCGCGGGCGGCTGCAGCCTTTCTCGTCTCCTCGGCGATCCTGCGGGCGGCCTCGGCCTTCTCCAGCGCGACCTTCCTGGCCTCGGCCGCGCGGGCCTCGGCCGCTTTTTTCATCTCGGCAGCGCGCGCCTCGGCCACCTTCCGCGCCTCCTCGACGGCCTTCCTGGCGGCAGCCGCCTTCTCCTCGGCGACCTTCTTCAGCTCGGCGGCGCGAGCCTCCGCGAGCTTCTTGGCCTCGGCGGCCGCGCGCCGGACCTCGGCGGCCTTCTCCTCGCCCTCCTTCTGCGCCTCGGCCAGGCGCTTGGCCTCCTCCTGGCGCCTGGCTTCGGCAGCGGCCTTGGCATCCTCGGCAGCCTTTGCCAGCGACTTGCGCCTGTCCTCGGCGGCCTGGGCAATCTGGGTCATCTTCTCCTGTGCTGCCTTCTGCAGCGCCGCCGCCCGCTCCTCGGCAGCCTTCTGCTCGGCCGCCTTGGCGTCGGCGACCGCCTTCGCGTCGGCCGCTGCCTTGGCGTCTGCTGCAGCCTTGGCATCGGCCGCGGCCTTGGCGTCGGCAATGCGCTTGGCCTCGGCCGCACGCCGCTCCTCGGCAGCCTTGGCGTCTGCTGCAGCCTTGGCATCGGCCGCCGCCTTGGCGTCGGCAATGCGCTTGGCCTCGGCCGCACGCCGCTCCTCGGCAGCCTTGGCGTCCGCTGCGGCCTTGGCATCGGCTGCCGCCTTGGCGTCGGCGATCCGCTTGGCCTCGGCCGCACGCCGCTCCTCGGCGGCCTTGGCATCGGCTGCGGCCTTGGCATCGGCTACCGCCTTAGCGTCGGCAATGCGCTTGGCCTCGGCCGCACGCCGCTCCTCGGCGGCCTTGGCATCGGCTGCGACCTTGGCATCGGCAATGCGCTTGGCCTCAGCGGCCTTGGCGTCTGAGGCAGCCTTCGCCTCGGCCTGCTTTCGCGCCGCCTCGGCCTTGGCGGCCTCATCGGATTTCTGCGGCTCGGCGCGGCGGACCTCGGCGAGCTTGCGCTCCTCCGCGGCCTTCGCCGTCTCGGCCACCTTGGGATCGGCCTTCGCGACGGCCTTCGCGTCGGCCTTTTCTGGCGCCTTCTGAGGCTGCTTTGGCTCCTCAGGGCGCTTGGCCGCCTCCTTCACGGGGTCCCACTTCTCGGGCGGCGCCGCCCCCTCGGTCAGGCGCTTGACCAGGGCCTGGAACTGCTGCTGCGACCAGACCAGCCAGTCGGTGGCGTCGGCGACCTGCTCGGGCTTGGCCGCGGGCGGAGCCGGCGGCGGGGCCGCCTTCTCCGATTTCGCGCTCGGGGTGGCCGCCTGCTTGGGCGCGGGCGCGCCCGGAGCGGCGGCGGGCGGGGCGGCCTTCGGCGCCGGCTCGGCGACGGCG
>JANRIO010000112.1:0-70621 GCA_033764875.1 Hyphomicrobiaceae bacterium | reverse complement strand
GCTCCTGCGGACGGTGAGACAATGCCCCATCGCCGCCCACGAGGGAGTGCTCTCGCGAGGCATTTCGATTGGACGGGCGGCGGGACGTCGGACGGAGGGCCCTTCTCGCCGTGGCGGCTGATCGCCCACCGCCTGCCCGGGAAAGAACGTGAGCCGGACGTGGCTCGCCTGGTAGCCGTGCCCGGGCGCCGTCACGACGTCGCGGGGCGTGGACGCCCTTCTTTGCACATGAGCCTGGCCGAAGCGCCCCGCTCCCTCACTCGCATCCCCCGGACGCTGCGGCGTGCCGGGCCCTCGGCATGCCCGATGCGGCGCTCCGGCGCCGTGCCGGGGCGAGACCGCCCGCTGCCACAAAATGATCCGATGTCGTGGTCCATCTTGGCCGCTGCCGCAGTGCAGGCTGGAGGGGACGCGATGGCATGCATTCGACGGGGCCTTGCGCGCCGCCACGGCGCGGCGCTGGCCGTGGGGCTCGTGATCGGACTTGCGGCCTGCGGCGCGGGCCCCGCCTGGTCCCAGGCCGGAAGCAGCAAGGAGCAGGCTCTCGCCATCATCTCCGCCTGGCAGGGCTCCTCGCGGGCGCCGACGCCCGAGGCGCGGGCGCAGAAGATCGAGGAAGCGCTGGCGCTGGCCGTTGCCGCCAACCCGTGGCCCCTGCGCGAGCCCGGCCGCGATAAGCTGCTCGGGCAGATGTGGGGGCAGCTCGGCAACGAGTACCGCCGCATCGAGGGGGCCAACCGCCCGGAGGCGCTGGAGCGCGCCCTGAAGGCCTACCAGCAGGCGCTCGGGCACACGGCGGCCGAGCGCGGGCAGGACTGGGCGCGGGTGCAGTTCGGCCTCGCCATGGTGCATCTCGATCGCGTCCGGGGAGACCGGGCGCAGAACATCGAGGCGGCGATCGCGGCATTGAACGCGACGGCCGAGGTGATGACGCGGGAGGCGGCCGCCTCCTACTGGGCATCGATCTCCATCAACCTGTCCAAGGCCTACTGGCATCGCATCGAGGGCCGCCGGGCCGACAACCTGGAGCGCGCCATCGAGGCTGCGGAGGCGGCGCTTGCGGTGCTCTCGCGCGAGAAGGCGCCCGATACCTGGGCCGCCGCGCAGCAGGCGCTTGGCGCCAGCCTGTGGGCGCGCATCCGCGGCGTGCGGGCCGACAACGTCGAGAAGGCGATCGCCGCCTACGAGCAGGCGCTGGCCGTCGCCTCGCTGGAGAAGTCGGCGAAGGCGTGGGCCGGGATCCACGACAACCTGGGCATGGCCTACGCGGAGCGCGGGCGCGGCAACGCGCGCGAGAACCTGCAGCGGTCGGCCGCGCACTTCGAGAACGCGGCTCGCGTGTTCACGCGCGAGGCCTATCCGTCCGAATGGGCGCAGCTCAACATGAACTTCGCCAACCTGCTGCTCGACGCCGAGCTCGACAGCCCGGCCGAGCGCATCGAGCGAGCCATCGCGCGCTACACGGCGGCGCTCACCGTCTACACGCCGCAGGCCTATCCGGAGCGGTCGGCGCGGGTGAAGCTCAACCTCGGCATCGCCTACGCGCGACGCATCAAGGGCAACGCGGCCGACAACGTGGAGCAGGCGATCGCGGCCTACGAGAGCGCGCTCGGCCACTACACGCGGGCCTCCGATCCGTCCAAGTGGGCCGTCGCGCAGAACAACCTCGCCGGCGCCCTGCGCCAGCGCGCGGGCGGCGATCGGGCGGCGAACCTGGCGGCGGCGGCCGCGGCGGCGGAGGCGGCACTCAGCGTCAACACGCTCGCGGCGGCACCGCTGCTGCATCTACGCTCGGCGCAGAACGCCGGACAGATCGCACTGGCGCGCCGGGACTGGGCGGGGGCGCGGGCGCAGTTCGCATCCGCCATCGCCGCCTCCAACGTGCTGTTCGCAGGCGGCCTCAATCGCGCCGAGGCCGAGAGCGTGGTGCGCGAGGGCAGCACGCTGTTCCCGTCGGCGGCGTACGCGGCGGTGATGCTGGGCGCGCCCAAGGAGGCGCTGCACATCCTGGAGAGCGGCAAGGCCCGCATGCTCCGGGTGTCGCTCGGCCTCGACGCACTGGTGCTGCCGCGGGAGCAGCGGCAACGGCTGGAGAGGACGCGCGAGCAGATCCGCGCCATCGAGGCACGGGTGGACCTCGTCGGCGGCGAGGAGCGGCTGCAGGCGGTGCGCGAGATCGAGGCGCTGCGCAAGCAAGCCGAGGGCATCGTCGCGCAGGCGCAGCCGGCGGCCCAGGATGCGGCCGAAGGCACGCTCAAGGAGGCCGGATCGCTGCTGGCCCGCCACGGCGCGCTGGTGCTGCCGGTCGTGAGCGAGCAGGGCGCAGCGCTGCTCACCGTTACGCCGGATGCGGGGCGCGGGGTGGCCGTCGCCGCGTCGGCCATCGACGGGCTCGACAGCGCCGCGCTCGCCCGCTTCGTGCTGGGCGCCGACCCGAGCGGGCGTGTCGCCGGCTGGCTCGGGGCCTACGCCGTGAACTCGCTGCCGGCCGACCAGCAGGGCGCGCTGCGCGCCAACTGGCTGCAGGCCATCGCAAGCCTGCCGGCCGATCTGGAGAGGCTCGCCGGCGCGGCGATCGCCCAGAGCCTACGCGCCAACGGCGTTGCCCGGGAGGCGGCGGTGCTGTGGGTGCCGCACGGGGCGCTCGGCCTGCTGCCGATCGGGATCGCGGGCGACGGGCAGGGCACGGGCGGCCTCATCGACGGCTACACCATCACGACGGCGCCGAGCCTGGTGGCGGCGCGGATCGCTGCCGAGCGGGCCGCGGCCGCGGGCACGGCAAGGCTCGCGGCGGTGGTCAACCCGACGGGCGACCTGCAGTTCACGGAGCCCGAGGGCAGCGTGTCGGGAAGCTATTTCGCGGCCGGCCGGCGCACGGTGCTGGGGGCGGAGACGGCCAACCTGAAGGCGGTGCTCGACGCCCTGAGCAAGGCCAACCACTGGCACTTTGCCACGCACGGGGGCTTCTCGTGGGCGAACCCGACGCAGTCGGCGCTGCAACTCGCCGGCGGCCAGCGCCTGACGATCGGGGAGCTGCTCGATCGCGGCGATCTCGGGCACCCGCGGCTCGTGGTGCTGTCGGCGTGCGAGACCGGCGTGTTCGAGTTCCAGCGGGCGCCCGACGAGTTCACCGGCCTGCCGGCCGCGTTCCTGCAGGCGGGCGCAGCGGGCGTCATCGGCAGCCTGTGGCCGGTGGACGACATCGCCACGGCGCTGATCATGATGAAGTTCTACGATCTCTACATCGGCCAGCGCATGGCGCCGGCGCCGGCGCTGCGCCGCAGCCAGCTCTGGGTGCGCGATGCGACGCCCGAGCGGCTGCGCGACCTGGTGACGGGGATGCAGAAATCCAAGCGCCTGTCCGCGGCCGACGGGGCGCGGCTGATAGCGCAGCTCGCGAGCCCCGGTGGCGGGCAGAAGCCGTTCGCGCATCCCTACTACTGGGCCGCGTTCCAGTACTACGGCAACTGACCGGCGGGCGCCCAAGGGCATTCAGGACTTGAAGCACTACGCGCCCTCGCACGGCGCACCCGCATCCTCAAGAGCTGCCCTCCCGGATGGCGCGCCAGCGCCAGTCCGGCATCTTTCCCGTTGCGGTTGATCCGATAGCAGAAAGATCCCGGATCGCCGCGCCTGCGCACGCCGTCCGGGAAGGCATGCCAAGGGGCGAGCGCGTGCGGGGGGCATGGGGTGTCCCGCGTGGAGCCCACGATGTGTTCCATCCGGGCGTCTGCCCAGCTCCTGGCACCTCCCTCTCCGCGTGCCGTCCCGGCCGAGCGGCAGCGAGAGCCGGATCTTCCCCGGTTGCGAAGGAGCGCGACGGGTGAGGATCCCGGATCGTCGTGCTCGCGCACGACGTCCGGGAAGGCATCCGGAGAGGGCGTGCCACCTCCCTCTCCGCGTGCGCTCCCGGCCGAGCGGCAGCGAGAGCCGGATCTTTCCCGGTTGTGAAGAATCGCGAGGGGTGAGGATCCCGGATCGTCGTGCTCGCGCACGACGTCCGGGACGGCATCCGGAGAGGGCGTGCCACCTCCCTCTCCGCCTGCGTTCCCGGCCGAGCGGCAGCGAGAGCCGGGACCTTTCCCGGTGGCGAAGACCGCGGCGGGTGAAGATCCCGGATCGTCGTGCTCGCGCACGACGTCCGGGAAGACGCTCGGGGAGGGCGTGACCTCGAGGCGGTTGCAGCGCGACGGCGCGCCGGCGACGGCGGGATCCTGGCACGCCCGGGCATTCCAGCCCAGGCCCGATGCGCGCTACCCCTTCGCGCGCCGCGCGACGGCCTCGTGCAGGTTGTTGTGCTTCAGCGTGCCGACGGGATCGATCTCCACGATCTCCAGCGACAGCCCGAGCGGCCGGCGCGCGAACTCCTCGGCAGTGGCCGCCTTCAGCCGCGCGAAGATGGTCTCGGCCGCCTTCTGCCGCACCTCGGGTGCGCGCCCGGCGCCGATGCGGGCCTCAACGTGGATGAAAGCGTTGTCCGGATGCCCGTCGGCGATCTTGTAGAGGTCGCGCCGGGCGGCACGCACGCGCACGCCGCCGATGGGGAAGACGCCGGTCTCCAGCGCAGCCGCATGCAGCGCGCCGATGACGTGCCCCATGTCGAGCGCGGCTTCGAGATTGGCCGAGTACTCGACGATCAGATGCGGCATGCCTTTCCCCTAAATTCCTACCCGCCTTCCGGCCGGCTCCCCAAAGGGGAGTTGGAAGGCGCAACTAAAGTCGGACGGCGCAACTAGAACAGCGCGTAGCCGCCGTCGATCAGGAACGTGTCGCCCGTATGGTAGCTCGAGGCGTCGCTCATGAGATAGACGGCGATGCCGGCGAAGTCGGCACCGGTTCCCCAGCGGCGCATGGGAATGCGCGGCATGACGTTGCTTGCGAACTTCTCGTTGCTCATGTTGCCGGCGGTCATGTTGGTCTCGATCCATCCGGGCAGCACCGCGTTGGCACGGATGCCGTTGCGCGCGAACTCCACGGCGAGCGCCCGCATCATCGAGACGAGGCCGCCCTTGGTGGCCGCATAGTGCTCGTGCCGCGCGGCACCCTCGATGGCGGCCAACGAGGCCGTGCCGACGAGCGCGCCGCCGCCGCCGCGCTCCACCATGTGGCGCGCCGCGGCCCTGAGCGTGTAGAACGCCCCGTCGAGATTGACGCGCAGCACCCGGTGCCACTCCTCGCTCGTCATCTGCGTGAACGAACGGCTGGTGAAGCCCGCGACGCCGGCGTTGGCGAAGCATCCGTCGACCCGTCGGAAGTGCGAGAGCGTCCTGGCAAACGCCTCCTCCACGGCCTTCTCGTCGCCGACGTCGCACTCGAGCGCCAGCACCTTGCGCCCGGTCCGGGCGAGATCCTCCGCAGCGCTCGCGTTCTTCGCCTGCGAGGTGCCCCAGATGCAGACGTCGGCGCCGGCCTCCGCCACGCCGCGGGCGAAGCCGAGCCCGATGCCGCTGTTGCCCCCTGTCACCAGCGCCACCCGGCCCGTCAGATCGAACGGCTTGTACATCGCGCCTCCAGCGTGGATCGTCCTGCCGGCTGGCAGTGTGCGCCGGGCCCGGCTTGGAGCGCAAGCCCGGCCGCCGCAGGCCGCACGGGCGGCCTGCGGTCTCAGGCGGCGAGACGGCGCGGCGCTCCGGCACCGGGCGCGCTGCCGCCCGTGCGGAAGGCGCCGATCAGCTCGGCCAGCCGCTCGGCCTCGCCGGCCAGCCTGTGGCTTGCCGCCGTCGACTGCTCGACCATGGCCGCGTTCTGCTGGGTCACCTTGTCCAGCTCGTTGATGGCGGCGTTGATCTGCGACAGGCCGTTCGCCTGCTCTTGCGCCGCGCCCGCGATGCCGCCGACGATGCCGCTGATCTCGCTCACCTGGGCGAGGATGCGGCCGAGCGCGTCACCGGTGCGCGCGACAAGCTGGACGCCCTGGCCGACCTGGGCCGACGAGGTGCTGATCAACGCCTTGATCTCCTTGGCTGCCTGCGCCGAGCGCTGGGCGAGTGCGCGCACCTCGGAGGCGACGACGGCAAAGCCACGGCCGGCCTCGCCCGCGCGGGCGGCCTCGACGCCGGCGTTGAGGGCGAGCAGATTGGTCTGGAAGGCGATCTCGTCGATGACGCCGATGATCTGGCTGATCTGCTGGGCGCTCTTCTCGATGCCGCCCATGGCCTCGACCGTATCGCGCAGGACGACGTCCGCCTGCTCCGCGTCCTTCTGGGCGGCGGCGACGACGTCGCGGGCGTGGACGGCGCCGGTCGCCGTCTTGCGCACGGTCTCCACGATCCCGTCGAGGGAGGCCGAGGTCTCCTCGATGCTCGAGGCCTGCTGCTCGGTGCGGCGCGAGAGATCGTCGGCGGCCGAGGAGATCTCGCCGGCGCCGGCCCGCATGCTGCTGGCCGCGTCCGCCACACGCTGCATGGCCTCGCGCAGGGTTGCGAGCGAGGTGTTGAAGTCCTTGCGCAGCTTCTCGGAGCTGGCGTGAAAGGGCCTGTCGATGTTGCACACGAGGTTGCCGCGGGCGAGCTGATCGAGGCCGGCGGCGAGAGAGTCGACCATGACCTGCGTGCGCGCCTCCTCCTCCAGCTTCTCCCGCTCGCGGGCGGCCTGCGCCGCCTCGGCATTGGCCCGCTGCGCCGCGGCGTCCTTCTCGGCCCGCTCCTTGGCCTTGGCCGCGTCCTGGAAGAACTCCACCGATTGCGCCATGCTGCCGATCTCGTCGCGGCGCCCGGCGTCGCGGGCGACCGAGACGTCCTCGCCCCGGGTGATGCGGCCCATGGCCGTCGCCAGCCGGCCGAGCGGCTTGGCGATGCTGCGCGCGATGAGGAAGGTCGCGGCGCTCAGCAACAGCGCCAGCACCAGCGTGATGGCGCCCGCCTGCCAGGCCGAGTTCGCGCGCTCGGCCTTGAGGTCGTTGATGTAGACACCCGCGGCCACGGCGACCTTCCAGGGCGCATACGCCTTGAGGTACGCGAGCTTCGCGACGAGCTCCGTCGCGCCGGGCGGCTCGATCTCGTAGGCGACGAAGCCGCTGCCGAGGCGGGCGGCGATATCGGCCATCTCGGCACCCCAGTTGCGACCCTTCGCGTCGACGTTCTTGCGCACGGCATTGCCGAGGAACTTCGCCGAGGGATGGAAGGCAATGAAGCCGTCGCTGCTGATGCCGAACAGGTAGTCGGTCTTGTTGAAGCGCAGCGCGGTGACCATGGCGTAGGCCTTCCGGCGCGCCTCCTCCTCGGGCATGACGCCGGCGTCGGCCATCTTCTTGTGCGCCTCGAGGATCGAGATCGCCATGTCGACGACGTTCTCGAGGCTGCGCTCGCGGGCACTGAGGGCACGCTGGTTGCTCTGCCAGATGAGGGCGACCGTGAGCGCGCTGCACCCCAGCGCGAACAAGAGGATGAGGCTGTAGAGCCGGGTATTGATGCCGATGGACACGTCGCCCTCCGATGCTGGCCAACGGAGCGCGCGCTCCGCCAAAATACGCCGACTTCGGACAATCCGTATTTAGAGTAAAATCCGGGTTAAGCCCCTGGAGAAGCGGTGCCATTCTGCCGATTTGCGGCATTTTGCATCGATATCGCCCCCCGCGCGGGCAGCCTTGCGCATGCACGCCGACCCGGGCGGGCACCCAAACGATTCGCGCTGCGCACATGAAAAAAGGCAGCGCCGGGAGCGCTGCCTTCGATCCGTCGCGATGCCGGACGCAGAAGCCCTCAGAGCTTGTGCGCCATGCGCTCCTTCTTGGTCTTCAGGTAGCGCGTGTTGTGCGGTGAGGCCTTCACGATGAGCGGGATCTGCTCGATCACGTCGACGCCCTCTTCCGTCAGCGCCTCGACCTTGGCTGGATTGTTGGTCAGAAGCTTGATCTCGGGGAAGCCGAGGTCGAACAGGATGTGGGCGGCGAGATCATAGTCGCGCGCCTCGATCGGCGCGCCGATGGCCACGTTGGCGTCGACCGTGTCGTAGCCCTGATCCTGAAGCGCGTAGGCGCGGATCTTGTTGACGAGGCCGATGCCGCGGCCCTCCTGGTAGGGGAGATAGACGAGCACGCCGAGCGGGCTCGACAGGATACGGTCCATGGCCGCCTGCAGCTGCGGATAGCAGTCGCAACGCAGCGAATGGAAGATGTCTCCGGTCACGCAGCCGCTGTGCACGCGCACGACAGGAACCTTGACGGGCTCCTTCGCGTCCTTGTCGCGATGCACGAGCACCAGAGCCTGGAAGGAAGGGTCGGAGCCCTGATAGGCCCGGGCTTCTACCTGCAACTCGCGGCCCTTGAACTCCAAGGGCAGGATGGTTTGCGCAGTCCAATCCAGTTCAAGTTCTACGGATGTCACCGCATTCGATTTCATCGAACTCTCCAAACGGCGTGCCGGCGCGGATATGGGCCGACAATTTGGTTCTTGTAAAGGCGACGTGCCAGCGGCGTCGCGTCACAAGTTATTTCCGAGAGATATGGGCTTCCTCCCCGCAAGGAAATGCACCCACGGAAGAACACTCCATCGGAAGAATGGAGTGTCCCTGCAGCCGGCTTCAGTCGTTGCAGAGAACCATGCTTGCCTGTGCGTCCCTGCCATCGCTTGTACGATTTGCCGGAACGTTTGGACCTGTCGTGCTTAGTCGTCTGAACATGAACGCAGGCTGTATAGGTCGGATCCTGCACTGGCGACTGCGGCCACCGCCAATCCGTGCGCCGCTTCCGCTTTTCACAACGATCGACGGGCGGCCCACGTTCCCTGATTTGTGCGACATTTTCGAAGGCCGGGGCGACCTCGGTCGAAATATCTGGCCCCCCGGCGCGAGCAATGGCCCGGATGCAACCGGCGACACAGCATCTCGGGCCCCTCGCGGTTGATCGCAGGCGGCGGCGGGGCGGGCGCACGGCAAATGGTTGCTCGTTGATGGAGAACAGCTATTTTGCGGGAACCTGCCCTCACGAGCCTTGCGTGGGGTGGCCGCGAGGCCGGATCAGATCGCAACAAGCAGGGAAATCCGCCGCAAGACCCATATAAGACGAGAACGCCGGCAACGGCTGCGAGCCAGGAACGAGAACCTTGTCCGTGCAAGAGATCAACAGCATGTCCCGCACCGCGCCCGGCGGCCGTGAGCCCCTGCGCACCTGCGGGCTGCTTTCGATCGTGATTCCAATGCTCAACGAGGAGAAGGGGTTCGACGGGCTGATAGGCAAGCTGGAGCCGTCCCTCGATGGGCTCGGGGTGCCGTGGGAGGTCGTCTTCGTCGACGACGGCTCGACGGACGGGACCATCTTCCGGCTGCGCGAGCAGTGCGGGCGCGACCGCCGCTATCGGGCCATCTCGCTCAGCCGCAACTTCGGCAAGGAGATCGCGACGGCCGCCGGCCTGCGCAAGGTGAAGGGCGACGCGGCGGTGATCATGGACGCGGACCTGCAGCACCCGCCGGAGCTGGTCGCCGAGTTCCTGCGCCACTGGCGCGAGGGCTACGATGTGGTCTACGGGCAGCGCATCGACCGTGCCGCGGATACCGCGGCGCACCGCCTGTTCGCCAAGCTTTTTTACAAGACATTCAAAATATTGAGTGGAACCACCCTGCCCCCCAACGCCGGCGACTTCAGGATCCTGGACCGCAAGGCCGTGGAGGCGCTCAACCGCATGGACGAGCGGGTGCGATTCAACAAGGGCCTGTTCGCGTGGATGGGCTTCAAGTCGCTCGGAATCCCGTTCAACGTGCCCCCGCGGTTCGACGGCGGCGCCTCCCGCTGGAAGCCGGGGAAGCTGTTCCGATTCGCCATCGACGGGCTCGTGTCGTTCACCACCATCCCGCTGCGGGTGTGGTCCTACCTGGGCCTGGGCATCTCGGCTCTGGCCATCGGCTACGCCTTGATGTTCCTGGTGAAAACGCTCCTTTACGGCTCCGACGTCCCGGGCTTCCCGACGCTCGTCATCTCCGTCATGTTCTTCTCCGGCGTGCAGCTGATATCGCTCGGCGTGATCGGCGAGTACCTTGGTCGCGTCTACGAGGAAGTGAAAGGCCGCCCGCTGTATCTGGTTGCGGAGGAGCTCGGGGGCGGCCAAAACCCGCCCGCCGGCGAGGGCACGCCTCCCGGCCGACAGGGCGAGTGAGAGACGGGAGGGACCGGCTCGGCAGCCGGCATCCTTCGGCAGGTGCGACGGGCGAGTGCGGGATGCGATGATCATTCTCTGCGCTGACGACTACGGCCTGACCGAGGGGGTCTCGCGCGCCATCGGCGAGCTCGCGGCGGCACGCCGCCTTTCGGCAACCAGCGTTCTCGTCACCTCCGCGCACTGGCCGGCCTCTGCCCCGCGCCTGCTCGTGCACCGCGGACGCCTGTCCATCGGCCTGCATCTCGATCTGACCCTGGGGCCGCCGCTCGGCCGACTCCGCCGGATCGCGCCCAAAGGCAGCTTCCTGGGGCTCAAGAGCCTGATCCCGCTCGCTTGCCTGAGGCTTCTCGAGCCGACCGAGCTTGCCGACGAGGTCTCCCGCCAGCTCGATGCGTTCGAGGCGCGGCTCGGCTTCCCCCCGGACCACGTCGACGGGCACCAGCACGTGCATGCCCTGCCGCAGGTGCGCGACGTGCTGATCGAGGTCGTGGCGCGCCGCTACCCGGACCGCCCACCGATGCTGCGCGACCCGGCCGACAGCTACCAGTCGATAAAAGCCCGCGGCGAGCCGGCGGCGAAGGCCCTTCTCGTCCACGTCCTCTCCCGCGGCTTCGGCGCGGCCGTACGCGCGCGCGGGCTGCCCGTGAACCGCGGCTTCTCGGGATTCTCAGGATTCGACTTGAAGGTGCCCTACGAGGACGAGTTGCGCCGCGCCCTTGCGGTCACAACCGCGCCCCACATCGTCATGTGCCATCCCGGGCATGTCGACGACGACCTGCGCGGACGTGACCCGGTCGTGGACCGGCGAAAGATGGAATACGGTGTGTTGATGCGGGATCCTGACCTGCCCACGCGCATCTGGCGCCCATCGCGCAGCCCCACAGGGCCGGCGCTCGACTGGAGGGCGATCGAGGAGATGGCCGCCGCATGAGATTGCGAGACGACTCTGGCCGGTTCGAGCTGACGCGCCTGTTCCGGCACGGCGCAGGCTTCGTGATCTCCGGCACGGTGGCCTTCTGCGTCGATGCCATCACCCTGCAGCTGCTGACGAGCCTTCTCGACCTCGACCCGATCGTGGCGCGCCTCGGGTCAATCTCTGTTGCCATGGTCGCAGGCTGGCTCTCCCACCGGCGGCTCACCTTCGCGCTCGATACGCCCCCGTCGGTTGCCGAGTTCCTGCGCTATGCGGGCGTCGCGTGGTTCTCCGCGGCGGTCAACTACGCGGTGTTCGTCGCCCTGATGCTGATGTGGGGGGAGGACCTGCTGCCCGTCGTCGCCATCGCCTTCGCGTCGGTCGTTGCCATGTGCGTGTCATATCTCGGCATGCGCTTTGCCGCCTTCCGCATCCCGGGCACGTGACAGGCGCGGCGGAGCCGGCGCGCACCGCGCCTCGGCCGCGTCTCAAGAATGCCAATTTCCGAAGCTCTCACTCCGCCAGCGTGGGGAAGCAGGCCGCGATATGCCTTGCGTCCCGACGTTTGGGGCCGATATAGACGCATCGTTGGGCTGCTTCATCCTGCCGGCCGGCGTGGGGGGAATTGTTGCCATGGTGCTCCTGAGCGTTGCTTTGCTCGTTCGTGCACGCGCGCCGCGTCTTGGCGCACCGCTGCTGGCCCTGATGCTGGCGGCGACCGGCCTGAGCACTCCCGCCGCGGCGCAGGCGGCCGCGCCCGGCTTCGTTCCAGCCGACTGCAAGGCCACGGCGGCCACGCCCCGCGCCGAGCTGGAGACGCGCCGCGACGGCATCCAGGCGCGCCTGTCCAAGCTGCGCGCGGACCTGCGCGCGGCAGCCGGCGACGAGCCGAAGGTGCGCAGCATCAACCGCAACATCCGCCGCGGCCAGGAGGATCTGCTCGAGGTCCTGTTCGCCATCGATTGCAAGAAGGACAGCGAGCCCGTCATCGCCAAGCGGGCGGTGCGCATGGAGCGCGCCCTGCCCAAGGCTGCCCCGCCGCCGGCGCCGCCCACCCCCGCGCCCTCCCCACCGCCGGCCGCGGCGCGCGGCGTGCCGCAGGACGCCCCGCCCCCGGCGGCCGCAGCCCCGGGCGCGCCGGCGCAGCCGGAGGCGCTGCTGGTGACGACCTACTACGCCACCAACCGCAAGCTGGAGAAATCGCCGCGCTCGCCGGGCGAGACCTACGGCCTCGAGGCCATCTCCGATCTCACCTTCGGGCGCGCCGTGGTCAGCATCCCGCCCGGCCACACCGTCGGCACCATCGAGCTGCCCTCGATCTGGAAGCTGGAGCGCACCGCCGACCCGAGCAAGCACTTCGTCCTCAAGGAGGTGGTGCCGATCGAGAGCAAGGCGGCGATGAGCGAGATGTCCAGCCGGCTGCGGGGCGGCAAGTCGCGCGCCATGCTCGTCTACGTGCACGGCTACTACATGACCTTCGAGGAGGCGGCGCTCCGCACCGCCCAGCTCGCCCACGATCTGCAGTTCCCCGGCATCCCCTTCTTCTACACCTGGCCGTCGGCTGGCCGCGTGCGCGCCTACCTGCAGGACGAAGAGACAGCGCGCCTGTGCGAGAGCGTGTTCGAGGGCCTCCTCAAGCAACTCTCCGCCTTGCCGGTCGAGGCGATCTACATCGTCGCCCACAGCATGGGCAACCGCATCGTCGGCCACGGCCTGCAGGGCTTCGTCGAGAAGGGCAACGACACGCGCCACATCAAGGAGCTGCTGCTGGCCGCGCCGGACATCAACGCCGACATCTTCAAGCGCAACATCGCGCCGAGCCTGGCCAAGATGCAGAACACGCGCAAGACGATCTACGCCTCCTCGGGCGACATCGCGCTCGTCGCCTCCAAGGTGGTGCACGGCTTCCCGCGCGTGGGCGAGAGCAGCGGCGGCGTGCAGGTGTACAAGGGCATGGACACGATCGACGCGAGCGAGGCCTCCACCATCACGCGCAACTTCGGCCACTCCTACCTCGTCGACAGCACCTCGGTGCTGAAGGACCTGCAGACCATCATCGCGCGCCAGCTCGGCGCCAAGGCGCGCGGCCTCGCCGAGAGGGGCGTCGCCCCCGACGTCTACTGGCAGCTGCGCTAGGACGTTGCAGCGGATCGCGCGCGCCCGGCGGCCCCGGAGGCAAGGGCATGTGGCTCAAGGCAAATCCCGGTTCGGAAGGGTCATGGCCGTCGCCCAACGCCGGCTGGTCGAGCGCCGGCGGACCTGAACCGCAAGTCCGCCACGGCAGGCGAGGGACGCCGGGGCTTCCCTCTTGCGCCTGTTTGCTCTAGCAGAGGCGGCAGGAATTCATCTCCGGGCATGCCAATCGTCATGAGCGCACAGAAGGCCGGCAAGTCCGCCGCCAAGAGCTCTAACCTGATCCCCGGCGCCACTGGCGACTGGGAGGTCGTGATCGGCATGGAGGTGCACGCCCAGGTCGCCTCCAAGGCGAAGCTGTTCTCGGGCTCCTCCACCGCCTTCGGTGCCCCGCCCAACAGCCATGTGTCGCTGGTCGACGCGGCCATGCCCGGCATGCTGCCCGTGATCAACGCCGAGTGCGTGGCGCAGGCCGTGCGCACGGGGCTCGGCCTCAAGGCGCAGATCAACCTCGTGTCCGTCTTCGACCGCAAGAACTACTTTTTTCCGGACCTGCCGCAGGGCTACCAGATCTCGCAGTACAAGCAGCCCGTGGTCGGCGAAGCGGTCGTCGAGGTGGACCTCGAGGGCGAGACGTTCTCGGTTGGCATCGAGCGCGTGCATCTGGAGCAGGATGCGGGCAAGTCGATCCACGACCAGCATCCGGACTACACCTACATCGATCTCAACCGCTCGGGCGTCGCCCTGATGGAGATCGTGTCGAAGCCCGACATCCGCTCCTCCAAGCAGGCGCAGGCCTTCCTCTCCAAGCTGCGCACCATCCTGCGCTACCTCGGCACCTGCGACGGCGACATGGAGAAGGGCAACCTGCGCGCCGACGTGAACGTGTCCGTGCGCCGTCCGGGCGAGCCATTCGGCACGCGCTGCGAGATCAAGAACCTCAATTCGATCCGCTTCATCGGCCAGGCCGTCGAGGTGGAGGCGCGCCGGCAGATCGACATCCTGGAGGATGGCGGGTCGATCGACCAGGAGACGCGCCTGTTCGACAACGTCAAGGGCGAGACGCGCGCCATGCGCTCCAAGGAGGAGGCGCACGACTACCGCTATTTCCCCGACCCCGACCTCTTGCCGCTGGAGCTGACGCAGGACTACGTCGACGGCCTGAGGCAAGGCCTGCCGGAGCTGCCGGACGAGAAGAAGGCGCGCTTCATCGCCGACTACAAGCTGTCGCCGTACGACGCCGCCGTGCTGGTGGCCGAGCGCGAGAGCGCGGAGTTCTTCGAGGCGGTGGCCAAGGGCCGCGACGGCAAGACGGCGGCCAACTGGGTCATCAACGAGCTGTTCGGACGCCTCAACAAGGAGGGGCTCGGAATCGGCGAGAGCCCGGTGTCGGCCAAGCAGCTGGGCGGCATCCTCGATCTCATCGGCTCCAATGCCATCTCCGGCAAGATCGCCAAGGACGTGTTCGAGATCGTGTGGAGCGAGGGTGGCGACCCGGCGGAAATCGTCGAGACGCGCGGCCTGAAGCAGGTGACCGATACGGGCGCCATCGAGGCGGCAGTCGACGCCGTGGTCGCGGCCAACCCGGACAAGGTGGCGGACGCCCGCACCAATCCGAAGGCCATCGGCTGGTTCGTCGGCCAGGTGATGAAGGCGACCGGCGGCAAGGCCAACCCGCAGGCGGTCAACGACGCCCTGAGGAAGAAGCTCGGGCTATAGGCCTGCCGTCGCATTGGAGCCACGACCGCCGCGCGCTCACGCGCGACCTGCTGGAGAGGCGGAGGTGCGGCAGGCCCAATGCTTGCCTTCCCGGCCGAGCGGCAGCGAGAGCCGGGATCCTTCCCGCTTGCGAACGAAGGCGACGTGGAAGGATCCCGGCTCGCCGCGCTTGCGCACGCCGTCCGGGAAGGCAACCAAGAGCGCATGCGCCCTACGCTTCCGAGGGCCCGAGCTCTTTGACGCCACCCACGCCTGGGCGTGGGGCGCGATCTGTTCTGCTATCAATCGGTGCTCTTGACCACGGTGAGGTCGGGGGCGTCCTCGTTCTTCATGCCCTGCACGTGGTAGCCGGCATCGACGTGGTGCACCTCGCCGGTGACGCCGCGGCCCAGGTCCGAGAGCAGGTAGAGCGCGCTGTCGCCCACCTCCTCGATGGTGACGTTGCGGCGCAGGGCCGAGTTGTACTCGTTCCACTTCAGGATGTAGCGGAAGTCGGCGATGCCGGAGGCGGCCAGCGTCTTGATCGGGCCGGCCGAGATGGCGTTGACGCGGATGTTGTTGCGGCCGAGGTCGGCCGCGAGATAGCGCACGCTCGCCTCGAGGGCCGCCTTGGCGACGCCCATCACGTTGTAGTGCGGCATCACCTTCTCGGCGCCGTAGTAGGTCAGCGTCAGCATCGACCCGCCCTTGCTCATCAGCTTCTCGGCGCGCTGCGCAATGGCGGTGAACGAGTAGCAGGAGATCAGCATGGTCTGCGTGAAATTCTTCTCCGTGGTGTCGACATAGCGCCCGTCGAGCTCCGTCTTGTCGGAGAAGGCGATGGCGTGCACCAGGAAGTCGAGGTTGCCCCAGGTGGAGGCGAGGGCGGCAAACAGCGCATCCACGGATGCCGCGTCCGTCACGTCGCACGGCAGCACGATGCCGGAGCCGACCTCGGCCGCCAGCGGCTCGACGCGCTTCTTCAAGGCGTCGCCCTGGTAGGTGAAGGCAAGCTCCGCCCCGTGATCGGCTGCCGCCTTGGCGATGCCCCAGGCGATCGACCGGTTGTTGGCGACGCCCATGATCAGGCCCCGCTTACCGGCCATCAGCCCGGTCCGCCCGCTCGTCGCAGCCCTTGCGCCCGTCATATGCCACCCTTTGTCTGTCAGCACCTGGTCCGCCCATGCGTCCCCAGCGTCCCGATCCGCAAACGCCGCGTACCCCGCCGCGCGCTCGCGACGGCATTTGCGGGGCCGCAGGACACTAGCAAGACCCCATGTGGTGCTCTACTCGCAATCGCCAAATCCAGATCCTGACGCGACGTCAGTCGGCCATTGCGCAAGTCACCACACAGCGCATCGGGCAGCCCGTTGGGGGCTTTCTACACCAATGCGGGCTCCGGTCCAGCCATCCCGCTATGCAGCAAAGGCAGTGCAAGCGCTGGGCACAGGACGGGGTGGCCCAGGCGAAGCGCCCGGCTGGACCTCAATTGCGGGACCGAGCCATGCAGGGAAGAGAGTCTTTTGCAATCTAAGATTGCACAAATCTCTGCGGCTTCCCCCTAGTATGGGGCTCCGCAATCGTGAACCACGGACAGGAAGCCCCATGAAGCTCTACTATGCCCCCGGTGTCTGCTCGCTCTCCCCGCACATCGTCCTGCGCGAGGCGGGACTGCCATTCGAGGCGGTGCTGACCGACCACAGGAAAAAGGTGATCTCGGGGGGCGCCGACTACCACGCGGTGAATCCGCTGGGCTACGTGCCGGCGCTCGCGCTCGACGACGGCACGATCCTCACCGAGGGACCTGCCATCGTCCAGTACATCGCCGACAAGGTGCCAGAGAAGAAGCTCGCGCCGCCCAACGGCACGCTGGAGCGGGCCAAGCTGCAATCCTGGCTCAACTTCGTCTCGACGGAGCTGCACAAGGGATTCTCGCCGCTGTTCAATCCGGCCATTCCGGACGAGGTGAAGGCGATCTTCAAGGAGCGGCTCGCCTCGCGCTTTGCCCACGTCGACAAGCATCTCGCCGACAAGCCGTACCTGATGGGCGACGCCTTCTCGGTGGCCGACGCCTACCTGTTCGTGGTCTCCAACTGGACGGTGCCGACGAAGATCGACCTCGCCCCCTATCCCAACCTCGTCGCCTTCCGCAAGCGCATGAGCGAGCGCCCGGCGGTGCAGGCGGCCATGAAAGCGGAAGGGCTCCTGAAGTAGCGGCCATGCGGGCGGCGGTCCGCGTTCCATGCCGCCGCCCGTCAGCTGTTGAGCAGCACGATCACGCCGAGCACGATGAGGCCGATGCCCGCCGCCTCGCGCGAGGCGAGGCTCTGCTTGAACAGGTTGCGCGAGACGAGCTGCGCGAACAGGATCTCGATCAGCGCCAGCGTGCGCACCTTGGCCGCCGTCTCGATGGCGAAGGCGAGGAACCACATCTGCGAGGCGAAGGCGCCGGCAAAGCCTGCCAGCAGCGACGGTCGCCAGGCCTTGAGAATGGCAGCCAGCGTCTTGCGGTCGGCGGCGACGAGGTACACCGCCAGGATCGCCGACTGCAGGAACAGGCCGAGCACCAGGGCCACCGTCGCGGCCATGACGAAGCTCGGCGTGTCGAGGGCCCGGATGGCGCCGCGAAAGCCGATCGCCGCAATGGCGAACATGGCACCGGAGGAGATGCCGAGCGCCGCCGGCCCCCAGGTCATGGATTGGGCGGCGTCGCCGCGCGGCCAGGACACCAGCAGCACGCCAGCCGTGGCAACGAGAATGGCAAGCCCCACCGGCAGCGTGATGTGGTCGCCGAGGAAGACGAGGCCGAAGAGGGCCACCTGCACCGGCTCGGTCTTGGTGTAGGCGGTGGCGACGACGAAGGAGCGATCGCGCATGGCCGCCAGCATCAGCCCGGTCGCGGCGATCTGGGCGATGGCCGCCGCCAGCGCCCAGCCGAAGACGGGGCCGGTGATCGACGGAACGGGCTGGCGCAGAGCCACCAGCACGATGCCGAGGAACAGCACTGCAAACGGCAGGCCGAACAGGAAGCGCACCTGCGTCGCCCCCACGGTGCCGATGCTCTGGGTGAGCTCGCGCTGCATGGCGTTGCGGGCAACCTGGGCGCCTGAGGCGATGACCGTGAACACGGCCCACAGCAATCCCATCGCGCCCGTCCTCCGCCTCGCCTCGCGCGCTTTCCGTACCTTCGGAATTGGCTTCGCGCACTATGCACTTGATAGTGCGAGCCTCCTCGCGCGACACACGCTGACGCGTGATCGCGATCTGCTCCAGCTTCCTCGATAAGCGGCGCGCGGGCCGACGCAAGCCCCTTCGTCGAAAGAGAACCCTTCCCTGCGGCCTACTGCCCAACTGCCCGCGTCAGGCGGATGTCGACCTCGCGCTCCACGAAGGACCATTCCTCGGTGGCGCGCAGCTCGGCGACAAGCTCCTCGAACAGGGGGGCGTGCTCGGGCGCGAACTCGAACCAGGTGAGGAAGTCGAACGGCTCGCCGAGGTCGCGGGCGTGGTGCAGGCGCCGGGCCACCGCGGGCAGGGTCCGGAGCGAGCGGGCGGTATGCCGCGAGCGCTCCTCGAAGACGGCGCGGCGCTCGTCCTGGGCGAGGCTCCACCAGGCGTCCGACTTGCGGATCGGGATCAGCGCGGCGCACGCGGCCTCGGGCCGGCCGAGGCCCTGCTGGACGCCGGCAAGCGTGCGCATCTCGGCCGTGGTGGCGTAGCGGGGATGGCTCACCACCCCCTTGAGCGACCACAGCGCCCCGGCCGGGGCCGCCGGGCCGAAGCCCAGCGCTGCGGCCGGCGGCAGGCCCTCGCCCCGCACGGCCTCGAGCCTATCGATGCGCCAGGGCCCGGAGGCGAGGCCCGCGAAGGTGACAAGAAGCGGCGGCGGCATGGACGGACCCCTCTGCTGCAATGCAGCAAAGGTCCACCAAGGTCGCGGGCAGCGCAAGCCCGATCCGACGCCTGCTCGTGTGCGCAGCTCCGGTGGGCGCTCGGCGGAGCCCCGACAGAGCTACCGGCGCTGGGGCGCCGCGGCCGGGGGGACCACCGGCACGCCGATGTAGACCGGGGCCGCCGTGGGATTGATGATGATGCGGTCGTGGGACGGCAGCGGCCGGTAGACGCGCACGCCCTTCTCGACCGAGACGACGGCACCGTAGTAGGGCCGGGGCTCGATGCGGGTGGTGGCGCTGTCGGAGGCGAGCGCCGCGCCGCAGCCGGCGAGGCCCGTGAGTGCCGCGGCAATGGCAAGCGTACGCATGACGGGGGCTCCGGTTCCAGGACTTCGCGCGCTCAGTAAACTGCGAACCCGGCGCCACAGGCAATCCTCTTCACGATCATGCTTAACGGCGCCGCTCAGGCGTTGACGCGGGCGCCCGGCCCGAGCGCAAAGCCGCGCATCATCTCCTCGACCGGCATGGGCCGCTTGCCGGCGCGCTGGGCCTCGAGAATGGCGACGGCGCCCGTGCCGCAGGCGATGGTGAGCGGGGCGGCGATGACGCGGCCGGGCTCGCCCGAGCCCGCCACGACCTTCGCGCGCAGCACCCGCACGCGCTCCGGCCGGCCCTCGACCGTCACCTCGAACCAGGCTCCGGGCACCGGAGACAGGCCGCGGATGTGGTTGTGCACGTGCGCCGCAGCCAGCGCGAAATCGATGCGGGTCTCCTCCTTGCTGATCTTGCTGGCGTAGGTCACGCCCTCGACGGGCTGCGGCACGCAGGCGAGCGTGCCCGCCTCGATACGGGCGAGGGCCTCGACCATGGCGGCGGCGCCCTCGGCCGCGAGCACGTCGTGCAACTCGCCCGCCGTCGTCTCCGGCCCGATGGCGACGGGCACGGAGAGGCAGACGGGGCCGGTGTCGAGCCCCGCCTCCATGCGCATGATGGCCGCCGCGGTCATGCTGTCGCCGGCCATCACGGCGCGCTGGATGGGCGCGGCCCCGCGCCAGCGCGGCAGGGCGGAAGCGTGCAGGTTGAGGCAGCCGTGGCGGGGGGCATCGAGCACCGCCTGCGGCAGGATCAGGCCGTAGGCGACGACGACGGCGACGTCGGCCCCGTGGGCGGCAAAGGCCTGCCGGTCGGCCGCGTCCTTGAAGTTGCGGGGGCAGAGCACGGGCAGCCCGAGCGCCTCGGCGTGGGTGTGCACCGGCGACGGGCGCTCGGCCATGCCGCGTCCCGCCGGCCGGGGGGGTTGCGTGTAGACGGCGACGATGTCGTGGCCCGCGCCGGCGATGGCGGCCAGCGTGGGGACGGAGAAGTCCGGCGTGCCCATGAACACGACGCGAAGCATTGATACCCCTCTCAAGCTGGGCCGTGTCCGCACGACCGCGTCTCCAATAGACCAGGGCCGCTATACCGCAAATTGCGGTCACGTCACCATCGCCACCGCGCGAACGAGGCGGCAGGCGATCGCAGGCTTCGTCGCGGATGACGCGCCGCACAACCCCATCGCTCTGGACGCGACGGACGACACGCATGCAATCGGCGGCGCCGCCAACCACAGGCAGATTGCGACTCGTGCATCCGATCGGACCGAGATCGACCTCAGCTCGGCGCCTCGAGCGCGGCGTGCCCGCTTGATGCGACCGAACGACTAGCTTAGGCTCCGGGCCAATGAGACGGGCTGGCCGTGACCAAGCCCCGCATTCGGGAGGAGTTGACGTTGGGCTTGTCCGTCCCAAGCCGTCGAACTGTTCTCCACTGGGCAGCGGCTGCGGCTGTGGCGCGGCCGGCTCGAGGTCTTGCGGCGTCTCCCGGGGCGCCCATCAGATTCGGGCTGACGCCCGTCTTCCTCAACAACGATCTGGATCTGCTGGCGCGCCTGCAGGCGTACCTGAGCCGCAGCACTGGACAAGAGGTCACTCTCGTCCAACGCCGGACGTACGAGGAGATCACGTCGCTGCTGCTGTCCGGGCAACTTACAGCCGCCTGGATCTGCGGCTATCCCTTCATCGCAGCCGCCGCCGAGCTGTCGCTCGTCGCGGTCCCCGTGTGGCGCGGCATGCCACTCTACCAATCCTACATCATCGTCGACGCGGACCGCGCGGCGACGCGCCTGGATGACCTGCACGAGGACGTGCACGCATTCTCCGACCCCAACAGCAATTCGGGCTATCTCGTGACGCGAGCGGCCCTGGCGGAGCTGCAGCGCCGGCCGGACGAGTTCTTCCGGCGCTCCTTCTTCACCTATGGCCATCGCAACGTCGTGCGCGCCGTGGCGGCGGGGCTGGCGCAGAGCGGCAGCGTCGACGGCTATGTGTGGGAGGTGCTGAGCGAGATCGAGCCCGAGCTGACGCAACGAACGCGTATCCTGCGACGCTCCGAGTGGCTCGGCTTTCCCCCCATCGCGTGCCTGCGCCGTCTCAACGGGGCGCCGGAGACGTCCGCCCTGAGACAGGCGCTTCTGGCCATGAACCAGGATGCGGTGGGAGCTGACGTGCTCAAGCAGCTGCGGCTCGATGGGTTCCTGGAAGCCGCGCCATCGCTGTTCGATGGCATTGCAGCCAAGATCGCTCAGGTACGGAGCTTCGGATGAGGTCCTGGGCGCGCCGCATGCTGCGTACGATCAATCCGTTTCGCTGGCCACTGGCCTGGCGCGTGCCGCTCCTCGTCGTGCTCCTGATGCTGAGCGTCAGCGTGGTCATTACCGATCGCGTGCTCACCAGGCTGGCCGATAGCCAGACGCGCCATCTGGCGCAACTGTCCGATGCCTACCTCGATGGGCTGTCATCGGGGATTCTCCCGCACGTGGTGCGCGAGGATGTCTGGGAGATCTACGACGCGTTGGACCGCGCGCGGCAGCGCTACCAAGGGCTCGACATCGCATGGACCGTGGTCAGCGATTCGCAGGGTCGGGTGCTGGCGTCGAGCCACCCGCGCGAGTTCCCGCTGCAGTCTCACCTCTCCGATCGGATCAAGCTGGGTGACAGCGCAGATCCCAAGCCGGCGATGACCGAGGCGCTCGGACGGGCCCACCTTCGGCGCGATCTGACCTACCAGGGGCGGACGCTGGGCGTCGTGCATGCCGAGGTCAGGATCGAAGGCCTGATCAGGGAACGCTGGGAGGTGCTGCGCACGCTGGTCATGACGAACGCGCTGCTCACGCTCACGCTGGCGGCGATCGGCTACGTTGCCGTCCTGCGCATGATGCGCCCCGTCCGCGTTCTCTCGGCGCATCTGCGCTCCGGCGCGGAAGGCAGGATGAGCAGCATTCGGGAAAGCGAGCTCGGCCCGCCGAACAGCGAGTTCGGCCAACTGTTCCGCAGCTACAATACCCTGCTCGGATCGGTCAGCGAACGCGAACGCCTGCTGGCGAAGCTGGCGGAGGAGGAGAGGCTGGCAGCCCTCGGACGGCTTGCGGCGGGCATGGCGCACGACATCAACAACCCGCTCGGCGGCCTCCTCAATGCGGTCGCCACATTGAAGCGCCACGGCGAGAAGCCAGCGGCGCGCGAGACGTCCATCAGGCTGCTGGAGACCGGACTGCGCGGGATTCGCGACATCGTGCGCTCCAGTCTCGCAACCTACCGCAGGCGCGACGACCAGCTGCCGCTGACCTGCGGCGATCTGGATGATTTGCAGCTCCTCCTGCAACCGGAGATCAAGCGCAAGCGCCTCAGTCTGCAATGGGACAACCGCATCGATCGCCCGCTTGCCGTTCCAGCGGGCGCCGTCCGCGATGCGGCGCTGAACCTGCTGCTCAACGGCTGTGCCGCTTCGCCGATCGCGGGCACGCTGACATTCGACGCGTACGCGACAAAGGCGGGACTCGTGCTGGAGGTTGGCGACGAAGGCCCCGGCATGCCCGAGGTGGTGCTTCGCTACGTCAACGAGCAGGATGACGGACAGGCGCCGCTGAGCGAGCGGGAAGGGCTCGGCCTGTGGATGGTCAAGCGCCTGTCGCGGGAGAGCGGCGGGTGCCTCAGTGCCCGTCGCAAGTCGAGCGGCGGCACGGCCGTGCAATTGGTGGTCCCCGAAGCCGCCACCGCGCCCCAATCGGTGCAACAGCCTCGCGAGGAGAGACGTCATGTCGCTTGACGGTCGCGCTATCGCACTGATCGAGGACGATGCCGTCATGGGCGAGAGCCTCGCCCAGTGGCTGAGCCTGGAAGGGGCGTCAGTCGACTGGTGGAAGGACGGGACATCGGCTCTCGAGGGGCTGCGATCGGCAAGCCCGGATCTCGTGGTGTGCGACATGCGGTTGCCGGACATCTCGGGAGAGCAGATCTTCAACGAGGTCACGCGGCGGCCCGGTGCGCCCCCGTTCCTGTTCATGACGGCATTCGCCGACATCGATGAGGCGGTGCGCCTGATGCGATCGGGCGCGGGGGACTACATCACCAAGCCGTTCGAGGTCGAGTCGCTGATGGACCGCTCGCGAGGGCTGATGCGGTCGCGCGTGGCCACATCGTCGCCCGGCCTGCTCGGCGCCTCGCCTGCGATGCGCCAGATCGAGACGGCCCTGCGAAAGATCTCCAACCTTCCCCAGCCCGTGCTGCTTCTGGGCGAGACTGGCGTGGGCAAGGAAGTGTGCGCCCGGTTCCTTCACTCCAACTCAACCCGCGCCAAGGCGCCGCTGGTGGCCGTCAACTGCGCCGCGCTGCCGCCGGAGCTGATGGAAAGCGAGTTGTTCGGCCACGAGAAGGGGGCATTCACCGGCGCCAGCGCATTGCATCGCGGCTACGCGGAGCGGGCCGAGGACGGCGTCCTGTTTCTCGACGAGATCACCGAGTTGCCGATCGCGCTGCAGGCCAAGCTGCTGCGGCTCCTCGAGCAGCGGACCTATGCACGCGTCGGCGGCGAGCGCGATCTGAGCTTCAAGGCGCGGATTGTTTGCGCCGCCAACGTCGATCCGCTCGGCGCGGTCAAGGCCGGGCGCTTCCGTCTCGACCTGCTTCATCGCATCAATACGTTGACGATCGTGATTCCACCCCTGCGGGAGCGACGCGCCGACATCCAGCTGTATCTCGGGCACTTCTTCGATAGCGCGCGTGCGGCCTCCGGGTCGTCCCTGAAAGGGATCGCCCCCGGTGCGATCGAGGCCGTGCTCGAACACGACTGGCCGGGAAATGTCCGCGAGTTGAAGAACCGGATCGAGCGTGCCGTCGCGCTGGCTGCCGGGGAGAGAATCCTGTGCAGCGACCTGTTTCCAGACCTCGCCGTGGCGGGGGATGCCCAGCACTCCGAGCGCTTTCTCACGCTTGCAGCCGTCAGAGCCGCCGCGGAACGGCGGCAAATCGAGCGCGCCCTGTCGGAGACGGCGCACAGTCCGGGCGAAGCGGCGCGCCTGCTCGGCATCTCGCGCACGACGCTGTGGGAGAAGATGCGGCG
This sequence comes from Hyphomicrobiaceae bacterium, assembly GCA_033764875.1. Lineage (GTDB taxonomy): Bacteria > Pseudomonadota > Alphaproteobacteria > Rhizobiales > Hyphomicrobiaceae > AWTP1-13. The sequence goes on along the minus strand of JANRIO010000112.1, from coordinate 46,457 downwards.
CTTGGGGATCGAAGGCGCCGGCACGGACGGATGATGTTCGGAAACCCGAACAGCGGCACCGAAGGTTGTTCGAGAGACCGAACGGACGACGGAAGGCGCCAGAGGAAACCCAGCGCAGTTTCAGTGCGTTGACGGTGCGCTCGTCCTGGTACGCCGATTGCGATGCTCCTCCTGGTCTCGCTGCGGAGACCGAGGGAGAGCAAAAACATGAAGAGCTGTGACAAACTCGTTGAGCTGGGAAGACGGCAGTTCCTGCGCGGAGGGGCCTTGGCTGCCGCCGGCGCCGCCGCCACGACCATCGCACCCGGCCAGGCAGAGGCCCGCGTCGGTCTCGCGCAGATCGACTACGCCTCGACACGTCTTGCCAACGTGAAGGACCTCAAGGTCAATCAGCCTCTCGACATCGCCTATCCCGACAAGGACAGTCCCGGCGTCCTTCTCAAGCTCGGCAAGGCCGTCGAAGGCGGCGTCGGACCTGATCGCGACATCGTCGCGTTCTCCACCTTGTGTCCGCACAAGGGCTGGCTGCTGACGTACAGGCCAGGCGACAAGACGCTCAACTGCCAGGGCCACTTCTCGCGCTTCGACTGCGAAGCCGGCGGCCAGCAGGTCTGGGGCCACGCCACGCAGAACCTTCCGCAGTTCACACTCCGCGTCGACGGCGGCGGCAACATCTTCGCCGAAGGCGTCAGCGACCTGATTTTCGGCCGCCCGGCCAACGTGCTCTGAGGGAGGACAATTCATCATGGCGTTCAAGAGACAGATCGACCGTCTTCCCATCCCGCCCAAGGATGCGAAGGTGCACAATGTGACCTGCCACTACTGCATCGTGGGCTGCGGCTACAAAGCCTACACGTGGCCGCGCAACAAGCAGGGCACGCTGAAGAGCAATGCCTTCGGCATTGACCTCGGCAAGCAGCAGGGCGCCGATGGAACCTGGATCGCACCATCGATGTACAACCTCGTGCGCCAGAACGGCGAGGATGTGCATCTCGCCGTGGTTCCCGACCATGATTGCGTGGTGAACTCGGGATTGGGCTCGGTGCGCGGGGCGCGCATGGCCGAGAACCGCCCGTCCTACGTCACCGGCACGCAGCAACAGCGCCTCGGCGACCCACTCGTCTGGCGCAACGGCGTCTGGCAGCCGACCTCCTGGGACGACGCGCTCGATCTCGTCGCGCGCGTGACGGCGCGCGTCGTCACGCAGGGCTCGGAGGACGACCTGGTCGTCTCGATGTTCGACCACGGCGGCTCGGCCGGCGGCTACGAGAACACCTGGGCGACCGGCAAGCTCTATTTCGAGAGCATGAAGATCAAGAACTGTCGAATCCACAATCGGCCGGCGTACAATTCCGAGGTTCATTCGACGCGCGACATGGGCGTCGACGAGCTGAACTACGCCTACAAGGACTATCAGACCACCGATACGATCTTCATCGTCGGCGCCAATCCCCTGGAGACGCAGACCAACCTGTTCCTGAACCACATGGTGCCGGGGATGCGGAACGGCGCGCGCTTCATCATGGTGGATCCGCGCCGCACGGTGACGGTGAACGCGGCCGAGCAGGTCGCCGGCAAGGACAAGGTCCTGCACCTGGCGATCAACGAAGGCACCGACATGGTGCTGTTCAACGCGCTGTTCACGCACATCGTCGACAAGGGCTGGATCGACAAGGACTTCATTGCCAAGTCGACCTTCCAGACGGGAGAGGCGCAGGCGCTCGACGACGCGCATCCGGCAGGGCTCGGCAGCCTCAAGTACGCGCTCGACACCTGCCGGACGTCGCTCGCCGACGCGGCGAAGATCTGCGGCGTCTCCGAGGCCGACATCGGCAAGGCCGCGGCGTGGATCGCGGAGCCGAAGGCTGGCGGCGCTCGACGCAAGTGCGTGACGGCCTACGAGAAGGGCATCATCTGGGGCAACGACAACTACCGCACCATCGGCGCCCTGGTGAACATCGCGCTGGCGACGGGCAACATCGGTCGCGAAGGCGGCGGCTGCTGCCGTCTCGGAGGGCATCAGGAGGGCTATTTCCGTCCCTCCGATGCGCACGTCGGCCGGCCGGCGCAGTATGTCGATGAGTTGCTGATCCGCGGCGGCGGCAAGGTGCACCACGTCTGGGCTTGCGACCACTACAAGACGACGCTCAACGCCTCGCAGTTCAAGCGGGTGCACAAGCGTCGCTCGGACATGGTCAAGGACGCCATGGATGCGGCGGCGGGCGGCACGCGCGAGCAACTGGTCGACGCCATCGTGGCGGCCGTCAATGCCGGCGGCCTCTTCACCGTCGTGGTGGACATCATCCACAGCCAGATCGGTCAGAATGCCCACGTCCTGCTGCCGGCCTGCGAAGCCAACGAGATGAACCTCACATCCATGAATGGCGAGCGGCGCATGCGCCTGTCGGAAAAATACATGGACCCCTACGGCAACTCCAAGCCCGACTGCCTGATCGCAGCCGGCGTCGCCCAGAACATGGAGCGCGTGCTCCGCCAGATGGGCAAGGCGGCCTATGCCGACAAGTTCAAGGGCTACGACTGGAAGACCGAGGAGGACGCCTTCAAGGACGGCTACCAGAAGGCCCACCCCGAGGTCACCTACGAGCGACTGCGGGCAATGGGGAACAACGGCGTGCACGAGCCGGTCGTCGGCTTCAAGGACGGAAAGCTGGTCGGCACCGAGCGGCTCTACACCGACGGCAAGTTCACCCGCCACGGCCGCAAGGACGGGCTGGCCCTGTTCTGCGCGGCCAAATGGCGGGGCTGGCAGGCTCCCGGCAAGGCGCGGGAGAAGGCCAACCACAAGTTCTGGATCAACAACGTTCGCGCCAACATCTTCTGGCAGAACCAGTTCCTCGACCAGAAGAACGATTTCGTCCAGGATCGCTTCCCGTATCCGTTCATCGAGATGAATGCCCAGGACATGGCGGAGCTCGCCATCTCGGCCGGCGACCTGATCGAGATCTCCAACGAGAACGGCGCCACCCAGGGCATGGCCTATCCCACCGATACGGCAAAGCGCGGCCACGTTGCGATGGTCTTCGGCTCGCCAGCCGGAAGCCAGGGCAATGTCGTCAACCCGGGCGTCAACGAGCTGGTGCTGCCGGACTACAAGCATACCTGGGGCAACATCCGCAAAGTTGCGAATGCGACGCCGCGGTCGAAATCAGTGTCCTTCAAATCGAAGGAGTACAAGGCAGGCTGAGCATCTCCCTCTCGGCCTGGAAACTGGTGCGGCGCCGCGCGCGCCGCACCTCCTCAACCTCGCGCACGCACGGGAGCATCGGCCAATGCACGATCAGGCGCCTTCACCGCTTGCAGCGATCCACTACACGCGCGGCTTCTACATCGACAGGCTTCTCATCGACGTGTGTGCCGAGTTGTCGGCGCGCGGCGTCCGGCTCGGCGGCCTGCTGCAAGTCTCGACCGGCGAGCGGGGCGGCAATTGCGCGGCGAGCGTGCATGTCGTCGATCTCAGGACGCGTCGCTCATTCGACATCTGGCAGGACCGGGGACCCTGTGCGCGCGGCTGCCGGCTGGACGAGGCCGGGCTCGGCGAGGCCGAGGTCGCGCTTCGTGAGGCCATTGCCGACCGCGTCGATCTTCTGGTCGTCAATCGGTTCGGGCGCGCCGAGTCGCTGGGGCGGGGCCTGCGCCCCTATTTCGAGGACGCGCTGGCGAATGGCCTCTGCGTCCTGACCGCCGTGCGTGCGCCCTACGACCAGGAATGGCGGAGCTTCACGAGCGGGATGGCGTTGAGCCTGCCGATGAACCCGGCCGACATCGTTGCCTGGGCGGGCGGAGCAGCGATCGCGACGATCGATCGCGGCCCGACGGATCGCGTCCGCGCCTGAAACGAACGTCTCATCGCCTGCCCTCGAGGCCGGCCTCGTACCAGCCCTTCGTCGCGTTCACGATCCTCACCACCGAGAGCATCACCGGCACCTCGATGAGAACGCCGACAACGGTCGCGAGCGCTGCTCCCGACTCGAACCCGAACAAGCTGATCGCGGCGGCGACCGCGAGCTCGAAGAAGTTGCTTGCGCCGATGAGCGCTGAGGGCGCCGCAACGCAGTGCGCCTCCCCGGCCCACCGGTTGAGCACGTAGGCAAGCCCGGAGTTGAAATAGACCTGGATCAGGATCGGCACGGCGAGCAGTGCAATGATCACGGGCTGGGCCAGGATCTGCCTCCCCTGGAACCCGAACAGCAGAACCAGGGTCGCCAGAAGAGCCAGCATGGACAGGGGACCCAGCCTGGCAAGCATCGCCTTCAACGCGGCCTCGCCGCCCTTGGCCAGGACGGATCGGCGCAAGACCTGCGCGATGAAGACCGGGACGACGATGTAGAGCAGGACCGACAGCAGCAGCGTCTGCCAGGGGATGGTGATCGCCGACAGACCGAGCAGCAGCGCCACGAGCGGCGCGAACGCGAAGACCATGATGACATCGTTCAACGCCACCTGGCTCAGCGTGAAATGCGGCTCACCGTCCGAAAGGTTGCTCCAGACGAACACCATCGCCGTGCAGGGCGCGGCCGCGAGCAGGATCAGGCCGGCGATATAGCTGTTGATCTGGTCGGCAGGCAGATATGGGCGGAACAGCCAGCCGATGAAGATCCAACCGAGCAGCGCCATCGAGAACGGCTTCACGGCCCAGTTGATGAACAGCGTGACGCCGATGCCGCGCCAGTGCTCCTTGACCTTGGACAATGCGGCGAAGTCGATCTTGACGAGCATGGGAATGATCATCAGCCAGACCAGCAGGGCGACCGGCAGATTGACCTTGGCGATCTCGGCGGCACCGATGGTCTGGAACACGCCCGGCACCATCCAGCCGAGGGCGATGCCAATGGCGATGCAGAGGCCGACCCAGACGGTCAGGTAGCGCTCGAAGGTCGACATTGCCGGCTCCTTGTTGCGGGTCATTCCGGACGCGCATGCGGCGCAACGTATATACGCTTGAGCGGATATATGGTCGGACGTATATAAGTGAGATGGAAAAGGCAACAACAGTTTTCTCGACACTCGCCGACCCGATCCGCCTGCGCGCGCTGGCGCTGATCGCGGAGCATGGCGAGTTGTGTGTCTGCGAGCTGGTGGAGGCGCTCGATCTGCCACAGCCGAAGGTTTCCCGGCATCTCGCCGTTTTGCGCGACGCAGGGCTGCTGCGGGATCGTCGCGACGCCCAGTGGGTCCTCTATGCCCTGTCGCCGGACCTGCCGGCCTGGGTGGCGTTGGCCATCGACGCAGCGGTGGCTGCGCTGGAGAACGACGCCCTTCACCTGAAGGATGCCCGGCGCCTGGCGCGCGCCAACCGGCCGCAGCGCATGCGGTGCGGCAAGGCCGCGTAGGAACGCGAACGGTGCACTCGACGAAGATGCGCGCGATGCTGACAGCCCGTGCCGTGGGCGTCGGCAATGTCGACGCGGCTGGCCTGGGCGTCCTCACGCCGTTCTGTGCCTGCCCGGCGACCGCCGACAGGCCGACGAAGGTCAAACTCCAACCGCGACCGAGGCCGACGTGCGGCACGGGTATGCTCGCCGCGCCATAGGGATCAGGCTGCCTGCCCCGGGTCGGGCACTCCCGCAGGAGATCCCGTCGGCAAACGGGAAAAGGACCATGCATACTGGCTATGCATGCGGACGCGGCCCTTCGCGCGCCGGAGCTGGATCAAATGTCACATCTCTCGACTAGGCAGTTTCTGTTCAGCAAGGATGGAGTGGAACACATGACTAGGCTCTTGAGAACTCTCACAATCATGCTGGTTGCGGCGATGATGGCAAGCGCCGCGGTCGTCACCGCCTCGGCGCTCGATCCGCGGTTCAAGGACGCCGACGGCGATCTGCTCGCCGACATTCCGACCGATGCGAAGGAGCTGATCGACCCGGCGACGCTCGTGTTCGCCTATACCCCGGTCGAGGACCCTGCGGTCTACGCCAAGGTCTGGGAAGGCTTCCTCAGGCACATGGAGACGGTGACGGGAAAGAAAGTCCAATTCTTCCCTGTGCAGTCGAACGCCGCCCAGATCGAGGCGATGCGTGCCGGCCGCCTGCACGTGGCGGCGTTCAACACAGGCTCGAACCCGATTGCCGTCGCCTGCGCCGGATTCCGCCCGTTCGCGATGATGGCCTCGAAGAAGGACGAGTTCGGCTACCGAATGCAGTTCATCACGTATCCCGGCTCCGGCATCGAGAAGATCGAGGACATCAAGGGGAAGAAGCTCGCCTTCACAGCGGAGACGTCGAACTCGGGCTTCAAGGCGCCGTCGGCGCTGCTGCGCGACCAGTTCAAGATGGAAGCCAAGAAGGACTATGAGCCGGTGTTCTCCGGCAAGCACGACAACTCCATCCTCGGCGTCGCCAACAAGGACTACCCCGCCGCCTCGATCGCGTCCTCGGTCATGGACCGCATGGCCGCGCGCGGTGTCGTCAAGCGCGATCAGATCAAGGTGATCTACGAGTCTGACCGGTTCCCGACGTCGGGCTACGGCGTCGTGTACAATCTGAAGCCGGAGCTGCAGGCCAAGATCAAAGAGGCCTTCTTCACCTTCAAGTGGGAGGGCTCGGAGCTGCTCAAGGAGTTCGAGAAGTCCGAGCCGCCGCAGGAGAAGTTCATCGAGATCTCGTTCAAGGACAAGTGGAACGTGGTGCGGGAGATCGACGCGGCGATGGGCGTGAAGTACACCTGCAAGTAGCGCCAACCGGCCCCGCGCCGCGCCCCGTAGGAAGCCCGCCATGCTGCGCATCGAGGCGCTGACCAAGCGCTACAGAACGGGGGACGCCGCACTCGCAGGCGTCTCCCTTGCCGTCGGACCCGGGGAGATCATCGGGCTCATCGGGCCTTCGGGAGCCGGCAAGTCCACGCTGATCCGCTGCGTCAACCGCTTGGTCGAGCCGACCGGCGGCAAGGTCTGGCTCGGCGACATCGAGGTCACCGCGGCGCGTGGTACGGCGTTGCGCCGGCTTCGACGGCGGATGGGCATGATCTTCCAAGAGTTCGCGCTCATCGAGCGGCTCACAGTCATGGAGAACGTGCTTTCCGGGCGCCTTGGCTACACGGGCTTCTGGGCAAGCTGGCTCAGGCGCTTCCAGCAGACGGACATCGATGATGCCATCGCTCTCCTCGAGCGCGTTGGTCTCATCGACCATATCGACAAGCGCGCGGATGCCCTGTCCGGCGGCCAGCGCCAGCGCGTCGGCATCGCGCGCGCGCTTGCTCAGAAGCCGGAGCTTCTCCTGGTCGACGAGCCCACTGCCAGCCTCGACCCGAAGACGTCGCGGTCCGTCATGCGGCTGCTGACGGAGCTGTGTGCGGAGCATCGGCTCGCCGCCATCGTCAACATTCACGACGTCGGTCTCGCGCAGCAGTTCCTGCCGCGCATTGTCGGGCTGAATGCTGGACGTATCGTCTATGACGGCCCGGCCGCAGGCCTCACCGCGGAGGTGCTCACGACCATCTACGGGGAGGAGGACTGGACGGCCGGTACGGCTCGCAATGCCGATCACGAGGAGGCAGACGACGGCACGGACACGTCCGCGAGCGCCCGTGAGTTGACGTTGCGCGCCGGCAAGGTCGAGGCTGCCCAATGACGCAGGGCGCAATCCGGACGGGAGCGGACACGGCGTTGGCGCTCCGGCGAACGTGGTCGCCGCCGCGCCTCATCGCGCCGACTTGGGCGCGATGGCTGCTGGCCCTTGCCGTCGGCACCTATCTCTACCTCGCGTTCAACTCCATCGACGTGAACTGGGCGCGGGTCGCGGAAGGCGTCGTGAGAGCGGGCCGGCTGTTTGAGGGCTTTCTGTCGCCGAATTTCTCGGCCCGCTGGAGCGACATCCAGCAGGGCATGATCGAGAGCCTCACCATGACGGTGACGGCGACCGTCGCCGGCGTGATCCTCGCCGTTCCGTTCGGTCTCGGTGCAGCCCGCAACATCGCACCTTGGTGGCTCTACGGCTGTTGCCGGAGCGTGATCGCGATCTCTCGCGCCCTCCAAGACATCATCGTGGCGATCTTCTTCGTCGCCATGTTCGGGTTTGGCCCGTTCGCGGGCTTTCTCACGCTCACGGTCTCCACGATCGGCTTCCTCTCGAAGCTGCTCGCCGACGACATCGAGGAGATCGCGCCGGGCCAGGTGGAGGCCATTCGCGCAACGGGGGCCGGCTTCTGGCAGGTGATCGACTATGCGGTCGCGAGCCAGGTCATTCCGCGCCTCGTCGGGCTCACCGCCTACAAGGTCGACATCAACTTCCGCGAGTCCTCGGTGATCGGCATCGTCGGCGCGGGCGGCATCGGCGCGACGCTCAACACGGCGCTCGACCGCTACGAGTTCGACAACGCGGCCGCCATCCTGCTCATCATCATCGCAATCGTGCTCGCCTGCGAGTACGCCTCGGGCTGGATCCGCAAGAGGTTTGCCTGACATGCCCGTGATGCATTCATCCGCGGGCCGGGTGACCGGTTGGGAGCTGAAGTCCAGCCGCCAGCGGCTGGTGGAATGGCTCGCGTGGCTTGGGCTCGTGGCGCTGACGGTGTTCTGCTGGCGCGTGATGACCGCCGGCACGATCTGGGCGTTCGTCGAGGACGCGCCACGGCAGGCGGCAGATCTGTTCGGCCGCATGCTGCCGCCGCGCTGGAGCTACGCCAGCAGCCTATGGCGGCCGCTCTGGGACACGATCAACATCGCCACGCTGGGTACGGCCATCGCGATCCTCATCGCAACGCCGCTGGCATTCGTCGCCGCCCGCAACACGACGCCGAGCGCGCTGCTGCTCAGGCCGCTTGCGCTCCTGATCATCGTGGCCTCCCGCTCGGTCAACGCCCTGATCTGGGGTCTCCTGCTCGTCGCCGTGCTCGGCCCCGGCGTGCTCGCGGGCATCATTGCCATCGCGCTCCGCTCGATCGGCTTCATCGGGAAGCTGCTCTACGAGGCCATCGAGGAGATCGACGAGCGGCAGGTGGAGGCCATACGGGCGACGGGCGCGTCAAAGGCCCAGGTGATCGCCTACGGCATCGTTCCGCAGATCCTGCCTGCCTTCGCCACCATCTCGGTGTTCCGATGGGACATCAATATCCGCGAGTCTACCGTTCTCGGCCTCGTCGGGGCCGGCGGGCTCGGCCTTGCATTGGAGGCCTCGCTGAACACGCTTGCCTGGCCGCAGGTGTCCGTCATCCTGCTCATCATCCTGGCGACCGTCGTCATCAGCGAATGGGTTACCGCGAGGGTGCGCAAAGGCATCATCTGACACGAACCGACAAAGGCCCGTCGAGACGCCCGCGCGGCCTACCGTCATCCAGGGGAGACTGTCATGGCGCGCGTACGCAACATCCTGGTGCTCTGCCAAGGCAACTCGGCTCGGTCGATCATGGCGGAAGCCATCATCAATCGCGCGTGCGCGGGGCGCTTCTGCGCCTACTCGGCGGGCAGCGCGCCGAAGGCGAGGCCACATCCGATGGCGCTGGCGGTGCTCCTCGCCCATGGCCATGACGCGCGCGGCCTCAGGTCGAAGTCCTGGGATGAGTTCACCAGACCCGGCGCGCCCGCCATCGACATCGTGATCACGGTTTGCGACGAGGCCGCTGGCGAGGCCTGTCCGTACTTTCCCGGAGGCCCAGTCAAGGTGCACTGGGGCATGCCCGATCCCGACACGAAAGAGGCGCAGCAGGACGGCGGGGCGGCCGCATTCGAGCGCACGTACGATGCTCTGACCCGGCGCGTGGGCCGGTTGGCCGCCTTGCCTGCCGAGGCATTCGACAGTCCGAGCATCGGCGAACGCCTGACTGCGATTGCGGACATGGAGCCCCAAGACCAAGGCCGCTCGTGACGGAGCATCGCGGAGATGCCCGGACGCTCAGGCCTCCGCGCCGCCCTTGGTATCGGGCTGGGTGTCGGACCGCGCCTGCTTCCGGAACCGCTTCACCACCATGTCGCGCTTGAGGCGGGACAGGAAGTCGATGATCAGCCGTCCGTTCAGGTGGTCGACCTCGTGCTGGATGGCGGTGGCGAGCAGCCCCTCGGCCTTCAGCTCCTGCGGCTTGCCGTCCTTGTCGATGTAGCCGACCACGATCTCGCTCGGGCGCTCGATGTCGACGCGCACGTCGGGGATCGAGAGGCAGCCCTCCTCGTACTCGCGCATCTCGCTGCCGAGCTTCAGGATCTGAGGGTTGATCATGACCAGCGGCTGCGGCGGAGCGTCGTCCTTGGCCGTGTCGAGCACGATCAGGCGCCTCAGAATGCCGACCTGGACGGCGGCGAGGCCGACACCGGGGGCCGCGTACATGGTCTCCAGCATGTCGTCGGCCAGCTTGCGCAACGCGTCGTCCACGCGCTCGATCGGGGCGCTGGCCTGCCGCAGCTTGGGGTCGGGGAGGGTGATGATGTCGAGCTTCGCCATGGCGCTCAAATAAGTGCTCGCGCCGGAGAGGTCAATCGACGGCGCCCACGGCCAAAAGCCCGCACGCGGCGGGCCGGCCCGGAGGCCGCCCGCCGCGTGGCTCAGGCAGCCCCCAAGGGGCTCAGACGAGCTTCCACTCGAGCGTGATGTCGGCGTTAAGCACCTTGGAGATCGGGCAGCCCGCCTTGGCGCCCTCCGCGATCTCCTTGAACTTGTCCGGCGAGATGCCGGGCACGCTGGCCTCCAGCTTGAGGTCCGAGCGCGTGACCTTGAAGCCGGGGTTGTCCTGCTCCAGCGACACGGCGGCCGTCGTGGCGATCTTGGCCGGCGTGAAGCCGGCGGCGGTCAGCGCGAAGGCCAGCGCCATCGAGAAGCAGCCGGCGTGGGCGGCCGCGATCAGCTCCTCCGGGTTGGTCCCCTTGACGTCGCCGAAGCGCGTATTGAAACCGTAGGGCGTTGCCTCCATGACGCCGCTCTGGGTCGTCAGCGTGCCCTTGCCCTCCTTGCCGGTGCCCTGCCACTCCGCGCTCGCGGTGCGCTTGATCGCCATCGTCGTCTCCTTGGTTCTGATCTACGTCAGGAAGGAGAATAGCGGGGTCCTGCGCGAGGCGCGCCTAAATTTGTCGCGAGGCTCGGGCTTGGCCGGGTCGGGGCGCGTTCGCCACCCGCGCGGCCGAGGCTCAGGCCGCCTGCGTCGCCCGCTGCACCGCCTCGACGATATCGCCGACGACCTCGTGCACGAGGTGCTCGTCCTCGCCCTCGGCCATGACGCGGATGACGGGCTCGGTGCCCGACGGCCGGATGACGAGGCGGCCGCGGGAGCCCAGCCGCTGGCGGCCGTGGTCGATGGCGACGCGCACGGCGTCCTGCTCCAGCGGCTTGCCGTCCTTGTAGGTGACGTTGCGCAGCAGCTGCGGCAGGGGATCGAAGCGCTTGCACACCTCGCTCACCGGCTTGCCGGTGCCGATCACCACGGACAGCACCTGCAGCGCCGAGACGAGGCCGTCGCCGGTGGTGGTGAAATCCGACAGCACGATGTGGCCCGACTGCTCGCCGCCGACGTTGTAGCCGTGCTTGCGCATGTGGTCGACGACGTAGCGGTCGCCGACCGCGGTGCGGGCGAGCGAGAGACCCAGCTCCTTCAGGTAGTGCTCCAGCCCCAGGTTCGACATCACGGTGGCGACGATGCCGCCGGCGGCCAGCTTGCCGCGGCGGTGCCAGCTCTCGGCGATCACGGCCATGATCTGGTCGCCGTCGACGATGCAACCCTTCTCGTCGACGATGACGACGCGGTCGGCGTCGCCGTCGAGGGCAATGCCGATGTCGGCGCGCAGCTCGCGCACCTTCTCGCACAGCGCTTCCGGCGCCGTGGAGCCGCACTTGAGGTTGATGTTGCGCCCGTCCGGCTCGACGCCGATCTTGATCACCTCGGCGCCCAGCTCCCACAGCGCGTTGGGCGCCACCTGGTAGCCGGCGCCGTTGGCGCAGTCGATGACGACGCGCAGATCGTTGAGGCGGATGTTCTTGGGCAGCGTGCGCTTGGCGAACTCGATGTAGCGCTCCTGCGCGCTCTCGACGCGCTTGGCGCGGCCGATGCGGTCGGCCTTGACCAGAAGCTCCGAGCTCGGCCTCTCCATCAGCTCCTCGATCTGGTGCTCCATCTCGTCGGAGAGCTTGTAGCCGTCGGGATCGAAGAACTTGATGCCGTTGTCGTTGTAGGGGTTGTGTGAGGCCGAGATCATGACGCCGAGGTCGGCGCGCAGCGAGCGCGTGAGCATGGCGACGGCCGGCGTCGGCATGGGACCGAGCAGGAACACGTCCATGCCGACGGCGGTGAAGCCCGACATCAGCGCGCTCTCGATCATGTAGCCGGACAGCCGCGTGTCCTTGCCGATGACGACGCGGTGGCGGCGGGCGCCGTTGGAGAACAGCCGGCCGGCGGCCATGCCGACCTTGAGGGCGACCTCGGACGTCATGGGCGGCGTGTTGGCCAGCCCCCGGATGCCGTCCGTGCCGAAGTATGTGCGTGCCATGCCTTGCCCCCTGTGCCGGCGATGTCTCGCCGAGCCTCGCCCATACACCGGGCCGGCCCGCGGCAACTGTGCGCCGGAGGGCCCGCCAGCCGCAAGCCGTGCCCTGCCGACTGGCAAGCCTCCGGCATCAAAAGCTGTGAGCGAATCTTACACCAAGCGGCCCGCCGCGACGACAAAGGACGCCAGGACGCGCCCGTCCCTCCCAGCCCCGAGACCCTGACCCCAAGGCTTGCGAGCGATTGCTTAACATGTTAAATGATGCCGAAAGCGACCCGGGTCGCGGGCGCGGCGCAAGATCCGCGGCGACCCGGGGCACGACCTGCTCGGGAGGAGACATCGATCGGCATGCGGCCTTTGCGCAAATCCCTGCCGCTGCGGCTGCTGCAGGCGCGGGAGGCGGTGATGGAGCGGTTCCGGCCGCACCTCAACGCCCACGACCTCACCGAGCAGCAGTGGCGCGTGCTGCGGGCGCTGGCCGAGGTCGGCGAGAGCGAGGTGGGGGCGCTGGCTGGCGCCATCTGCCTGCTCGGCCCGTCGCTGTCGCGGATCCTGCCGGAGCTGGAGCAGCGCGGCCTCGTCGCCCGCAGGCGGGCCGACGGCGACCGGCGCACGAGCCTCGTCAGCCTGACGCGCGAGGGCCGCGTCCAGTTCGAGGCGATGGCGAAACGCTCCGAGGCGATCTACCGCGACATCGAGGTGGCGCTGGAAGCCGCAGGCTGCCCCGACATCATCGCCGACCTGGAGCGCCTGATCGCGGCGCTGGAGGCCGGCGCGACGCCGGACGGCAAGACCGGCAGCAAGCTCGCAAAAGTTTGACGGGAGAGACGCACATGGCCAAGACCGACGCGACGATGCAATCCAATCTCGACCGGCTGGAGCCGCTGCTCGCCAAGCTGCGCGCCGAGCCGATCCGCCACGTCATCGGCGGCGAGCGGCCGGAGCCGGCGGCCACCTTCGAGACCACCTCGCCGACCGACAAGTCGGTGATCGCCCGCGTCGCCAAGGGCACCGCCGCCGACATCGACAAGGCTGCGCGGGCCGCCAAGGCCGCCTTCAAGGCCTGGGCCGCCGTCGACCCCGACAAGCGCCGGGCGCTGCTGCACAGGATCGCCGACACCATCGAGAAGCATGCCGAGGAGATCGCCGTCCTGGAGAGCTGGGATACGGGCCAGCCCTACCGGTTCATGGCCAAGGCGGCCCTGCGCGGGGCGGAGAACTTCCGCTTCTTCGCCGACCGGGCGCCGGCGGCCCGCGACGGCCTCAACCTGCCCACGCCCGAGCACTGGAACATCACCACGCGGGTGCCGATCGGCCCTGTCGGCGTGATCACGCCGTGGAACACGCCCTTCATGCTCTCCACGTGGAAGATCGCCCCGGCGCTGGCGGCGGGCTGCACGGTGGTGCACAAGCCGGCCGAGTGGTCGCCGGTGACGGCAGACCTGCTGGTGCGGCTGTGCCTCGAGGCCGGGCTGCCCGAGGGCGTGCTCAACACCGTGCACGGGATGGGCGAGGAGGCGGGGCGCGCGCTGACCGAGCACCCCGACATCAAGGCTATCGGCTTCGTCGGCGAAAGCGCCACCGGCTCGGCCATCATGCGGCAAGGCGCCGACACCCTGAAGCGCGTGCACTTCGAGCTCGGCGGCAAGAACCCGGTGATCGTGTTCGCCGACGCCGACCTCGACCGGGCGCTTGATGCCGCCGTGTTCATGATCTACTCGCTCAACGGCGAGCGCTGCACGTCGTCCTCGCGCCTGCTGGTGGAGGCGTCCATCGCGGACGAGCTCTCGGCTCGCATCGCCGAGCGCGTGGGACGACTCAAGGTCGGCCACCCGCTCGATCCCGCGACCGAGGTCGGCCCGCTGATCCACGAGCGGCACTGGGGCAAGGTGTGCTCCTACTTCGACGTGGCGAGGACGGACGGCGCCAGGATCGCGGCGGGCGGGGCCGCGCACGAGGGACCCGGCGGCGGCTGGTACGTGAAGCCGACGCTGTTCACGGGCGCGACAAACGCCATGCGCATCGCGCAGGAGGAGATCTTCGGCCCCGTGCTGACCGTGATCCCCTTCACGGGAGAAGCCCAGGCGCTCGAGATCGCCAACGCCGTGCGCTACGGCCTCACCGGCTACATCTGGACCAACGACGGCTCGCGGGCGCTGCGCATGGCCGACGGTCTCGAGGCTGGGATGATCTGGATAAACTCCGAGAACGTGCGGCACTTGCCGACGCCGTTCGGAGGCGTCAAGGCGTCCGGCATCGGCCGCGACGGCGGCGACTACTCGTTCGACTTCTACATGGAGACCAAGCTCGTCAGCCTGGCCAAGGGGACGCACAAGATCCCACGCCTCGGCTGAGGCGCGAGCAGCCCAACCCAGGGCCATCCCACAGGGCCAACACTTTCAGGGGAAGAAAGCCCATGCCGGCACCCAAGCACATCTTCAATCCGCCATTTAACATCGTGCGCTGCAGCCACGTCGGCCTCACGGTCACGGACCTCGAGCGCTCGCGCGCCTTCTACGAGACAATCTTCGGCCTCATCGTCAGCGAAGCCACGGCGGACACCCTCTACCTGCGCGGCCTCGAGGAGCGCCAGCACCACTCCCTGGTGTTGCGCAAGGGAGCGAAGGCCGAGGCGCACTACCTCGGCTTCAAGGTCGGCGAGGAGCAGGACCTCGACAAGGCGCTGGACTACTTCAAGGGCCGCGGCCTGCGCGCCGGCTTCGTCGAGCGCCCGCACCAGGGCCGCACGCTGCTCGCCCACGATCCCTGGGGCCTTCCGGTCGAGCTCACCGCGAAGATCGAGGGCGCCGAGCTGCTGCTGCAGAAGTACGGCAACTACCGCGGCGTGCAGCCGATGCGGCTCGACCATTTCAACATCTTCGCGCCCGACGTGCAGGGGGCGCTCGAGTTCTACGCTGGCCTCGGCTTCCGCCTCACCGAGTACGCGGAGGAGGATGGCCCGGGCGGGCGCATCGCGGCGGGCTGGATGCACCGCAAGGGCAACGTGCACGACCTCGCCTTCACCAACGGGCCCGGGCCCCGCCTGCACCATCTCGCCTACTGGGCGCCGACGGCGCTCAACATCATCCACCTGTGCGACGTGATGGCCACGACGGGCTACCTGCCGAACCTCGAGCGCGGGCCCGGCCGGCACGGCATCTCGAATGCCTTCTTCCTCTACATCCGCGATCCCGACGGCCACCGCATCGAGATCTACACGTCCGACTACCAGACCATGGACCACGACCACGAGCCGATCCGCTGGTCCCTGCGCGACCCGCGCCGGCAGACCCTGTGGGGCCAGCCGGCACCGCGAAGCTGGTTCGAGGAAGGCTCGGCCTTCTCGGGCTGCGAGCAGCGGGAGGCGCTGTTCAAGGCGGACGTGATCATCGCCAACTGAGGCGGCCACTCAAGGGGCGGCCGCGGTCCAGCGGGCGGAGATGCACTGAGCCCGGGACGCCCTCAGCTCAGCATGTTGGTGTCGCCGCACACCGAAAGGGACTGGCCCGAGATGGTTCGCGCCCGCGGGCTCGCCGTGAACACGACGAGATCGGCGAGTTGCTCGGGCGTCACGTACTCCTTGATGGAGGTGTAGGAGAAGGCGATCGCCTCCATCTCCTTGAAGCTGACGCCGCGGACCTGCGACTTCGCCTCCAGCACGCGGCGCTGCCGGTCGCCGGAGACGATGCCAGGCAGCAGCGCGTTGACGCGGATGCCGGCGGGCCCGAGCTCCATGGCAATCGATTTCGTGAAGCCGATCACGCCCCACTTGGCCGCGGCGTAGGGCGAGCGCATGGGAAAGCCGTGCTCGCCGGCCTGCGAGGAGACGTTCATGATGCTCGCATTCGGGGATTGCCGTAGCAGCGGCACCGCCAGCCTGGCGCAGTTGAACTGGCCGGTGAGATCGATGGCGATGCAGCGGTCCCAGTCCTCCGGATTGATCTCCTCCACCCGGCCGGTGGGCCCGGCGATGCCGGCGTTGTTGACGAGGCAGTCGAGGCCGCCCAGCGCCGTTAGCGCATCCTTGAAGAGCGCGGCGACCTGGGCCCGGTCGGCGACGTCGCACGTCGTCTGCGTCAGCATCGGGTCCGAGACCCTGACGGCGGCGAGGGCTGCCGCATCCACGTCGCAGATGTGCACGCGGGCACCCTCGCGCACGAAGGCGCGCGCGACGGCGAGGCCGATGCCGTTGGCGCCGGCCGTGACCAGCACGCGCAAGCCCTCGATACCGAGATCCATGGCTCCTCGCTTTGTTGCATGGCTCAGGGCAGGATGCCCCGGCTCGCGATGAACTTCGCCGCCCCCGTGATGTCCACCGTCAGCGCCGCACGCGCCGCCCGCCCGTCGCGGCGCGCGAGGGCCGCCATCAGGTCGGCGTGGCAGCGGCCGGCGCCCAGCTTGATGCGCTCGGGGCTGGCGCGCATGTCGAGATTGAGCACCGGCCCGACGCGCAGCCACAGTCCCTCGATGATCGGCATCAGCGAGGGCAGGCCGGCGGCGCGGTAGATGGAGAAGTGCAGGTCCCTGTTGGCGGTGACGGCGCGGGCCAGATCCGGCGCGCGCTTGCGGCACTCGCGCCGGAAGGCCGCATCGTGCCGGGAGATCTCGGCCATGTCGGCCGCCGTCCATGCGGCAGCCGCCTCCTCCGTCGCGAAGCCCTCGATGGCGATGCGGATGCGCGTGATCTCGGCAAGCCGCGCCGCCGTCATCACCGGCACCCGCACGGCGCGGTTGGGCAGCACCTCCAGCGCCTCGTCCGCAACGAGACGGTCGACGGCCTGGCGCACGGGCTGCATCGACAGGCCGAGCCTGACCGCGATCGAGCGCAGCGACAGCTTGTCTCCGGGCGAGAGCTCGCCGCGCATCAGGAGACCCGAGAGCTCGGCATAGACGCGCGCGCCCAGCGTCGATGGCTCGTCCTCGATCAGGGGTGCGGCAAGAGCCATGCGAGGCGCCTTCCTCTCGGGCTTGTGGTCGCGATCAAGGTGCGGCGGACCCGGCCCGCCGCAGCACGACCCGGCGCCGCGGGCACGCACCAGCGGCAACGGCCGTGGACATTCATACGCATGCTGTGCAGTGTATTTGTGATCACAGTTTGCAACAAGTCGGGTCCGGGCAATTCTGATTGGCTGATTGAGATGCAACTCGTGCGCAAAAGCCGGGCTATCGTTGCCGCCAGACGCAAAATCGAGGACGCGCCGATATGACCAGGATCGCGATCGTGGGGGCAGGCCTGATCGGCCGCTCGTGGGCGACCGTATTCGCCGGACACGGCTTCGAGGTGGCGCTGTTCGACGTGGACGAGGCGGCCGCGCATGCAGCCAAGGCGCACATCCTGAAGGAGCTGCGCGAGCTTGCGGCCCAGGGCATCGTCGCCGACGATCCCATGGCGGGGAACCGGATCACTGTGGCGAAGGACCTTGCCGCCGCGCTGTCGGGCGCCGCGCTGGCGCAGGAGAGCGGGCCGGAGCGCCTCGAGGCCAAGCAGGCCTTGTTCGCGGAGATGGACAGTCTTGCCGGCGCCGATGCAATCCTTGCCTCCTCCACCTCGTTCATCATGGCCTCCCGCTTCACGGAAGGCCTGAAGGGGCGTGGCCGCTGCCTCGTCGCGCATCCGGCCAATCCGCCGCACCTGGTGCCGATCGTCGAGCTGGCGCCCGCTCCCTGGACCGAGGCTTCGGCTGTGGCCCGGGCCCGCGGCATCTACGAGCAGGCGGGGCAGGTACCCATCGTGCTGCGGCGGGAGGAGCCGGGCTTCGTGCTCAATCGCCTGCAGGCCGTGCTGCTGGCGGAAGCCTTCCGCATCGTGGGCGCCGGCATCGCCAGCCCCGAGGACGTGGACAAGACCATTCGGGACGGGCTCGGCCTGCGCTGGGCGTTCATGGGCCCGTTCGAGACCATCGAGCTCAACGCGCCGGGCGGCATACCCGACTACTGCGCCCGCTACAGCGCCTCGCTCGCCGAGACGGCGGGCAAGACCGGCAGCGCCAATCCGTTCAGCGCCGAGACGGCTGCGAAAATCATGGCCGAGTGGTCGGGCGCGCAGACGCCCGAGCGCATCGCGCGGCTCAGCGCCTGGCGCGATACACGGCTCGCCGCGCTCAAGGCCCACAAGATGCAGGCCCGGCGCAAGCCGGATTGAGCGCCGGGTCCGAACCAACGGGAAAACAAGGAGACGCTGCATGGCTCGCAGAAAACGCAAGGTCATGATCACGTGCGCGGTGACGGGGGCCATCCACACGCCCTCGATGTCGCCGCACCTGCCGATCACGCCGGAGGAGATCGCGGATGCCGCCGTCGGCGCGGCGGAAGCCGGCGCCGCCCTCGTCCACGTGCACGCGCGCAATCCCAAGACCGGCCAGCCCGACCAGTCGCCGCAGGCCTTCGAGCCGTTCCTCAAGGTGATCAAGCAGCGCACCAGCGCCGTGATCAACATCACGACGGGCGGCGCCCCCACCATGCTGGTGGAGGAGCGGCTGCAGCCGTGCGCGCATTTCAAGCCCGAGGTCGCCTCCCTCAACCTGGGCTCCATGAACTTCGGCCTGTATCCGATGCTGGAGCGGCAGAAGGCGTTCAAGTTCGACTGGGAGAAGCCCTACCTCGAGGGCTCCCACGACCGCATCTTCAAGAACACGTTCAAGGACATCGAGAACATCCTGACGACCTGCGCGCAGAACGAGACGCGCTTCGAGATCGAGTGCTACGACATCGGGCATCTCTACACGCTGCGCCATTTCGCCGATCGCGGCCTCGTCAAGCCGCCGTTCTTCATCCAGTCGGTGTTCGGCATTCTGGGCGGCATCGGCCCGCACCCGGAGGACGTGGCGCACATGAAACGCACCGCCGACCGTCTGTTCGGCGAGGACTACGAGTGGAGCGTGCTGGGCGCAGGGCGCAACCAGCTCGCCATCGCCGCGCAGGCGCTCGCCATGGGCGGCAACGTGCGCGTCGGGCTCGAGGACAGCCTGTGGGCCGGTCCCGGCCGCCTTGCCACCTCCAACGCCGAGCAGGTCAAGCTCGTGCGCCAGATGATCGAGGCCATGGGGCTCGAGATCGCCACGCCGGCGGACGCCCGCGAGATCCTCAAGCTCAAGGGCGCCGACAAGGTGGGGTTCTAGGGTCCGGACAGCGGCGGTTGCTGTCCGCATGATCATGGCCGGCCCCGTCCCGGCCATCCCGCCCTCCGCGCGCGCCGATGCCCGCGGACGGGCAAACCCGCGGCACGAGCCCACAGAATGACACCGGTTGCGCGGTCTCACTTGGCATCGTCGAAGCGGAAGAGCCGGGCAGCTGCCGGCGCCAGGAGTTGCGACAGCGGGGGCATCCCTGAGGCGGCCATCGCGGCCATGCTGGCATAGTCGCGCCCGGCCTCGAACTGGGTCCAGGGCCAGTCACTGCCCCACAGCAGACGCTGCGGGCCAAGCCGCTGCAAGAGCGCATCGATGTAGGGCTGCACGTCGACACCGCCACAGCGATAGGGCGCCGACAGCTTGACGTAGAGACGCTCGTCGCCGCCTTCGCCCAGGATCGCCTGGAAGCCCGCGCAGGCCACGCCCTTCACCGGGTCGGGCCGGCCGAAGTGATCGGCCACGATCGGTGCGTCGTGATCGGCCAGCGCCTGCAGGACGCGCGGCCACTGGGCGCCCTCGGCCTGCACCTCCACCTGCCAGCCGAGCGCGCGCACGCGCCGGAGCAGCTGGCGTTGCTCGGGATCGACGAGGCGCTCCGGCCCCGAGCCGATCAGATTGAAGCGCACGCCGACGACGCCGGCGCTGTCGAGCGCCTCCAACTGCCTGTCCGTCGTGGCTGGACCCAGCACGGCCACGCCGCGCAAGCGCGTGGGCGCTGCCGAAAGGCACTCCAGCAGGTAGCTGTTGTCGGTTCCGTAGAACGACGGCTGCACCAGGACGGCCTGCCCGATGCGGTGCCTGTCGAGAACATCGAGATAGGCGCGCAAGGGAGCATCGTAGCCCGGCGTGTACCGCCGCGCTGCGGCCATCGGCCGTGCGAGCAGGAAGACGTGCGCGTGGGTGTCTATGGCGCTGGATCGCATGCCCGGAAGTCATAGGGCTAGACTCGTCCCGCGTCATCATTTACTTCTGTATAGAAGTGGAGATTTAAATCATGAGAGCCGCCGTTTCCCCCGATACTCGCCTGCCGATCTACCTGCAGCTCAAGGACGCGTTCGCGGCCAAGATCCAGCAAGGGGTCTGGAGCCACCGGGACCCGGTGCCGTCGGAGAACAAGCTTGCCGAGGCGCACAAGGTGGCCGTCGGCACGGTGCGGAAGGCGATGGAGGGGCTCGTGGCGGAGGGGCTCCTGGAGCGCCGCCAGGGAAAAGGCACCTTCGTGCGGCGGCCCGACTTCGGCAGCGCGCTGTTCCGCTTCTTTCGCCTTGCCGGTGCGGACGGCGAGGTGCTGAGGCCAACGGCCCGTATCCTCAAGCGCCGCATCGTGCCGGCTGATCAGGTCTCGGCACGAGCGCTGGCCGTAGCTCCCGGCACACCCCTCATCTGCCTGTTCCGTGCACGTTGCGTCGATGGCCGCCCGATCCTCGTCGAGGACATCGCCATAGAGGCGTCGCGCTTTGCGCCGCTCGCCGAACTGCCCACCGACCAGTTCGGGGATCTGCTCTATCCGCTCTACGACGAGGTCTGCGGCGAGCTCGTCGTGCGCGCCACCGAGACGATCCGCTTCGATGCGGCATCGCCGCGCGTCGCCAAAGCCCTCGAGCTGACAGCGGGAACCGCGCTCGCCGTTATCGAGCGCGTTGCGTATGGCCCCGACGGCCGTCCGCTCGAGCGGCGGCGCTCGTACGGGCCGGCGGACCGCTTCAGCTACACAATCGAGTTGAGATAGTTGGGAGGACCACAACAATGAGAGCACATGTCGACAGCACCTCCGCGCATGAGGGCGCTGCGGGATTCCTCCGGTCGATGAAGTGGGCCGCGATCGGCCTGCTGGCCTGCGGGGCGTCGCTCGGATGGACGGGCGACGCCGTCGCACAAGGCGCGCCGGGCAAGCCACCGATCACGTTCGTGGTGACGTATCCGGCGGGCGGTGGCGCCGACGTCATGGCGCGCCTGATGGCCGATGCGATGTCCGAGACACTGGGCCAAACCATCGTCGTCGAGAACAAGCCGGGCGCGTCCGGGCGGGTGGCAGCCGCCGCCGTCGCGAAAGCCGCGCCAGACGGGACGACGGTGATGGTCGACGCGTCATCGTTTGCCATCATTCCCGCCCGCTATCCAAAGCTGAACTACGATCCCAAGTCGTTCCGCGCAATCGGCATCGCGGCCCTGTTTCCGCATGTGCTGGTGGTGACGCCGGCGTTCGCGGCGACGTCGGCGCAGGACCTCGTGGCCCGCGCCAAGGCGGCGCCCGGAGCGATCAACTTCGCCTCCTCTGGCTCGGGCTCGGCGCAGCATCTGGCCGGCGCCTTGTTCATGATGCGCACGGGGATCGAGATGAACCATGTCCCCTACCGCGGCGGTGCGCCGGCCATGAACGATGTGATGGGAGGGCACGTCAACGTGTTCTTCGCCAACGTCGCTTCAGGTCTGACCTTCATGCAGGCGGGCAAACTGCGGCCGCTCGCCGTTTCCGGGGACCGTCGGCTGCCGGGACTGCCGGACGTGGCCACGCTCGCCGAGCTCGGCATCACAGGCGCCGAGCTCTACGAGTGGAACGGATTTTTCGTGCCGGGTGGCACACCGGACGATGTCGTGAACCGGCTCGCCGATGCCCTGCAGCGTGCCAAGCAGACCCCGGCGATCCGTGATCGCATCGCCTCGCTCGGCGGCGAGATGTTCGCCGGCGGCCCGACCGAAGCGGCGCGCTTCATTGTGACCGAGACGGAGCGAATGGTGACGGTGGTCAAGGCTGCGAACATCGGTCCGGAGTAGGCGCAAGACCCGTCTTCTAAGGCTTGGCGGCCTCCAGCGCCGTCTCGCGGGCGAGCGCCAGCGCCTCCTGCAGAACCCGGGCGTCGCCGACGTGGTTGGCCAGGAGCAGCAGCGCGGCGGCTTGCAGCGCCGCGCTCTGCGCCTCGCTCAAGCCGCGGTTGGCCTCCACGATCATGCGGTAGGCCGCATCCGGATCGGCAAGATTGCTGGCGGTGACGAGCGGCATTGCGAGATCCTCACATCGCTTGCGCGCGGGCGAGGGCAGCCTCCACCCTGGCCGCGCTCGGCACCTTCATGCGGGCCGCGACATAGCCATCGGGGCGCAGCAGATAGGCCGCGCCCGGCTCGGCGCCCCAGCGCTGCGCGAACGCCCCCGTTGCATCGCGATAGCCGGCCTGCGGGCCGATGTCGACCACCGCCACGCCCGGGGGCGCGGATTGCGCGCCGTTCGCCCCGTAGGTGAGCAACGTGAAGCGGCAGCCGTTCTGCGCGAACACCTCGGTCAGGAAGCGCGCGTGCCCCGTCTCGTCCACGAGCGGCGCATCGACGAGCGCCGTGCCGGGCCGGGCGCGGCCCGTCCACGCCTCGGTATCCGGCGTCGACAGCGGCGTGTCGTAGGCCGTCGGCGTCGACAGGCGGCCGGCGTTGACCATGCGCTTGGCGAAATCGGCGCGCTTGGCGAGGCGCAGCGTGGCGTTGCGCAAGGTGCGCTCGAAGGGCGAATGCGGGGCGATGAAGTCGGTCGACCGCGTCGAGTGCCCGATGTTGTCGTCGGCGGCCTGCACGCGCTCGAGGTCGTAGCTCTCGAGCAGGCCGTGGCCAGCGCTGCCGGCGAGCACCAGATCGAGCTTCCAGGCGAGGTTCTCCCCGTCCTCGAGGCCGGAGTTGGCGCCGCGGGCGCCGAACGGCGACACCTGGTGCGCCGCATCGCCGGCAAAGATCACACGGCCATGCAGGAAGCGCTGCATGCGCCGGCACTGGAAGCGGTAGAGCGAGATCCACTCGAAGTCGAAGGCGTCGTGGCCCAGCATGCGCGCAATGCGCGGGCGCACGCGCTCGGGCCGTGTCTCCTCCTTGGCATCCGCCTCGGGACCGAGCTGCAGATCGATGCGCCAGACGTCGTCGGGCTGGCGGTGCAGCAGCGCGGACTGGCCGGAGTGGAACGGCGGGTCGAACCAGAACCAGCGCTCGGTCGGGAACTCCGCCTGCATCCTCACGTCGGCGATGAGGAACTGGTCCTCGAAGGTCTCGCCGATGAAGTCGGCGCCCACCATGCCGCGCAAGGCCGAGCGCGCGCCGTCGCAGGCGACGAGGTACTCCGCCACGATCCTGTAGGGGCCCTCCGGCGTGTCGATCGTCACGCGCACGTGGTCGTTGCCGCGGTCGATGCCCGTCACCTTGTTGCGCCAGCGCAGATCGATGCCCGGCAGCTGCGCCACCCGCTCGACAAGGTATTTCTCCGCGTAATACTGCTGCAAGTTGATGAAGGCCGGCATCTTGTGGCCGTCCTCGGGCAGCAGGTCGAAGCCGTAGACGAGGCCGTCGCCGAGGAACACCTTGCCGACCTTCCACTCGACGCCCTTGGCGCGCATGCGCTCGCCGACGCCGAGCCGGTCCCATACCTCGAGCGCGCGCTTGGAGAAGCAGATGGCGCGCGAGCCCTCACCGATGCGGTCGGCATCGTCGAGGAGCACGATCCTGCGGCCGCGCTGGGCAAGGTCGACGGCCAGCGACAGCCCGACGGGGCCGGCCCCCACGATCACGATCGGGTGCGACTGCGGCTCCTTGCGGTCCTGGTCGGGGCTGCGCTGGTAGGCGAATTGGAAGACGGTGCGGCTCGCGCCGCTGCCGCCTGCCGGCGCATCCCGGGCGCCTTGCTGGGATGTCTCGGCCATGCCGCGCCTCCCCCATTGTGCGGGGCGTTTCGGCGTGCCCCGCGCGCTTCCTCGTGCCGTGCTGCTTGCGGCAGTCTTGCAGCCGTATTAGTTTCAATTGAAACGATTGTCAACGCAAGGTGGAGCGCGAAGGCATGCCGCGCGGTCCGGCGACAGCTTCCAAGGCCGACCCTGCAGCGGACGGCCCCGGCGCCTTCCGGCTGAGCGAGTTCCTGCCCTATCAGCTGGCGGTGCTTGCCGAGGTGACGAGCGCGGGCTTCGCCCAGGTCTACCGCGAGCGCTTCAGGCTCACGATCCCGGAGTGGCGCGTGCTGGCGACCATCGCGGAGGCACCGCGGGTACGTGCCAAGGATGTCGTCGCCGCCCGCCATCTGCCGAAGACGGCCGTAAGCCGGGCCGTCGCAAGCCTTCGACGGCGCGGGCTCCTCAAGGTCGACGTGAATGCGCACGACAAGCGCGAGAGCTTTCTCTCCCTCACCCCGCGCGGCCGTGCCCTGCACGCCGAGATCGTGCCGTATGCGGCGGCCTTTGCCGAGGCCATGCTCGGGCGGCTGACGCCGGCGGAGCGCGCAGCGTTTCAGAGCGCGCTGCGCAAGCTTGGCGCAATTGCCACACCCGGGGACCGCGCTTCCTGACCTTGAGCGGAATGCGCCCGTGTGCTCTAGTTGTGTCCAGGACTGGGGAAGCTGGATCGTGCGCCGGACCGCATCATTGCTGGCATTGCTGGGGTGCCTCGTGCACGCCCTGCTGCTGCCGTGGCACGCGGCTGCGCGGTTGCCGGCACAGATGGAGGCTGCACGCCTCGCCCAGGATCTCTCCGTCATCTGCCACGGCGCGGGCGGCACGATCAGCGGCGAGCTTCCGGCCGTGCCCGCACCGGAGGGCAGCGAGTGCCCGGTGTGCAAAGGCGTCCTCGGCTTGCAGCTCGTGGTTCTGGCGGCGGCAGAGCTGGGGCTGCTGGAGCGTCCCGTCGAGCGTGTCGCGCTCGAGCCCGGACGCGCTGTCGCAGCGCCCGGCGTCACCCTCGCCCCGCGCAGCCGCGGTCCCCCGCGCATCGTCTGACACCAAGAGCCTTGAGCAACCGCGCGGGGTGCGCCCCCGCGCTTGGCCAGCGATCAGACCAGAGTAACGTTCCCCATGTCCTGTCTCCTCCGCTCCCTCCGGGCGGGGCTGCCGTCAGCTCTCGCCGCGGCGTCCGCGATTGCGTTCCAGCCGACAGCAGCCCAGTCCCAAAGTGCACAATCCAGCGTCCCGCTGCCCCCCATCGAGGTGACCACGCCAGCCACCCGGAAGACGCCACCGAAGAGGGTGCCGCAGCCCGTCGTGCCCGCGCCTCAGGCGTCCGTACCGACGCCCGCCCCCGCCGGCGGCGTGCTGAACCCTGCGGCGCGGTCGCCCGGCCTCGGCGCCACGCCCGCCGGCCAGGCCGTCACGACCGTCGACCGAGAGCGCGCCGAGAATACGCGCGCCTTCAGCGTCGGCGATCTGCTGAGCGAGGTTCCCGGCATCTCTGTCAAGCAGGGCAACGGCCCACGCGACATGGGCGTATCGATCCGCGGCTCCAACGCGCGCAACGGCTTCGCCGTGCGCAACATCCAGGTCTTCGAGGACGGCTTTCCGGTCACGCAGCCCGATGGCCTGTCGCGCACGGATCTGACGGATCCGCATGCCTACGGCGGCGTCGACGTGTGGCGGGGGCCTTCCTCCGCCCTGCTCGGAAACTACGCGACGGGCGGTGCCATCAACTTCCGCACGCGCACCGGTGCCCAGATCAACGGCTTCGAGTACGGCATCGACGTCGGCAGCTTCGGCTATCTCAACAACTACATCGCGCTCGGCGAGAAGAAGGGCAACCTCGAGTACGCGCTGTTCTCCAGCGACGTGCGCGGCAACGGCCACCTGGACTACAACGCGTTCAACACGCAGACCGTGAACCTGCTCGCGAGCTATGCGCCGTCCTCGCGCGACAGGCTCACCTTCAAGCTGATCCACAACACGCTCGATACGCAGCTTTCGTCCCGCCTCAACCTCAACCAGTTCCGCCAGAACCCCTACCAAAAGGGTTGCGACACCAACTACAGCGCGGCGCTCGCGGCAACCGGCTGCGCGTCCGGCAACTTCAACAACAACGGCTTCAACAGCGCCAACGGCACGCAGCGGCTGACGGCGGCACAGGCCGGGTTCAACCGGCAGGACACCCGCACGCTCGCCGGCCTGCGCTGGGAGCACAAGGCGGACGCCGACACGGAATGGCAGGTGCAGGCCGTCGTCGACGACCGCAACATCAACCAGCCGACGGGCACCACCAGCGCCATCGGCGACTATCTCTCGACCAACCTGATGGCGAGCCTGAAGCAGCGCTACAGCCTATTCGGGCTTCCGGCGGTGCATCTGGCCGGCGTCTGGCACAACTTCCTGCCGAACGACGCCTACACCTACAACGTGATGCCGGGCGGCAATGCCACGCTCGGACGCCTCACCCAGAACGTCAACGGCGGCACCTCCAACACAGGTGCGCGCGTGCGCGAGGAGATCACGCCGATCAAGGGCGTCACGCTCGTGCTCGGGGCCGACGTCGAGCAGACGCACGTCTGGGGCCTCAGCACGGCCTACAGCTACGCCGGCACCACGCCGACGGTCACCACCAGCTCCGTGTCGGCTGACCGTACGTTCATGAACCATGCGCAGGAGGCAGGCATCCTCCTCAGGCCGGGTCCGGCCTGGCAGCTGCGCGGGCGCGTCGCGACCGGCTACGGCACGCCGCAGATCGGCAACCTGTTCGTGACATCGACGGGCGCGGCCGGCGACAACACCTCGCTGCGGTCGCAGACCAACATCGGCTACGACCTCGGCGTCGACTGGATGCCGTCGAGGGCCTTCAAAGTAAGCGTCACGGGCTTCTACGAGTTCTTCCAGAACGAGATCGTGTCGCAAGCCGGCAGCTCGGGCAGCGGCACCTTCCAGTTCAACGCCCCGCGGTCGGAGCACCGCGGCGTCGAGCTCGCGGCCGACTGGAAGCCGGTCTCTGGCTGGCGGGCGACGGCCGCCTATCTCTACATGGACCAGCTCTACACCGACTACGCCGAGCGGCTGTCCGGCAGCACCACGCTATTCGACCGCGCCGGCAACAAGATCCCCGGCAACTCCCCCAACGAGCTCAATGCCCGCCTCGGCTACGACCAGCCGACGGGGCCGCTCAAGGGGCTCGGCGCCCACGTCGAGTACCAATGGAAGGACGCCTTCTACATGGACAACGGCAACCACCTGAAGGCGCCGGGCTACGAGCTCTACAATCTCAACATCCACTACACGCCGGAGCTGGCCTCCGGACCGGTCAAGGCGGTGAGCTTCTACTTCGAGGTGCGCAACCTTCTCGACAAGACCTACATCGCCTCGGCCAACAACATCGCCAATAGCCAGTCGGGCGGCATCGAGCGCGACGCGGCCTGGCTCGCAGCCAACGCGTCGGGGAGCATCTACACAGGCCTGCCGCGCACGTTCTACGGCGGCATGAAGGTGAAGTTCTGAAGGAGGGAGCCGTGCACAGGCGATCGCTGAGAGCGCTGCTCGCGCTTACGCTGGGGCTCTCGGGCGCGCTGGTCGCGGCCGGGGCCCGTGCGCAACACCACGGGCATGGCCATGCCATCGGCAGGAAGAGTACGTGCAGCGAGCCCGTGCTCGCCTGCGCCCGCACCGTGACGCCCGCCTTCGCCGCGGACGGCTCGCTGTGGATCGTGTTCGCGGCAGCCGAGCGCGTGATGGTGGCCCGCTCTCCCGATCTCGGCCGCAGCTTCGAGCCGGCCGTGGAGGTGACGCCCGGGCCCCAGCAGCTCGACTGGGGGCCGGACTCGCGGCCGGTGATGGCGGTCGACGCACAGGGCCGCGTTACGGTCGCCTACGCCACCTTCAAGGACAAGGCGTTCAACGGCCAGGTGCTCGTCGCCCGGTCGCCGGACGGCCGCTCGTTCGGCCCGCCCCGCCCGATTACCGCCAACACCGAGAGCCAGCGCTTCCAGGCGCTTGGTCTCGACCCCGAAGGGCGCCTGCTCGCGGTGTGGCTCGACAAGCGCAACCGGCCGGCCGCGCGCGCCCGCGGCGAGACGTACAAGGGCGCCGCCCTCGTCTACACTTGGCTCGACGACCGCGCGCAGCCGGACGAGACGGGCGTCATCCCCGCCTACGACAACACCTGCGAGTGCTGCCGTCTCGGGCTCGCCTTTGCCGGCCCCGGCCAACCAGTGGTGATCTTCCGCAACATCTTCCCCGGCAGCATCCGCGACCACGCGGTCGTCACATTCGCCGGACCCACCGCGCCGGGCCCCATCCGCCGCGTGAGCGACGACCAGTGGAAGACGGACGCCTGCCCGCACCAGGGGCCGCAGATCTCCATCGCGGGCTCCGGCAGCTACCACGCCGTGTGGTTCACCAACGGCGCCACGCGCCAGGGTCTCTTCTACGCCCGCTCCGACGACGCCGGAGAGCGCTTCAGCGCCCCCATGCCGCTCGGCAGCGACAGCCGGATGCCGAGCCGCCCGTCCGTCATTGCCCACAACTTTCGCGTGTTCCTCGCCTGGAAGGAGCCCGACGGGCAGACGTCCATCGTGGTCGGCTTGCGCTCCGAGGACGATGGACGCACCTGGTCGCGGCCGGAGCGCCTGGCCGAGGCGACGGGCGAGAGCGATCATCCGTTGCTTGTTGCCAGCGGATCGCGCATCTTCCTGTCGTGGCACTCCCAGGGAAAGGAGGGCTACCGTCTCATCGAGCTGAACCAGGGGTCATGATGCAGCGCTTCTCCGGCTTCGCCGCCGCCGCGGTGCTCGCGCTATGTACCGTGACGGCCGCCTACGCAGCCGACATCCGCGCCTTCGGCAAGGGCATGTGGGCAAGCATCATCGAGGAGCACAAGGGCAAGCCCCTCATCGTGCACCTATGGGGCGTGACCTGCGCGCCGTGCCGCGAGGAGCTGCCCGAGTGGGGCCGCCTCGTGCAGGACAAGCCGCCGATCGACATCGTCATCGTGCACGCGGAGCGGCTGCCGCCGAACCCCAACACGATGCACAACATGCTCGAGTACTCCGGTCTCGGAGAGATCCGGACGTGGGCCTTCGCGGACGCCCCCGTGGGCACGCTGATCCGCGAGATCGACCCCAACTGGCGCGGCGAGCTGCCGGTGACGATGCTGATCTCGCGCACGGGCTTCGCCAAGCTCGCCATCGGCCGGGCCGACATGAGCGAGGTGCGCGGCTGGATCGCGGCCCAGATGCTGGTCCAGAAGTAAGGGCCCGCCGCGGCTTTACCGCCAAGTAACCATGAGTGGTCACGCGCGGACTGCGGCTGGCCGCTCAATCAGGCTGCCCCCGCGACGAAAACTCGGCCGTCGCCGGTGCTTCGGCATGGCGCGATGTGCGCGGCGCTCGGGGTGTCTTAACGGTTATCCTGTACACTTCGCAGGAGCAGCCAGGGCCGATCCGCATGGGCGATATCTTTGGAGAGCGCGAGCAGCATGCGATCGAGCAGATCGATCGCGCCGTCTTGGCGCACATGGAATGGAACAGCCGCATTCTTCGTTGCGCGGTGCTGCGCGTATCGCCGGGCGATGACGTCCTGAGCTCGGATGCCGCTCATCGATGCGGGCTGAGCCATTGGCTCGAGGCGAACCGCGAATTTCTCGAGGACGTCGATCCCGCCCTCACGGCGCAACTGGAGCGCGTCCACGAGCAGATGCACGACACAGTTCGCGCGCTGTGCATCTGTCTGATGAGCGGCAGCGCCGGGGACGCCGCCGACCTCGAGGCGTTCGGGACCTCGCAGAGGGCGCTTGTCGACGACCTCAGTCACCTGAAGACCTCCATCCTTGCACGCTGCGCTCGCTTGGACGACCTGACCGGACTGCCGTTGCGTCACGGTCTCCAGCGCGAGTTCTCGACCCGGATGGCGCGCGCGCACACCCAAGGCCTGCGTGTGTACTGCACCCTGTTCGACATCGACCATTTCAAGAGCGTCAACGACAGGTATGGGCATGCGACCGGGGACATGGCCATCAAACATGTGGCCGCGGCGCTGAGAGGCGCCTCCCGGCGCTCCGACGGTCTCTTCCGCTACGGCGGCGAGGAGTTCCTGGTGCTGCTCGACGCACCTGGCGACGATGCCGCCGCGCGCTCCGTGGAGCGCCTGCTCGCAGCCATCCGCCGCCGCCCCTTGAAGGCCGAAGGCGGCCTCGAATTGATGCTGCGTGCAAGTGCCGGTGTCATTCGCGTGGAGTTGGAGGAGCAGCTGGTCGATGCCCTCAACCGGGCCGACGCCGCACTGTATCGTGCCAAAGCCGATGGGCGAGACCGCCTCTACTTCGGCACCAGGCCTTTCCCGGCCGTTGGCCGGCTTGCTCAAGCCCGGTAGACCCGGGTCCCGACACGCGTTCGCGGGCCGGGCACGAGCTGCCCGGGCGCTGGCCTGCGCCGGGCGATAACCGCAGCGCATGCACCTCATGACATCTTGATATCGCGGCCGGCCGATGCCGGGTGGTAGCTGTGCGAGGAGGTAGATCCTCTGGAGGTCATCGCATGGAGCTGCACGAGATCCGCTATTTCCTCGCCCTTGCCGAGACCTTGAACTTCACCCGCGCCGCCGAGCGCTGCAATGTCACCCAGCCGGCGCTGACGCGGGCGATCCAGCACCTCGAATCCAAGCTCGGGGGGCCGCTGATCCATCGCGAGCGCAACAATACCCACCTGACCGAGCTCGGCCGCATCATGAAGCCGTACTTCGAGCAGGTCGCCCTGCAGATGGAGGAGGCGCGCGAGCGGGCCAAATCCGTGCTGAAGCTCAAGGAGGCGAAGCTCACGGTCGGCCTCATGTGCACGATCGGGCCAAACCGGCTGGTGGAGCTCTTCTCCGGCTTCCTGAACGTGCACCCCAACATCGAGATCTACCTGAAGGATGCGCCGCCGCGCGCGCTCGAGGAGATGCTTGACCGCGGGGAGATCGACATCGCCATCTTCTGCAGGCCCGACGAGCCGGATGAGCGCTTCCATGCCCTGCCGCTGTATCGGGAGAGGTTCGTGATCGCCGTCGCGCCGGGGCATCCGCTCGAGCGCCTCAATGCCGTCCGCGTCCGCGATCTCGACGGGCACAACTACCTTGCGCGCGCAAACTGCGAGTACAAGGAATACCTGCGGGAGGTGCGGGAGAGCATCGGCGGCGTGGAGCTGAAGCGGCCCTACGCGAGCGAACGCGACGACTGGATCCAGTACATGGTGCTCGCGGGGCTGGGCTTCACCTATATCCCGGAGTTTGCGGTGACGATCCCCGGGCTCGTGATCCGGCCGCTGATCGAGCCGGAACTCTACCGCTCCGTGAACCTGGTGACGGTGCGCGGGCGACCGCATTCGCCGGCGGTGGGAGCCTTCGTGCGCGAGGCGAAGAACTACCGCTGGAACACGGAGCCGCGCAACGAGACGGCCGCACTTCGCCTCCGCTCGGCCTGAGCCTTCCATACCCTGCGATCACGGCAGGATCGCGACGTCCTCGCCGCGCTGCGGTGCGCAGTCAAGATCGGGGCTGCAACGCAGGGCCGCGCGCCGCGTTGCGCGTACGGGCGACGGCGCCGTCCCGACGTGCGCGGCGGCGGGGAAAGGCTCCTCGGCAGCAGTGCGATCGGTCTCCACAAGCAGCAGCCCAATCGCGATCGCGAGCAGGAGGACGGCGGCGCATCCAATCGCGGTCTTGGCCATGGCAGCTCTCCCTCCGGAACACAGGCCGGATCACAGCATTGTCAGCGCGGGCCGAGCCGAAGGGAAATGCCGCCGTGGCATCGTCGCGATGCCGCCGCAGATCCGACGCGGGCGATGCAGAAGATGCATCGAAACGAGACCGAGAAGGCGTGAGCACCACGCTGAGCGAGCGACTAGGCTCTCCTCAGGGTGGCGATATGGAGGGACAGATGCTCGATCAATCCACTTTGCAAAGCGCGAGCGTGTCAGAGCCGCTGGCAGCCAAAGCGCATCGCCTGCTCGCGACGCGGGCGTACTCGCTCGAGCTCGTGCGACCGCTCACTCCAGAGGACATGGTGGTGCAGCCGATGGACGACGCGAGCCCGACCAAGTGGCACCTCGCGCATGTGACTTGGTTCTTCGAGACCTTCGTGCTCGCCAAGCACATGCCCGGCTACACGATCTTCGACGAGACCTTCAACTACTGCTTCAATTCCTACTACGAGACCCAGGGGCCGCGGCAGCCTCGGCCCAGGCGCGGCGTGCTGACGCGGCCGTCGACGGAGCGGGTCCTCGCCTACCGAGCGCACGTCGACGCCGCGCTCAAGGACCTGTGCGCGCGCCACGGCGCGGACCGGGGACGCATCGCGCACCTCATCGAGACCGGCATCCATCACGAGCAGCAGCACCAGGAGCTGCTGCTGACGGACGTCCTCGCACTGTTCGCGGCAAACCCGCTGCGCCCGGCCTATGGCGCGCGTGCGGCCCGCAGCCCGGCCCAGGAGCCGGGCGACATGCGCTGGATCGCCTTCGAGGGCGGCATCCGCAAAGCCGGACACGACGGCGGCGGGTTCGCGTGGGACAACGAGACGCCGTGCCACGACGTCCTCGTGCATCCGTTCAAGCTCTCCGACCGGCTCGTGACGAACGGCGAATGGCTCGCCTTCATCGCCGACCGCGCCTACGAGAACCCGCTGCTGTGGCTGTCGGACGGCTGGGCCAGCGTCGTTCGCGAAGGCTGGCAGGCGCCCCTCTACTGGGAGGAGAAGGACGGCGCCTGGCTCGCCATGTCGCTCGAAGGCCTTAGGGAGGTCGACCCCGCGGCGCCCGTCACCCATGTCAGCTACTACGAGGCGGACGCGTTCGCGCGCTGGGCGGGCGTGCGGCTGCCGACCGAATTCGAATGGGAGATCGCGGCACGCTCGGGCGCCGCGGTGGACGAGGGAGAACCGCTGGCCCTGTCTGCAGCGCCCGCATCGCCGCACGCGGACGGGCTCAAACAGCTCTACGGCCACGCCTGGCAGTGGACCCAAAGCGCCTACCTTCCCTATCCCGGCTATCGCCCGCCGGCCGGGGCTTTGGGCGAGTACAACGGCAAGTTCATGGTCAACCAGCAGGTGCTGCGCGGCAGCTCCTTCGCCACGCCGCGCGGACACACGCGCGCAACGTACCGCAACTTCTTCTACCCCAACCAGCGCTGGCAATTCACCGGCGTGCGCCTCGCCTTGGAGATCTGAGCCATGTTGAAGCTGAAGCATCGAGACGACCAACGCGTCCAAATCGCCGCCGGCGAGGAATTCCTGCGGGCGGTGACAGCAGGCTTGTCGAGACGGCAGAAAACGCTGCCGTGCCGCTACTTCTACGACGACCGCGGCAGCGCCCTGTTCGAGGAGATCACGGAGCTGCCGGAGTACTATCCGACGCGAGCGGAAGCCGAGATCCTGAATGCCAACGCCCACGCCATGGTGGCGGACGTCGCGGAAGGCGCGGTGCTGGTCGAGTTCGGCTCGGGCTCAAGCCGCAAGACGGAGCTCCTTCTCGACTGCCTCCCGACGTTGCGTGCCTACGTGATGATCGACGTGTCGGCAGGCGCGCTGGAGGGTGCGCGGCAACGGCTCGCGCAGAGGTATCCCGCCCTCGACGTCCGGCCCGTCGTCGGGGACTTCTCGTTTCCGATCGCGCTCGCGCCCGACCTGCAGCCGGTGCCGAAGGTCGGCTTCTTTCCCGGCTCGACGATCGGCAATCTGACGCCGCCGGAGGCGCAGCGGCTGTTGCGGCTGTTTCGCGCAGTGCTCGCTCCCGGCGGCCGCCTGATCGTCGGCGTCGACCTGAAGAAGGATCTCAAGGTCCTGCTGCCGGCCTACAACGATGCGGCCGGCGTGACGGCCGCCTTCAACCTCAATCTGCTCGAGCGGATCAATCGCGAGCTCGGCGCGGACTTCGATCTCGCGGCCTTCTCGCACGAGGCCATCTACAACGAGCGGGACGGGCGCATCGAGATGCATCTCGTCAGCCTGATCGAGCAGGATGTGCGCCTGGGCGGCATGCGCTTCAGGTTCGAGGCCGGCGAGACGATCCACACCGAGAACTCCTACAAGTACGCCGTCGGCCAGTTCCGCTCGCTGGCGGCATCGGCCGGCTGGCGGCCAGGCCGGGTCTGGAGCGACGCGCAAGACCTGTTCAGCGTGCACGAGCTGGTCTCGGACTAGATCCGGCGGTCGACGAAGCCAAGACCCGCGCCCTCCGGATCGGATCCGGGGGGCGCTTTGCTGCGCGCGATCAGCGCGGCGAAGGGCATGGATGGCGCAAGCCCAGCGCCAGGAGGCTCGCCGCCGCCAGCGCCAGGCCGACGCCGGCAACGCAGGCGGCCCAGCCCAGACGGTCGAAGACCTGGCCGAGGACGGCGGTGCCGATCAGCCCGCCCGCGAAGTAGGCGGCGAGATAGATCCCACTCGCCGCCGCGCGATCGGTGGCGGCCGCGCGGCTGACGAAGCCCGTCGCGACGGCCTGTGCGAAGAACGTGCCGATGCCCATGAGCACCATTCCCGCCAGGACGAAGGGGAGGCGCGTGGAGAGCAGGAGAGGCAGCGCGGCAATCGCCGTCGCCAGCCCGAGGCCGATGGCCGGCCGGGTGCCCCATCGCGTCACGGCTGCACCGGCCAGCGGCGTGGTGAGGACCGAGGGCAGAAACACGAAATAGACCAGACCCAGCTGCATGGGCCCCAGCGAGATGGGCGCGGCGGTCAGCACGAAATTGACGAATGTGAACGTGCCGATGAAGGCAAACAGGATGCAGAAGCCGACGCCGAAGCCGGCACGCAGAGGCGGATTGCGGAGGTGAGCGGCCCAGGC
Source organism: Hyphomicrobiaceae bacterium (assembly GCA_033764875.1). GTDB lineage: Bacteria > Pseudomonadota > Alphaproteobacteria > Rhizobiales > Hyphomicrobiaceae > AWTP1-13. The sequence continues at coordinate 11,395 of JANRIO010000112.1, read as the reverse complement.
ATTGGCAGGTGACGGCGCCGCGGCGGGGGCAGACGGCGCGGTGGGGACCTGGTGCACCGTCGCATAGGCCAGCGCGGCACCGGCGAGATTGAGGAGCGCGAACACGTAGAAGTTGGCCGCGAGCCCGAGGTGATCGGCGATGGCCGCGGAGAACAGCCGCCCGACAAGGTTGCTCGCCACGTTGCCGGTTATGTAGGCGGCGAAGGCACCGGCGGCGGCGGCGGCGCTGCACCGCTCCCCGAGATGGGCCAGCGTCAGCGTGAATGCCGCGGCCATGAGCAGCCCCTGGACGACCCGGAGCACGGTGAACGTGCCGAGCCCGGGCGCGGCGGCGAGGAGCGCCGTCGGGACCGACAGCAGGGCCAGACTGGCGACGATCCCGATGCGGCGGTCAATGCGGCGCGCAAAGATCGATACGAGCAGCCCGGAGACGGCCATTCCCAACGTGGATGCGTTGACGGCGACGCCCATGGCCGCAGGGGTTACGCCGTAGTGACGTACGAGCCCGGGCAGGATGGCTTGCGTCGCGAACAGGTCGACCACGGTCAGGAATGCCATCAGCGCGATGGTGGCGTTGCGAGCCCAGGCGGCGCCTGCCTGCTCGAGAGCCTCGACCGGTGTGGCGGCGCCCCGCGCGCGTTCGCCGCGGACAGTGGACTGGAGCATGGGCCGGTGCCTTCAATCGAGCGGGTTCAGCTTCCAGCGCTGGGCTGGCTTTCCTCACGCGATGGGCGCGAGGCACCAGCCGTTGCGGACGGGGCCGCGGCGGGCTCGTGGAGAAGGACGCCATCGAGCGGGTCGAACTCGCCCTGCCAGGGCTTCTGCTCGAGCGCCCGCCTGGCGTCGGACAGGCCCGCCTCCCAGCGCCTGCGGATGCCGCCGGGGCTGAAATCGACGTCCTTGGCATGGTCCTCGTGGTCGAGCCTCGGGGCCAGCAGCCGCACGACGTGCATACGCGTGAGGCAGCCCCAGCTCGCAAGCTCGCGGACCTCCGGCGTCGCGCGCTGGGCCTCGGGCAGCCGGCCGGCAAGCTCGCGGATCACGTGCCGGAGGCGATGCGTCTGCAGCTGACGTGCGATGTGGGTGGCGACGCGGCTCGAGTACTGGATGTCCTTGTGGCGATGGGCCACCTCCCACATGGTTTCCGGCTCGGGTCCGGCGGGGTTCCACATGTGGACGGCGAAGATCAGCGAATCGCGGCGCGGATGGTCGTCGAAGATCACCTCCGTCGGCGTGTTGGACAGGATGCCGCCGTCCCAATAGAGCTCGCCGTCGATGCGGACGGCGGGAAAGGCCGGAGGCAGAGCGCCCGAGGCCATGACGTGGCGGGCGTCGAGGGGCATCTCGCGGCTGTCGAAGTATTTCATCTGGCTCGAGCGCACGTGGGCGGCGCCGACGGTCAGGCGCGGGCGGCAGCGGTTGACGAGCGAGAAATCGACGAGCTCCTCGAGCGTCTGCCGCAAGGGCTCGATCGAGTAGTAGCCGGCGCGGTCGGCCCCGAGCACCGCGTGCGGGCTCCAGAAGGCCATGGGATTGGGCCGGAAGAAACCCTCGATGCCGTTCGCAAGCGTGCTCAAATAGGACAGGGCCAGGGAGAGCTGCGGCCACGCGGCCGTCCGGTGCCAGGGCGAGCGGTGGGCGATCCGGCTCCAGAACTCCTTCAGCCGTACGAGCCTGTCCGGCATCCGGTTGCCCGCAATGAGCGCGGCGTTGATGGCGCCGATGGAGGTCCCGACGATCCAATCGGGCTCGATACCGGCCTCGTGCAGGGCCTCGTACACGCCGGCCTGATAGGCGCCGAGCGCGCCGCCGCCCTGGAACACAAGGACGGTCTGGCCCGGCCCGACGTGAGGGCCGGCGAGGCGTGCCTTTGCTCCCTCCGCGATCTTCGAAGCACCCGACATGCTGCCCTCCTATTGCGCCGTCCAGCCGCCTTCGACCGGCAGCGCCGTGCCGGTGATCGAGGCGGCCGCGCTCGTGCAGAGAAACGCCGCCAGCGCGCCGACCTGCTCGGTGGTGACGAAGGCGCGCGTCGGCTGGGCGTGCAGGAGGACGTCCCGGATCACCTGCTCCTCGCTCAAGCCACGCGCCCGTGCCGTCTCGGGGATCTGCCTCTCGACGAGCGGCGTCAGCACGTAGCCCGGGCAGACGGCGTTGACGGTGATGCCGAATTCCGCGGTCTCGAGGGCGACCGTCTTGGTCAGGCCGAGAAGCCCATGCTTGGCGGCGACGTAGGCCGACTTGAACGGCGATGCCACAAGAGCATGCGCGGAGGCGATGTTGATGATGCGGCCGGATCTCCTGGCCTTCATCTCCGGAATGACGGCACGCATGGCGTGGAAGGCGGAGGAGAGGTCGATCGCTATGATGGCGTCCCACTTGGCGACCGGAAACGTCTCGATCGCCTCCACGTGCTGGACGCCGGCGTTGTTGACGAGCACGTCGATGCGGCCGAAGCGGGCGCGTGTCGCCTCGATCATGCCCAGGAGGTCGGCGGGCCGGCTCACGTCGGCCGGCGCGTAGCCGACGCTGGCGCCGGAGGCGCCTTCGAGAGCTCTCCGTGTCGCCTCGACATCGTCCGGCCTGCCGAGACCGTTGAGCATCACGCTCATGCCCGACCGGGCGAAGGCTGTGGCGATGCCGAGCCCGATGCCGCTGGTCGATCCCGTGACGACGGCCACCTTGCCGCGCAACTCGTCAAAGATCTGGCCGCCCGGGGCGGGAAGGTGCAGCGCTTTCTGCATGACGTGCCTCATCAGGAAAAAGAGGGGGCCGGAGTGCGACCTGCCGCTGGGGATGGCAGGGCGGGGGGAGGACCGTCGCACTCCGGCAAGCGACAGGGCGCCTTGCCTCACATCATGTGAGGGTCGGCGCTGTCGTGAAACAGATCCGCGGACAGAAGGATGACAGGACGGCGCGTGTTGTTGCGCCACCAGTGCGAGGTGTTCTTGACCTCGATGGTGCTGTCGCCGGCGCGGTGCACGATGGGCACGGTGCAGGTGCTGCGATACTCGGTGATCGTACCGCTGAGGATGATGATGATGGCGGGGCGGTCGGTGTGGCTGTGCCAGGGAACGATGCCGCCGGGCTGCACCACGAGGCGACGCAGCCGGAGCGCGTGCTGCTTGAGACCGACGGGCTCGTTGGCGAGGTCGATGCGCTGCAGAACGCTATCGGTCACGCCGGCTGCCTTGGCCGGGTTCATCTTCTGGCCCTGGCCGTCGGCCACCACGGCGCGCGCGGGACACTGGCCGGCGGACGCTGCCAGAGAGCCGAGGCAGCCTGCGAGCAGGAATGCGCCGGCTGCTGCCAGGAGATCTCGGCCCACTCGCCCGCGCGTGCGGCATATCAACATGGTGCTTCTCCATTGCTTGGGGCGGTCTCAACCGCGTTGCAAGCTCGAAGATGAAGGAGACGGCGCGCAGATTTAAATGCCGATTGCCTCATGACTCGATGCGAGGCGGGCATGGGACGTCCCGGGGAGCGGCACCAGCGGCTCTGCCTTGTGTTTGACAGGCCCGGATCGCATAGTGGACAGCCCACGGAACGGCGCAGGGATCGCCACGCGATGGAAATGCATCAGATCCGGTACTTCATCACCGTGGCGCGAACCTTGAATTTCACGCGCGCGGCGGAGCAATGCAACGTGTCGCAGCCGGCGCTGACACGGGCCGTGCAGCAGCTGGAGCAGGAGCTCGGCGGCGAGCTGGTGCGCCGCGAGGGCAAGAATACGCACCTGACCGATCTCGGCCAGCGCATGCTGCCGCTGATGCAGCAGTGCTACGAGAGCGCGCTGGCGGCAAAGAACCTGGCATCGCTGCTCAAGAAGGGGGAAGCAAAGCCGCTCTCCGTCGTGCTGTCGAGCAACGTCAGCATCGAGCAGTTTCTGCCGGCGCTGTCGGAAATGCATCGCCGGATCGACGGGCTGCAATTGAGGCTCATGCGACGACACGGCGACGAGATCGGGGACCTGCTGCAACGGGGAAGTGCGGATTTCTCGATCGCGGGCCCCTTCGAGCAGGCCTGGGAGCGGCTCGATGCCTGGCCGCTCTTCGAGGAGGAGTTCGAGATCGTCGTGCACCGTGAGCACCCGTTCGCCAATGCGGAAACCCTCGCCCTCGGGCAGCTGGCAGGGCATTGCCTGCTCGTCAGCGAGAGGTGCGAAGCGACACGCTCGCTCGGGCAGACGCTTGCCGAGCACGGCTTGACGCTGCAGAGCCATCAGCTGGAGTGGCCGTCCGACGTCGTGGCCCTGCTGAAGACGCGGCAGGGGATCGCGCTGCTGCCCGACACGCTGGCACGGGACGCGGAGCTGCGGAGAGTGCGCGTGCGGGAGCTGGAGCAGGCGCGCAAGGTGTTCCTCTACGGCGTGGCCGGGAGGCCGCGCTCGCCGGCGGGCGACATGTTCATGAAGCTCCTGCGCGCGCGGGACTGGTCAAGGCCCGGCGGTGCATAGCCGGCGCCGTCAGGCGAGGCTGCGAATGGCCTCGACGATCGCCTGCGTCTCCATCCGGTTGCGATAGTCGGGATCGACGTGGCGGGCCGCGATGATGCCGTCCCTGCCCACGACGAAGGTCGCCGGGACCGGGACGAACCAGCTTTCGTTGCCCTGGGCCCTGCCCAGATCGATGTCGCGGGAGCGCATGTAGGTCTCGAGCTCCTCGCCGAGCCAGAAGGTGAGCTGCAACGACAGGGCATAGCCGTTGTCGATGTCGGTCAGCACGGGGAACGGGGCGCCCGCCTCGTTGCGCAAGCGGGTGGCGTATTCCTGCCGCTCGGGAAGGATGGCCACGATGCGGCCGCCGAGCTGCGCCGCTTGCCCGGCTGCCTCAGCCAGCGCCGCCATGGTCAGGCGGCAATAGGGGCACCAGTGTCCGCGGATGAAGCTCACGGCGGCCGGTCCGTCCGCCAAGATGTCGTCAAGCCCGACAAGCTCTCCCGAGGTGTCGGGCAGCAGGAAGGGGGGCAGCGCCTCGCCGACCGCCGGCGCACCGCTGGCAAGCTCGCCCTGCTTCAGGCGCTCGACGAGCCTGTCCGCCGCCTCGGCGACGGGCTGATTGTACTCGCGAAGCGCGCTGGCGTAGATGCCAAGCCGCTCGGCCAACGGCGCGTCGAGGGCGCGCGCGCGCTCGAACTCGGCGATGATACGATCGGCTGACATCCCGCCCCTCGCTGCAATGTGCGAACCAATCCCAACACTAGCACAGACGGCGGCGGGCGGAATGCGGGGACGGCGCGAGAGGCTCCGGCCGGCGCGGCATCCTAACCGCCGGCTCATCTCGCCGCCACGCTCGACGTGATCGATGCGATCACGCCGGCCGCCTTCTCGAAGGCCTCCTTGCGATCCTCGATGCGGTGGCGGCGTGCGATCCAGGCGAAATCGGTATACCGGGCCCAGACCGCGCCACGCTCGTCCTGCTGCACCAGGAGCCGGACCGGCCAGTCGAGGCCGGCGGACGCCCTCGAGGTGATGAACTGGGCTCCGAGCGGCGGATTGCCGAAGATCAGCAGCGTCGAGGGCGCGAGCGGGACGCCAGCGGCGGCGGCGAGCCCCGACTGGTCGACGACGGCGAACATGCGGATGCCCTTGGCCGCGATATCGCGCTGCAGACGCTCGATGGTCTCGGCGTACGTGTAGGCGCTGCGCACGTGGACGATCCCGTCCTCGACGTCGGTCGCCGTCGTGGCAACGGCGCCGGGCGCACCGGCGAAACGCGGCAAGGCGAGGAGCACCGCCAGCGTGGCGGCGGCGACAAAGGCGAAGCGTGCAGACATGGTGTGGCGTCCTTCGAGACGGGTGGGGCCAGAGGTCCCGCCAGGCTGCACGCCGATGCCTCCCGGCGGAAATGCCGATTGGCTTGTGCAACCATGCCAGGCGGGCATCGCGCGCCTGCCCCGATAGGCAGGGCGCATCGAAAGCCAAACCAGAGGGCATTTCAGCCCATGGGCAGGCCGCCGTAGGAGGGAAGCGCCGCCAAATCCTCGCGAGGTTCCGCCATGGCCATCACCGAGATCGACTGGTCCGGCCTGATGCGTGCCGCCAACGGCGGCGACGCGTCCGCCTACCACACGCTCCTGCGCGCGCTCACGCCGTACATCAGGCGCATCGCGGCACGCGGCTGCCGGGAGCTCGGCGCCGTGGACGTCGAGGACGTGCTCCAGGACACGCTGCTGGCGCTGCACGCGAACCGGCACACGTGGGACGCGGCGCGGCCGCTGCTGCCATGGGTGAAGGCAATCACGCGCAACAAGATCAGGGACGCGATCCGCCGCAACAGGATCGCGGGCATCCCCATCGACGAGCTCGAGGACACGCTCGTGGAGAAGCCGCGCACCGATTGCACGCAGAGCGAGCTTGCCCGCATGCTGGCACGCCTCAAGACGCGCCAGAGGGAGATCGTCGCGGCGATCTCCATCGAGGGGCTCACGGCGCGCCAGGCCGGGGCGCGGCTCGGCATGAGCGAGGGTGCGGTCCGCGTGGCGTACCACCGGAGCCTGCATGCCCTCGTCCGCTCCGTGGCAGCCAGCCCCGCCGTCCACGATGCACGAGGTGACCTCAGTCGATAACAAGGCGGCATTGGAGAGTTGCGGCCGTCCACACTACTTCATCAGCGTGCGCCAACGCGCATCCATCTGCGAACCCAAACAAGGTGAGGAACAATCCATGCGCCAACGTACATCGATCAAATTCGCGGTTGCCACCGTGACGAGCCTGCTCGTGATGTCAGCGACGGCATTCGCCCAAGCTGGATTCGACGCGAAGAAGTTCTTCGAGGAGCTGAAGACGCAGGGCTACAGCGTGCCGGCCAGCTTCGACAGCAAGCAGTTCTTCGAGGACCTGCGCGTGAAGGGCTACTCCGACGCCAAGAAGCTCGACGCGAAGACGTTCTTCGAGGAGCTCAGGACCCGCGGCGTCTCGGGCCCCGCGGCGTTCGACACGAAGAAGTTCTTCCAGGACATGGCGGCCCATGGCGCGGCGCCGCCGATGGTTGAAATGCCGAAGTGACACGGTACGGGATCGGCATGAGCGCGAGGCGATCCCTCGCGCTCATGCGCCGCTCACGCCCCGGGCCCCGGCAGATCCGGGCCGCCCAACAGCCTGCGAAAGCCGAGGAGGCGACCATGCCGATGACTGCAGGGAGATCCGCTCCGACGATTGCGCGCCGGTGCGCCGCGATCGCTATTGCCGCCGCGCTGCCTCTCCTCCTGGTCCAGTCGCTCCCCAAGGCCCAGACGGGCGCCGCAGGGACGCCGCGACAAGACATGCGATCCGAAACGGCGCGCGCGATGAGCCCGTCGATGGCCCAGCTGCAGACATTCTCCAGCTTCGCGCCGATCCTCGAGCACGTGAAGCCGGCGGTGGTGACGGTGCTCGTGACCGGCGAGATGCTGCTTCCCTCCGAGCTCACCCCCAATCCGGGCGGCGCGGCGCGCCCGTTCCCCGAGCCGCAACGCGTTCCTTTCCGGTCCGGCGGCTCCGGCGTGGTGATCGACGCGGCGGGCGGACTGATCCTGACCAACAACCACGTCGTGGCGGACGCCAAGGCCATCGAGGTGTCACTGTCGGACGGCCGGCGCTACGAGGGCCGGGTGGTGGGGCGCGACCCCGGAACCGACGTGGCCGTGGTCAGCATCAAGGCCCCGCGCCTGCAGGAGATCGCGGTGGGGGATTCCGATCTGGCGCGCGTAGGCGACGTCGTGCTCGCCATCGGGAACCCCTATGGCCTCGAGGGCACGGCGACGCTCGGCATCATCAGCGCGACCATGCGCTCGAGCATCGGGCACGAGGCGTTCGAGGATTTCATGCAGATCGATGCCGCGATCAATCCGGGCAACTCGGGCGGCGCGCTCGTCAACATCCGCGGAGAGCTGATCGGCATCAATACGGTGGGCTCCGCGGAATCCGGCAAGGCGGCGGGCATCGGCTTTGCCATCCCGATCAACATGGCGCGGACCATCATGCGCGAGCTCGTCAGCAAGGGCGAGATGCGCCGGGGCGCCTCCGGCATCGCCGTCAGCGACCTGTCGCGCGCCAGGATCGAGCAGCTCGGCATGCGCATCACGCGCGGGGTGCAGGTCGAGGCGGTTGCGCCGCGCTCGCCCGGCGCCGCAGCGGGCATTCCGACGGGCGCCATCATCACGGAGTTCGCGGGCAAGCCCGTGCGCAGCACCGAGGAGTGGGAAACGCGCGTCGCCACAAGCCCGATCGGCTCGAAGGTGGCGCTGCGCTACGAGGCCGACGGGAAAGCCCAGCGCGCGGAGTTGACGATCGGCTCATTCCAACAGCAGACGAAGGCCTCAAGGCTCGGCGCCGAGAGCGGCGCCCTCGCGGGCCTCGGCGTCACCGACATCATGCCGGGCGATGCGCTCTATGGCTCGGTGCGGGGCATCGTGGTGCGCGACACGGGGGCCGGGCACGCCTCCGGGCTGATCGACGGCGACGTCATCACGGCGCTCGACGGGGCGCCGGTGCGCTCGCTCGCGGAATTCCAGCGCCGGGTGGCTGGCGCCGGCATGCAATATCGTGTCACCTTTGTCCGTGGCGCGATGCCGGCCTGGGTTCGCGTCTCTCGATGAACGCGGGGAAGCGATGGAAACCCATGAGATCCGCTACTTCGTCGCGGTTGCGCGCGAGCTGAACTTCACGCGCGCCGCGAGCACCTGCGGCGTCTCCCAGCCGGCGCTGACGCGCGCCATCCAGAAGCTGGAGGCGGAGCTGGGCGGCGCCCTGCTGCTGCGCCGCCCCGGGCACGTCGAGCTCACCCAGCTCGGCCGCAAGCTCCTGCCGCAGCTGGAGGAGGTCGAGCAGGGGCTGACCGACATCCGGCGCAAGGCCGAGCGGCTCGTGGGCCAACAGGCGTCGAGACTGCGGCTCGGCGTGATGTGCACCGCGAGCCCGACCGTCGTCGTCGAGCTGCTGTCCCAGCTCAGGTCGCAGCATGACAAGCTCGATGTCTCCATCGTCGACATGAAGGCGAGCGGCGTCATCGACATGCTGCTCGACGATCAGATCGACATCGGCATCACCGCGCAGCCGGCATATCCCGATGCGGTGGCCGCGCGGCCCGTCATGGGCGAGGACTTCGTGGTCGCCATGAGCGAGGCGCACCCGTTCGCGCGGCGGAACCAGGTGGCGCTGAGCGAGGTGGCCCGGGCGAGCTACCTGGAGCGCCTCGGGTGCGAGTTCGACGATTACCTCGAGGTGCTGAGCGCGGCCGAGGTGCCGGAGTTCAACGTCGCGTTCGCCAGCGAGCGCGAGGACTGGATCCAGGCGCTGATTCTGTCCGGGCAGGGGATCGCCATCGTCCCCCAGGGCATGGGCTGCCTGCCGGGCATCGTGAAGCGGCCGCTGGTGGAGCCGCGCATCGCGCGGACAATCTCGCTGGTGACGGTGCGCGGGCGGCCGCTCTCGGCACTCGGGCAATCGTTCATGCGCGCGGCGTCGGCCCGCCGATGGGGCGCGGCTCCGGGCGGCACATAAGCCGTTCAGCGGCCGTGCACGGGCCGGCCGAGGCTCGCCAGCGCCGCGTCGACGGCGACGCCGAGACGGTCGACGATGAGATCGATGTCGTCGCCGGTGGCGATGTAGGGCGGGGCGAGGAGCACGTGGTCGCCGCGGCGGCCGTCGACGGTGCCGCCGCTCGGATAGCAGGCAAGGCCCGCCTCGAGCGCGGCGCGCTTGACGCGCTGGTGGAGCTTCAGATCCGCCGCGAAGGGCTCGCGCGTGGCTCGGTCGGCGACGAGCTCGATGGCCCAGAACAGGCCGCGGCCGCGGATGTCGCCGACGTGGTGGTGGTTGCCGAAGCGGGCGCGCAGACGCTCCTCCAGCCGGCCGCCCGACTGCCGGACGCGGGCGAGAAGCCCCTCCTCCTCGATCACCGCCTGCACCTCGAGGGCCGCCGCGCAGGCGACCGGGTGGGCGAGATAGGTGTGCCCGTGCATGAAGGCGCCGGAGCCGTCGCGCACGGCCTCGGCGAGGGGCGCCGTGACCAGCATGGCGCCGATGGGCTGATAGCCGCCGCCCAGGCCCTTGGCGACGACCTGGATGTCGGGCGCCACGCCCTCCTGCTCCCAGGCGTGGAGCGTGCCGGTGCGCCCCATGCCGCACATGACCTCGTCCAGGATGAGGAGCGCGCCGTGCCGCCGGCAGACGCGGGCGACGGCTGCGAAGTAGCCGGCGGGCGCGGTGACACAGCCGGCGGTGGCGCCGACCACGGGCTCGGCGATGAACGCCGCCACGGTATCGGGCCCCAGGCGCTGGAACTCGGCCTCGAGCTCGGCTTCCAAGCGCGCGACGAAACCGGAGTCGCTCTCGCCCGTGCGCTGCTCGCGGTAGGCGAAGGCCGGCGAGACGTGGCTGAAGGCCCCGGAGAGCAGCGGCGCGTAGGGCGCGCGGCGCCAGGCGTTGCCGCCGGCCGAGAGCGCGCCCAGCGTGTTGCCGTGGTAGCTCTGGCGACGAGCAATGAAGTGTGTGCGCTCGGGCGCGCCCCGCTCGACGAAGTACTGGCGGGCGAGCTTGATCGCCGCCTCGATCGCCTCCGAGCCGCCGCTGACGAAATAGGCGTAGGCGAGGCCGCCGGGCTCGTGGCCGACCAGGCGCTCGGCGAGCGCCTCCGCCGGCTGCGAGGTGAAGAAGCCGGTGTGGGCGTAGGCAAGCTTGCGCGCCTGGCGGGAGACGGCCTCGACAATGCGCGGGTGCTGGTGGCCGAGGCAAGAGACGGCAGCGCCGCCCGAGGCGTCGAGCACGCGGCGGCCGTCGGCCGTGACGAGCCACACGCCCTCGCCGCCGACGGCCATCGGCGGCACCTCGAGCAGGCTGCGGTGCAGGATGCGGCTTGCGGGCGCTGGCATGGGTTCCCCCCCCCTCGTTGCGCGCCGGGAGCGTACCGGCGCGGGGAGGGGAAGCCAAGGGCGGCGGCGGGGGGCTGGTCACGCCACGCCCGCCCCGGCTTCATCGGGCGGCACGGCAGGGTCGCCGGTCACGGCGTTGTGCGCCGGTGCGACCGGGCGGTCAGCCTTTCGGCTAGCAAGGCAGGCCTCCGTTCATGGCCCGGAAACAAAAGGCCGGGGAGCGTAAGCTGCGTCTGTTTGACGATCTCGTTCTTAAGGTCGCGCTCCACAGACTGGCGTGCGCGGAGGGGCAAGATGCAGTCGCCTCGTGAGATAGCTTCTTGTGCAGAAAACCGTCCTGCACAAAAATTCGGGTCACTGAGCGCCTATTCGTGCAAATCCGCGTTAAACGCGTTACGCGCTACGCGTTACACTCCGAAAAATTCTTTCTGAACAGGGCTTTGGGGCTTGGCGAGCATAAGGCGTTTTTCAGGTAGGGTTCAGGTTGCCGTGGTCAGGCTCGCGGCACCCGAGTGGCAAAAGGAGTGGGCAATGAAGGGGCTGA
>JANRIO010000068.1:0-5684 GCA_033764875.1 Hyphomicrobiaceae bacterium | reverse complement strand
CGCGGGCCGCCCCGTGCAGCATCTTCATCATCGGCACGGACGCACCGAACAGCGTCATGACGAAGCCGGCGTTGCGGCCGCTGGCGCCATAGCCGATGCGCTCGGCCTCAAGCACCGCGACTTTCAGGCTCGGATCGGCGCGGCGCAGGTGGTAGGCCGTCGAGAGCCCCGTGTAGCCGCCGCCGATAATCGCGACGTCGCAATCGATGGCGCCCGTCAGCTGCGGCACCTGCGGTCGCGCCAGCGGGCCTGCATGCCAGAAGCAGCCCGCGGGCACGCCGTCATGTGCAGGGGCGGCCGCTCGGGCAGGATCCATCATCGGCAAGGCATCATGAATTTGAGGGCGCTCATGCTTCATCAGACATCTGCCGAAGAATAGAGCGCCGCTCGACCAGGCATCAAGCGACCGCGGTGCGCAGGCCCACGGATGCGACGCGGTTGGGTACCGGCTGCTGGGCGCGCGCGCCATTGCTGGTGCCGACAAGGCCCGCGACGAAGGCCTTCACGCGGTCGACCACGACCTGGCGCTGCTTGTCGATGGTCACGTTGTGATAGCTGTCGTTGAGCGCGACCAGCTCCACCATGCCCTTCATGGCGCGTTGCAGATACCAGCGGTTGTTGATGTCGGCGAGGTCGTCCTCGCGCGGATGCAGGATCAGCGTCGGCTGGGCGATCTCGCCGAGGCGCGGCTTGAGGAAGTTGCCGAGCCGGCGATGCTCCAGCGCGGCGCCGCCCGGCGTGTGCGGCAGGCCGGCGCCGGCCTGGTCGCCGCCGAACAGGGCGTCGGCGAAGAACTTGCGGATGCGCTCGCACTTGATGCCGTGCGGGAAGCGGTCCGGCAGGTCGATCATGTTGGCGAGACGCCGCGAGGGGATCAGCTTGAACAGGCGCATGTACCAGGGGATGTTCCAGCCGTTGACCCACAGCGTCGGGGCGAGCAGGGCGAGCCCCTGCACCAGGGCGGGGTTGCGGGCGGCCAGCAGCAGGCTCAGCAGGGCGCCCGTCGACAGGCCGCCGACGATCACCGTGTCGCAGGTCTCGCGCAGCTCCATGAGGGCTGCCTCGGCGCTGCAGTACCAGTCCTCCCAGGTCGAGGCCTTCATCTCCTCGGCCGAGCCGCAGTGGCCGGCAAGCTGCGGGCAGTAGACCGTGTAGCCCTGCTGGGCCAGGCCGTTGGCCACGTAGCGCATCTCGCTCGGGGTGCCGCACAGGCCGTGGATGAGAAGGACGCCGACGTTGCCGCCCTTGACGCGATAGGATTGGTCCTTCTTCGCGGCGTCGACTTTCACAACGTTGGCGTTCGCGGGGGTGAGGATCTTCATGGCCGTCTACCTAGTCAATCATCCAGTGAGGATCAGACTAGGCACCTCCCATGCCTCCCGCTGTTCCGGCAGTAACATGGATAAAGCCTCGATTTGCCAGCGTCTTGCAGACGTTGGTTAACGCTAGCGGCGCCGGCCGGCGTCAGGCCCGGGCGATCAGCATGGTGGGGCGCGAGACCGCCTCCGGCCAGCGGCCGTCGGCCGCCTCCAGCGCCGATCCGAGATCTGGCGCCACGGCCCACGGCCGGTCGAGCGGCACGGCGAGCGGAGGCTGGCCGAACCCGTCCTTCATGGCGCTCACGACCGGCACGGCGGTCTCGCAGAGCGGCAGAACGATGTGGGCACGAAGCCCCGCCCCCACGAGGCAGAGCTCGGTCGCGTGCGCGCTGCGCCGGGCTTCCAGCGTCATCGGCGCGCGCGCCGCCGCCGCGGTGCCGAGGTACGCCGTCATCGCCTCCACCGCCATGCCGGCCCGGCGCAGGTTGCAGCGGCGATCGATGAGGCCGTGGCGCACGAAGTAGCCGCGGTCCACGTCCATGAAGGGATCGGCGAGCATCGGCACCTCGGGATAGGCGAGCGCTGCCGCGTACAGCTCCACGATCGCGCGCAGGATCGCCTCGTCGTCGCGCACGTTGGCTGCGGGATTGTTCGCAGCGATCCGCAGATGCAGGTCGAGCACGCACCCGTGGCCGCGGCTCCAGTCGCGCAGGGTGCGGGCAATGGCGGGCAGGTCCTCGCCCATGCCGACCCGCACGACATAGCCGTCCGCCGCCACGCCGGCAGCGATCAAGGCCTCGATGTCGCCGAGCCGGGCCGGCGTGAAGCCGTGCGACACGAACAGCTCGATCTTGGAGCCTACCTTGGCCTCGTCGGCCGAGGTTGCGACCGGCGCGACGACGAGCGGCCTGCCGAGCGCCGCGCGGAACGCCGCGATGTCGTCCCTGCGGGCGGCGATCTCGTCGAAGGGCAGCACGAGCTCGTAGCGCGCGATTGTGTCGGCCGCGGCGCGTATGGTCTCGAGTTGCTGTCCGGCCGGAATGCCGAAGCCCGACACGGTGAAAGCATGGCCGTTCGCGGCAAGGTCGCGCATGCGGGCGCGGCTCGCGGCCGCAAGCACGTCGCTCACGGGCACGCGCAGATGCCGCAGCCCCAGGCGCCAGAGGGCCGCGACCTGGTAGTCGTTGCGGGCCTCCTTGCGCAGGAACTCGTCCATGGGTCCGTTCTGCGGCAGCGCCACCGTCTGCGCCCAGGCGTGGCGCAGGAACACACCGAAGGGGGCGCCGCCGGGCTTCTTGGGATGGGCGAGCAGCGCCGTCGTCCGCTTGGCAGGCGCCTGCGCCTCGCCGCCCTCCTCGAGCTCGGCGCCGTGGCTGCGGATGTAGTGCACGACATGGCCGTCGCTGTGCACGTCGACGATGGCGAAGCCGAGCTTCTCGGCGTCGTCGCGGCCGTTCTCGTGCACCGCCTCGATCGGGAACATCTCCGCGTAGTCCTGGCGCACGAAGGACGTCGCCATCATCACGTAGAACTCGGTCTCGGCGCTGCGGTGATAGAAGATGTTGTGCACGTGCCCCGCGAACACCGCCTCCACCTTGTGGCGCTCGAGCAGCGCAAGAAGGCGCGAGCGCGCAGGCTCGTCGATATTGTCGTAGGTGCCGGGCTCGTCGGGTGACAGCAGGAACAGCGGGTAGTGCATCAGCACGAAGATGCGCTGCCCCTCCGCCTCGGCGAGCGTACGCTCCAGCCAGGCGTACTGAGCCTGCTCCTGCGGCAGGCCCGAGTTCAGAACCGGGTTGTTCAGCAGCACGAAGCGCACGCCGCCGTCGTCGAAGCTGCGCCAGCTCGGCCCGTAGTGGGATTCGTGGATCTCGATCCAGCTCGCCCGCACGCTCTTGGCCGGCATCATGCGGTTGGGTTTGTCGCCGATGTCGTGGTTGCCGGGCAGCACGTGCATCTGGTTGTGGTGCTGCCTGAACACCTCCTTGGTGAGCGCCACCGCCTCCTGGAACGTGGCAAGCTCGGGCACCGGATGCACCAGGTCGCCCAGGTGGATGATGAACTTCGGCTCGTAGCGCGCCATCTCGCGGGCGACGAAGCGGGCCCGCGCCGTCGCCTTGTCGTTGACCTTCCAGGGCGCGGACTGGTCGCCGGAGGTCGGCTTGACGTGCGTGTCCCCGACGATCGCGAAGGTGAAGAGATGCGTGTCGGGTCTCAGCACGGTCATGCTCCCTCGGACGGCGAATCGGGCGCCGGCGCGATGCGCGCTGCGCCAGTCCGCCTAGACCTGCCTGCGCCCGCCGCCGCCGGTCAACAGCACAATGCGCGGGAAAATCAGGGTTTCGGGCGGGACACGTGCCGCCCGGCACGGCAGGCAGCCGGGCACACGGCCGGAGCCGAGGCAGCCTGCCATGGGGCGCGCACGGAGCGATCGGGCAAGGATCGCTCTTGGGCCGGCGAAGTCGGTCCGCAGCGGCAGCGCGGCGGCAGTCACACAGCTGACGCACAGGGCGTGGTAGCTGCGGCCGATGCTCGGCGCGGGGTTGCGCGGGCGAGGAACCCTGGGGGTTGAGAATGCTTGTGAGACGTCTGCTACGTTCCGCTCTGCTCGCGACCGCCGGCCTTGTCGCCGTCGCGACGCTCGACGGCCGCGCCGAGGCCCAGCAGCGCGCCATCTGCTACAACTGTCCGCCGGAGTGGGCCGACTGGGGCTCGCAGCTCAAGGCCATCAAGTCGAAGCTCGGCATCGAGGTGCCGGCCGACAACAAGAACTCGGGCCAGGCCATCGCGGCGCTGATCGCCGAGAAGGCCAACCCCGTTGCCGACGTCACCTATCTCGGCGGCATCGCGGCAGATCCGGCCAAGGACGCGGGCGTGCTCGCCCCCTACAAGCCGGCAGGCTGGGACAAGATCCCGGCCGACCTCAAGGATGCGGACGGCCACTGGTTCACCATCCATTCGGGAACGCTCGGCTTCTTCGTCAACACCCAGGCGCTCGGCAAGGTGCCCGTGCCGCAGAGCTGGGCCGACCTCCTGAAGCCCGAGTACAAGGGCCTCATAGGCTACCTCGACCCGACGTCGGCGGCCGTCGGCCAGCTCGGCGTGATGGCCATCAACCTGGCGCTCGGCGGCAGCTACGACAACCTCGATCCGGCGATCAAATTCTTCAAGGAGCTCGCCAAGAATCAGCCGATCGTGCCCAAGCAGACCTCCTACGCCCGCGTCGTCTCCGGCGAGATCCCGATCCTGCTCGACTACGACTTCAATGCCTACCGCGCCCAGTACGTCGACAAGGCGCCGGTGCGCTTCGTGATCCCGAAGGAGGGCACGCTCGTGTTCCCCTACGTGATGGGGCTGGTCAAGGGCGGGCCCAACGCCGACAACGGCCGCAAGGTGCTCGACTTCGTCCTCTCCGACGACAGCCAGGTGATGTGGGGCAACGCCTTCCTGCGTCCCGTCTTCGCCGACAAGCTCTCGGCCGAGGCGAAGGCCCGGTTCCTGCCCGATGCGGACTATGCGCGTGCCAAGGCCGTCGACCTGAAGAAGCTGGCGCCGGCGCAGAAGGCGATCATCGAGCGCTACAAGAACGAGGTGAACTGAGGGTCGCGGGCGGGGCTGCCGCAACGGTCGCGGCGGCCCCGGCCGGTCTCGCAGGGCACGAGGCCTGCCGCGAGGCCGCGTGCTGCCCTGCCGGCGCGGCGTTTGACGCTGCCGCGCCAGCGTGGGATGCGAAGTTCTGTTTGGACTCTGACACTCGATGCATAAGATGTCACGGTCGGGCTTGTCCAACGGCTCTCCGGTCGAATGTCTCGAAATGTCGCCATCCAACGCAAGCTTGCGCGGATGCCCGCCTTCGCGGGCATGACGAGTGTTATGGCCAGCCCGCCTGCCACCCCACCAACGTCACCCCCGCGAAGGCGGGGGTCCACGCCGGCACGAGATCCAGCCGCAACAGCCGCGCTCACTCCGCCCGCATCTCGCCCATCAAGGCCTTGCGTGTGCCGTCTCAATGGAGGCCACTTTGAACCGGACAGCCCTGGGCCCACCCCGACCATCGGTGCAGCGGCTGGCTCTGCCGTCAGACGTCAGATGGATCCTCGGGACAAGCCGGACAAGCCCGAGGATGACGGTAGACAAATCCTGTTGGCGTCGAGACACCAGCAGCCGCATTGCGCAGCGGATCCGCGCGATCAGACACCAATTTCCCACCCGTCAATGACGGCCTGCCAGTGACGCCGATGCGCCGGGACGCTCCTCTTCTGCTCCTCCTGATGCTGCCGGCGGCCGCCTTCTTCGGCGCGTTCTTCCTGCTGCCGGTGGTGCACCTGGCCCTGGTCGGCGCCAGCGGCAAGGGCGGCGTCGCGG
>JANRIO010000065.1:0-30246 GCA_033764875.1 Hyphomicrobiaceae bacterium | reverse complement strand
CTGACGACGACGCTGCCGGAGCTGATCGGCCCCTCGAAGGCGGCGCTGATGTTCTACACGAGCCGGCGCTTCACCGGCACGGAGGCGGTCGAGATGGGCCTTGCCGACGTCCTCGTCCCGCAGAACGAGGTGCGCTCGCGGTCGCTGAAGCTCGCCGCGGAGATCGCCGAGTGCGCACCGCTCGGCGTCATCGAGACACGGGCGACGCTGAGGGCGGGGCTCGCCGACCGGGTGCTGGCGGCCACCGACATCGAGCTCGAGAAGCAGCTCGCACTGCGCCAGACGGAAGACTTCAAGGAAGGCGTCGACGCCGTGAACCAGCGCCGGCCGGCCCACTTCAAAGGGCGGTGAGCGCGCCCCGGCGCGGCACTCAAGGCTCGTCCGCGAGGTATGCAAAGAAAGATGGCGCGAGGGCAATCTCTCGTGCTCAATAAAGGCAACCAATAACAACGGCAGGACAGGGAGATGACGAAAGGGATCCTATCGTTCGGCGCGTACATTCCGCGCCGGCGGTTGCAGCGCAAAGCCATCGCAGAGACGCACACCTGGTTCAACCCGGGCCTCAAGGGCATGGCCAAGGGAGAGCGCGCCTTCTGCAATTGGGACGAGGACGCCGTGACCATGGCGGTGGAGGCCGCCCGCGACGCACTCAAGGGGCGTGACCGCGGCAGCATCGAGACGCTGCGCTTCGCCTCGACCACGTTTCCCTTCCTCGACCGCCTGCACTCGGGCATCGTCGCCGGCGCGCTGAATCTGGGCGAGGACGTGGTCGCGCTCGACCTCTCGGCGACGCAACGGGCGGGCACCAGCGCGCTGATCGAGGCGATCGCCGGCGAGGGCGAGACGCTCGTGGTGGCCTCCGAGAAGCGGGAGGCGAAGGCCGCGAGCCCGCACGAGATGCAGTCGGGCGACGGCGCCGCCGCGTTCGTCGTCGGCACCGGCAAGCCGATCGCCGTGCTGCTCGGCAAGGCATCGCGCACGGCCGACTTCGTCGACCATTTCCGCTCGCTGGACAATCAGTACGACTACCAGTGGGAGGAGCGCTGGATCCGCGACGCGGGCTACATGCAGATCGCGCCGGCCGTGGTGAAGACGTGCCTGGAGCGCGCCAAGGTCTCGCCCGACGCCGTCACGCACTTCTGCATGCCGGGCACGCTGTCGAAGATCGCCAACACCGTGGCCAAGGCCTGCGGCGTGGCCGACACCGCCGTCGCCGATCCCCTGCATGCCAACTGCGGCGACACGGGTGCCGCGCACGCGCTGGTCCTGCTCGCCGCAACGCTGGAGAAGGCGAAGGCGGGCGACAGGATCCTGGTCGTCGGCTTCGGGCAGGGCGCGGATGCGCTGCTGTTCGAGGTGACCCCGGAGATCGCCAAGCTCGGCAAGCGCATGGGCGTGGCGGGCAGCCTGGCGCGGCGCAAGGAGGAGACGAGCTACGGCCGCTACCTGGCGTTCAACGACCTGATCGAGCTCGAGCGCGGCATGCGCTCGGAGACCGACAAGGCGACGGCGCTGTCCTCGCTGTGGCGCAACAAGGCGACGGTGACGAGCTTCGTGGGCGGCAAGTGCACCAAGTGCGGCACGCTGCAGTTCCCCAAGACCGACATCTGCGTCAACCCCAACTGCAATGCCATCGGCACGCAGGAGCCGCATCCGTTCGCGGAGAAGACCGGGCGCATCGCCTCGTTCACGGCCGACCGGCTCACCTACTCGCCCGATCCGCCGTCCTGCTACGGCATGATCGAGTTCGAGGAGGGCGGCCGGGTGATGATCGACTACACGGACATCGAGCCCGAGCAGCTCAAGGTCGGCCAGCCCATGCGCATGATGTTCCGCATCAAGGACATCGACACGACGCGCGGGTTCCGCCGCTACTTCTGGAAGGCATCGCCCGTTCCGCAATCCTGATCACAAGCGCGAACAGGAACGTTCAGCCCGCGCAGGGCGCGCAAGGGAGGAAACCATGGCAAAAGGCATCAAGGACAAGGTCTGCATCATCGGCATGGGCTGCTCGAAGTTCGGCGAGCGCTGGGACAAGGAGGCCGACAATCTGATGGTGGAGGCCTACACGGAGGCGCTCGCCGACGCCGGCATCGACCCCAAGCAGATCGACGCGGCGTGGTTCTCGACGGCCATCGAGGAGCAGCACGTCGGCAAGTCGGCGACGCCGCTTGCCGTGGCGCTGCGGCTTCCCTTCATCCCGGTGACGCGGGTCGAGAACTACTGCGCCAGCGGCACGGAAGCCTTCCGCGGCGCCGTCTACGCGGTGGCCTCGGGTGCCGCCGACATCGCCCTTGCTCTCGGCGTCGAGAAGCTGAAGGACACAGGCTACGGCGGCCTGCCGCAGCGCGGGCGGGGGCCGCTCAACGATATGACCAACCCGAATGGGTCGGCGCCCGGCAACTTCGCCCAGCTCGCGGCCGCCTATGCCGCCAAGCACAAGGTGGACCCGAAAGAGCTGAAGCGGGCCATGGCGCACATCTCGGTGAAGAGCCACGACAACGGCGCCAAGAACCCCAAGGCGCACCTGCGCAACAAGATCACCATCGACACGGTGCTGAACGCGCCGACGGTGGCCGAGCCGCTCGGCCTCTACGACTGCTGCGGCGTCTCAGACGGATCGGCCTGCGCCATCGTGACCACGCCCGAGATCGCCCGCAGCCTCGGCAAGAAGGACCTGGTCAGCGTCAAGGCGCTGCAGCTGTCGGTGTCGAACGGCCTCGAGGCGCAGCACAACTCGTGGGACGGCAGCTACTTCGCAACGACCCGGATCGCGGCCAAGCGCGCCTACACGGAGGCCGGCATCGAGAAGCCCCGGGAGCAGCTCTCCCTGATCGAGGTGCACGACTGCTTCTCGGTGACGGAGCTCGTCACCATGGAGGACCTGCACATCTCGGCGGAAGGCACGGCGATCAAGGACGTGCTCGACGGCTTCTACGATGCGGACGGCCGCGTGCCCTGCCAGATCGACGGCGGCCTGAAGTGCTTCGGGCATCCCATCGGGGCCTCGGGCTTGAGGATGATCTACGAGATGTACCTGCAGCTGCAGGGCCGGGCCGGCGAGCGCCAGCGCAAGACCGAGCCGGTGTTCGGCCTCACGCACAACCTCGGCGGCATGCCGATGCGCAACGTGGCCGCCATCTCCATCATCGGCAAGCACGGGGCGTGAGGGCGGCAGCGCAACCGAACGAGCCGGAGCCAAGCGTCTGCCCCTCACCCTAGCCCTCTCCCCGAACGCGGGGAGAGGGAACTGGAGCGTACCTCTTCTCCCCTGCTCATGGCATGGGGGGAGGCTCTTCTCCCTCGCCACGTCTTGTCGGGGAGAGGCACAAGGTGAAGGGCAGAAGCTCATGACCGAACGTCGCGTGGATGCCCGCCTGCACGGGATGGACGTTGGTGGTTTGCGAAGGTCGCGCCGCCCGCTCGACGTCACCCCCGCGAAGGCGGGGGCCCACGCAAGCCGGAAAAAGGCGATGCCGCCGTCACACGATCAGCACGCGGCGGAGCCGGCAGCCTCCGCGCGCGCCGGGCAGTGAAGCGCAACTTGAAGGGAAATCGGCAATGACCAAATCCGTCGAAGGGAAAGTGATCGTCGTCACGGGCGCGGGGCGCGGCATCGGGCGCGAGATCGCGATGCTGGCGGCCGCCGAAGGCGGCAAGGTGGTGGTCAACGACCTCGGCGGCACGGCGGAGGGCGAGGGCGCCGACAAGGGCGTCGCCGACCAGGTCGTCGACGAGATCCGCAAGGCCGGCGGCATCGCGGTGTCGAACGGCGACAGCGTCGCCGACCCGCAAGGCGCCGAGCGCATCATCCAGACCGCGGTCGAGAACTTCGGCCGCATCGACTGCGTCGTCAACAACGCCGGCATCCTGCGCGACCGCATCTTCCACCGCATGAGCGCCGTCGACTTCGACGCCGTGATCAAGGTGCACCTCTACGGCGCCTTCTACATGTCGAAGGCGGCCTCGCCCTACTTCAAGGAGCAGGAGGGCGGCTCGTTCATCCACTTCACCTCCACCTCGGGCCTGATCGGCAACTTCGGGCAAGCGAACTATGCGGCGGCCAAGCTCGGCATCGTCGGGCTGTCGAAGTCGATCGCGCTCGACATGGCCCGATTCAAGGTGCGCTCCAACTGCGTGTCGCCGTTCGCCTGGTCGCGGCTGATCGGCACCATCCCCACCGACACGCCGGAGCAGAAGGCGCGGGTGGAGCGCATGCAGAACACCATGACGGCATCGAAGATCGCGCCGATCTGCGTGTTCCTCGCCTCCGACCTGTCCAAGGACGTCACGGGGCAGATCTTCACGGTGCGCAAGGACGAGATCTTCCTGATGAGCCAGTCGCGCCCGATCCGCGTCGCGCACAAGGACGGCGGCTGGACGCCGCAGGCCATCGCCGACACCATGCTGCCGGCGTTCAAGAGCGCGTTCTACCCGCTCGACCGCTCGGCCGACGTGTTCAACTGGGAGCCGCTGTAGGGCCTCGCCGCGTCGCATCCAAGGACCTGACAACCGGCACATCGCGCGATGCCGGGACCGCCGGGCATCGCGCGCCTCGCCGCTCAGAACCTGACGCCGTAGCGAAGCCCCAAGCTATCCAGGGCCTCGTTGTACCTGGCCGTGTTGCCGTTCGACATGTGCTCGAAATAGATCGACAGGCTCTGGCGGGCGTCGAGGCGCAGGCCCAGCTCGATCGGCACGTGGAACAGCACGCGCGAGCCCAGCGCCTTGCGGTCGGCGTAGGCGGGATCGAGCTTGCCGTCGTGGAGGGCAGCGCCGATGCCGAGCCCGAGGAACAGCCGGGGCGCGAAATCCACCTCCCAGCGCGCATCGATGTAGCCGCGATTGGTGTACCCGGACGTGCTGAAGCTGCCGCCGAGCGCCGGGCGCAGGGTGCCGCCGAGGACGTACCAGCCCGTGCCGAGCAGCACCTCGGCGTTGACGTCGACGCCCTTCTCGACACCGAAGCCGCTCCAGAGGTCGGGCACATCGTGCCAGAGGATACCGCCCTTGATCTCGAATGCGCCGGGCCGGCCCGGGTCCTGCGCGCACGCGGGCAGGCCGCACGCGGTGCCGGCCACAAGCGTCGCGGCCGCAACGATGAGCGCCTTCATGGGATGCAACGTCGGGATCTCCAGCAGCGGGGGCGTGCCTCGAAAGCAGAACGGGCGGGCACTGGAAATCTGTCTCGGCCAGGGTCGCGGCGGACACTAGGTGGATTGCCGGCGGGCGCCAAGTGCGGGCGAGGCGGGCGCACGGCAAAAGACGGTAGCGTTGCAAAAGAGCCAGCCCCGGCACGCGAAGCGCAGCGCGGAAACCCCTGAACCGTAACGAATTATTTACCGGTGCAGGCGGAGGCACTAGCGTCGCCGGAGAGCTTGGTGGTGTGCAGGGACGCCTTCCCGGCGCCACGCGCGACAGCGCTTCCCGGCCCCCGCACCGCTTGCCTGGCGGTCGAGCCCCTGGAGCCTGTCCGGCGCCAAACCGGTCGGAGCGTAGGTTGCATTGGGCGGCGGACAGCGTGAGCGGCATTCTCGAGGCCCTGGGGCGCATGCTGTCGCCGGCCTCGCCGGAGGCGCCCTACCTGTGGGCGATCCTGGTGCTCGCGGGCCTGCTGCTGGCCGCCATCGGGCTCGCCATGGGCCGGCGCCGCGTCTCGCCCGGGGAGGTGGAGCGCATTTTCCTCGCCTCGACGGCCGCCAACCGCCGCGTGCGCGAGATGAGCGAGATCGACACCTTCGTGCGCAAGGTCAATCAGAGCGCGGAGGACGTGAAGGCGCGGGTGCGCAAGCTCAGGACCGGCGCCTACGTGCAGGTGAAGATCTACATCGACCACTCCAACTTCATCCGCTCCTGGACGCAGGCCGTGCACGGCCGCGACCGGCCGCAGGAGCACGACATCGACTGGGCGGCGCTCCCCGCGGTGCTGATGGAGGAGATCTCCGACTGGCTGACCAGCCAGCGCAAGGCGCCGCAGGCCGTCGTCTACCGCGGCAGCAACGTCTACGGCACGCTGTTTGCGGACGACTACTTCAAGCTGCTCGAGGGCATGCTGGAGACGGAAGCCACGAACCCGGAGAAGCTGCCGCTGCCGTTGCGCCTCAGAAGAGAGACCATCGAGCGCTGGCGGGAGGAGAACGAGGCGCACCGGGTCGAGCTGATGCGCACCATCGAGGGCGAGATGGGCTACCTCGTGATCCCGATCCTGCGGCGCACGCCGCGCGAGGACAACCTGTACTCGGCCAACTACACCTCCGGCGGCATCCCGATCGCGCCGGAGAAGATGCTCGACACGCACGTCGCCGTCGACCTGATCGGGGACGCCACCTTCGACGTGTTCGACATCGCCGTGCTGATGACGGAGGACAGCGACTTCGTGCCGGCCGTGGACTTCGTGCAGGACATGCGCGGCAAGATGGTGATCCACGTGGGCTTCGGCGGCCGCATGAACGGGCTCAGGTCCAAGTGCCGCCACCGCATCGACCTGGGGCGCAAGGGGCTGGCGCAGAGGGTGCAGCGCAAGCGCGCGGGGGGCGGGGTTGGGCAGGTGGCCGCGACGGTGCCGGTCGCCGGCGGGCCGCCGGGCAACGGGGGCGGGCGCGGACCGAAGGGGTGATTGCGGGGCAGCGCGGCCGGCGAGCATGTGCCGCGAACGAGCACCTGCCTGTGAAGCTGCGTCCCCGGACGGCGCGACGCGCCGAGCCGGGGCCTTGCCCCGCAGCCGCTCGCGCACGTCCCGCCTCCGCCGAGCACGACAGCCAGCCACACCGCCACACCCCTGCAAGGATCATCGCGCTTGCGCGCGATGTCCGGACGGCACGCGGCGGGGTGGGCGGTGCCTCGCGCCGGCCAGGGCCTCGAGGGGATCGCCACTGCCCTCAGGATGCATGCCTTCCGAGAGCGCCTTCCGGTTCCAGGCCCCGCCCTCTCCACCTGCGTTCCCGGCCGAGCGGCAGCGAGAGCCGGGATCCTTCCCGGTGGCCAAGGAGCGCGGCGTGCAAGGATCCCGGATCGCCGTGCTCGCGCGCGACGTCCCGGACGGCACGCCGAGGGGGCGACCAGGCAATGCGGCATCGAGGCGTGTCATCCTCGGGCTTGCCTGCCCTCGCACTTGTTTCGAGGGTCCCGAGGATCCAGGGTGCGGCACACTCCTCCGGTCGAAGCCGGAGTTTCGGTCCGTGCGTGCCTATTGGGTTTACATCCTTGCCAGCCAGCCGCGCGGGACGCTGTACATCGGCGTCACCAACGGACTGATCAAACGCATCGACGAGCATCGCGCCGGCGTCGGCTCCAAGTTCACCGCGAAATAGAAGGTCCACCGGCTCCAAAGGCGTCATCCTCGGGCTTGTCCCGAGGATCCAGGGTGCGGCACACTCCTCCGGTCGAAGCCGGAGTTTCGGTCCGTGCGTGTCTATTGGGTTTACATCCTTGCGAGCCAGCCGCGCGGGACGCTGTACATCGGCGTCACCAACGGACTGATCAAACGCATCGACGAGCATCGCGCCGGCGTCGGCTCCAAGTTCACCGCGCAATACAAGGTACACCGGCTTGTCTGGTACGAGGAGCTTTCGTCGATCACCGAGGCCATTCAGCGCGAGACGTCGCTGAAGCGCTATGCGCGGGCGTGGAAGATCAACCTGGTCGAGCGCGGCAATCCGCACTGGGTCGATCTCTATCCGTCGCTGCCGGGCGTGGCGCCTGTGCCGAAAGCCTGGCGCCCGCTGGACGATGGATCCTCGGGACAAGCCCGAGGATGACAAGTTGTGCAGCAAGGTGGTGGCCGGCGCATCAGCGGGCTCGAGGCCAAGAGCCGGCACCGGACTGAATTGGGATTCCTGAGCCTTCGGGTGTTCGCGCCGGCCGCCCGGCACTGGATTGTCATGGTCGGGCTTGTCCCGACCATCCACCAAGCCGCTCGCTCCTGCGTGCGCGGAAAGCTGGATCCCCGGGCCCTCGAAACAAGTTCTAGGGCAGGCAAGCCCGAGGCTCGACAGATCGTCGTGAATGGGCGCCGACTGCTTTGATCCGTGCGCTCAAGTTGCAATTTGGTTCGGCGGGAATTCGCAGTAACAAGAATTGCGGAAACCTGCGTTAACCCAACGTCCCTCAAACCCCCCCTACGCCCTCGCCACGAAGCTATCCACCACCCGCTTGCTGCCGGCCTTGTCGAAGTCCACCGTCAGCTTGTTGCCTTCGACGTCGGTCACGGCGCCGTAGCCGAACTTCTCGTGGAAGACGCGGTCGCCGCGCTTAAAGCCGTAGCCGCCCGCCGTCGATGAGGCGACGAGCTCGCCCTCCAGCGTCTGGGGGCTGCGCGGCTTGACGTAGTCGGACCGGCCCATGCGGTCCTTGGCGCGCTGCCAGCCGGGCGTCGCGTACGTGCTCTGGAAGCCGCCGGCGGGGCGGCCATCGTCGAAGCGGCTCGCCCCGTAGGGATTGAAGCGGCCGCCGCCTGCGGCGTACATGGAGCCGCCGTAGGGCGTGCGCGCCTCGATCACGTCGACGTTGCTCTCGGGCAGCTCGTCGACGAAGCGCGAGGGGGAGGCCGCCGCATACAGCCCGCGCGTGCGCCGGTTCTGGGCGAAGCTGACGTGGCCCTGCTTCTTGGCGCGCGTGATGCCGACGTAGGCCAGCCGCCGCTCCTCCTCCAGCCCCGCCTGGCCGCTCTCGTCGAGCGAGCGCTGGTGCGGGAACAGGCCCTCCTCCCAACCGGGGAGAAAGACGACGTCGAACTCCAGGCCCTTGGCGGCGTGCAGCGTCATCAGGGAGACGCGGTCGCCGGTGTCGGCGGTCTCGACGTCCATGACCAGGGACACGTGCTCGAGGAAGCCCTGCAGGCTCTCGAACTCGTGCATGAAGCGGATCAGCTCCTTCAGGTTCTCCAGCCGCGAATGGGCCTGCGGGCTCTTGTCGTTCTGCCACATCTGGGTGTAACCCGACTCGTCGAGGATCAGCTCGGCAAGCTCGGTGTGGCGCATCTCCTCGATGCGGCGGCGCCAGCGCTCGAAGGCGGCGACGAGGTCGGAGAGCGCCTTGCGCGTCTTGCCGGCCAGCTCCTCGGTCTCGACGATCTCGCGGGCGGCCTGGTAGAGCGGGATGCCCCGGGCGCGGCCGAGGTCGCGGATGCGCGCCACCGTGGTATCGCCCAGGCCCCGCTTGGGGACATTGACGATGCGCTCGAACTTCAGGTCGTTCAGTGGATTGAGCGTGACCTCGAGGTAGGCGATGGCATCCTTGATCTCCTGGCGCTCGTAGAAGCGCGGGCCGCCGATGACGCGGTAGGGCAGGCCCAGCGTCACGAAGCGGTCCTCGAAGGCGCGCATCTGGAAGGAGGCGCGGACGAGGATGGCGATCTCGTTGAGCTTCTGCCCCTTCTTGCGCAGGCCCTCGATGTCGTCGCCGACCGCGCGCGCCTCCTCCTCGTCGTCCCAGACGCCGCGCACGGTCAGCGGCTGGCCCTGGTCGGCGTCGGTGAACAGCGTCTTGCCGAGGCGGCCCTTGTTGTTGGCGATGAGGCCGGAGGCGGCCGCCAGGATGTGGCCCTTGGAGCGGTAGTTGCGCTCCAGGCGGATGACCTTGGCGCCGGGGAAATCCACCTCGAAGCGCAGGATGTTGTCGACCTCGGCGCCGCGCCAGCCGTAGATCGACTGGTCGTCGTCGCCGACGCAGCAGATGTTGGGGCTGCCACTGGGACCGGATGTGCCCGCGATCAGGCGCAGCCAGAGGTACTGGGCGACGTTGGTGTCCTGGTACTCGTCGACGAGGATGTAGCGGAAGCGGCGGCGGTAGCCCTCCAGCACGTCCGGGTTGTCGGTGAAGAGCCTGAGGCACTCGAGCAGCAGGTCGCCGAAGTCAGCAGCGTTGAGCTCCTTCAGGCGGCGCTGATAGGCGGCGTAGATGTCGGCGCCCTTGCCGTCGCCAAAGGCGAAGCTCTCGCCGCACGGCACCTTGTCGGGCGTCAGGCCGCGGTTCTTCCAGCCGTCCATGAGGGCGGCAAACTGCCGCGCGGGCCAGCGGTCCTTGTCGAGCCCCTCGACCTCGATCACCTGCTTGATGAGGCGGATCTGGTCGTCGGTGTCGAGGATGGTGAAGCCGGACTTGAGCCCGACCAATTCCGCGTGCCGGCGCAGGATCTTGACGCCGATGGCGTGGAAGGTGCCGAGCCACGGCATGCCCTCCACGGCGCCGCCGACGTGGGCGCCGATGCGCTCCTTCATCTCGCGGGCGGCCTTGTTGGTGAAGGTGACGGCCAGGACCTCGTTGGCGCGGGCCCGTTGGGAGGCGATGATGTGGGCGATGCGCGTGGTCAGCACGCGGGTCTTGCCGGTGCCGGCACCGGCCAGAACCAGGACGGGGCCCTCCGTGGCCTCCACCGCCTCGCGCTGCTCGGGATTGAGGCCGTCCATGTAGGACGGCACGGCGCCGGCGGGAGCCAGGCCGCGGGCGCGCTCCGAGATCGACAGACCCGGCCGCGGCGCGGGCGGGCCGTCCCCCTCGTCCGGTGGGAGTTTTGCCAAGCTTTTCCGATTCGTGCTCATTGGCGGCACTATAGCACCTTCATTCCGCCGACAATCGGGCCAGAGTCCGCTGCCCACAGCCGGCGCCCGGGCCGAACCGGAGCCGGCGGTGGATTGTCCGGCGGCCAGACGGCGCTGGCTCGACGCGGAGCGTGCTTGCTTGTGGTAGATTTGCAGTCCAAATCACGGTTTCAAGCTCCCGGCGGCGGGCCGGGGCAGCGGCAGGACGAGCGATGATGGTCACAATGCCGGGCGGCGGACCCGGCCTTCACTGCTGGCGCGCGCGGCGAGGACGGCCATGAGCAATCTCCTCATCGCCATCGCCGTGTTCGTGATCACGCTGCTGGCAGCGCTGTTCGCCATCCCCTACGCCATCGACTGGAACAGCTATCGGGGCGTGTTCGAGGAGGAGGCCTCGCGCATGCTCGGGCGCGAGGTGCGGGTCGGCGGGGCCGTCAACATGCACTTCCTGCCGACCCCCTACGTCAGCCTGGAGCGGGTGCGCATCGCGGACGCCGCAGGCGGACTGCAGGAGCCGTTCTTCCGCACCGAAAGCGTGACCATCAAGCTCGCAGTGCCGCCGCTGCTGCGCGGGGCAATCGAGGCGCACGAGGTGGAGTTCCGCCGGCCGGTGCTGCGCATCGCCGTCGACGACAAGGGCAACTGGAACTGGCAGAGCTTCATCGGCGCCTTCAAGGACGCCGCCTACATGCCGAGCAACGTCGCCATCACGTCCTTGGTGATCAGCGACGGCATGCTGGCCCTGCACAGCCCCAACGGGCAGGAGCGGACGCGCTACGAGGGCATCGGTGCGGAGCTGTCCGCCCCGGCGCTCGAGGGTCCCTACCGGATGCGCGCGACCTACGGCAGCGGCGGCGCGGGACGCGAGCTGCGGCTGGCGACGGCGGCACCGGAGGCCGACGGGTCGGTGCGCATAAAGACCTCGCTCAGGGCCCAGGATACCGCCTCGACCTACAGCATCGACGCCAAGGTCGCGAACCTGATGGGCAACGTGCGGCTGGAGGGCGAGCTGACCGCGCGCCTGCCGTTCGGCGGCCTGTGGCCGACGCAGTCGCGGGCGGCGACGGACGAGGCCTTCGAGCTCAAATCGATGCTGGTTGCCGACGGCAACGGCATGCAGATGCGCGACCTCGCGCTCGGCTTCGAGCAGGGCGGGCAGCCGCAGAGCCTCGCGGGAGAGGTCACGGCGCAGTGGCGCAACACGCTCGACGTCGACGTGCGGCTCACCTCGAGCTGGCTCGACCTCGACCGCATCAGCGGCGTCGGCGCGACGGCGGGGCCGCTCGACAGCATCGTGCCCTTCGCCAAGCGCCTGCGCGACCTGCTTCCGCACGAGGGGCGCTCGCGCGCCAGCCTCGTCGTCGAGCAGGCCAACGTGGGCCGCGAGGCCATCAGCGGGCTGAAGCTGGCGCTGGCCAAGACCAACGATCGCGTGGTCATCGACGAGCTGCGCGCCGGCGTTCCGGGCGGGGCGCGCATCGAGATCACGGGCGCCTTGAGCGGGTCGCCCGAGGAGCCGGGCTTTCTCGGCGCCATCAACCTGCGCGGGGCCTCGCTGGCCCGGTTTGCCGGCTGGGCCTCGGCGGGAGTGCTCGCCTCCGAAGGACGCGCGGACGGCACCTTTGGCCTGCGGGCCTCGCTCGCCATCGCGCCGGGCTTTGCGAGCCTGCGCAACATCGCCGCGGAGATCTCCGGCAACGCCGTGCAGGGCAGCGCCAGCTACCGCTGGGGCGCCCACAGCGAGATCGCCGTGCGCCTCGACGGGCCGCAGATCGACGCACGCGCCCTGATCCCGGCCGGGGCGGACTTGAGCCAGCTCGCCGCGGCGCTGGCGCCGGGCGGCGGCGAGCAGTCGGCGGCGGGCGGCGCCCTGGCCGCGGCCGACCTCTCCCTGCGCGTCAGCACCGGCGTGCTGCTCACGGCCGGCACGACCTATCGCGACGTCGCCGTCGAGATCGAGCGCAAGGGCGGGACCTTGCGCATTCCACGGCTGCGGCTGAGCGGGGAGGACGACTTTTCGCTCGACCTTGAGGGCGAGATCGCCATGGGCGGCGCGCAGCGGAAGGGCACCCTGCGGCTGGTGGCGGCGGCCGAGACGGCGGCAGCGCTCGGGCCGCTGGCGGAGCTGATCGGCATCCCGGAGGCCGTGCGGCCGGGCGAGGCACGGTTCCAGACGCTGGCGCCGCTGCGCCTTGCCGGCACGGTGGCGCTCGGGGCGCGCGGGCCGACCTCGCTCGACATCACGGGGGACGGCGAGAGCAACGGCGGCAACCTGAGGATCGCGGCGCGGCTCGACGGCGGCGCCAAAGGCTGGCGCAGCGGACCCGCCGATATCCTGGTCTCGATCGAGAACCCGGACGCGCAGCAGGTCGCCGCGCTGCTGCTGCCGGGCACCGGGAGCGTCGCGAGCACAGGCGCTGTGGTGCGGCCGCAGGCGGCGGAGGCCGGCCGGCTGCTGCTGCGCGCCGCCGGAGTGCCCGCGGACGGCATGGCCACGCTCTTCAGCCTGACGGCCAACGAGACGGCGGTGGCCTTCGACGGACGCTACAAGGCCTCGGCGGAGGCGCCGCAGCTGGCCGGCGACATCGAGATCGCCGGCGCGGACGGGTCGCGCATCGCGGCGCTCGCCAAGCTGTCGCCGCCGCTCAGGCTCGGCCGCTTCCCGGTGAACGGGACCTTGCGGATCGCCACCGACGGCAGCACCGTCAACATCGAGAGGCTCGCCCTCGACGTCGGCGGCGGCGTGAAGCTCAAAGGCCGCCTCGGCATCGCACCGGAAGGCGCAGGGCAGCGCATCAGCGCGGAGCTCGAGACCGAAAGCCTCAACCTCGCGCAGCTCCTCGCGCCCGCCCTCGACAACCGCATCGGGGCGGCGGCGGCCGCTGCCGAGAGCGCGCTCAGCGGCCGGGCCAGCGCGTTTCCGGCCGAGCCCTTCGACACCCGCGCCGTGCGCGCCCTTGCAGGCGACATCAAGCTCAAGGCGCAGCGCATCGACCTCGACAAGGGGCTGACGCTGGCCGACGCGCAGGCGGACGTGAACATCGGCGACGGCCGCATCACGGTGCGGCAGCTCGAGGGCACGGCGCTCGGCGCGCGCTGGGCCGCGGCCTTCACGCTGGCGGCACAGCCGCAGGGCATGGAGCTCAACGGCACGCTGAGCACGGAACGCATCGCGCTCGAGCAGGCGGCCGGCGGCGGCAGCGGCACGGCAAGGGTCAGGGCAAGCTTCCAGGGCCGGGGGGCAAGCCCGCGCGCGATCATCGCGGCGCTGCAGGGCCAGGCCAGCGTCGACCTGGCGAACGCGGCGCTCGCCGGGCCTTCGCCGGCTGCGGTGAGCCGGGCGGTCGAGGCCGGCACGGCGAACGCCAGCGACAGCATCGCGCAGCTCGTGCGCCAGAGCCTGACGACCCACCTCGGCATGACCGCGCTGGCGCTTCCCCAGACGCTCTCGGTGGACATCGCGGACGGCATCGCCCGCTTCAAGCCGGTGACGATCGACACGGCCGAAGGCAGCGCGGACGGCACGGCGTCGATCGACCTGGGCGCGCTGACGTTCAGCTCGGACTGGCGGCTCACCGACAAGGTGCTGTCCGGCAAGGGACGGCAGCTGCCGCCGGTCACCATCTCCTACCGCGGATCGCTGGCGGCGGTCGGGCAAACGCAGCCGGAGATCGGCATCGACGCACTCGAGCGCGAGATCGCGGTGCGCAAGATGGAGCGGGACGTGGACGAGCTGGAGCGCCTGCGCAGGCTCGACGAGGCGCGCCGGCGCGAGGACAGCGAGCGCCTGCGCGAGCAGATCGAGCGGGCGCCGCCGCCCGAGCCCAGCGCGGCCCAGCCCGCGCCGCCGCCACAGCCGCGCCCGCAGGCCCAGCAGCAGAAGGCGCCGAGCCTCAAGTCCCTGCTGCCGTCGTGGCTGATTCCGTAGGGCGGCGCTTGCGCGACCTCCGGCACCCGGCGGGCCGCGGCACGGGCCTCACAGGAGGCTGCGCAGACGCTCCATCTCGCCGAGGTTGAGATCGGAGATGGCGCAGTAGGTGACGCCGCCAGCCGCCCAGGTCAGGAGGTTGTAGCCGTTGCGGACGACCGCCTGCGGCGGCCGCGCGGCGGCCGCACTCCACGTGAACACGTTGATGACATGCTGGCGCTGCCTGTAGACGACGACGGCCACGCGGCGACCGTCGACGTAGTCGAGGCGGCCGCCGACCAGCATGAAGCCCTCGGCGGCGAGATCACGCACGACCGGAGAGACGTCCACCCGGCCGGCGAACCACGGCTTGACGGTGTGGGTGTCGGAGGAGGCGACCTGGATCGGGGTATCGAGCAGCGAGCGCACGTGCGCCGACACCACGTCGTGCTCGAGCCGGGCGCGGGCCTCGCCGGCGCCGATGAGCCAGGCGGTCAGGCCCGAGGAGACGAGGCAGGCCAGCGCGATGGCCGCCGCGACGCGCGGCAGGGAGAGGCGCGGCTGCCAGCGGGGCACGGATGCCGCCAGGTCCCCATCCTGGCGCCCGGCCTCGGCGAGCGCATCGCGGATGCGCAGCCTGAGCGGCAGGGGCGCCGGCTCGCGGCCGAGCGCCGAGACGGCGTGCTTCATCCGCTCGAGATCCGCCTGGTGGGCGGTGCATTCGCGGCAGCCCGCAAGGTGGGCGGCAAGGGCCGCCCGCTCGGCGTCGCCCAGCGCGCCGTCGAGGCCGCCGCTGACCAGCTCACGCGCGCGATCACACTGCATGGCCTTCGTCCTTCGCAATGAGCCGCCCCATGATCTCGCGCAGCTCGCCGCGTCCCCGCGACAGGCGCGACATGACGGTGCCTTCCGGCGCGCCGATCACCTGCGCGATCTCGCGGTAGGAGAGCCCCTCGATCTCGCGCAGCAGGATCACCTCGCGGTAGGTCTCCGACAGCTCGGCCAGCGCGCGGCGCAGGTAGCCCTCCTCGACGCTGCGGACGAGCGTCGCCTCGGCGCCGGGGCGCTCGTCGGCAACGTCCGCCACCGCCCGCGAGCGCGACCCGTCGGTCCCGGCCTGCGCCAGGAACTCGTCCAGCGACACGACGGAGCGGCGCTGCTTGCGCCGGCCGAGCTCCCGGTAAGCGGCATTGCGCACGATGGCGAGCAGCCACGGGCGGAACGCGTCGCCGCGGAAGTTGGAGAAGGCGCGGAAGGCGCGCAGGTAGGCATCCTGCACGACGTCCTCGGCATCGGCACGCGAGCGCAGCAGCCAATGCGCCAGCGTGAAGGCCGCGTCGAGGTGTGGCAGGGCGAGGCGCTCGAAGTCGTCGCGTAACGGCATTGTGTCGGTTTCGGCCGTTGGCTCGATTGAGAGTGCGCGGTGCCGCGTTCAAACACAGTCTATCCCTGGACGGCCGAGAATATTCCCGTTGCCGCCTCCTCACCGAAACGTGAGGCGATGGCTGCCGGAAATGCAGCCTCGGGCGGGAATGGACGGTGATGCGCGCGGATCGATGCGGTGCGGGCCCTCGCGTGGCCCTCAGCCCAGACAAGGAGGCATCCATGCTCCATCCCAACCGCCGCGACGTGCTCTTCGCCGCCGGGCTTGCCGCCGCCCTCGGCCTCGACCGCCGGCTCGCCATCGTGGCGCCGGCCGCCGCGCAGACCACGGCCCCGCCGGCCAGCCTGTTCCACCGCTACAAGGTGGGCGACATCACCGTCACCGCGCTCTACGACGGCATCTGGGAGAAGCCCCACGACGCCGGCTTCATCAAGAACGCGTCCGTGGAGGAGACGAAGGCGGCCCTCGAGAAGGCCGGCTTGCCGAGCGCGTTCGTGCCCGTCACGCTGACCGTGCTGGTGCTCAACATCGGCGGCCGGCTGGTGATGGTCGACGCCGGCTCGGGCGTCGGGCAATGGCAGCCCACGGCCACGAGCCTGCCCGCCGCCATGAAGGCCGCGGGGATCGAGCCCAAGGAGATCAAGACCATCCTGCTCTCCCATTTCCATCCCGACCACATCCTGGGGCTGATGGAGAAGGGCACGAACGCGGCCGTCTATCCCGACGCCGAGATCATCGTCAACGCCGCCGAGTACAAGTGGTGGACCGAGGAGGGCCGGGTGGAGAAGCTGCCGGAGGGGCGCAGGCCGCTCGGCGCCCGCATCCAGGCCGTGTTCCCGAGGTGGAAGACCTTCAAGCTGGTGGAGCCCGGCAGCGAGGTCGTCCCGGGGGTGCGCATGGTCGGCGCGCCGGGGCACACGCCGGGGCACGCGGCCTACGTGGCGGCATCCGGCGGACAGCAGCTGATGATCTCCAGCGACACGGCGTACCTGCCGGCGCTGCTGGCGCCCAACCCGGAGTGGCAGGGGGCCTACGACCAGGACGGGCCGATGGCCGTCGCCACGCGGCGCAAGCTGCTCGACCAGGTCATTGCCGACAAAATGATGATCTGCGGCGCGCATTTCCCCTTCCCCGGCGCCGGCAGCATCGCCAAGGATGGCAGCGCCTATGCCTTCACGCCGGTCAGGATCTAGGAGGACGAGATGAGAACAGGCAGACCCTGGAGGGGCGGCGCGCCGGGCGCGTGCGCCATCGCGATCGCCGCGCTGCTCGCCATTGCGCCGGCCGGCGCCGTCGATACGGAGAGCAAGGAGGCGCCCGACCTCAGCGCAGTGCGTGCCAAGATCAAGGCGAAGGACTTCAAGTCGGCCCTCGTCGACCTCAACGCCATGATCAACGACAACGTGCAGCACGCCGACGTCTATAACCTGATGGGCTTCAGCCTGCGCAAGACCGGCGACCTGAAGACCGCCTACACGTTCTACCGCAAGGCGCTCGAGTTCGATCCCGAGCACAAGGGCGCGCTGGAGTACCTGGGCGAGCTCTACGTGCAGACGGGCGAGATCGCAAAGGCGCGGGAGAACCTCGCCCTGCTGGTGAAGCTCTGCCCCTCGGGCTGCGAGGAGCGGGAGGACCTCGAGAAGGCGATCGCGGAGGCGGCCGCGGCACCCGGCGCCAAGCCGACAAACTGAATTGCGCCGAGCGTGGCGCACGCGCCGCCGGAGCCCAAGGCCCCGGCGGCTTGCCATTTCCGGCTGGCAGCGCGGCATCGGCACCCGCTTCCCGGGGCGGCTGCCGTCGCTATGCTGGGGCGGACCGCGATCCCGCGGCCGAAACCGCCGAGCGCCAAGGAGCCCCCATGCCGACCGATGCCGCCCCCGCAGACCCGCGCGCCTACCGCACCCAGAACTGGGTGGTCAGCAAGCCCTCGGCGCGCGGCCGCAACGGCATCGTGGTCAGCCAGAATCGCGAGGCGGCGGAGGCCGGAGCGGCGATCCTGGCGGCAGGCGGCAATGCGGCGGACGCGGCAGTCGCCACCGCCTTCGCGCTGGCCGCACTGGAGCCCTGGAACAGCGGGCTTGGCGGCATCGGCTTCGGGCTGATCCTGAAGGCGGGCGAGACGCAGGCGAAGGTGATCGACTTCGGCCCCGTGGCGCCGCGCCGGGCCAACCCCGCCGACTATCCGCTCACGGGGCGCATGAAGAGCGACCTGTTCACCTGGCCGGAGGTGGTGGACGACCGCAACATCCACGGGCCGATCTCGTTCTGCATCCCCTCGGCGGTGGCGGGCTACGGCAAGCTCAAGGAGAGCTTCGGGACCGAGCTGCCGTTCGCCGAGCTGCTCAAGCCGGCCATGGCGCTGGCCAGGCGCGGCCTGCCGAAGGACTGGTACACGACGGTGAAGGTCGCCTGCTCGGCCGCCGTGCTGCGGCTCTACCCGGAGAGCGCGCGCATCTACCTGCCCGACGGGCTGCCGCCCATCCCGCCCTACCAGGGAAGCCCCGGCTTCTTCCAGCTCGGCAACCTGCCCGCGACGCTCGAGCAGCTGGCGGCGGCCGGCCCGGACGACTTCTATCGCGGCGATCTCGCCCGGCAGATCGCCGCCGACATCGCGCGCGTGGGCGGCGTGGTGGACGCGGAGGATCTCGCCCATTGCCGGGCCGCGATCCGCGAGGCGCCGGCCATCGACTGGCGCGGACGGCACCGGGTGTTCACGGCGGGCGGGCTCACCGCCGCGCCGACGCTTGCCGCCGTCGTGGCCGGCATGGCGGCACATATGCCGTCGCGCGCGGGCGGGGACGCGGCGTGGTTCACGGCGCTCGCAAGCGTCATGCGCAAGGCCTATGCCGACCGGCTGGAAGGGCTGGGTGCCGCCGCGAGCGGCAGCGAGCCGTCCGACACCTGCACGACGCACCTCACCGTCGTCGACGGCGAAGGCACGCTGGTCTCGATCACGACGACGCTGCTCTCCTCCATGGGCAGCCGCCTGGTGCTGCCGGACACCGGCATTCTCATGAACAACGGCATGATGTGGTTCGACCCGAGGCCCGGCAGCGCCAACCAGATCGCACCCGGCGCGCGCCCCTTGTGCAACATGAGCCCCGTCATCGTGATGCCGAAGGACGGCGGCTGGCCGCGCTATGCGGGCGGCGCCTCGGGCGGCCGGCGCATCCTTGCGAGCGTCTACCAGATGCTGGCGTGGACGCTCGATGCCGGCATGGACGTGGAGACTGCCGCGCACATGCCGCGCATCGACGTGTCGGGCCCCGAGGGCGCCAGCGCCGACTGCCGGCTGGCGCCCGAGATCATCGCGGCGCTGGAGGCCTGCGGCCCGACCAGCATCGTCGAGCACAGCGTGGTGCCGATCAACTTCGCCTGCCCGAACCTGATCAGGGTCGACGAGGACGGCGCGCACGGCGTCAGCGACGCGCTGTCGCCCTGGTCGGCTGCGGTGGCTGCGGCGGGGCGCAGGTAGCGCCGCGCGGGCTCAGGCGGCAAGCTCCAGCGCGATGGCCGTCCTGACGGTCTCGCGCTCGGCCATGCGGGCGCGGTGCTCCATCACGCGGGGCAGCCGCGAGGTGTCGACGCCGTCGGCCTCGAGCCACTGGGCGAGGGTGAAGAGATAGGGATCGGCGACCGTATAGCGGCCGCCCATCACCCAGGGGCCCTTGAGGTAGCCCTCCTCGATCAGCGCGAAGGCGGCGAGGACGGAGTGCGGCACCTTGCGCTGCATGTCCTCGAAGGACGACGGCTGGTCGGCCCAGCGGGAGCCGCGCATGCGGTGGGCGTGCGCCACGTGCACGGTGGCGCACAGGTAGCTGTTGAACGCCTGCATCTCGGCGAAGGCGAAGGCATCGTCGAGCGGGGCGAGGCCGGCGTCCGGATAGGACTGGGCGATGAAGGCCAGCATCGCCGGCGTCTCGGTGAGAATGCCGCGCGGGGTCGCCAGCGCCGGCACGCGGCCCTTGGGGTTGATGCGCATGTACTCGGGCGAGCGCTGCTGGCTCTTGGCGAAGTCGATGCGGTGCAGCGTGTGGTCGGCGCCGGCGTCGCGCAGGGCGATGTGGCTTGCGAGCGCGCAGGTCTGCGGCGCGAAGTAGAGCGTGAGCATCGAAGATCGGCCCCCTGATGATCCCGCCCGGACGAGGCGAGCCAGCCCGTTCTAGCGCAAGCTGCCCATTTGACAACCCACGAAGCCCTAACCCGATCCTTGCGCGGCCACGGCGAGCCACACCGTCCTGCCGCCGGCATCGGCTGCCTCGACCCGGTGATCGAGCACCGCATAGCCATGGCGCGCGAGGAGCCAGCGGTACTCGGCCGCGTCGAGGCTCGCGTGATAGAGCGGGTCGCCACGGTAGCTCCCCATGCTCACGCCGTGCGCCGGCCCGGTGTTGAGCATGAGCAGCGATCCGGGCGTTGCGTGCGCCGCAAACACCGCGAACATGCGGCGCTGGTCGGGCGGGCTCAGGTGGAAGAAGCTGTCCCAGGCCAGGATGCCGTCGAAGCTGCGGGCGAGCGCCAGGGTGCGCATATCTCCCGCGATCCAGGTCTCGGCGGGAAAGCGCGCGCGGGCCAGGCCAAGGAGCGTCGGGGAGGTGTCCACGCCCGTCACGCGGACGCCGTGGGCGATCAGACCGGCGGCGACTGGAATGGCGCCGCCGCAGCCCAGATCGAGGACGGCGGCACCGGCCGGAAGCAGCCCGGCAAAGCGGCCATGCCAGGCCCGCTCCCCCCAGGCCAGCCGGCGGCGGTCGGCGTCCCAGGCCGTGGCGTGACGCTCGTAGTGGGCGATGATGGCAGCCGACGGATCGCGCATGCAGGGACCCTATCGCGCCCGCCGGCAGCAGCAACAGCAGCAATCGCGATTGGCGTCCGCCTACAGGTCGCGCTCCCAGGTCTCGCCGACCATGTCGCGGCCGAAGCCGTGGTAAGGCTTGCTCTCGACCATGACGAAGCCCATGGACCTGTAGATGTTGCGGGCGGCGGTGAGGACGTCGTTGGTCCACAGCGTCATGCGGGCGTAGCCGACGTCCCGGGCGTGGGCGAGGCAGGCCTCGACCAGACGCCGGCCGATGCCGGCCCCGCGCATGTCGGGCTCGACGTAGAGCAGGCGCAACTGCGCCAGGGTCTGCGACTTGCGGGTGAGGAACACGGAGCCGACGATGCGGCCCTCGACCTCGGCGATCCAGGCGCGCTCGCCGGCGGGATCGAAGCGCTCGACGAACTCCGCCGCGACCTTGGCCACGAGCGCCTCGAAGGTGGCGTCGAGGCCGTACTCCTGAGCGTAAAGCGCGCCGTGGCGATGCACCACCCAGCCGATGTCGCCGGGGGCAAGGCCGCGCAACGTGCAGGCTGCCGGCCGGCCGCCACCGAGAAGACGCTCGGCCGTCTCGAGGCTGGCGCCGAGCAGCCGCCGGTCGGCGGCAGAAAGCGGTGCCAGCAGCTTGCCCACATCGCGGTCCGAGCGCCGGTTGATGCGGTCGAACTCGCGACGGCCCTTGGCCGTGAGCGCCAGCAGGCTCTGGCGCGCGTCGCTCGCGCAGGGCTGGCGGGAGACGAGGCCGCGCGTCTCCAGACCCTTAAGGAGGCGGCTCATGTAGCCAGCGTCGAGCCCGAGGTCGGCCGCAATCTCGGTCGCGGTGGCGCCCTCGCGCAGCGCGATCTCGTAGACGATGCGGCCCTCCGGCAGGCTGAGGGCCGTGCCGAGCAGGGCCTCCTGCAGAACGCCGATGCGCCGGGTGTAGAAGCGCGAGAAGCGGCGCACGGTGGCAACCGTCGCGTCCGGGGCATGCAAGGTCATGTGGGCTCACCCTCCGTCCGGCTGTGCCGCATGTGCCGCCCGCAAGATGTCGCAAGATACTTGCTTTTGTCAAATATCTGCTCTTGGATCGAGTGCTCGCACCGCCACGGACGGAGGAGACATGGTGATTCGCGAATGGCGTGCCGTTGCCGAGCCCGGGTCGGTTCAGGGGTATCGGCAGCACTTCCACAGCAAAGTGCTACCGCAGCTCCGGCAGATTGCGGGCTTCGCCGGGGCGCACCTCGCGCAGCGTCGGCGCGATGACGCCATCGAGCTCCTGGTGCTGACCCGCTGGCAATCCCTCGACGCGATACGGGCCTTTGCCGGTGACGATCCCGAGGTGGCGATCGTCGAGCCGGAAGCGGCGGCCGTGCTCATCGCATTCGACGGCCACGTGCGGCACTACGACGTCATCGAGGAGGCGTGATCGTTCACACGAGGCGGGAGGTGTGCCCGCTCCAGTAGCGATCGCGCAGGATGCGCTTGTAGAGCTTGCCCGTCGGCAGGCGCGGCAGCTCGGCCTCGAAATCGATGGAGCGGGGCACCTTCTGGCGGGACAGATTGGCGGCGCAGAAGGCGAGCAGCTCCTCGGCAAGCGCCGCAGAAGGCTCGTAGCCGGCCATGGGCTGGACGACCGCCTTCACCTCCTCGCCAAGGTCGGGATTGGGCACGCCGAACACGGCCGCGTCCGCCACCTTGGGATGGGTGATGAGCAGGTCCTCGCACTCCTGCGGATAAATGTTGACGCCGCCGGAGATGATCATGAACGAGGCGCGATCGGTCAGGTGCAGGTAGCCGTCGCGGTCGACATAGCCGATGTCGCCGACGGTGCTCATGGTGCCGTCGGGCGAGCGGGCCTCCCTGGTCTTCTGCGGATCGTTGAAATACTCGAACTCGGTGCCGGACTTGAACCAGATCTGACCCGGCGTCTCGGGCGGGCAGGGCTTGAAGCTGGGGTCGAGGATGAACAGCTCGCCGAGCAGCACGCGGCCGACGGTGCCGGGATGCGCCAGCCACTCCTCGCTGTCGCAGGCCGTGAAGCCCAGCCCCTCCGTGGCGCCGTAGTACTCGTGGATGATGGGACCCCACCACGCGATCATGTCGCGCTTGACCTGCACGGGGCAGGGCGCCGCGGCGTGGATCGCGACCTCGAGCGAGGACAGGTCGTAGCGGCCGCGCACCGCCGCCGGCAGCTTCAGCATGCGCGAGAACATGGTGGGCACGAGCTGGCTGTGGGTGACGCCGTAGATCTCGACCAGCTCCAGATAGCGCTCGGCGTCGAAGGACTCCATGATGATGGCGGTGCCGCCCATGCGGATGGTGAGGTTGACGGCCGCCTGGGGCGCGGCGTGATAGAGCGGCGCCGGCGAGAGGTAGATCATGCCCTCGCGGTACTTCCACAGCTTGATCAGAAAATCGAACAGCGGCAGGTTCTGCGAGGGGTGCTGGTCGAGCAGCGGGCGCAGGATGCCCTTGGGCCTGCCGGTGGTGCCGGAGGAATAGAGCATCGCCGTGCCCAGCACCTGATCGGGGATCGGCGTCCGCGGGCAATCGGACACGGCCTCGTCAAGGCTGACGATGCGTCCGCCGTCGCCGGCACCGTCCATCACCACGCAGACCTCGATGCCCGGGCATTCCTTCAGCGCCTCGCGGGCCACGTCGAGCTTGGCGCGGGAGGTGAACAGCACCTTCGACAGGCTGTTGTTGACGATGTAGGCGACCTCGCCCGCGGTCAGGAACGAGTTGATGCAGGTGAAGTACAGCCCCG
Organism: Hyphomicrobiaceae bacterium; assembly: GCA_033764875.1. Classification (GTDB taxonomy): domain Bacteria; phylum Pseudomonadota; class Alphaproteobacteria; order Rhizobiales; family Hyphomicrobiaceae; genus AWTP1-13. The sequence goes on along the minus strand of JANRIO010000065.1, from coordinate 6,849 downwards.
AGCGCTCGGCGCCCGAGCAGGCCTCGAGGTAGCGGCTGTTGTTCTCCATGAAGATCGCCACGTGGTCGAGCCGCTTCAAGCCCCGGCGGCGCAGGAAATGCGAGATGCGGTTGGCGCGCGCCTCCAGCTCGGCATAGGTGACCGCCTCGCCGGAATTGCCCATGATGAACGCCGGCTGCAGTGGGCGCAGCCGGGCGTGGATGCCGGTGTACATTCGTCGCTTCCTCCCGCGAGGCTCCCTTCGGCGGGGCCTCTTCGATCTTGCTTTGTGCAGGAAAGGCTAGCGAACTCGATGGGTGTTGCCAATGGTCGGGGCGCTTCGGAAAAGGCCTGTGATCGGACGCCGGGGCTCCTGCGTTTCAGGCTACGGCAGGCCCAACCAGAGGAGGCGCCATGAGATCGGTTGTCATCACGGGCGCATCGAGCGGGATCGGATGGGCGTGCGCAAAGGTGCTCGTCGACGAGGGTTTCCGCGTGTTCGGCAGCGTGCGCAAAGGGGCGGACGCGGAGCGGCTCAAATCCGAGCTCGGCGCCAGCTTCACCCCGCTCCTGTTCGACGTGACCGACGAGGCGGCCGTGCGGGCGGCGGCCGAGGAGGTGCGCGCAGCGCTCGGCGGCGCGACGCTGGCCGGGCTCGTCAACAACGCCGGCATCGCGGTGCCGGGACCCGTGCTCGAGCTGCGCGCGGAGGAGTTCCGCAGGCAGATGGACGTCAATGTGATCGGTCCGATCATCGCCACGCAGGCGTTCGGGCCGCTGCTCGGGGCGGACAGAAGCCTCAAGGGGCCGCCGGGGCGCATCGTGATGATCAGCTCGCTGGCGGGCCGCAACGGCAACCCGTTCATGAGCGCCTACTCGGCCTCCAAGCACGCCCTGGAGGGACTCGCCGAGAGCCTCAGACGCGAGCTGATGCTGTATGGCATCGACGTGATCATCGTGGGGCCGGGCGCCGTCAAGACGCCGATCTGGAGCAAGGCGGAGGAGGTCGACATCGGCGCCTATGCCGCCTCGCCCTACTTTCCGGCGCTGCAGCGCATCCGTGCGGTCATGGTCGACCTAGCGCGGACGGGCCTGCCGGCGGAGGACGTGGGGCGGCTGGTGCACCGCGTGCTGACGGCGCCGCGGCCGAAAGTGCGCTATCAGATCGTGCCGAACGCGCTGCAGACGTGGGTGGCGGCACGGCTGCCCAAGCGCGTCGTCGACCGCATCGTGGCCCGCCGCCTCGGCATCATGCCGGCGCGGCAGGCCTGAACGCCGCCCGGCCCCGACGGGGCGCGGCCATCCCGAGGCGCGCCCCGCAAGCGACAGTTCGGAATTGGTGCACGGCTTCCGGAGCAGAGCTTGCACGCCGCCCTTCCCTTGCCACACGGCACTGGGCAGGATGTATAGTCATCGGGGACTTAGAGGGGCGCTCGCATGAAGCTTGCTCATGCCATCGTGGTCGCGGCCGGCGTCGCCGCGCCGTTTGACGGTGCGCGCGCCCAGAGCCCCGCTGCGCCGCCGACGGCTGCACCCGGCGTCGTCTCGGGCGGCTCCGGCAACGTCAGCATCGGCAACCTGCCGGCGGCCCGCGACGGCGACCGCACCACGGAGGGTGGGGCCGTCACGGGCACGTCGCGCGACGTCTATATCAACGGCCGGCCCGCGGTGACGACGGGCGACAGCACGAACTGCGGCGGCATCGTCGTCGGTGGCGGCGGCGGGGTGTTCATCAACGGCAAGCCCGCAGGCCGCACGGGCGACCTGACCACCGGCTGCGGATCAAAGTGACCCGCATGGTCCGCCTCCCGATCGCCTCAAGGGCCCTGCGGCTCCTCGCTCTGCTTGCGGCGCTGGCGCTGGGCAGCGTCGCGACCCTGGCCCAGGCCCCTCAGCCCTCGGAGGAGCTGAAGGCGCTGCAGGAGCAGGCGCGGCGCAGCTATCAGGCGCGCGCCTATTCAGAGGCCCTCGGGCTCTACCAGCGCGTGCTCGACATGGTCCTGGCCGAGTTCGGCCCCGAGAGCGAGCAGACGGCGATCGCCTACTACTCCCTCGGCCTCGTCGCCGAGGCCGCCGGCGACTACGCCGCCTCCGAGCGCTTCCATCGCCGCTCGGTGTTTCTGCGGGAGAAGATCTACGGCCCCGACAGCGCCGGCGTGGCGATGGCGCTCGAGAGCCTCGGCCAAGCGCTGATGAAGGCCGGCCACCTCGACGAGGCGGAACCGCAGTTCCGGCGGGCGCTGACGATCCGGCAGGCCGCCGTGGGGTCGCAGCATGCCTTCTCCGCGGCCGGCCATGCCAACCTCGGCCACGTGGCGCTGGCCCGCGGCCGGTGGCAGGAGGCGCTGGCCGCCTACCGGCAGGCGACGCGGCTCGTCGCCGGCCAGGACACCTCAACGGTCACGGTCAAGGCGCTGGTGGAGGACGAGATCCGGCGCTACCGCGACGCCTTCGTCGGCCTGGCGCGGGCCACCTGGGAGCTGCGCGAGACGCCGGGCGGGGCGCCGCAGGCCGCCTTCGAGGAAACCTTCGCCGCCGCGCAGCAGGCCTGGAGCACGGAAGCAGCCTCGGCGCTCGCCAAGATGACCGCACGCCTGGGCGCAGGGCAGACGGAGCTCGGCCGGCGCATCCGCGCCGTTCAGGACCTGTCCGACCGGGCGCTGGAGCTGGGGCGCGAAGCGCAGGAGCTGCTCGCCGGCTGGAGCGCCGTGCAGCGCGCGAACCGCGAGTTCATGGGGCTGCAAGAGACGTTCCGCGCGCAAAGCATCGCCCGGGCGCGGGACCAGGCACCGCTGGTCCGGCAGCAGACCGCGCTCGTCGAGGAGCTGAAGGAGATCCTCGCCCGCTGCCCGCCCGGCGGCCAGCGCGGCCCCTCGTGCGCGACCGCGGATGCCCGCCGCGGGGCGATCGCGGCCGAGCTCGGCCGACTGTCGCAGCAGGCCTCGCAAGGCTCAGGCGAGCTGATGGCCGTGCATGCCCGCATGGAGGCGGCGGAGAAGAGGCTGCCGGGCTATGCCGAGTTCCAGGCCCGCCACTCGGCGGTGTCGGAGGCGCTGCACCGGGCCGAGCGCGACGTGCGCGAGGCGCGCGCGGAGGTGGTGCGGGCCTTTCCCGACTACGCGGAGCTTTCCGACCCCAGGCCGATGACACGGCAGCAAGTGCAGAGCCTGCTGCGCCCGGACGAGGTTCTCGTCGCCTATCTCGTCGGCTCGCAGCGCTCGTTCGTGTGGGCGCTGACGCGGGAGCGCGCGGAGTGGTCGATGATCGAGCCGGGCGCCGAGGAGCTGGCGCGCGAGGTCGCGCACCTGCGCCGGGGCCTCGACCCGCAGGCGCAGCAGGACGCCGCGGGGACCGAGGGCAGCCGCGCCGGCGTGACCACCGGCTTCGACCTTGCGCGGTCGCACGCGCTCTACGACAAGGTGCTGGGGCCGGTGTCGGGCATGCTGACCGGCAAGAGGCACCTCATCGTCGTGCCGGGCGGCGCGCTGACGAGCATGCCGTTCCAGGTGCTGGTGAAGGCGCCGCCGCGGCCAGCGCGCACGCCGCAGGAGGCCTACCGCAGCGCCCGCTGGCTGATCTCCTCGCACGCCATCAGCGTGCTGCCGTCGGTGCCGTCGCTCGGCGCCCTGCGCAAGATCACGGCAGGAAGCGTCGCCCCGCGCCCGTTCTTCGGCATGGGCGATCCGGTGCTGGTGGGGCCGGACCCAACCGAGCGGCAGCGCGGTGCGGCCAAGCGCGTCGGCCCGCCGGCACGCTACTACCGCAACGGCCTCGCCGACACCCGCGCCGTGCGGCAGCTGCAGCCGCTGCCGGAGACCGCCGACGAGCTCAGGGCCATCGCCAAGTCGCTCGGCGCCAGGCCCGAGGACGTCAACCTGCGCGAGGCCGCCTCCGAGACGCGGCTGAAGGGCACGGCGCTGGCCGACTACCGCATCATCGAGTTCGCCACGCACGGCCTGGTGGCCGGCGACCTGTCCGGGCTCGCCGAGCCGGCCCTGGTGCTGACCCCGCCCGACACCCCCACAGAGACCGACGACGGCCTGCTCACGGCCTCCGAGATCGCGGCGCTGCGGCTCGACGCCGACTGGGTGGTGCTGTCCGCCTGCAACACGGCGGCGGGCGAGACGGAGGGGGCGGACGCCCTGTCGGGCCTGGCGCGCGCCTTCTTCTATGCCGGCGCACGCACCCTGCTGGTCTCGCACTGGTCGGTCTACTCGGCGGCCGCCACGGACCTCACCACGGCAACCTTCTCGCGCATCGCCAAGGCGCCGAAGACCGGCAGGGCGGAGGCCTTCCGCCAGTCGATGCTGCGGCTGATCGCGGAAGGCAAGGAGCCGGCCTACTGGGCCCCGTTCGTGGTGGTCGGGGAAGGGGCGCCGCTCGCCCGGTGAGCGGCTGCCGGGCCGACCGCGCCGATTGCCAGGGCCGGGGCGCGCGGGGTAAAAGCCGCCCCATGCCGAAAACCAAGCCCTCCGTGCGCCGGGCAGGCGCGTCCCCGGCCGCACCCCAGCCCTCGCCCAAGCAGCGCCGGGCCAAGGCCGAGAAGCGGCCGCCGCGCGTGGGCATCGTCTCGCTCGGCTGCCCGAAGGCGCTGGTCGACAGCGAGCGCATCATCACCAAGCTGCGCAGCGAGGGCTACGAGCTGTCCCCCGACTACGCCGGCGCCGACGTCGTGGTGGTCAACACCTGCGGCTTCCTCGACAGCGCCAAGGCGGAGAGCCTGGAGGCCATCGGCGAGGCCATGGCCGCCAACGGCCGCGTCGTGGTCACGGGCTGCATGGGCGTCGAGAAGGACAGGATCCTGTCCGCCCACCCGGGCGTGCTCGCCGTCACCGGACCGCACCAGTACGAGCAGGTGGTCGCCGCCGTGCACGAGGCGGTGCCGCCGCTGCACGACCCCTTCGTCGACCTGGTTCCCCCAGAGGGCCTCAGGCTGACGCCGCGCCACTACGCCTACCTGAAGATCTCGGAGGGCTGCAACAACGCGTGCAGCTTCTGCATCATCCCGAGCCTGCGCGGGCGGCTCGCCAGCCGCCCGGCCAACCAGGTGATGGCGGAGGCGGAGCGGCTGGTGAAGGCCGGCGTCAAGGAGCTGCTCGTGATCAGCCAGGACACCAGCGCCTACGGGCTCGATCTCAAGTACGCCGAGAGCCCCTGGAAGGGGGCGCCGCTGAAGGCGCGGTTCCAGGAGCTGGCCGAGGCGCTCGGCAGCCTCGGGGCCTGGGTGCGCCTGCACTACGTCTACCCCTATCCGCACGTCGACCGGGTGATCCCCCTGATGGCGGAGGGGCGGATCCTGCCCTACCTCGACATCCCCTTCCAGCACGCCTCGCCGGCGGTGCTCAAGGCCATGCGCCGGCCGGGGCACCAGGCCGATACGCTGGAGCGCCTGCATCGCTGGCGGCGCATCTGCCCGGACCTTGCCGTGCGCTCGACCTTCATCGTCGGCTTCCCCGGCGAGACGGAGGCGGACTTCCAGCTCCTTCTCGACTGGCTGCGCGAGGCGAGGCTCGCCCGCGTCGGATGCTTCAAGTACGAGCCGGTGGAGGGGGCCGCGGCGAATGCCATCGAGGGCGCAGTGCCCGAGGAGGTGAAGGAGGAGCGCTGGCACCGGTTCATGGCGGTGCAGAGGCAAGTCAGCGAGGCGCTGATGGCGGCCCGGGTCGGCCGCAGCATCGACGTGATCGTGGACGAGGTCGACGAGGAAGGGGCCATCGGCCGCTCCCAGTGGGATGCCCCGGAAATCGACGGGTCGGTCTTCCTTAACGGCGTCACCACCGCCAAAGCGGGGGACATCGTGCGGGCGACGGTCACCAATGCCGACGCCTACGACCTGTGGGCCGAGCCCGCCGCCGCGGCGCACTGAGGCCGGGCGAGGCGTCTACCGCAGCCGCTAACCTCATCATCATGAAGAGGGTTCCTTAACGGCGCAGATGCACTAGGCTTTCGCCAGCATGGGGCGCGGTTTGCCGAAGCGGCCCCGGGAAAGTCGATGGCCATCGTCGTAGCGTTTCTGAGCCAAAAGGGAGGCGTCGGCAAATCCACGCTCGCCCGATCCGCCGGCGTGCTCGCCGCGCGCATGGGGCTCGGCGTCCTGCTCGCCGACCTCGATCCGCAGCAGCGCACGCTGATGCGCTGGCTGAAGACCCGCGCCGAGCTGAAGCTCGAGACGCCGCTGCGCGTCGAAGCCTTCGACGACCTCGGCGCGGCGCTGGCCCAGGGCGGCAAGCTCGACCTCGTCCTGCTCGACCTGCCCGGCCAGATCTCCAACGTGGCGACGGCCGTGGCGCGCAACGCGGACCTGATCGTGCAGCCCACGAGCCCCAGCGTCGACGACCTGCATCCGGCGGTGCTGGTGTTCCATGCGCTCGAGCGCATCGGCGTGGCGCGCGAGAAGCTCGTCTTCGCACTGTGCCGCGTGCTCGGCGACAAGGAGGCGGAGGCGACCCGGGACTATCTCGCCGACCTCGGCTATGGCGTGCTGAGCGGGGCGATCAACGAGCGGCTCGGCTACCGGGACGCCCTCAATCTCGGCCGCACGCTGGTCGAGTGCCGGCAGCCCAACATGAGCAACGCCGCCCAGATCGTGCTGCTCGACCTGCTCGAGCGGGCGCTGTCGCGACGACTGACGGGGGCGGCGCCCGCCATCGCCGGGCAGCATCCGCCCCGCGTCAAGACCTGAGCACCGCCGGGCGCGCGTGGCGCGGCAGGCTCAGCTCCTCGGCTCGGCCGTCGGGCGGCCGACGCTGTGGTAGGAGAAGCCGCGCTCCACCATGTCCGCGGGACGGTAGATGTTGCGCAGGTCGACGACCACGGGCTCCTTGAGCAGCGACTTGATCCTGGCCAGGTCGAGCGACTTGAACATGTCCC
>JANRIO010000050.1:0-2428 GCA_033764875.1 Hyphomicrobiaceae bacterium | reverse complement strand
CGTCGGGTCTTGTCGATGTCCCACTGGCCATCCGGCTCGCGGGCGATGCGGCCCGCCCGCTCGGCCTTGTGGATGGCGGTGTCGCTGACGCCGAGGCGACGGGCGGCCTCGCGCGTGGAGGCGGTCATTTCCGGCATGGCGGCGACCTCCCGCCGCACGAGGATGCGCTGCGCGACCGGCTATCCCACCAGGGCGCGCAGCTTGGCGCGGACCTCCTCGAGCTCCGCGGGCGATACCCGTCCCTTGCGCGTGGCGCGGCGTGCCCGCCAGTCCAGGCTCTTCACCTGGTCGGCGAGGACGACGCTGTCCGGCTTGCCGGCAATCGCGACCTCGAAGGGATAGCCTTTGATGCGGGTGGTGAGTGGGCAGCAGACCATCAGGCTGGTCTTGCCGTTGTAGGCGGCGGGGCTGAGCACCACAGCCGGGCGATGCCCCGCCTGCTCATGGCCCGCCTGCGGATCGAACTCCAGCCAGACGATGTCGCCGGCATCGGGGATATAGCGCGCGCCGCTCACCAGGCCTCGCGGCCCCGCGGTGCACCGAACTCGACACTCTCATGGCGATTGTCATCGGTGATCGCCTCGACCAGCGATGCCAGGTCGTAGCGATCAGGCTGCACGGGCTCGATAATGATGCGCCCCTCCTCCTCGCGAACCTCGACCGGCTGGTCGAGCGAGAGGTGCGCCGCAGCCATCACCGATGCCGGAATGCGCACGGAGGCACTGTTGCCCCATTTCTTGACGACGACGCGCATGGTGCCCTCGGAATTCTGCTGAGGGGCGAGAGATAGGCAGGTGCACGGTATGTGTCAACAATGTTGATACGCGGCCTTGCTGGCTGCGGTCAGGTCATGCACTGAGCGCGCTCGCGGGCGGCATCGAATGCGGCGACCGCGGCTGGCCAATCCAGGCTGGCACCGTCGCCGAGCGTCTGCACGGGCGCGAGCGCCACACGGCGGCGCGACCAGTAGTTCCCATCCAGCGTGGCGAGCCAGCCCGCCAGCCCCTGCGCGGCGAGCGCCGCAGCGGCGGCTTCGACTTCTGCCTCGCTCGGCGGTGCGGCGCGCCCCATGGTCACGTGCCGGCCGTCCTGCGCCAGGATGATCCAGCGGCGTTCGGAGGGCATCAGCCCCCCTCCTTCTCGGTCTGCCAGATGGCGTAATCCACCGTGGCGAAGATCCCGCGCCCATCGCTGGCGGTGCAGACCTGGATCGTCGCGCGGCCCACGCTGTCCGTGCCGCGCGGCGCGGTGGCGAGAAGCTGCTCCCAGGCGGCGCGGTCCTGCGGGCCTTCGGCAGTCTGGTGCGGGAGGATGGTGGTGCTCATCGTCGTCTCCGTCTCGGCGGGGCGGGATGCCCTGCGCGTGACGGACGATTCGCGCTGTGTCGGAGCGCAGCCAACTCGATAAGGCGCCGGGAATCTCGATGATCCCCGGCGCTCCCGATCATGTTCGATGGCGTGGCTGAGATGCTTCACTCCGCCAGGGCGTAGACGGTGAAGGAGCCCTTTGCGCCCGTCTTGTTCGGGCCGACCATCCGCTCCCGCGACTTCACCTCGACCGCGTGGCCCTTCTTCTTCAGCCCGGCGAAGAAGCCGCGGACCGTGTGCTGTGCCCAGCCGGTGGCCTCGGCGATCTGCGCGACCGTTGCCCCCTCGGGGCGCCGGAGCATCGCCAGCACCTGCTCCTGCTTCGTGCCCTCGCGCGGCTTGCGCGCCGCGCCGGGCTCGCGCGCGACGCGGGCGGGCTTGCCGGCGAGCAGGGTCCGCAGGGCCTCCATCGGCGCGTCGAGGGCGCCGATCATGTCGCCCGCGCGGTTGGCCTCGTCGTCCCAGGCGGCGAGGATGGCCGCGGCGGTGTCGCGCAGGCTGGTGCGCGGCGTGGTGGTGCGCGCCGCGAGGGCCTGGTCGAGCATGGCGATCTCCTCCGTCAGGGGCGCGCCCTGGGCGTGTTCGGCTTCCTCCGCAGGGGCATCCCCCTCGGCGGCGTCGTCCGCGCCCGTGGGCGCCGTGTCGGTCACGCTGCCCTCGATGCCGGAGCAGTCGGGCTCGCCGGGCTGCGCGTCGCCCTCGTTCGGGTCGATGCCGATGGCCCGCAGCCCCTCGTCCGTGATGCGCGCCACGATCCAGGTTCCGTCGTCGTCCTGGCGCCAGCCGAGGCCGACATGCTCCCGCGGGGCGTTGATCTCGGTGAGCAGGTTGTTCTTGATCAGGCTGCGGAACACCGCGTTGCGGGCGGCAGCCGGGAGGTTCTTCGGCGCGCGGGCGAGGCCCATCTCGTGCTGCGCGGCGGCGCTGAGAATCACGCGCTGGCTGTCGGAAAGCTTCGTCATCGTGGTGGTCTCCGGTTCCGGGTGCCGGTCATCGGCCCCTACTGCCGGGAGCCCCGCCGGCGCTGCCGGTCGGGGCGGTGCGGGAGTGACCCGCGTCAG
>JANRIO010000002.1:0-20747 GCA_033764875.1 Hyphomicrobiaceae bacterium | reverse complement strand
TAATTGGATGGCCGAGACATCGCCAGATTTCGGTGACGAACACATCGTCATCTACATGGACCCAGGGGGGCCCATTGAACTCGACGAGTTTCAAGAAAGCCTAGCCGCCCTTGCGCGCATTTATCGTCGGCAGCACGGAGTTGAAGGGGCTGACGCCCCTCAGTCTAAGCTCTACGTCACCCGCATCGTATCTGGGTCGATTGAATTGGAGATTGTTCCCTTGCTGGCGCTGCTGGGGATGCCGATTTCGTTCATGGACTCAGTCAACACAATTCGCGAGTTCTCGAAGTGGGTTGGGACCCATCTGGCGGCCGTTGCCGACTCCGCACTATCGACCGGGGGGCTCAATCGCGAGGAGGCCAAGGACCTACAGGCTTTCGTTCGGCCACTCACCGGGCGCAAGGACGCCAATCTCCGGGTCACGCACGCCAGATTCCGGCGCACAGAAAAGACTGCCGGGGCGGAAAGGGAGATTGTGGTTGAATACAAGTTTGATGAAAGCGACATAAATCGTGCCGCCATCAATCTTCGCAAGATCACCGACGAGGACTCGACAAGGCAAGACCCCGGGCTTCGCACGCGAACAGTCAGAGAGGTGTTGATGGCCTTTCAGCAGGCGGACAAGAACCCAGGGAAAGAACGAGGAAGGACGGGTGATCGCGTCGTTATATCTGATGTCACCGACAAACCGCTCCCAGTGTACTTTCCTCAAGAGGCCGCCGCCATCAAAAGGCGAATTTTGGAGCAAACGGAGAATCCCTTTTCAAAGGGCTACATTGTTGATGCGGTCGTTCACTTCGTCGGTGACGACGATCCGAAGATGTATAGCGTCATCAATCTCCATGACATCGTGGACCTCGAATAGGGGTTGGCTCATTAACGACCGGCGGAGCTGACGGCGGGACGCTTCTTGTAAGGGCCGCGCACCTTGGGCGCCTCGGCTGCTTCACGAGCTTCAATCAACGCAACGATGTCTGAGACTTCCCAGAGCCGATCGGTGATCCCTGCCGCCATCGCAGGCGTCACCCGCAGCGTCTTATGGATGCGACAGAAGTTGGAATAGGTGAAGTGTAGCGCGACCGCGTTGGCGTGCGCCTCGAATTTCTTGCTGAAGGCATTGGTGAGGCGCGTGAAGCGGCGCATGTGCATCCGCATGGTCAGGTTTTTCCTCTCCGCAAACGATGTCGAGATGTGCTCGTCAGTGGGGCGCCCGAACACTGGCGTCTTGGTGGCGCCCGTGCACTCGGCTGGGCTGTAGCGGCCCTTCGTGCTCTCGGGTGCGTCGCCGTAGGTTTTCACAAGCTGGGCGTAGTCGACGCGGCCGTCGAAGGCCGCATCAACGGCCTCCACGTAGGCCCGCAGGCCGTCGCTCGTGAGCTGGATGCGGTTGTCGATCCGCGACGCAATGTCAGTTATGAAGCGATAGGCGCACACCGCGTTGCGGCCGCCCACGAGCCATCTAATGGCCAGCTTGCTGTCGGCGTCGATCCCGGTCCACGTCCATGTATCGCCAGCGCCTGGAGGCGCAGCCTCTGGGTTGCAGAACACCCCGTGAACATGTACTGTGTTCCTGATTTGTACAGTCGCTTCTGCGTCGGCTGACTGAACAGGCGGGCCGCCAGGCACCGCCGGGAGCGCACGAGGACCACATGCTCACGTCCAAGCAGAAGGAATTGCTGGCGTTCATCCACGCCCGCCTGCAGGAGCAGGGGGTGCCGCCCTCCTTCGACGAGATGAAGGAGGCCTTGAGCCTGCAGTCGAAATCGGGCGTGCACCGTCTCATCATCGCGCTCGAGGAGCGCGGCTTCATCCGCCGCCTGCCGCACCGGGCGCGCGCCATCGAGGTGATCAAGCTGCCCGAGGCCATGGCCGAGCCGCCGCCGGCCACCCCCAAGCGCGGCTTCAGCCCGAGCGTCATCGAGGGCAGCCGCAAGCCCGCAGCCCCGCCGCCGCCGAGCCCGCCGCCCGCCGCCTTCGCCGAGACCTCGGCCGTGCCGCTGATGGGCCGCATCGCCGCCGGCGTGCCGATCAGCGCCATCCAGCACCACACCCAGGACGTCACGGTGCCGCCGGAGATGCTGGGGCCGGGCGAGCATTTCGCCCTCGAGGTGAAGGGCGATTCCATGATCGACGCCGGCATCCTGGAGGGCGACATCGTCGTCATCCGCCGCTGCGACACGGCGCAGAACGGCGACATCGTCGTCGCCCTCGTCGAGAAGGAGGAGGCGACCTTGAAGCGCCTGCGCAAGAAGGGCGCCTCCATCGCGCTGGAAGCCGCCAACCCCAACTACGAGACGCGCATCTTCGGCCCCGACCAGGTCGACATCCAGGGCCGCCTCGTGGGCCTCGTGCGCAGGTACTGAGCGCCGGCACGGCGCCGCCTGCGACCCTCTGCCCTCGCCGCGCGCTGGCCCCCGGCCCTCACCTCACAAGCGGCAGAAGCAACGGGCCGCGCCAAGCCCCAATAGAACGGGCGGTCTGGCGGGTGTCCCGCCACCGGAGCGCGAGGCTGGCCTCGCGGCGCGCCAGCGCCGTTGGCAGGGGCCATGAGGTCCCGCGCCGACGCTGCAGCATGCGCCGACCCCTCTGCCCTCGCCGCGCGCAGGCCCCGGCCTTCACCTCGCGAGCGGCGAGAGAAACAAGGGGCGCACCAAGCCCCAAAAGAACGGGCGGTCTGGCGGGTGTCCCGCCAGCGGAGCGCGAGGCTGGCCTCGCGGCGCGCCAGCGCCGTTGGCAGAGGCCATGAGGTCCCGCGCCGACGCTGCAGCATGCGCCGGCCCCCCGCCCTCGCCTGCTGAGCAGGGAGAACGGGCCATCGCCTCACGGATCGTCGCGCGCCTCGTCGGCGCTCTGCGGCGAGGTGGGCGCCGCCATCTCGGTCGCGTGCCGCGGTGCTTGCGCTGTCGCCACGGCCCAGGGCCGCAGCCCCCGCGCCGCCTGCACGGTCTCGAGCCGCAGCCGCGCCGTTGCGCCGGTGGCACCGCCGTCCCCTGCATCCTCCCGCGTGATCCACACCGCGTGCGCGCCCAGCGCCGCCACCCGCCCGCGGTCGATCACCAGCCGCGCCGCGCGGCAGCCCGCGGCCTGCTGGAAGCGCAGCACCACGATGGCCGCCGTCCCGCAGTCGTCGCGCAGCGCCGCCGGCGTCCGCGCCACGGCCACCGTCAGCCCCTTGACGCGGGCGGTGCAGCCGAGCGCGTCGCAGCGCCAGGCCTCGGCCCTGGCCGCCGCCGCCGGGGTACGCCCGTCGCCCTCGTGCTCGAGCCACCGCTGCAGCTCGAACGTGGTGCCGCGGGCCGCCAGCGCCGACAGCCGGCCGTCGCTGCCCCTGACGGCGACCAGCTCGGCCCCGCGCCCGACGAGCACGTCCGGCCGCACCGGCCCGAGCCCGGCTGCGGCAAGGCCCGCCGCGATCGGCACCAGCCCCAGCACCCGCCAGCGCTCCCGCCACAGCGTCAGCCACAGCCCGCCCGCCACCACCAGGCCGAAGGCGAGCGAGGGGATCGCTGCCACCCGTCCGACCGCACCCGGCAGCCGCGCCACGGCCTCGGCGCACCACACCATGCCCTCGATGCCGAGCCCCATGACCCACAGCGGCCCGGCCTCGAGCCCGACGGGCAGCGCGATCAGCCCCGCCAGCGCCGCCGGCATGACGAGGAGGTTGCAGATCGGGATGGCGATCAGGTTGGCCAGCACCGCGAAGCTCTGCGTTGCGTGGAAGTGGTAGATGCCGAACGGCGCCACCGCCAGGCTTGCGATCAGCGTCGTCACCACGATGCCGCCGAGGAACAGCAGCGCCACGATCAGCCCGCGCACGAGGCTGCTGCCCGCCGGCTCCCGCGCCTGCCGTCGCTCGCGCAGCCACTCGTAGGCCGAGACCAGCGCCACCACGGCCGCAAACGACATCTGGAAGCCCGCGTCCAGCAGGCTCTCGGGCCACACCGCGAGGATGGCGAGCGCGGCCAGCGCCACGTTGCGCAGCGCGATCGCCGGCCGGTCGGCGAGCACTGCGAGGAGCATGATCGAGATCATCACCCACGAGCGCACCGTGGCGAAGGCGGATCCCGAGATCAGCAGGTAGCCGAGGCTCGCCAGCATGGCGCCGACCGCGGCCCACTTCTTGGTCGGGTAGCGCAGCGCCACCGCCGGCCACGCGGCGAGCAGCACGCGCAGCAGCACGAAGGCGGCGCCCGCGATCACGGTCATATGCAGGCCCGAGATCGACAGGATGTGATAGAGGCCGGAATCGCGGAACGCCTGGCTCGTCGCCTCCGAGATGCCGCCTCGCTCGCCGGTGATGAGCGCGTTGGCGATGGCCCCCGTCTCGCCCGGCAGCGCCGCCGTGACGCGCTGGCCGATGGCCTGCCGCACCCGCTCGATCGCCGCCCACGCCCGCAATCCGGCCGGCGCCGCGGGCGGATCGGCCAGCGTCTCGGCGGCGCCTGCCGCGTAGCCGACGGCACCCAGCCGCGCGAACCAGGCCGTGCGCGCGAAATCGTAGTCGCCGGGCAGTGCCGGCGTCGGCGGCGGGGAAAGCCGGGCGCTGAGCCGCACGGCGTCGCCGGGCTTCAGGTCGGGCGCCTCGCGCAGCGTCCGCACGCGGATGCGATAGGGCAGCGTCCCGGGCTCCACACGCTCAATTTTCAGAGGACGGATCGTCAGCCGCTGACCTTTGCCGGCGCGCGGCTCGACCAGCTCCACGAAGCCCTCGACCGCCACCGGCCCCGTGGCGCGGCCGATGACGGGGGCGCCGACCGCGTGCGTGCGCACCTTGGCCAGCGCGAAGCCCGCGGCGATGGCGATCATCGCGGCCCCGGCCAGCGGCAGCGCGATGCCGCCGCCGCCCGCGCGCCGCACGGCGATAGCGGCGACGAGCGGCAGCACCGCGACCGCCGGCGCCGGCTCGGCGGGCAGGAGAAAGTAGAGCGCGATGCCCGCACCCAGCATCACCGGCAGCCACAGGAACCAGCGCTCCTGCTCGGCCTCGAGCTGCCCGAGCAGCGTCCCGGACAGGCTTTGGCCGCGGCGCGGGGCTCTGGCTGCCGCGGCATCAGCAGGATAAGGGCCAATGCTGCCGTCGTCGCCGCGCTGCCGCATCGAGCAAGGCTCGAGAAATATCACCTCAAGTCGTCAGCATTGCACCACAGAACGATCAGGCCGCACAAGCATCGCCCTTTACCGGGCCCGGTCGCGGCCCTTGCCGGCAAGCCGCACCGCCATGGCGGTCACGAGCAGCGCCACCCATGGCCAATAGCTGGCATCCGCCAGCGCCCGCCGGCCGAAGCCGTTGAAGAAGCTGAGCCAGAGATAGTAGGAGCCGGCCAGATGCAGCCACCGCCACGCTGTCGGCCCGATGCTCCGCGCAGTGGCGTCGAACGACGTGGCCGCCATCAGCGCGATGAACACGTAGCCGACCCCGCCGAGCGCGTACATCGCCGGCGTCATGTAGGCCGCAAAGGGCGCGGGATCGAGCACCGCGTAGCCGATGATCGCGAGCCCGTGCAGGCCGTGCGAGCCCGCGAAGGCGAGCCCGAGATACCGGCGGTTGGCGCGCTGCCAGGACGTCAAGGCACCGGGCCAGAGCGCCCATGCGCCGGCGGCGCAGAAGGCGAGGCAGAACAGAAGGAGCGACGTCCGCGCCGTGATGCGGATGGCAAGGCGCATCACCTCTCCATCGAGCCGGTAGGCCGCAACGAGCGCCGCGAGGCCGAGCGAGAGCACCCCGGTCACGCCCCACACCAGCGGCCATCCGCTGATGCTTTGTCGAAGCAAGCCCCGCGAGGATGGTGCCGTCGTCTGCATTCGCGATCTCCTCCTGCCACGCGCATTGTAATCACTGATTACATGCGGCCCGCTTGCGCCGTCAACGGCAAATAAGCGATGATTACATCACGCTTTCGGGAAGCCCCGAGAGCAGGCAGGGGGGACACCGGTGGCAGGAGGATCAGGCGGCCGGACCGCGCGCGGAACGGAGACGAGGTCGCGGCCCCGCGCCGGCCGCAAGGCCGCGGCCCGCCGGGAGTATCACCACGGCGACCTGCGGCGCACCCTTGTGGTGGCTGCCCTCGCCCTGGCCAACGAGGTCGGACCCGAGAACGTCAGCGTGCGCGAGGCGGCCCGGCGCGCCGGCGTCTCGCCCGGCGCCCCGTTCCGCCACTTCCCCGATCGCACCGCGCTGATGACGGCGGTCGCCGAGGAGGCCATGGCGCGGCTGCGCAGCGCCGTCGAGCGCGACGTCGCGGACGACGGGCCGCCACTGCCGCGTCTGGAGGCCCTGGGGCGCGCCTATCTGCGCTGGGTGCTGGAGAACCCCATGCACTTCGAGATCATCTCCAGACGCACCGGCATCAACTTCGAGGGCTCGGCACAGCTCGTCGCTGACAACATGGCAATCCAGGCGCGCATGCGGGCCATATTTCTCGATGCGGCGAGCGAGGGAACCCTGCGTGTCACCGATCTGCGCACCGCCGAGATCATGGCGCGCGCCTTCGTCTATGGGCTCGCACGCATGCATGTCGACGGGCACTTCCCGAGCTGGGGCGTGCCGCCTGCCGAGGTCGAGGCCGTCATGGAGCGCACAATTGCCCAGTTCATCGCTCTGCTGACGTGCCCTCCGAGGCCCAAATGACGGCCGGGCTGCTCCAGGGAGAGGCTTGAGGCCTCAGATCCAGCGCCGAACAGCCCCCTTGTAGGCGAGATAGTCGGCGCCGAATTTCCGCTCCAGGTAGGCCTCCTCGCGCGCCACGACGCCGTAGCGGATGACGAGATAGAACGGCACCAGCACGGCCAGCAGCCACGCCGTGTCGAGCAGGACGGCAAGCCCGACGAGCCCGAGCAGCATGCCCGTGTAGATCGGGTTGCGGCTGAAGCGGTAGGGCCCTTGCGCGACAATGGCGGTGCTGGGTCTGCTGGTCTCGAAGCGCGTGCCATGCCGCAGCATGGTCCGCACCGACCACACATTGAGCGCGACGCCGGCAGCAAGGACAGCCCCGCCGATCACGAGCCGCGGCGCCAGCGCGAGCCCGTGAAAAGCCTGCGGAAAGATGCGGTCGAGCTCGACGCCTGCCACCACCGCGAGCAGCCAGGCAATCGGCGGCGGCATGATCACCCCGGCCGTATCCCGTTCCGCCATGACCGGCGTCCTCAGCTCTTCCCGCCGGCCACCTTGGCCCACGTGTCGCGCAAGCCCACCGTGCGGTTGAACACCAGCGCACCCGGTTTCGAGTCCCGGTCGCGGCAGAAATAGCCCTGCCGCTCGAACTGCACCGCCTCGCTCTCGTTGTCGGCGGCGAGCGCCGGCTCGACCTTGGCGCCCGTCAGCACCTCGAGCGACTCGGGGTTGAGCGAGCCGGCAAAGTCGGAGGCGTCGGGCGCCGCGTCCTTGAACAGCTGGTTGTACACCCGCACCTCCGCGTCGATGGCATCCGCCGCCGACACCCAGTGCAGCGTCGCCTTCACCTTGCGCCCGTCGGGCGGCGTGTTACCGCCGCGGGTGGCCGGATCGTACGTGCAGCGCAGCTCCACCACCTCGCCGGCCGCATTCTTGATCGCCTCGCGGCAGGTGACGAAGTAGGCATAGCGCAGCCGCACCTCCTTGCCGGGCGTCAGCCGGAAGAAATTCTTCGGCGCGTTCTCCATGAAGTCGTCCTGCTCGACGAAGATCTCCCTCGAAAAGCGGATCTTGCGCGTGCCGAGCTCGCCCTTGTCGGGATGATTGACGGCCTCCAGCTCCTCCACCTGGCCCTCGGGATAGTTCTCGATGACGACCTTCAGCGGCCGCAGCACTGCCATGCGTCGCTTCGCGTCGCGGTTCAGCACCTCCCGGATCGAGAACTCGAGCAGCCCGTAGTCGACCACGCTGTTGGCCTTGGCGACGCCGATCCGCTTGGCGAAGTCGCGCAGCGCCTCCGCCGGCACCCCGCGCCGGCGCATGCCGGCGAGCGTCGGCATGCGCGGGTCGTCCCAGCCCGTCACGTGGCCCTCGCGCACGAGGCCCGTCAGCACCCGCTTGGACAGCAGCGTATAGGTCAGGTTGAGGCGCGCGAACTCGTACTGCCGCGGCCGCGCCGGCACCGGCAGGTTGTCGATGAGCCAGTCGTACAGCGGCCTGTGGTCCTCGAACTCGAGCGTGCAGATCGAGTGCGTGATGCCCTCGATGGCATCCGACTGCCCGTGCGCGTAGTCGTAGCTGGGATAGATGCACCACGCCGTGCCCGTCCGCGGATGCTGCGCATGCAGAATGCGGTACAGCACCGGATCGCGCAGGTTGATGTTGCCGCTCCCCATGTCGATCTTGGCGCGCAGCACCCGGGCCCCGTTGGGGAACTCGCCCGCCCGCATGCGCCGGAACAGGTCGAGGTTCTCTGCGACGCTGCGGTCGCGATAGGGGCTGTTGCGGCCAGGCTCGGTCAGCGTGCCGCGCGCGGCCCGCATCTCCTCCTGGCTCTGGTCGTCGACGTAGGCCTTGCCGGCCTCGATCAGCAGCTCGGCCCAGGCGTAGAGCTGCTCGAAATAGTCCGAGGCGTAGAAGGGCTTGTCGCCCCACGAGAAGCCGAGCCAGGCGACATCGCGCTGGATGGCGTCGATGTACTCCTGCTCCTCCTTGGTCGGGTTGGTGTCGTCGAACCTGAGGTTGCACTTCCCACCGAACTCCTGCGCGATGCCGAAGTTGAGGCAGATCGACTTGGCGTGGCCCAGATGCAGGTAGCCGTTGGGCTCGGGGGGAAAGCGCGTCAGCACGCTCGCATGCCGGCCGGCCTTCAGGTCCGCCTCGACGATGTCGCGGATGAAATCGCGCCCTGCCTCGCGGGCAGCCGTGTCTTCTGCGGTCATGTGGTCCCGGATCCCGAAGCGCTCGGGGTTGGCCCGCGGCGCGTTGTCAAGCATGGCCCGCCGTTCTGCCAAATTCGCCCCGACGGGTCCAGTGCACGCCTTCCCCGAGGGTCGCACGCCGCCGCCGCCGGTTTGGCCCCGCGGCGTCCTGTGCTACACGGGCGCCCATCCCTGCACGTCACAAAAGCAGCCCAGCATGACCAAGCCCGTCGTCACGCGCTTTGCGCCCTCGCCCACCGGCTACCTCCACATCGGCGGCGCGCGCACGGCGCTGTTCAATTGGCTCTACGCCCGCCACACCGGCGGCAAGTTCCTGCTGCGCATCGAGGATACCGATCGCGAGCGTTCCACCGAGAGCGCTATTCAAGCCATCCTGGACGGCCTCCGCTGGCTCGAGCTCGATTGGGACGGCGAGCCGCTCTACCAGTTTGCGCGCGCCGACCGGCACCGCGAGGTCGCGCTCAAGTTGCTCGCCGACGGCAAGGCCTACCGCTGCTACCTGACGCAGGCCGAGCTCGACGAGATGCACAAGGCCATCGCCGCCGAGCGCGAACTCGCCAAGGCCGAGAAGCGAGCACCCCGCGGCCCCCAGACCATCCAGAGCCCATGGCGTGACCGCGATCCGTCCGAGGCCCCCGCCGGCGTCTCCTCCGTGATCCGCCTCAGGGCGCCGCGCGAGGGCGAGACAGTGATCGAGGACCAGGTGCAAGGCCGCGTCGTCGTGCCCAACACCCAGCTCGACGACATGATCGTGCTGAGAAGCGACGGCACGCCGGTCTACAACCACGCCGTGGTGGTGGATGACCACGACATGGGCATCACCCACGTCATCCGCGGCGTCGACCACCTCACCAACGCCGCCCGTCAGGTCATGATCTACAAGGCCATGGGCTGGGACCTGCCCTCGTTTGCCCACGTGCCGCTGATCCACGGGCCCGACGGCGCCAAGCTCTCCAAGCGCCACGGCGCGCTCGGCATCGAGGCCTACCGCCAGATGGGCTTCATCCCTGCGGGCTTGCGCAACTACCTCGTCCGGCTCGGCTGGAGCCATGGCGACGACGAGATCTTCTCGACGAGCCAAGCCATTTCCTGGTTCGACATCACCGACATCAACAAGGCGCCCGGCCGGCTCGACTTCGCCAAGCTCGCCGACGTCAACGGCCACTGGATCCGGGCCGCCGGCGAGGCCGAGCTGCTCGAGCGCATCGGCGTCATGCTGGCCGAGACCGAGGGCGGCGCGGTCATCGAGGCGCGCATGATCGCCGTCGGCGAGGCCAAGATCGCCCGCGCCCTCCCCGCCCTGCGCGAGCGCGCCAAGACGCTGAAGGACATCGTCGAGGGCATGGCCTGGCTGCTGGCCGAGCGCCCGCTCGCCATGGACGACAAGGCCGCCAAGCTGCTCGACGCCGAAGGCCGCGCTGCGCTGGCGGCACTGCTGCCGGCGCTGCAGGCGGCCGAGGTATGGGAAGGCCCGGTCATCGAGGCGGCCGTGCGCGCTTTCGTCGAGGCGACCGGGCTCAAGCTCGGCAAGGTCGCCCAGCCGCTGCGCGCGGCCGTCACCGGCCGCACCGTCTCGCCGCCGATCTTCGACGTGATGGCCATCCTGGGTCGCGACGAGGCCCTGGGCCGCGTCGCCGATCAGGCCTCGGCTGCGCCCTGACGGGCTGCCTGCGAAGTAAGCAAAAATTCAGCCTTTCGGCGAACATGCAGCTCCGCCGAAAGCTGGCAGTAACGGCGTTGTGTCATCGCTTGCCGCACCGCGAAATGTATAATACGCATGCACACTCGGTGAGCTGCCTCGTTGGGTGGCAGAGCCTCCCTTCGCGGGCATCGATGCCGAGCAGTCGTTTCAAAGGACGCGCGCCATGAATGCCAAAGATGCCAATGCCGACAAGGTCGCAACCCTCTCCATCGGCGGCAACCGCCAGGCACAGATGCCCGTCCGATCGGGCACCGTCGGACCCGACGTGATCGACGTCGGCCGCCTCTACCGCGACACCGGCTGCTTCACCTACGATCCCGGCTTCACGTCGACGGCCAACTGCAGCTCCCGCATCACCTACATCGACGGTGACAAGGGCCAGTTGATGCACCGCGGCTACAACATCGACGACCTGGCGATGAAGTCGAACTTCCTCGAGGTCTGCTACCTGCTGCTCAACGGCGAGCTGCCGAACAAGAGCCAGTTCGAGACCTTCCGCACCACCATCACGCGCCACACCATGGTGCACGAGCAGATGACGCGCTTCTTCACCGGCTTCCGCCGTGACGCGCATCCGATGGCCATCATGTGCGGCTCCGTCGGCGCCCTGTCGGCCTTCTACCACGACAGCACCGACATCAACGATCCCCACCAGCGCGTGATCGCGAGCCACCGGCTCGTCGCCAAGATGCCGACCATCGCGGCCATGGCCTACAAGTATTCCATCGGCCAGCCGTTCATCTATCCGCGCAACGACCTCGACTACACCTCCAACTTCCTGCAGATGTGCTTTGCGGTGCCCTGCGAGCCCTACGTGGTGAACCCCATCGTCTCGCGTGCGCTCGACCGCATCCTCATCCTGCATGCCGACCACGAGCAGAACGCCTCCACCTCGACGGTCCGCCTCGCCGGCTCCTCCGGCGCCAACCCCTTCGCCTGCATCGCCGCCGGCATCGCCTGCCTGTGGGGGCCGGCGCACGGCGGCGCCAACGAGGCCGCCCTCAAGATGCTGGAGGAGATCGGCACCGTCGACCGCGTGCCCGAGTACGTCAAGAAGGCCAAGGACAAGAACTCCGAGTTCCGCCTGATGGGCTTCGGCCACCGCGTCTACAAGAACTACGATCCGCGCGCCAAGGTCATGCAGCAGACCTGCCACGAGGTGCTCGATGCCCTCGGCGTCAAGGACCAGCACATCCTCAAGGTGGCCATGGAGCTCGAGCGCATCGCGCTCCAGGACGACTACTTCGTCGAGAAGAAACTCTACCCCAACATCGACTTCTATTCCGGCATCACCCTGCGCGCGATGGGCTTCCCGACCTCCATGTTCACGGCGCTCTTCGCCGTGGCCCGCACCGTCGGCTGGGTGTCCCAGTGGAAGGAGATGATCGAGGATCCCGAGCAGAAGATCGGCCGTCCCCGCCAGCTCTACATCGGCCCCGCCGAGCGCGAGTTCGTGGCCATGGAGAAGCGCCCCTGAGCCTCCGGCTCGGCGCCTCGTTCCTGTAGCGAAAAGGGCGGCCCGAGCCGCCCTTTTTTGTTTCGCCGATCTCGTTTCCTTGCCCGTCGCGCAACTGCTCCCTTTCCGCTCGCGTTCCCGGCCGAGCGCAGCGAGAGCCGGGATCTTTTCCCGGTCGAGGTTGAGCCCTAATCCTGAAAGATCCCGCCTCATCGCGCTTGCGCGCGATGACCGGGAACGCAAGCCTGATACCGACGAGCTTGAAGCTTGACCTGTCGCGACAGGCGGGACCGTGCAAAGCTCGGCAGTATCCGCGCGCAGGATTGGCGTGGCGGCTGCGCGCAAGCAAACGTGCGATACCGACGAGCAAGTTTCGACCACAGGCCGAAGCTTTCGCTTGTCGGTATGAGAGGGGTTGGCGTCCTTCCCTCGCCATCCGATCCAGAACGGCAAGACCGGTAGCCGGAGAGGCCGTCTCCGCCACCTCTCCTTTACGCCAGCGCCGAGTACACGAGGTTGCGGAACAGCATGCGGTAGTACTCTCGCTGCGCCGGCGCCTGGATCATCAGCAGCGCCCACAGGTCCTCCTTGGGGTCGATCCAGAACGTGGTGCCGGCGATGCCGCCCCAGTAGAACGAGCCCGCCGTCCCCGGGAAGCTGTCGACGCCCGTGACCCGCCTGACGCCGAAGCCGAGCCCGAAGCCGTGCGCCGGCGGCAGCAGCCCCAGGTTCTGGTCGATCACCACGTGCGGGGCGAGATGGTCGCTGCCCATGAACTCCACCGTCTTGCGCCCGAGGATCGGCGTGGCCCCGAGCGCGCCGCCGTTGGCGAGCATCTGGCAGAAGCGCGCGTAGTCCGGCGCCGTGCCGTAGAGGCCGCCGCCGCCGGATTCGTTGTGCGTCGGAATCAGGCTGACGGCAGCGCCTGTGTCAGGATCCTTGGGCAGCGGCAGCGCCACCTGCGCGGCCTTGGCCTCCGGCACCGCGAACGCCGTGTCGTGCATGCCGAGCGGGCCCAGCACCTCGTCCTTCAGCACCTCGCCCAGCGTCTTCTTGTGCACCGCCTCGAGCAGGCAGCCGAGCACGTCCGTCGACTGGCTGTAGGACCAGTGGGTGCCGGGCTGATGCAGCAGCGGCAGCCGCGCCAGCGCCTCGCAGAAATCCTTGTTGCCGAGCTTGGGGCTGCCGAGCCGCGCCTCCTGGTAGCGCTGTGCCACCTCGCCGGTCGCCACGAAGCCGTAGGTGAAGCCCGAGGTGTGGCGCAGCAGGTCGTGCACGGTGATCGGCCGGTTCAGCGGCTCCAGCCGCGCGATCCTGTCGCCCTCCTGCACGGCCACCTTCAGGTCGCCCAGAACCGGAATGTACTTGGCGATGGCGTCGCCCAGCAGCACCCGGCCCTCCTCGACGAGGCGCATCACCGCCACCGACACGATCGGCTTGGTCATGGAGTAGATGCGGAAGATGCTGTCTGCGCGCATCGGCGCGTCGCTGTCCGGCCGCTGCCGGCCGAGCGCGGCGCTGACGCCGAGGCGGCCGCCGCGCCCGACCATGGCGACGGCGCCGGGCAGCCGCCGGTCGGCGATCTCGCGCTCCAGCACGCGCACCAGGCGCTGGGCGCCGTGCTGGGTAAGGCCGGCGCTGCTGGCATCCGCGGGCGCGGCCAAGAAGTCGGACATCTGTGTCTCCCCCGTTGAATTGTTCTATGGCGGTAAGACTAGACGACCGCCATGCGCTGCGACAGCGCCAACGTCATGCTGCCGGCAGAGCCCTGGCCAGCGCAGACGGCAACGGCCGGTGCGGGGTGCCGCACCGGCCGTTGCGAATGGCACGTCGTGTCCGGCCCCGCTAGTTGCCGCTCTTGGCGCTCTTGGCGGGCAGGTCGGCCGCGGGCGCATCCTCGGAGTCGACCGTCCGCACGATGCTGGAGACGGGCGCGCCGCCGCCGGTCACGGCCACGCCCTTGATCTCGCCCTTCAGCGCCTCGTCGTACTCGGGCAGCGTCTGCAGCGGCTGCTTGGAGCGCATGTGCACGACCTTGTAGCCCTCGGCCTTGAGCCGGTCGAGGAGGCTCGGCATGGCGTTCGCCGTCGCCTGCTGCAGGTCGTGCATCAGGATGATGCCCTTGCCCTTCTTGTCGAGCTTGTTCATCACCGATTTGACCACGTCGTCCGGCTTGCGCATCTTGAAGTCGAAGCTGTCGAGGTCGTGCGAGAACACCGCGACGTTGCGCTTGCCGAGGTAGTCCAGCGCCTCCTTCGGGTCCTTCAGGAACGGGAACCGGAAGAACGATTGCGGCGGCTGCCCGATGGCGAGCTTCACGGCGCTGAAGCCCTTCTCCAGCTCCTCCGTCATCCGGGCGTCCGCCGTCTTGTCGCTCTTCCCCTTCGCCGGCGCCTTGGCGAGGTTGGCATGCGACCATGTGTGCGAGCCGACCGTATGCCCGGCCGCCGCCACGTCCTTGAGGATCTCGGGGTGCCACATGGCGTGCTTGCCGATCGGGAAGAACGTCGCCTTGGTGCAGTGCTTGGCCAGCGCCTCCAGCACCGCCCGGGTGGTGTTTGGCCAGGGGCCGTCGTCGAAGGTGAGCACCACCTCCTTGAGGTTCAGGAAGTCGTAGGCCTTGTACTGCTCCATGCCGAAGCCGGGCCCGCCGGCGGTATCGATCTCGACCGTGCGTCCGACGCCTAGAGCGTTGGCGTTCAAGCATTTTCCGGCGCCCTGCGCGGACGCAGGAGCACCCGGCAGCAGGCCGAGAAACGCCGCAACAACGATGGCAGATGTCCGCCGCATGATCGTATCCCCCGGGGGCTGGTGGTCCGTTAGGCACGCTTCCGCTTGAGGCCGGATGCGTTACGGTTGCCGTCGACCAGCATGCCTGCTTTATGAATCAGCGCTTAAGTCTGTCACGGCGCGCCCCCCGCAGCAACGCTCCAGGGCCCGACCCCTGGCCGGCTGTTGCGCCGGCCCCACAGCTCTTGCTCTGGGCCGGAGCCCAAGCTTGCTGTAAAGATTGTCAGCCGTCCGCGAACATGCTGACATATTTCCACCATGCGGGAATGCTGGCCTGATGCGCGTTGGCACCATCGCTTTGGCACCATGACATCGGCAGGGAGATGCCGGTCGCGTGGGCCTGCCACCTGGAAATGGCCGTCGAGCCCTTGGGGGAATGAGAAATGTTCACGCGCAATTCCACTGTCGAGCCGAAGACCATCGAGCCGACGCAGCAGGCCTCGTCGCCGGGCCTCAACGCGCCGCGGCGGCCCAGCCCGCCCACGCCTCCGGACGGCTCCTCGCTCTCCAAGTCCGTCATCGGCAAGGATCTCAAGATCATCGGCCAGGGCCTGAAGATCGTCAGCCAGGGCACCATCCAGGTCGACGGCGAGGTCGAGGGTGACGTGCGCGGCAGCGAGGTGATCATCGGCGACACCGGCCAGGTCACCGGCATGGTGGCCGCCGAGCGGGTCATCGTCCGCGGCAAGATCTCGGGCGTCATCAAGGGCGTGACCGTGGCGCTGCAGGCTTCCTCCAAGGTCGTGGGCGACATCCACCACATGTCGCTCGCGATCGAGCAGGGAGCCGAGTTCGACGGCCGCTGCAAGCGCCCGTCCAACCCCTCCGAGCTCAACCTCGACGCGCCCGTCCAGCCGGGCCCCCCCGGCGCCCCGATTCCGCTGCCGCGCGCCGGCTGACGGCCTCGAGACTTTGGCAAATGCATGTCGTTACAAGGCGTTAATGAATTGACGCCTTGCACAATCGCCGGCTTTTGCTAAACTGCATCCAGATTCGCAACAACAGGAAGGAGGTGATCCGATGTCGAGTGAGATCAAGCGGAAGGCCATGGTGCTGATGCTCGGTCAAGCGCGCGTTGGAGCAACCTCCGGCAAGCGCTGAGCGGGCGCCGGGTTTCCAACCCAGGCTGCGCCACGCCACCGATAATCTCACGGGGACCGCCCATCGGGCGGTCCCTTTGTTTTTGCCCGCAGCCCTTGCCCGGCGGGCCCCCGCGCCTGCCGCTCCTGGCCGGGCCCCGCAACCGTTGCCCTGGTGTCATCGTCCGCAGCTTAAGTGGTAGGCACCGCCGGCCGGCCCTGGCCAACGCTTCGCCCAGGCTGAATACTGGCGGCTGAGTACTGATCTTTCGGCCCGCGCGCGAACATTGCGCGAAGGGTGTGGCGCCAAAGCCCGCCCGTCCGTGGTGCGAGAAGGGGGAGTGCATGCTGGGCGCGCGTATCTTCGTTGGCAGCCTGTACACGCTGCTGGGCATCTCGTTCCTGCTCTCGACCGGGTTCCTCCTCCACGACTACCGCGAGGCGGACTGGGTCTCGATGCTCACCACGCATTCGAACCTGTTCCTGTTCTTCCCCGTCCTCGGCATCCTGGCGCTCGTCGCCTTCTTCGTGCCCTCGGTGGTCTTCACCCATCTCTACTGGAACCACCTGCCTCTCGGCCGCCTGCGCTTCATCTTCGGCACCATCTGCGCCGTGGCCATCTCGCTGGCCGTCGACCGCTATCTCGACGTCAGCCCGCGCGCCCTCTGGGAGATCGCCCCGCAGGTTCTTGCCGCCGACAAGGGCGTGCCCGCCGGCTGCAAGGGGGAGGCCTGCGAGCGCGCCTCCGCGACCCAGGTCCTGCGCTCCCTGCGCGAGGCCGCCCAGGTCCGCGTCGGCATCTCCAAGTTCGCCCGCGCCTGCGGCGAGGACAAGCTGCTCGAGCCGCGCGCGGACATGAAGCCGCTTCGCTTCTGCTTCCCGGCCCAGAAGAACCTCGACGGCTACGCCTGCTGCCGCGTGCAGGCGGAGTTCACCAAGGCCGTCGACGCCATGCACGCCAATCCCGCCAATCGCTCGCTCACGGCCCGGTGGGACCGCCTGTTCATGCCCATGAAGATCTTCTTTGTCGTCGTCGTGCTTGCCATCGGCGCCCTGCTCGCGGTCTGGCGCGACAAGGTCGACGAGTTCTACGGGCCCTACGTGCCGGCGATCGAGCGCGGCGTCATCATCGGCGGCTTTGCCATGCTCGTCTGGCCCGTGATGGACTACGCCTACCTCTCGGCCGCCAACGTCATGTTCGGTCACGAGGGCAGCGGCCCGCAGTTCAAGCTGAGCCTCGTCATCGCGCCGTGGATGCTGCTGCTGATCTTCTACTTCCTGCGCCGGCTGGGCCAGGAGGGCGAGATGATGGGTCAGATCTCCGGCGTCGTGGCCGCCGCCGTTGCCGTGCTGCGCTACGAGGAGCTCAACGACTGGGGCAGCCGCCTGTTCGGCGTCGGCATGCCCGACTGGATGCTGGGCCTCCTGCTCGCGATCGCGATCGGCGGGCTCATCTCCCTGTTCTGGCGCTGGCGCGTGGTCAACTATCCGAAGGAGTGGTCGTCCTGATCGGCCGGTCAGCGCCGCGCTCCAAACAGCCTTGCCAAACGCGATTCGCTTGAGGCATAGGGCAGCACGAGCTTGCGCCAGGACGGCCCGACATGATGACGATCTATGACAGCGTGGACGGCGTCCTGGTCGCGCGCGAGCCGTCGGCCGCGATCAGCGAGCGCACCGTTTGGATCGATCTCTTCCGTCCCACGCGCGAGGAGGACGAGGCGGTCGAGCAGGCGCTCGGCGTGCTGGTGCCGACGCGCGAGGAGATGTCCGAGATCGAGGCCTCGAGCCGTCTCTATCACGAGGGCGGCGCCCACGTGATGACGGCCATCATCCTCTCCTTCAGCGAGACCGACGGCGGCGCCCCTGAGGGCCGGGTGCCGAGCAAGGCCAGAGCCGATTTCGCCTCGCCCGTCACCTTCATGCTGGCCGGCACCCGCCTCGTCACCGTCCGCTACGCCGAGCCGCGCGGCTTCAAGCTCTACCTCAATCGCGCGCAGAAGAAGGACGTCGCCTGTACCTCCGGCCCCTCGGTCCTGATCGGCCTCATCGAGGCCGTGATCGACCGCGCCGCCGACCGCGTCGAGCGCATCCAGGCCGAGGTCGACCAGCTCTCCCACACCATCTTCGACATCTCGGGCGAGCGCCGCAGGTCCCGGCGCTTCGACGTCAACATCAAGACCATCGGCCGCGAGGGCGAGCTCACCTCCAGGGCGCGTGAGTCGCTCCTGTCCATCGACCGGATGCTGACCTACCTCACCCACGTCATGTCCGAGCGCGGCGAGGACAAGCTCTTGCGCCAGCGCATCAAGGCCGCCAGCCGCGACGTGCAGTCGCTCAACGACCACGTCGGCTACCTGTCGGTGAAGATCAACTTCCTGCTCGACGCCACCCTCGGCATGATCAACAACGAGCAGAACACCATCATCAAGATCTTCTCGGTGCTCTCCGTGGCGCTGATGCCGCCGACGCTGGTCGGCACCATCTACGGCATGAACTTCAAGAACATGCCCGAGCTCGACTGGCAGTTCGGCTACCCGCTGGCGCTGGGCGTGATGGTGGTCTCGGCCGTGCTGCCGTGGCTCTACTTCAAGCGCAAGGGCTGGCTGTAGGCGCGCGAGCGCGGCACGGCCGGTGGAGCCCCGCCGCGACGTCGAGCTCGCCTGAGGCTTGGCCCCTGCACCGCGGCGCGTCGAAACTCCTGTTCCTTTGCGGCGCGCGCTAGGCGCCGCGGGCGGGGCGCGTTATCAGTTGAGCGACACCGGCACGACTGAGGAGACGGCGATGGATCTCGGCATCAAGGGCAGGAAGGCGATCGTCTGTGCGGCCTCCAAGGGCCTCGGCAAGGGCTGCGCCGAGGCGCTGGCCCGCGAGGGCGTGGACCTCACCATCTGCGCCCGCGGCGCCGACGCGCTCGAGGCGACGGCAAAGCAGTTGCGGGCCCTCGGCGTGAAGGTGTCAGCCGTCGCCTGCGACGTCACCACGCCGGAGGGGCGCGACGCGCTCCTCGCCGCCTGCCCCGATCCCGACATCCTCGTCAACAACGCCGGCGGGCCGCCGCCCGGCGACTTCAAGAGCTTCTCGCTCGATGACTGGCGCAAGGCCGTGGAGGGCAACATGCTGAGCCCCATCGCGCTCATCCACGCCACCATCTACGGCATGATGGAGCGCGGCTACGGCCGCATCGTCAACATCACCTCGGCCTCGATCAAGAACCCCATCCCCTCGCTCGAGCTGTCGAACGGCGCCCGCCTCGGCCTGACCGGTGCCGTCGCCGTGTTGGCGCGCAAGGCCTCCCGCCGCAACGTCACCATCAACGGCATCCTGCCCGGGCCCTTCGACACCGACCGCCTGCGCGGCACCACCGAGAAGATGGCGCAGGCGCGCGGCGTGGCCGTGTCCGTCGTCGACGCCGAGCGCAAGGAGGGCGTGCCCGCCGGCCGCTTCGGCACCACCGAGGAGTTCGGCGCCACCGTCGCCTTCCTGTGCTCGACGCACGCGGGCTACATCACCGGACAGAACATCCTAATCGACGGCGGCGGCTATCCGGGCCCGCTGTAGGCGGCGCGCGAAAGCGAGCATCGCAACGGTCGTTTCGGCCGGAAAAACCGTGCGATATGGTCGCACGCAACGATTGCGCGCGAGATCACGCACCTACACCCAATGGATTCAAGCGGATTTCACCGCCATACGCCGCAGTTGTAGCTGAATCCGATTCAAAGTTCAGCGTTGACCCCGGCGCCTGCGCCTGTTCAGTTGCCCGCCGCCGGAGGCATGCGAGGTCGCGACGCCCGTTGCGCCCGATGCATATCGAGGGTTCCGGCATGGCCTTTGAGACCACACCGCATCTGGATCTGTAGCCCACCGGTCTAGCTCGCACACATTGAAGTCCGCACGCGCGAGGACGCCAGGCGTCCTCGCGTCGGCCGGCTGTGCGCGCCGGCCAGGGCTGCGCTGCAGGGCGGTTCATCCGTAAGGAGAGTTGCAATGAGATCGCTATTCAAAGCCGCCGCCATCGCGCTCGCGCTCGCCGGCCCACTGGCCGTCAGCGTCGAGGCGAGCACGCCGCGCAGCCATCACGGCAAGGCTCTGCGCGCCCCGGCAGCACGCCTGGAGGCGCCTGCCAAGCGCTACGCGGCCGCCCGCTTCACCTTGCACGACAGCGTCGAGAGCTGGGACGATGACGAGGACCGCCCGCGCGCCCGCCGCAAGGCCACGCGCCCGCAGGCGCAGCGCAACACCCGGCGCCGCGAGGCGCACCGCGACGCCCAGGCCCCCCGCCAGGCCCGCCGCCAGATCGCGCGGGAGTGGAGCGAGGACGGTGACGAGCGTCCCGTGCGCCGCAACGGCCGCCGCTTGCGCGAGGTCGCGGCCTACGTGCCCTCCGGCTCGGCCGGCAGCGGCATCGCCTCCTACTACTGGCAGGGCCAGCGCACGGCCTCGGGCGCCCACTTCAATCCCGACGGCCTGACCGCGGCCCACCGCACGCTGCCCTTCGGCACCCGCGTGCGCGTCACCAACATGCACAACGGCCGCTCGGTCGATGTCACCATCAACGACCGCGGCCCGTTCATCGCCGGGCGCATCATTGATCTGTCGCGCGGCGCCGCCAGCGTGATCGGCATGACGGGCCAGGGCCTCGCGCGCGTGAAGATGGAAGTGATCGGCCGCTGAGGTCGAACGGCTTTTGGAAACGTCGAACGGCGGTCCGCGAGGGCCGCCGTTTTTTCTTGTGCGCCGCTGCCTGTGACAGGCTCACGCGCATCGCCGCGGTCGCCGGCACTGCCGGCCGATCAGAACGGGCTCAGGCCGAAGCTCAAGGGCTGCGTCTTGTCGAAGGGCTGCTTGGCGATCGGGATGGCGTAGTCGACCCGCAGCGTCCCGATGGGAC
>JANRIO010000104.1:0-71153 GCA_033764875.1 Hyphomicrobiaceae bacterium | reverse complement strand
GGGTCATTTTCTGCCGTAGATTGGGTCAAGCCCTGCGCCTTTTGCGGCGCGACCCAACACAGCAATGCTTGGCTATCGAGGAACCGAGACCGGCAATCGCCAAGCCCTCACTCGGCCTTCTTGTAGCCCCGCTTGGCCATGCAGTCGTCGTGGACCCTGCGCCGGTGGTAGTTCTTCGGGTCCTTCAGTGCTTCCTTCTCGCTGGCAGCGACCACCGTCGCACCGACCAGCCCGAACAGGACCGTGCCGACGAGCACGTTTGAGGTCGCCTCCTCGCTCGTGATGTTTTCCTTCTGGGCGAGGCGCCAGCATTGCTCGGAGTCGCTCTGGAGGGCTGTTGGAGACGTGCTGCGCCTCGTGAACTTCGTGTCCTCGACCGGCGCCGAAGCACAGCCGGAAAGAATAAGAATCGCGATACCCGAAAGCGACAAACCAATGACGCGGAACATCATGCCCCCAAAACTACGCGCGCTACCGACAAGCGAAGTATTGTCTCGGCAAAATATTGGGGAAAGCCCAGTCTGCAAACCGCAATAGCGTGGAGACTGCTGCAAACCGGCGGCACCGTGTCCGAGACGCCACGTGACGTGTCGGCCTCGCTCGCAAGCCATGCGCCAAGTCGGCCAACGCAGGCGGCAAGGCCATCAGCGACACGCCCGCGCCGCGGTTGGCGCCGCTGCGCGGAAGCGGCGAAGCGTCGGCAAACTGATCAGCATTCGGAATTTTATTCGCGCCGTCGCCGCGCGCGTTTCACGTCGTGGCGGCATTCGTTGCGCTGACCCGTGCGGGCTGCGCGATCCGACCAGCTCAAGACTGAGCGGCGGCTTGCACGTGCAGATGACGCGGCACGCGTCGCAGTGCTGGGCCTGCAATCACTCGGCCGCGCACGCGAGCAAGTGGTCCCCTCCCGCAGCCCTCAGCGCGCCGCCCGCACCACGATGTAGCCGCCGAGCGCCACCAGCCCGGCGAAGAACACGCGCCGGAAGCCCTGCTCGGAAAGCCGCGTGCGCGCCGCCTGGCCGAGCGCCATGCCGGCGAGCGCGGGCAGCAGCGCGATCAGCGACACGCCCGCGATCTCGAGCGTGAACGCCTTGCCCGCCAACAGGTTGCCGGCCAGCGCCAGCGTCGACACAGTGAACGACACCGCGAGCGCCTGCACCAGCAGGTCCCTGCTCAAGCCCAGCGCGCTGAGATAGGGCACCGACGGGATCACGAACACACCCGTGCCGGCACCCAGCGCCCCTGTCGCCAGGCCCATCGGCAACGACAGCCAGCGCTCGAGGCCCGGCGGCACCGAGAAGCGCACCGCCGCGAGGCCGAGGCCGCCGTAGACGGCAATCGCCGCCCCCAGCAGGCCTTGCGTGAGGCGGGAGGGCGCCCCGGTCAGCATGCCGGCCGCCGCCCAGGTGCCGAGGCAGATGCCCGCGAGCATCGGCCACAGCCGCCTCAGGATCAGGCGCATGCCGGGGCCGTCGAGCATCTGCCAGAAGTTCGTGACGATCGAGGGCACCACCAGGATGGCAGCGGCCTGCGCCGCCGGCATCGTCAGGGCGAGCAGGCCCATGGCAATGGTCGGAAGCCCTAACCCTATGACGCCTTTCACAAAACCGGCAAGAAGGAAGGTCGCCGCCACGAGCGCCAGGGTCAGTGTCAGCATGCCGTCCTCGTGTGCGTGCGGATGCGAAAGAGCGCACTATAAGGGCGCCCGCCGCGCAACGTTTCGGTGTTTGCTGAAATTTTGCCACAACCTGCCCCGCTGATTGCGCAAACGTGCGATTGGGGCTGAAGGCCGGCGGCGGAAGCGTGTAAATTCGCCGCCTCGGGTGGGGCCGGCCGATTCACGCGCTGGTCCGTGTGGACGCAGATGATTTTGTTGGAGCGCAGCCTCATGCAACGACTGGACACCGGCGCAATCGGCACGCTGCTCGCCTCGACCGCGCTTGCCACCATCCTCCTCCTCGCACCGGCCGGCACCGCAAGCCGCGCTCTGGCCCAATCCGGTGAGGAGCGGGCGGCGACGCTCGCCGCCCCTCCGGCCGATGTGGTGATCCCGCCGCCCGCCGCCGACGAGGCGGCCCCGGCCGCGCCGACCCCGGTGGTCGAGACCCGGCCCGAGACGGCCCCGCCGGCGCCTGAGGCGAAGCCGGAGGTCGCGACGCCCGCGGTCGAGAGCAGGCCCGAGGCTGCAACGCCCGCCGTAACCGCCGCCGAGGCGCCGACGAGCCCCGTTCTCGAGGCCATCCGCAAGCAGCTCTCCGAGACCCGCGCCGGCGGCGCCGACCAGGCCGCGCTGCAGGCCTTCTACGCCAAGCGCAGCGCCCCGCTGTGGACAGGCGAGAGCGGCTTCAACGCCGCCGCCTCCCACGCCATGGCCGAGATCGCCAAGGCCGACGATTGGGGCCTCGAGGCGAAGCAGTTCGAGCTCCCCTCGGCCCAGGTCGAGCGCGAGCCGCGCCAGCTCGCCGCCGCCGAGATCAAGCTGTCCCTTGCCGCCCTGAAGTACGCGCGGCACGCCCGCGGCGGCCGCGTCGAGCCTCTCCAGCTCAGCCCGAACCTCGACCAGAAGCTCGCCCTGCGCGATCCCGCCGTGGTGCTCGAGAGCCTCGCCCAGACCGACAAGCCGGGCGACTATCTCCTCACGCTGCATCCCCAGCACGAGCAGTTCCGCAAGCTGCGGCTGGCGCTGCTCAAGGCGCGGGGGGCGGATAGTGCCTCCGAGCCCGAGGCGGCCCCGTTCGTGTCGCTGCCCGACGGCCCGACGCTCAAGTCCGGCAGCAAGCACGCGCAGGTCCCCCTGCTGCGCAAGCGCCTCGGTCTCAACGGGCGCGCCGACGACGACATCTTCGACGCCGAGCTCGCCGAGGCCCTGAAGGCCTTCCAGCGCGACAAGGGCCTGCAGGCCACCGGCCAGCTGACGCCGAGGACGCGTCAGGTGCTGAATGCGGGCGCTCCCAAGCCCGTCGTGAAAGGCCGCACCCTCGCCGCCAAGCTCGTCCTGAACATGGAGCGCTGGCGCTGGATGCCCGAGGACATGGGCGCCTACCACGTATGGCAGAACACGCCCGAGTACACGGTTCGCGTCATCAAGGACGGCGCGGTGGTGCATCAGGCCCGCGTCGTCGTCGGCAAGGTCGGCAACCAGACGCCCGTGTTCTCCGCCCGCATGCAGTACGTCATCTTCCACCCGGAATGGGGCGTGCCCGACAGCATCAAGGTGAAGGAGATCCTGCCTTACCTGAAGCCGGCGCAGGACGACTTCTTCGGCAGCCTGTTCGGCGGCGGCGGCGGTGGCGCCGACACCCGCGTCCTCCAGAAGCACAATCTGCGCGTCAGCCAGAACGGCAAGGTCGTCGATGCCTCGCAGGTGGACTGGAGCCAGGCCGACATCCGCCGCTACACCTTCATCCAGCCCGCGGGCTCGACCAATGTGCTGGGCGTGGTGAAGTTCCGCTTCCCCAACAAGCACGACGTCTACATGCACGACACGCCCCAGCGTGATCTGTTCAGCCGGGAGGTGCGGACCTTCAGCCACGGCTGCGTCCGGGTGCAGAACCCCGTGCAGCTCGCCGAGGTGCTTCTGGCCCAGGACAAGGGCTGGACGCCCGAGTACATCAAGGGGATCATCGCGGCGGGCCAGACCCAGGATATCGAGCTCACCAACCGCATCCCTGTGCATCTGAGCTATTTCACCACCGTGGCGGCGGCCGACGGCTCGATCTCGGTGTTCGACGACATCTACGGGCACGACGCCCGGCTCAGCGCCGCCCTTGCCGGCCGCTACGTGGCGCCTGAGCCGGCCGCCGAGGCCTCTGCCGAGGCCCCCCCTGCGAAAGGCAGGAAGGGCAAGAAGCGCCCGCCCGTCACGGACAATCTTTGGTAGCAGCCGCAACCGCGCCGGTCCTCTTCGCCGCCTGCCCCTCCCCGATGCCCCGACCGGCCGGGGCATAGATCGACCGCGACGGAAGGGGAGCGTGGCCAACGTTCACACCCCAACCCGCGAGCGTGTGGTCTCCAGGCGCACGTGGCTGCTGGTTGCAAGGGGTGCCCTGATGCCGCGGGGATCACCTTGCCAGGCAGGATCGTTGTTGCGGGGCAAGTTGGCAGCGGATGGGTGTGCTGGCGCGAAAAGAAGGGTCGGAGCCCATAACTTGGTCCGGTTCTGACGACTCGGAGGACGAGGCGGCATTGCTTGCACGCGCCGCTGCGGGTGAGGCCGAGGCGTTTCGTGCTCTCGTGGGCCGGCATCTGCCCACGGCGATCGGCATCGCGCGGCGCATGCTGCGGGACGAGGCCGAGGCCGAGGACGTCGCGCAGGAGGCCCTGCTTCGGCTGTGGCGCCACGCCGGAACCCTCGAGCTTGGCGCAGGTGGTGTGCGGCCCTGGCTGCGGCGCGTGGTCTCCAACCTGTGCATCGACCGTGTGCGCGCCGCACGCAATGTCGCTGTCGTCGACACCGTGCCCGAGGTGCCCACTCCGGCCTCCCAGGTGCGCCAGCTTGCCGAGCAGGATCTCGCCCGGCGCGTCAACGCGGCTTTGCAGGCGCTGCCGGAGCGCCAGCGGCTTGCCTTGACCCTCTTCCACTACGAAGGCATGAGCCAGATCGAGGTGGGCGAGGTCCTGCGTGTCTCCGACGAGGCGGTAGAGTCGCTTCTGGCCCGCGCACGCCGGACCCTGAAGGCGGCCCTGAAGGAGGATTGGCGGGCCCTGATCCCCGAGGCCGAGATCGAGCCTCAGGGCCACCGCGATGCGGACGGCGACTAGTGTGACGATGCAGCAGCTTGGCAGTTGCGGACGGATTGATTGGCAGTAGGACCATGAAGATCGAGATGACCATTGAGGAGTTCGACGAGCTGCTCGCCGTGTACGGCAGCGGACGCACGCGATGGCCCATCGAGCGCCGCGCCGCCGCCGGCCGCCTCCTCGCGCGCGACGCGGCGGCACGCCGTCTCCTTGCCGAGGCCGAGGCGCTCGAGCGCGTGCTCGACGTTCCTCCGCTGCCGCCCCGCGATCTCGGTGCCCTTGCCCTGCGCATCGAGGCCGCCGCCCGCGCGACCCCGCGGCTCGCCGCATCATCCCCCGCGCCGGCCCGGCTCACCTTGGCGCCGCGCGCGCCCGCGCGCTGGCGCCTGTCCTCCGTCGATCCCGTCAGCCTCGGCGCGCTGGTCACGGCTGCCTCCCTGGCGCTCGGCATCCTGATCGGGCTTTCCGGCCAGCTGCAATCCGTGCTGCGGCCCGTGCAGCAGCTGACGGGTCTGCCGGTCGCCTCGGCGAGCTCGACCCACACCTCGGCCTTCGACACGCTCGATGAGGATCTTCTATGAGCATCGAGACGCCGGGCGCAGAGCCGGCAGCCGCACGCATCCCGCGCTGGCTGCTCGTCGTGCTGTGCCTGTCCCTGGCGGTCAACGTGTTCGTGGCCGGCTCCATCGGCGCCGCCATGTGGCGCTTTCGCGGCGGCCCGCCGGAGCCGGGCCCGCCCAACCTGATCGGCTACTCCGTCTCGCTCGGTCACGGGCGGCGCAAGGAGATCTACGACATCACCGCCGACATCCGCCAGCGCCTCCGGCCCATGCGCCGCGAGATCCGCCAGGCCCGCAACGAGATCGCCGCCGTCATGGCCGCTGAGCCCTTCGACGAGGCCAAGTTCGAGGCCGCGCAGGCCAACCTGATCGCCAAGGAGAACGAGGCCCGCGAGCTGACCCGCGAGCTCTACAGCCAGATCGTCAAGAACCTGACACCGCAGGAGCGGCGCGCCTACGGCAAGTGGCGCGAGCGCCGCTGGATGCCCCCGCCGCGGGGCCTCCTCGACGATCCCGATGGCCCCCCCGGCCCCCCGCCGGGGCCGCCGCATCGCTTCTGAGAGGGCTTGCGAAGCGCTCGTCCCGGTCTGTCGGGCCGCCGTCCCCCGGCATGCGCCTTGATTGCCTCGGCCCGGCCTGTACGATCGCCCCGGAATCAGCCGGCACAGCCGGCCCGCCCCGCACCCTCAGCCAGCTCGAAGGCTCCGACCCTTGTCCACCAAGACCACCGGCTTCACGTCAGGCTCGTTCGATCCGCCCACCCGCGGCCACATCGACGTCATTGCGCGCGCCGCCCGCATGGTCGACCGGCTCGTCGTCGGCATCGGCGTGCATCCGGGCAAGGTGCCGCTGTTCTCGGCTCAGGAGCGCATCGAGATGCTCGAGGCGGAGACGGCCCCCATCGCCAAGTCGACCGGCTGCAAGATCAAGATCGTCACCTTCGACAGCCTCACCATCGACGCCGCCCGGGCCGAGGAGGCGACGATCATCTTCCGTGGCCTCAGGGACAGCACCGACTTCGACTATGAGATGCAGATGGCGGGCATGAACGGCGCCATGGCGAGCGACATCGACACCGTATTCCTGCCGGCGAGCCCCCAGGTGCGGCACGTGACCGGCACGCTGGTGCGCCAGATCGCGCTGATGGGCGGCACCGTCTCCGACTTCGTCTCGACGGCCGTCGCCAAGCGCCTCAAGGCCAAGGCCCAGCAGCGCAAGAAGGGCTGACCGCCGCCGCGCCGCATCACGCCTTGCGGCGCAGCTCCCGCAGCTTGCGCCATTGCCAGCGCCTGATGAAGCGCGGCGTGCCCCCGAACACGGAGGCCCAGTGCGCCACGAGCCCCAGCCCCCAGCCCAGGATCACCCAGTGCGCCCACCACACGTCGTCGGTGATGGTGACGTTGATGATCACCAGGAGCAGGTTGATGATGACGTAGACTGCGGCGTGGACGTAGAAGACCGTGATCTCCTCGACCCGCCGCGCTGCCTTGATGGTTCTCTCGTCCACGCGGAGCGCTTCCCTTGCCGGTTGCTTGCAGGCGAGCTTAGGACAGACGGGGCCGGTTTCGCCAGAGCGCTGTTGGCTGCCTGTCAGTGAACGGCCCCGCCGAGGACCATCCAGGCCGCAATCCCTGCGAGCGCGAGCACGGCAAGGCCCACGATCCAGCGCGAGCCGCGCGTCTGCTCCGCCTGGGCACGGGCGAGACCGGCGATGGTCGCCTCGTCGAGCCGCAGCCCCGTGCGTGCCATCTCGGCGAGCGCCAGCGCCGTGCCTTCCGCCCGCTCCATCAGCCGCGGCAGCTCCATGAGCGTCCGCCCGAAGGTCTCGGCCCCTTCGCCCGCCTCCTTCAGGCGGCCGGCGACGCCGAGGTTGGCCTCGACCCAGGCCTTGGCGATCGGCTCCGCCGCCACCCACATGTTGAGCTCCGGATCGAGCGCTCGCGCCACCCCCTCGACGACCACCATGGTCTTCTGCAAGAGCAGCAGCTCCGGCCGCGTCTCCATGTCGAACACCTCGGTGTACGCGAACAGCTGCCCGAGCAGGTCCGCCATGGAGATCTCATCCGCCGTACGACCGTGGATCGGCTCGCCGATGGCGCGCATGGCCTGCGCGAACACCTCGACCGAGTGGTGCGCGGGCACATAGCCGGCGTCGAAGTGCACCTGCGCCGTGCGCCGGTAGTCGCGCGTGATGAGCCCGTGCAGGATCTCGGCGAGGAACCGCCTTTCGCGCGGACCGAGCCTGCCGACGATGCCGAAATCGACCGCCACCACCGTGCCGCTGCGGTCGACGAGCAGGTTGCCCTGGTGCATGTCGGCGTGGAAGAAGCCGTCGCGCATGGCATGCCGCAGGAACGAGCGCAGGATGACGAGGCCGAGCTGCTTGCGGTCGAGGCCGGCGGCCTCGATCGCCGCGACATCGCGCACCGGGATGCCGTCGATCCACTCGATGGTGAGCAGGCGCCGCGCCGTGCGGCGCCAGTCGACCGCCGGCACGCGGAAGGCGCCGTCCGGCAGGCTCCGGTCGCCCGTGATGTTGTCGGCCATCTCCGAGATGGCGGCCGCCTCCAGCCTGAGGTCCATCTCGAGCTCGACGGAGCGCGCGAGCGTCTCCACAACGGCAACGGGCTTGAGCCGCCGCGAGAACGGAACGAGGCGCTCGATCAGGCGCGCCGCCCGGAAGAAGCTCGACAGGTCGCCGCGGAAGCGCCGCTCGATGCCGGGCCTCAGCACCTTGACGGCGACCTCCCGGCGCACGCCGTTCTCCTCCACCACCGCCTTGTGCACCTGCGCGATGGAGGCCGCCGCCACCGGCGGGCCGAATGCGACGAAGTGGTCCTCGAGCCGTCCCCCGAGCGCCTCCTCGACGACGCGGCGCGTTTCGCTCATGGGGAACGGGGGCAGCTTGTCCTGCAGCTCCGTCAGGTCGTCGGCGAGCTCGGCGCTGATCAGGTCGCGGCGCGTCGCCAGGAACTGGCCGAGCTTGATGTAGCTGGGGCCCAGACGCGTCAGCGCCCGCGCCAGGCGTCCCGACCGCGCCGTCGCCGGCGACAGCAGCCAGGCCATCGCCCTGAGCGGCCACGTCGCCCAGCGCAGCAGCGTCAGCGGCCACGGCGTCGGCGTGCCCGCCGGCACGAAGCGCACGCCGTGCTGGGCGAGCACGACGCCGGTGCGGGCGAGCCGCAGGAAATCCGTAAGGGCTGAGGCCATGCGTGCTCTGGACCGCTCGTGCCTGGGTATGGGCTGGGGCGCAGCGCACATTGCCCAAGGCACGGGCCCGGTCAAGCACAGCCCTCAGGAAGCGTGTAGACCGCCTTTCGCGGCCCCGGGAAGGGCGGGAAGATCCGGATTGCGCAGGCCGAAGACGAGCGCCTGCGTCATGGCCGCGCGCAGGGCCTCGAAGCCGGGCTCGGGAGCGAGCTGGCCCGCGAGTTGTAGCACGATCAATCCGTGCAGGCTGGCCCAGAACAGGTGCCCGATCACCACCGGATCGCCGACCAGCAGGCCTGCCTCCACCACGTCCCTGACGTGCGCTGACATCGTGTCCCGCGCCCTCCCTCCCGCCTCATCGAGCTCGGGATAGCGCCCGCGCTCCACCGGCGGCGTATTGAACATCAGCCGGTAGAGCTGTGGATTGGCGAAGGCGAACGCCACGTAGGCATCCCCGACGCCGAGCGATCGCGCCTTCAACTCGCTCGGCGCCTCCCGCGGCGCCTCGAGCGCCGCGGCAAAGCGCAGGAACGCGGCCGCGCGCACCGCCGCCAGGATGTCGTCCTTGTCCCTGAAATAGCGGTAGGGAAGCATCGGGCTGCAGCCCACCTCCCCGGCGAGCTCCCGCATCGTGAAGTCGATGGAATCGCGACCGATGATCAAGCGCTCGGCGGCGTCGACCAGCCGCTGCCGGAACGCCTCTGCCTCGCCCTTCGCGACCACCCGCGCCATGCCGCTCCTCGAATTTCTCCGCCACAGCTCCTGCTGCGGCATTTCACCAGCCATCCATACGAGGCGCTTGACGATTTTACAATGTAAATTTACAACGTAAAAAGTTCTCGCCAGTGGAGATCCGGCCATGCGCACGTTTCTGATCGTCAAAGCCGCCCTGCTGCCCCTGCCCCTCTACGCCCTGGGGGTCTGGCTCGGCCACCCCTTCGCGGCCGCGGCCCTCGGCCTGGCCTACGGCCTCGCCTGGGCGCTGCTCCGCCATCGCGGCAAGCTGCCGCCCGCCTTCGAGCTGGCGCTGCTCGCAGGCCTGGCGTCCGTCGTCATCGGCCATCTGTCCGGCGCGCCATGGCTCATCGCCAACTCCAACGCCATGGTGCTGGCCGCGCTTGCCGCCGGGGCCGCCGTCAGCATCGCCATCGGCCGCCCGTGGACGGCGGAGTTCTCCGCCGGCGAGTACCAGGGCGCGAGCCGCTCTCCCCTGTTCCTCGCCATCAACACGCAGATCTCCGGCCTCTGGGCGATCCTCTTCACCTGGTTCGCGCTCGCCGCGTTCCTCAAGCTGCCGTCGCTGGCGACCACTGGTCCGCTGGTCCTGGGCGCAATCGCCTCGGTCCTGCTCCCTCGCCTGCTCGTGCGGCGCGGCCTTGCCCGGATGGCCGCCGGCGACCAGCGCAACGCCTGGAGCCCGCCCGACTTCTCCCGTCCGCCGTCAGCGGCCGGCGCGGACGAGGTGTGCGACGTCGCCGTGGTCGGCGCCGGCATCGGCGGCCTCACGGCCGCAGCGCTCCTCGCCCAGGAAGGACTGAAAGTCGCCGTCTTCGAGCACCACGTGGTCCCGGGCGGCTTCGCCCACACCTGGCTGCGCGTGGCCCGCACCCGCGACCCCAAGACCGACGCCAAGCTGGTGTTCCGCTTCGACAGCGGCGTGCACGACATCTCCGGCTGGTACCCCGGCGGCACCGTGCACACGCTGTTCAAGCGCCTCGGCATCGAGCGCGACTGCACCTGGTCGCGCCTCGACCACCGCTACGTTCTCGACGGCAAGACCCTCGACGTGCCGCGCGACTGGCGCGGCTATGCCCGCAGCCTCGCGGCCATGTTCCCGCAGGATGCTGCCGGCATCGTCGCACTGTTCGGCGAGATCGAGACGATCTTCAACGCCATGTTCTCGACTGCCGAAGGCCGCAGCGGCATTCCCGGCACGCCCTCCACGCCCGAGGCGCTGCTTGCCTTCGCCCGCAACAACCCGCTGGCCGTCGAATGGATGGGCAGGCCCTGGCACGAGTTCGTCGGCCGGCACGTCAAGGACAAGGCGGCGCTCGAGTGGATCTCCGCGCTGACCGGCTACCTCTCCGACGACGGCCGGAACCTGAAGGTATCCGACATGGTCCCGCTCTACGGCTACTACTTCCACGGCGGCCACTATCCTGTCGGCGGCTCCGGCGCCCTGGCCGACAGCCTTGTCGCCGCCATCGAGCGCAGCGGCGGCCGCGTGCACCTGCGCACGCCTGTCGTGCGCATCCTGAGCCGGAGCATGCAGGTCGAGGGCCTCGTCGTGCGCGACCACAAGGGCGCCGAGCGCACCGTCGCGGCAAGGGCGGTGGTCTGCAACGCCGACCTCTCGCTCATGCTGTCCCGGCTGATCGCCGAGCCCGAGGTGCGCTCCGCGTTCGAGGCCCAGCTCGGCCCCGTGACGCCCGCCTGCTCCGCCGTCGGCGTGCACCTGGGCCTCAAGGGCAAGCTCGACATGCCGGCCGTGGTGCACGTGAGCAGCGCCGCAGGCTACGCCGGCCTCGTGATCCCCTCCGTCCTCGATCCGTCCTGTGCGCCCGAGGGCTATTCCACGGTCGAGATTATCAAGCTCGTCCCCAACGACAAGGCGCGCGCCTGGTATCCGCTCGGGCCCAGCGACGATGCATCCGATCTCGACAACTATCGCAACTCCGATGAGTACATCGCGCGCAAGAAGGCCATGGGCGACGCGTTGATTGCCGCCGCCAAGGCCGCCATCCCCGACATCGAGGAGCGCATCGTCTACCGCGCCGAGGCGACGCCGCTCACCTTCCAGCGCTACGCCTGGACCAGGCACGGCTCGATCTACGGCACGCGGGCTGCAAACGGCAAGGCGCCGGTGCGCACGCCCGTACGCAATCTCGTTCTGGCGGGCGCCGCCACCCACGGCGCCGGCATCGAGGCGGTGGTGATCTCGGGCGCGCTCGCGGCCGAGGCGCTTGTGGCCGGTCTGTTGTCGCGCGAGCCGGCGGCGCCTGCCGCTAGGTCGCCGGCGGTCTCTTCCGCAGCGTAGGCCGCCCGGCGCTCGAGGTGACGACCTGGGCCCGCGTCGGCCTACCCTGGCGCACGGGAGACGTGAACCGGACCCCCATCTCGTTGCCCTTGCGCCGCACCACCTCGCAGTCCGCGCGCAGCCCGTCGAGCTCGATCACGAGCTCGAAGTGCTCGGGGATGCCGACGGGATCGTCCACCAAGAGGCGCGCTCCGGCATCGGAAAGATCGCGAACGGAGCATTTGAAGGACATGAGGCCGTTCTTGGCCAGCAGCGTGCCGGCCTTGAGCAGGCGGCGCCGCGGTGAGATTCGAAGCTCGTCAGCCATGCGTCACGTCGCGATCGTCCCGCTCTCCGCAGGGCCTGAGGCGGGTGGTGTAGAACCAAGTATCCTCCGCCCGCAACCCTAGCCTGCAATCGCCAAGCATCCGTTAACGTGCCAGAACGCACGCGGCCCGCAACATCCGTCGCCCGGGCGGAGATGATCGCGGCCGGCATCGGGGAAGCCCGTGCCGCGGCCGCCTGTCAGGCCATGCCGGCGGCGCTGAGGCCGCCGTCGACGAGCAGCTCCGCCCCCGTGATGTAGCGCGCCTCGTCCGAGACCAGGAACAGGATCGCGTGCGCCACGTCCCACGCCGTGCCCATGTGTCCCATCGGCACGGCCGCATCGCGCCTGGCGATCAGCGCCGCCACGTCGCCGCCGGCGATGCTCTTGGCGAGCCGGTGCTCGACGAGCGGCGTGTGCATCAGGCCCGGGATCACCGTGTTGCAGCGGATGCCCTTCTTCGCGTACGCCATCGCCGTCGACCGGGTGAACCCGAGAATGCCGAGCTTCGCCGTCGAGTAGGCCACGTGCGGCCGCTCCGCGCTCATGCGCAGCCCCGCGATCGAGGACAGATTGATGACGACGCCGCTGCCCTGCGCCTCCATCAGCGGCAGCACGTGCTTGGCTGCCAGGAACATGGTCTTGAGGTTGTGGGCCATCTGGGTGTCCCACACCTGCTCGCTCATGCTGGCCGCTGTGCCCGGGGCCGAGCCGCCGACGTTGTTGACCAGGATGTCGATGCACCCGAATTTTGCCCGGCAATCCTCGACGCAGGCCGCCACCGCGTCCGCGTCCGTCATGTCGCAGGCCGCGACCTCGCAGGTCCCGCCTTCCGCAGCGACCAGCGCCCGCGTCTCCGCCACCGCCTCCTCGCGGATGTCGGTGCCGTAGACGCGGGCGCCCTGGCGCGCCAGCAGCACCGCCGTCGCCTTGCCGTTGCCCCAGCCCTCGCCGACGGAGCCTGCCCCCGAGACGAACGCCACCTTGCCGTCGAGCCGCAGCATCTCGCAGTGCCTCCGCGTGTTGTCGCTGTGGGCGCACAATCCTCCGCACCGGCGCGCCGGTCAACGGCGGCGCGCTCAACACGCTTTCGCATGGCTGCCCGGACAGCGGTCGAATGCCGCTTTGCGCGTCAGGCCGCGCCTGTGGCGAGGCTGCCAGATCCAGGCTAATGTTCCGGCTCCAACAGAGAGTTCCCGCTGACATCCTCGGGCCCGTCCCGAGGATCCAGCCCTCCGCGGGCGCCCGGGCGATAGAGCAGGAATGGTCGGGACACCGACCAAGACAACCTGGGGACCATGCGGGAGACCGCAACACGGGATTGCGATGCCATCTTCGGAGCCGGACTTGCGAAGGTCTTCAACATGAGTGCGCCGCGCGTCGCGCTGGTCGGGCTTGCGCTCGAATCTAACCGCTGGTCGAAGCCGGCAGGCGAGGCCGATTTCACCTGGCTCGCCGGCGACCGCATCCTGACGGAGGCGCGGGCCACCGCCCCCGCGCTTGCCATGGAGGCGGCAGGATTTGTCAGGGCCATGGACGCCACCGGGCCCTGGGCACCGGTGCCGGTCCTGCTGGCGGGCAGCTACCCGGCCGGTCCCATCGAGCAGGCGACCTTCGAGACTGCGCTTGCGCGCATGCTCGACGGGCTTGCCGCCGCGCGGCCGCTCGATGCCGTCTACATCTGCAACCACGGCGGCATGACGGCGACCCACACCTTCGACCCCGACGGCGAGATGGTGGCGCGCATCCGCGCCGCGGTCGGTCCCGCCGTGCGCATCGTCATGACGCTCGACCTGCACGCCAACATCTCGCAGGCCATGGTCGACGGCTGCAACCTGATCGTCGGCTATCGGACGAACCCGCACGTCGACATGCTGGAGCGCGGCGAGGAGGCGGCCTTCGCGCTGCG
This sequence comes from Hyphomicrobiaceae bacterium, assembly GCA_033764875.1. Classification (GTDB taxonomy): domain Bacteria; phylum Pseudomonadota; class Alphaproteobacteria; order Rhizobiales; family Hyphomicrobiaceae; genus AWTP1-13. The sequence continues at coordinate 57,393 of JANRIO010000104.1, read as the reverse complement.
CCGCATGCTGTCGGGCCACGCCGATCCCAAGCCCGTGCTGGTGCGCCTGCCGCTGACCCCGGCCTCGGTCAACCTGCTCACCGGCTCCGGCCCCTACGGCGACATGATCGACTACGGCCAGAAGCGCCAGGCCGAGCTTGCCGGCGGCATTCTCAACGTGTCGGTTTTCGGCGGCTTTGTCTTCTCCGACACCCCGAAGAACGGCGTCGCCGTCGTCGTCACCGCCAGATCCGATCGTGCACTGGCCAAGCGGCTCGCCGACGAGATCGCGGGCTACGGCTGGGACATGCGTGCCCGCTTCCGCAAGACCCTGACGCCGGTGGCCGAGGCCGTGGCGCTCGCCACGGCCCGCGACCGCGCGCCGGTCATCTTCTCCGAGTCCGGCGACAACCCCGGCGGCGGCGGCTCGGGCCGCACCACCGAGCTGCTGCAGGCGCTGTGCAACGCCGGCGCCGAGGACGCCCTCGTCGGCTCCTTCTTCGACCCCGAGCTAGCGGCGGAGGCCCATGCCCTGGGCCTCGGCGCCCGCTTCCATGCCCGCTTCAACCGCGCCCGCGGCAACGCGCCCTGGGAGCAGTGGGACACCCCCTTCGCGGCGGACGCCGAGGTTGTCGGTCTCACCGACGGCCGCTTCGTCGGCAGGCTGGGCCTGTTCCAGGGCCGCAGCATCGACGTCGGTCCCTCCGCGGCGCTGCGCATCGGCGGCATCACGGTCGTCGTCATCTCGGCCCGCAATCAGACCGCCGACCCCATGTTCTTCGAGATGTTCGGCCTCGACATCGGCAAGGCGCGCACGGTGGCCGTGAAGTCCCGCGGTCATTTCCGTGCGGGCTTCCTGCCCTGGTTTCCGCCCGCCCAGGTCAAGGAGGTCGACACCGCCGGCCTGACCAGCCCGGTGCTCGAGCGCCTTCCGTTCGCCGGCCTTCCCCGCCCGTGCTACCCGCTCGACGAGGATGCGAGCTGGACCCCCGCAGCCTGAGACAGAGGTGACCCCTGTGAGACGCTTTTCCGCCCTGACCCGTGCTCTTCCAATTCTCTTGGCGTTTCTCGCCTGGGCCCCGGCCCTGCGCGCCGAGACCGTGCTCAAGGTCGCCCTGCACTCCGACCTCAAGATCATCGATCCCGTGTGGACGTCGGCGCTGATCACCACCCACCACGGCTACATGATCTACGACACGCTGTTCGCCAACGACGACGGCCTCAAGCCCAAGCCGCAGATGGTCGACACCTGGAGCGTGAGCCCCGACAAGCTCACCTGGACCTTCAAGCTGCGCGACGGCCTCGAGTGGCACGATGGCCAGCCCGTGACGTCGGCCGACTGCATCGCCTCCCTCAAGCGCTGGAGCGCCCGCGACGCCATCGGCCAGAAGCTCATGAGCTTCGTCGCCGGCCTCGAGGCGCTCGACGACAGGACCTTCGTCATGCGCATGAAGGAGCCTTACGGCCTCGTCATCGAGAGCCTGGCCAAGAGCACCTCCAACGTGCCCTTCATGATGCCCAAGCGCGTCGCCGAGACCAATCCCAACACGCAGCTCGCCGAGCCCGTGGGCTCCGGCCCATTCAAGTTCGTGCTGTCCGAGTGGAAGCCCGGCACCCGCGCGATCTATGTGAAGAACGAGCGCTACAAGCCGCGCGCCGAGCCGCCGGCCGGCTTCTCCGGCGGCAAGGTGGCGAAGGTCGACCGCGTGGAATGGCACTGGATCGCCGACCCCCAGACCCAGGTCAACGCGCTGCTCAACGGCGAGATCGACTTCATCGAGGCCCCGCCCTACGACCTGATGCCCCTGCTCGAGGCCGACCCCAACATCGCCTTCAAGACCATGGCGCCCATGGGCCGGCAGTACGCGCTGCGCTTCAACTTCCTGCACAAGCCCTTCGACAACGCCAAGCTGCGCCAGGCTGTTGCCTACGCCATCCGCCAGGTCGACGCCCTTGAGGCGACCATCGGCGACAAGAAGTACTACATCACGTGCAAGTCCTACTATCCCTGCGGCTCGCCCTACGCCTCCGACGCCGGCTGGGCCGACAAGCTCGACGGCGACATCGCCAAGGGCCGCAAGCTCGTCGAGGAGGCAGGCTACGACGGCACGCCCATCGTGCTCATGCAGTCGACCGACAATCCCTCGCTGTCCAACCTCGCCCCCGTCGCCAAGGCGGCCATGGAGAAGATCGGTCTCAAGGTCGACCTGCAGGCGACCGACTGGCAGACCGTTGTCGTCCGCCGCGCCAAGAAGGACCTGCCCTCGGCCGGCGGCTGGAACATCTTCATCACCTCCTGGGGGGCCATCGACGTGGTCGATCCCGTGTCGACCGCCTTCCTCAACGCCTCCTGCGAGAAGGCGACCTTCGGCTGGCCGTGCGACGCCGAGATCGAGCGCCTGCGCGACGCCTTCGCTCGCGAGAGCGATGCGGGCAAGAAGAAGGAGCTTGCCACCGCCGTGCAGGTCCGCGCCGCCGAGTACGTGACCCACGTCAACCTCGGCCAGTACATCCAGACGTCGGCCTTCCGCAAGACCGTCACCGGCGTGCTGCACCCCGGCAACGTGGCGCTTTGGAACATCGAGAAGAAATGACCTGGTCGATCCTAGAGCTACAGCAGAACTAGGCTGTTGAAAACCACACTGAACTATGCGGCTAAGCGCTTCCAGCGGCTACGGTCGAATTCTTCTGGGGTGGCTAGTGCCCTTGGGTGCCGTGAGGCATCGTACGCAAAGGCACTCAATGCGCGACCGAGGACCGCAATGTACAGCGAGCAAGAGCGCAAGGCTTTCGTCAGCAAGTGCCCCATCTGCGACAACTCTCGATCGCGCCGACTGCCAGGCTATGACTTCATGACGCGCGTCGATTGCCTCCGCTGCGGCACATTCTTCACGGCGACGTCTGCACTCGATCTTCCGGCTAAAGATCGTGTGCCAGCCATGCGATGAGGAAGGCACAGCGCGGGAAGCCACCTTTCCCTCGCCTTACCGATGAGATGGTCGAGGAACTTGCAAAGCAGCCCCTACCAAATCCCCAGGAAAAGCTGGAACGTCTACTGCTGTGGATTGGAGATAGTCAGACAGCAGAACATAATCTGGCCGAGGAATGTTCGCTCACGATTTCGGCCCAGGTTGGGCTCATGATCTCGGACAATGTGGATGCAATGAGCTTCGGTTGGCTGCTTCAGGGGGCCGCTCAAGAAGGACTTTTCGAACACGCAGATCGGGGGGAGACGCGCGCTTTCAGGCTGACCATGAAAGGCTGGAAGGCCTATGGCGATCTCAAGCGTCAGCGCAGCGAGAGCCGTAAGGGCTTTATGGCGATGAAATTCGGAGATCCTGTGCTGGAACCGATGTTCGAGAAGGCGTTGAAGCCGGGAGCGCTGAGAGCAGGCTTTGATCTGTACAAACTCACTGAAAATCAGCCTGCAGGCCTGATCGACGCGCAACTGCGCGCAGCACTGTTGGGAGCCCGGTTTGTTGTTGCCGATCTCACTCACCGCAACGACGGGGCCTATTGGGAAGCGGGCTTCGGCGAGGGCAGAGGTATTCCGGTCATCTATGCGTGTGAGCGGAGCGCATGGGACGAAAGGAAGACGCATTTCGACACAAACCATATGGTCACGATCATTTGGGACGCCAAACAACCAAAGAAGGCTGAGGATGATTTGGCGAGCCTTCTGCGAAACACCTTCCGCGACGATGCGAAGCTTGAAGATTGATCGCTTGGTCGCATTGATCGTCGCCCTCTGGAACATCGAGAAGAAATGACCTGGTCCATCCTCGCCCTCGACCGCGCCACGGGCACGCTCGCCGTGGCGGTGACGACGCGCGCGCTCGCCGTCGGCGCCAGCTGCCCGTTCGTGCGCGCGGGCGTGGGGGCGGTCTCGACGCAGTCGATGACCAACCGCTACCTCGGCCCGCGCATTCTCGACCTGATGGCCGACGGCGTTGCACCGGCCGAGGCCATCGCCCGGGCGCTCGAGCCCGACAACGGCCGCGGCCTGCGCCAGGTGCACGCCCTCAACATCAAGGGCGAGACTGCCGCCTGGACGGGGGAGAACTGCGTCGCGTGGTGCGGCGCGCGCTCAGGCGACGCGCTCTCGGTGGCCGGCAACATGCTGGCCGGTCCCGCCGTGGTCGAGGCAACGTACACGGCCATGTCGGCCGCAAGCGGCCTCGACATGCCCGAGCGGCTGCTTGCGGCGCTGGACGCGGGCGAGGCGGCCGGCGGCGACCGCCGCGGGCGCCAGTCGGCGGCCATGCAGATCGCCACGACCGAGGATTTCCCCGACCTCGACCTGCGCGTCGACGATCACGCGGCCCCGCTCGCCGAGCTGCGCCGCCTCGTCGGCCTGTGGCGGGCGCAATGGCTACCGCGGCGCGCCTGGGCCCCCTCCAAGGCCAATCCGTCCGGCGCCGCCGACATGGACGCCATCGAGGCGCAATGGCGCGCCCAAGGTCTCGATATCCGGTTTCGCCGCCCGTGCTAGTCTGGTGACGCCCTGAGCAGCCCACCGGCGAGGACGCCATGACGGTTCATTCTGCGGCTTCCAAGGGCTTCTCCGAAGGGGCCGACGCCTACGCCCGCGGCCGGCCCGACTATCCCCCCGCGCTCGTCGACTGGCTTGCGCGCGAGTTGGGCCTCGGCCCCGGCAAGCACGCGCTGGACCTCGGCTCCGGCACCGGCAAGTTCCTGCCCATCCTGCGCGCGACCGGCGCCGCCCTGATCGCCGTCGAGCCGGTGGCGGCCATGCGCGCCAAGCTGGTCGAGGCTCACCCCGACGTCGCGGCGCTCGACAGCACGGCGCAGGCCCTGCCCGTGGCCGATGCCGCGCTCGATGCCATCGTCTGCGCGACGTCGTTTCACTGGTTCGCCTCCGCGCGCGTGCTGGCGGAGATGCGCCGCGCCCTGAAGCCCGGCGGCAGCCTGGGATTGGTCTGGAACGTGCGCGACCAGTCCGTGCCCTGGGTACGCGCCATCACCGAGCTGATCGCGCCATACGAGGCCGGGACGCCGCGCCGGCACACGGACGACTGGCGTCATCCGTTCGCGACGGGACTGTTCACGCCCCTGCGGGAGACGACGTTCCCCTGGCATCACCAGGGGCCTGCCGAGCGCGTGATCGTGGACCGCACCTGCTCGACGAGCTTCATCGCGGCGCTGCCTGCGGCGGAGCGCGCGCAGGTGGCCGCCGGCCTGCGCCGGCTCATCGCCCAGACGCCGGAGCTGAGCGGAGGCGGCGATGTCGCCTACCCCTACGTCACGCACGCCTATGCGGCGCGCAGGGCCTGAGCTGGCAGCCAACGAGGATTTCCCCATGCAGAACAGCAAGCGCATCTGGCAGCACGTCGACTCCCGCAAGGCGGACTACGAGGCCCTTTCCGACCGCGTCTGGGGCATGCCCGAGCTCGCCTACGCCGAGTACCGCTCCGTCGCCGAGCACAAGGCCATGCTCGAGAAGGAGGGCTTCCGCATCACCGAGGACCTGGCCGGCATCCCGACGGCGGTGATGGGCGAGGCGGGCGACGGCGGACCCGTGATCGCCATCCTCGGCGAGTACGACGCCCTCCCCGGCCTGTCGCAGGAGGCCGGCATCGCCGAGCCGCGGGAGGTGGAGGCCGGCGGCCACGGCCACGGCTGCGGCCACAACATGCTGGGCTCGGCAGCCCTGCTCGCGGCCACGGCGGTCAAGAGCTATCTCGCCGAGAAGGGCATCAAGGGCCGCGTGCGCTACTACGGCTGCCCGGCCGAGGAAGGCGGCGCCGCCAAGGCCTTCATGGTGCGTGACGGCCGCTTCGCCGACGTCGACATCGCCATCTCCTGGCATCCCGGCTCCATCAACCGCGTCGACGACGCCATGAGCCTTGCCAACACGCGCATGGATTTCACCTTCAAGGGCCGCGCCTCGCATGCGGCGGCCTCCCCGCACCTGGGCCGCAGCGCCCTCGACGCCGTGGAGCTGATGAGCGTCGGCGTCAACTACATGCGCGAGCACATGCCCTCCGATGCGCGCATCCACTACGCCATTCTCGATGCCGGCGGCATCGCGCCGAACGTCGTGCAGGGCACGGCGAAGGTGCGCTACGCCATCCGCGCCCGCGACCTCGCCGGCATGCACGCCCTGGTCGAGCGCGTGAAGAAGGTCGCCCAGGGCGCCGCGCTGATGACCGAGACGCAGGTCTCCATGCAGGTCGTCAGCGCCGTCTCCAACCTGCTCGGCAACACACCGCTCGAGGAGGCCATGCAGCGCCAGTTCGATGCCCTCGGCGCCCCGCCCTTCGACGAGGCCGACCGGGCCTACGCGCGCCAGATCCAGGCCACGCTGACGCCCGAGGACATCGCTTCCGCCTTTGCCCGTGCCGGCGTGCCGGCGCGCAAGGACCTGCCCCTGTGCGACTTCGTCGTTCCCTTCGGCACCAAGGGCGCCCCGATGATGGGCTCCACCGACGTCGGCGACGTGAGCTGGGTGGTGCCGACGGTGCAGGCCCGCGTCGCCACCCACGCCATCGGCACGCCCCTGCACACCTGGCAGGCCACCGCCCAGGGCAAGTCCGGGCAGGCCAAGAAGGGCATGGTGACGGCGGCGAAGGTGATGGCGGCCGTCGCCGTCGAGGCGCTCGAGGACGCCGCCCTCATCGCGCGCGCACGGGCCGACCACGCGGCGCGCACCGAGGCGACCCCCTACCGCTCCCCGCTGCCCGCGGAGACGCGCCCTCCCGTCAAGCCGCGCGCGGCCTGAGGCGCCACGGCGCGCGCTCCTGCTCCGCCCGCGCCTGCCACTTCGCCGCAGCGCCCCTTGCGGCGGCGATCAAACTTGACATTTTTTGTCGAGTTTCATTAGCTGCGCCTGCGACCTCGCCGCGCCCTGCGCAGGCCTCCTCCAGGGACCCCGGCCCCAGCAACAGGCGACCCACATGGGCTTCATCTCCGACGCGCTGCAATCGGGCTCCGTGCTGCTGCGCGAGGGGCTCGAGGCGATCCTCGTCATCGCCGCGCTGGCGGCCTTTCTGCGCAAGGCGGGCGCCGGTCGTGCCATCGCCTGGCTCTACGCGGGGGCCCTCGCGGGCATCGTCGCGAGCCTGTTTGCAGCCGCCGCCTTCGAGGCCTTCTTCGACGGCATGCACGACGACAGGATCGAGGCGGCCGTGCTGATCTTCGCCGCGGCGATGATGCTCTACATGAGCGGCTGGTTGTATCTGCGTCAGGATCCGGCGGCCTGGACCTCGGATCTCAGGCACGCCGCAACCACCATCGGCCCGCGCGCCACGCTCTCCATGGCAACCATCGCCTTTCTTGCCGTCCTGCGCGAGGGGGCCGAGACCGCGCTCTTCCTGCACGCGATGGCGCGCACCAGCAACGGCTGGACGCTGGGCATCCTGACCGGCATGGGTGTCGCCTCCCTGGCCCTCGTGCTGCTCGTCATCGCCATCGTCTGGCTCGCGGTGCGGTTGCCGCTGCGCCCGATGTTCCTCGTCACCTCGGCGTTCCTGTTCGTCATGGGCCTCAAGTTCGTCGGCGCCGCCATCCAGGAGTGCCAGGAGCAGGTTCTGCTTCCCGTCCATCCCGCCGACGTCCCGCGCTGGCTGATCGACCTGGGGCTCAATCCGAGCTGGGAGGCCCTCTCGACGCAGGCGCTCATCGGCACCGCGGCGCTTCTGGGCCTGCTGGCGGCACAGCGCACCCGCGCGGCCTGAGCGGGACGCCGCGCAACCCATCCTTAACCGAGCCGCGCGGATTTATCCCGGTCCGGCTTCCGGCATACGCGAGTTTCAGAAATTCCGTGCACACATGGCCGGATGCAAAGAGGCCATGGGTCCAACCATGCACGATCGACAATTCGAGCTGGCGAGCGCGCTGGAGGATTTCCCCGGCGGTATCTCCGTGCTCGATCCGGATCTGCGCATCGTCTACGCCAACCGCGAGGCACGGGCAGCGCTTGAGCTTCCCGAGACGCCCGGCCGCGGGGTTGCCCTGCAGGACGTCCTCGACGCGCTGCGCGTTGCTCACTACGACGGGCACAAGGACCCCGCCACCGCCGTCCGCGAGCATCTCGACAACGCCACCCGGCGCGGGCGGCACAAGCTGCGCTGGCGCCCGGAGAGGGGCTCGACCGTCGAGGTCTGCACCGCGCCGATCGCCGGCGGCGGCTTCGTCACCACCTTCACCGACATCTCGAGCCGTGCCCGCTCCGAGGCCCTGCTCAAGGGCCAGGCGGACGTGCTGCAGCTGATCGCGCAAGGCGTGCCGCTCGCCGAGGTGCTCGACAGCCTGATGCACATGATCGAGGGGCAGGTCGATGGCATCCGCAGCTCGATCCTGCTGCTCGAGGACGGCAGGCGCCTGCGCCACGGCGCGGCCCCGAGCCTGCCTGCGGAGTACTGCGCGCTCATCGACGGGATCGAGATCGGTGCCAATGTCGGCAGCTGCGGCACCGCCGCCTTCACGGCCAGGCCCGTCATCGTCACCGACATTGCCACGGATCCGCTCTGGGCGGCCTACAAGGACATCGCCGCAGGCTTCGGCCTGCGCTCCTGCTGGTCCACCCCCATCATGAGCGCGAAGGGCGAGGTGCTTGGCACCTTTGCCATGTACTCGGAGACCATACGTGCGCCGCGCAGGCACGAGGAGAGTGTCGTCGAGGTCGCGACCCGCATCGCCGGCATCGCCATCGAGAGGAAGCGCATCGAGGATCGCATCTCGTTCATGGCGACCCACGATGCCCTGACCGGCCTGCCCAACCGGTCGCTGCTCGACGAAGCCCTTCAGCGCGCGATCGATGCGGCCAGATCCGCCGGGCGCTGGATGACCGTCGTCTTCGTCGATCTCGACAATTTCAAGCTGGTGAACGACAGCCTCGGCCATGCCGCCGGCGACGAGCTGCTCAAGCATGCGGCCCAGCGCATGCGATCGGCCGTCGGAGATGAAGGCACCGTGCTGCGCTTCGGCGGCGACGAGTTCGTGATCGTGCTCGCCGATCAGCCTCCCGACGACGACGCCCTGCGCGCCCAGGTCGAGCGCATCCGGCGCGAGATCTCGGCGCCCATCGTCGTCTCTGGCCGCAGCTGCACCGTCACCAGCAGCATCGGCGTCGCGACCTACCCGCGCGACGGCGAAGACGCGGAGAGGCTGCTCACCAACGCCGACGGCGCCATGTACCGCAGCAAGCAGGAAGGCCGCGACGGCTTGTGCTTCTGCACGCCCGATATGCGCGCGCCCGGCCACGACGAGTTCGCGCTGCGCGCCGACCTGCGCCTGGCCCTCGCCAATGGCGAGTTCGTGCTCCACTACCAGCCCCAGATCGACGTCGCCAGCGGCAGGATCATCGGTGTCGAGGCCCTGCTGCGCTGGCAGCACCCGAGCCGCGGACTGCTGTCGCCGGCCGCATTCATCCCTGCGGCGGAGGACACCGGGCTCATCGTTCCCATCGGCGACTGGGTGCTCAAGGAGGCCTGCCGGCAGGCGATGCAATGGCAGCAGGCCGGCTACGCGCCCCTGCGCATGTGCGTCAACGTCTCCGCCCGCCAGTTCCGCAGCGACAGCCTCGTGCACAGCGTGGCGGAGGCTCTCAACGGCAGCGGCCTGGCGAGCCGGCATCTCGAGCTCGAGCTCACCGAGAGCCTCCTGATGCACGACATCGAGGGCGCGATCGAGAGCATCAAGGCGCTGCAGCAGCTCGGCGTCGCGGTGTCGATTGACGACTTCGGCACCGGCTTCTCGAGCCTCGCCGCCCTCAAGACATTCCCGGTGTCGCGCCTCAAGATCGACAAGTCGTTCATCGCCGGCCTTGCCCAGCGCACCGGCAAGGCGGTCACCAGCGCCGTCGTCTCGCTCGGACGCGCCCTGGAGCTGTCGGTGGTGGCGGAGGGCGTCGAGACCCCCGCGCAGGCCGAGTTCCTCGCCAGCATCGGCTGCGACATCGCCCAGGGCTTTCTCTACAGTCAGCCGATGCCGCCCGAGGCCGTTGCGGCCTCGCTCGAGCGCACGGGCGAGGACACCGGGCGCACGCTGCGCGGCGCGGCCTAGTAGACACTGCGGACGCCGCCGGCGTCCGGCGCCACCCTATTCCGCCAGCTCCGCGAACGGCACGATGGTGCTCTTCACCGTCTTCATCGCCATGGCGTCGGCGACCGCCTGCTCGACACCCTCGAGCGTGAACGGATACAGCGTCTGCATCCGGCGCCAGGGGTATCTGTTGCGTGCCCGGTCGAGCATGTCGACGCCGAGCGCCAGGTCGTTGGCCGTGAACGCCCACGAGCCCAGCAGCGTCACGTCCTTGGTGCAGATGCGATGCCAGTTGGTCATGATGGGACCCGCGTCGGTGAACTGCCCCATCTCGACGTAGCAGCCTCCGTCGCGCAGGAACTCGAGGCCTTCGGGCCCCGCCGTCGGGTGCCCCGAGCAGTCCATCACCACGTCCGCGCCGTACCCGCCGACGATGTCGCGCACCGCCTTGATGCGCGCCTCGGCACTCTTGTGCACCTCGATGTCGACGGTCGCCTCCGCCCCGAAGGCGCGTGCAAGCTCCAGCCGCGGGCTCTCCGGCGCGCCGACGGCGATGACCCGGCCCGCCCCCATCTCCTGCGCCGCGGCGATGGCGAGGATGCCGATCGGCCCCGTGCCCTGGATCACGACCGTGTCGCCCCACTTGAAGGCGCCGGCCCGGATGGCGCGGTTGAAGCCGCGGATGCACGAGGTCAGCGGCTCCGACAGCGATCCCAGCAACAGGCTCATGTCGTCGGGAAGCCTGTAGATCTTCGTGCCCGGCAGCTCGCCGAGGTCGACATAGACGTACTCCGCCCATCCGCCCCACAGGTGCGGCGGCTTGTCGAAGCCCAGATAGCGTCCGTAGTAGACGGGTGTCAGGCACTTGTTCGACTGCTCGGGGTAGCGCTTGCACCAGTCGCAGAAGCCGCACGGCATCAGCGGCGGCAGCATCAGCTTCGAGCCGACGCCGATCGGTTTGCCCATGTGGTCGCGGGTCAGCTCCGGCCCGATCTCGACGACGACCCCGGCAAGCTCGTGGCCGAGCGTGAACGGCCACGGCAGCGGCTTCGGCCAGTGGCCCTTGAGGATGTGCTGGTCGGTGCCGCAGACCCCGCAGGCCCCGATCTTGATCAATGCGCCCTTGGGCGGCACCTTCGGCCACGGCACCGTGTGCATGACGGGCCGTGCGCCGGGGCCGGCGTAGGTGGTGACGCGGATGTCGGATTTGGCCGACGGGCTTGCTGGCATGTTTCCTCCGTCTTGGTTGTTGGTGGCAGGCTCAGGCGAGCCCGCGCCGTCAGCTGTCATCGGGCTCGAAGCCGGGCCCCTTGCGTGGTCCGCCGAGACCGCAATTTCCGGCCTTGCGAATCCGGGCAGCGGCGCATTGCCCGCATCGCGCTCGATGGCCGCGAGGCACGCGTGCGCCGCCCAGCCGCCCAGGCTCCCGTCGGGAGCACGGCGACGCCGGGGCGCACGTCGGCCGTCAGCCGCACGCCTGCAAGGCAGCGTCCGCGCGCATTGGAGAGCAGCGCCGTATCGCCCGGGTGCGGCTCGATGCCGACGGCCCGGCCGTCCTCGACCAGCGCCGTGAAGGCGCCCCGTTGGCAGCAGTGCGGAATGCGCTCGATCATGTGGGTCCGTTGTTGGCTTCGGCCGCGGTGGCCCGGGACAGGGCGCACGCGGGCCGCCTTTTGAGCAGGCAATAGGACAGCATCGGCGTGACGATGACCAGCCCCGCCATCGGCGCATCGTCCAGGCTCCCGAGCTGACCCAGTCTCGGCACATCGCCGGCGCCTAGCGTTTCTCGGTCACGACGGGCGCTGATATGCTAGCCGAGGACGTCGGCCGCATCCTCGAGGGGACCCGCCTCTCGATCCAGCCAAGCGAGCGAAGCAATGAGCACCGAACGCCAACTGCGCCAAGAGATCGTCGATTCGTGCCTCAGCATGAGCCGCCTCGGCATCAACAAGGGCACCGCGGGCAACATCAGCGTCCGGCACGGCAACGGCTTCCTGATCTCGCCGACCGGTATCGCCTACGACCGGATGACGGCCGACCATGTCGTCGCCATGGGCTGGGACGCGACTTTCCAGGGTGACGTTCTGCCCTCGAGCGAATGGCGCTTCCACCGCGACATCCTGCAGGCCCGCCCGGATCTCAATGCGGTGGTGCACACCCATTCGACCCACGCCACCGCCCTATCCATCCTCGGCCGTGACATCCCGGCGATCCACTACGTCATCGCCGCCGCCGGCGGCGCGACGATCCGTTGCGCGCCCTACGAGATCTTCGGCTCGCAGGCCCTGGCCGATCGCGTTGTGAAGGCCCTGGAGGGGCGTCGCGCCTGTCTGATGGCGCACCACGGCGTGATCGCCGCTGACAGCTCGATCGCGCGTGCCCTTGCGCTGGCCGTCACGGTCGAGGAGCTGGCCGAGCAGTATCTCCTGTGCCTGCGTCTGGGCGAGCCGCCGGTGCTGAGCGAGGCCCAGATCGCGGACGTATTGGAGAAGTTCAAGACCTACGGCCAGCAAAGCGCCGACCTCCCGGAAGGCCTGCGGCGGGCGACGTGACGGGGGCGAGGGACGGCATCGGTCCTAGTCCGCCCTCTCGCCCGCAGCCCGCCTCCCCCGGCGCCGCCCTCAGGCAAAGCGCAGGCGCTGGCCGATGCCGAGCCGCGCCGCCTTCTCGATCATGGCGTGGCCGAGGGCGATGTCGCTGAGCGACAGGCCGCGATGCCAGAACAGGATCGTCTCGTCGTCGCGCTCGCGCCCGGGCTTGAGCCCGGCGACGATCTGGCAGATCTCGGCGTGCAGGGTCGCCTCCGACAGCTTGCCCGCGCGGACGTGCTGGCGCAACGCCCCGAGCTCGCCCTCCCGGCACTGCCGCCAGTCGTCGACCACCAGCTTCGACATGATGTCGGTGAGCGACAGTTCGAGCGCGCTCTTGGTGCCGTAGGGCATGACGAGCGCCCCGGGCTTGATCCACTCCGTCTTCAGGAGGGGCTCGGGCGTCGTCAGCCGCGATGCCTCGACGACGATGTCGGCCCCCCGGATCGTATCCTCCCAGTTGTCCAGGGCGACGACCGGCTTGCCGAGATCCTGCGACAGGCGCGCGGCGAACGGATCGCGGCTCTCCGCCCGGCGCGAATGCACGCGGATCTCGCTGAAGTCGAACAGGCTGTCGAGCAGGCGCACGTTCCAGTAGGCGGTGCCGCGCGCGCCGATATGGCCGAGGACCTTCGCCCCCTTGCGCGCCAGGTGCTTTGCGCCGATCGCCGTCACCGCGCCGGTGCGCATGTCGGTGATCGCGGTGGCGTCGAGAATGGCCTGCGGCGTTCCCGTGTCCCGCGACATCAGCACCAGCACCGCCATCTCGGAGGGAAGCCCGTGCTCGAAGTTGCGGTAGAAGTCGCTCACCACCTTGACGCCGGCGCGATCCACCGCGCCGCCGATGGCGCCGCGCAGCACGTTGAAGTGCCCTTCGACGTCGGGGGAGGGGTGCAGATGCACGCGCGGCTCGATCACGGTCTCGCCGCGCCCCTGCGCGCCGAGGCTGGATTCGATGGCGCCCAGGATTTCCGCATCCGTCATGTCGAGCGCCTCGATATCGAGGCCGTTCAGGAAGGTGATGTAGATCGGCTTCATTTGCGCGCCCTGCTCTTCCACGTGCGTGGTGTTTGTCTCAGCCCAGTGCTCTCGGTCCGACAGGCACCCGGGGTGTCGTGGTCGGGCGTGTCCCGGCCATCCACACCAACCGCCCGCTCCGGCGATTGCGGAGCGATGGGAAGCCTCGGGACGAGCCGGGACGAGCCCGAGGACGACGAAGGGAGGCATCCTTCAGAGGCGGAGCACGAGCGGCACCGCGGACAGGTTGCCGGGCCTTTGAACCACGCCGCCAGGCGCACCGATAGTGCAAACATGACTCAGTTGCCGCAGATACCGGACCCGGGCCGACGCCCGCAGGGCTCCCCGAGGCGGAGCCCGCCCCTTGGGTAGGCATCCGGGTCGTCTGGCTGCCGAGCCCCGCGCCATTTGTGCTCTTTTAGTCGAGGAGAAGCGGTTGCCTATTGGTCCATCTCGCCTGTGGGGTGAGCGATATGAGCCAATCTGATGCTCTCGAATTGGGCACGAAGCGCCTCGTAGAGCGCATCCCAACTGGCGGCAAGCTGGGCAAGGGCGGGGCTGGCCGAAACAGTTTCAGGTATTGAGTTGGCCTCTCGCTCCGCGGGGTCTCCGGAGAGATCTCTCAACTGCAAGGCCGCCTCCAACAGATGCTGCCCAAAGCACGACGCCTGCGCCTCCGGGGGGCCATCGCCGTCCGTGAAGCAAACGACGGCTTGCTTGAGCGAATGGGCGGCATTGGCCAATCGCTGATAGGGCTCCCAGAACTCCTCCCGCTGCGGCGTGTCTTCCAGGGCTGCGCCGAAGAAGTCGAGATCCCGCATGCAAGCGTCGATCACAGCCCGCCTGTCCCAAGCCCAGTCGCGGTTCGTGATGACCATGCTTCAACCTCTCGCACCACAGTAGCCGGCGGTGCGCGCCGATGGCGCCTGGTGACTACCGGCCTTGGAATTGAGGCTCAGCCGCAGGACATCTCGGTAGCCCGGATGACGACATCGTTGGGGTCGCCATTGCGCAACGAGCAGGATGCCGACCCTTTGGCGGTCGCAGAGGCTCCTTCTCGACAGGCGGCCGGAAAGGTCTTGCCGACGTAGCACCCGAGGCTCGGTGGAGCATCGACCCGCACTCGCCGCGCCTCCCTCCTCAAGGTCGATCAGGGCACCCTGGATTCGCAAGCTCAAGGTTCAAAGCGGCTTCGACCCTTCTCCACAAGAGGTTGAGACCCCACAGCTTGCTTGCTGCGCCAAGGCCAAGGCAAGCGAGCACCGGGCCGATCTCATGGCAGCCCCTTTCCGATCCTCAGCGTGCCCGGTGCGGCCAGCTGGAAGGCAATGGCCTTCAGGCCGGCTTGAGCAGGTCCCGACAGTCGTCCGCCATCGAACTGAAAGCGTGAGGCACAGCATGGACAGAGAATCCACTCGTCTGCGGAAGCTGCGAGGTGGGCCATGGGCTTCAGCATGCAAGCGCAATGACTGCAATTGCCTTGCGTCACGATCCAAGGCTCGGTCTTCGACCATTGGCGGAGGAGCACTGGCTCACCCTGCAAGGAGATGAGACGGAACGTCTGCGTCGGGAGGCCCGAGACGTCCACATCAAGAGCATTCCTCGGAGAGCTTTCGTTGGGAGCCAAGCTTGCAGCCATGGGCCAAGCCGCGATCGCCAAGCCGATCCCCGCAAAAGCAGAGGCTCCGATGACGATGAAGCTTCGACGCGGCGGTGGCTTCGAAACCGGATCGAGCATCCTCTCCTCATTTGTCGGGAGTTGGTCCGCGATATCTTCGCACCCGCCAGGCGATCAACAGGCCGGCAATGACGACCAACAGGACGATTGAAGCCTGCGCGGACCCGAAGATCAGATCGGCGACGCCGTATGTCTTGCCGCCAACGACGTGCACCACAAAGGTCGTGCCGTAGCCGATGGCCACCGCGACACAGACGGCTCCTCCGACCACAGCGCCGAATTCGCTCTCGAGAAACAGCAGGGCGAGGGCCAGAAAAGCAGCTCCGACAAGAAGCGCGACCGCAAGCAGACCGAGCGTCACCGGATCATCTCCCTAGCGACAGCTTCGAAAGCCGCAACCGGCGTTGGCGGCACCTACCGATACTGTGCCGTTGATTGTTCACCGCCGCAATCACCATCCGTGGCCGTGCAGGGATGTCCATTGCTTCTCGCCGCAACAATGGAGTCTCGCCACATGCGGTGCTGGCCGAAGGTGACAGATGGATTGGTCGACCGCGACGCGCATCCGCTCCACCGCCTGCCGGAGCGGGCGAACAAGCCCGGCGGCGAGTGTGCCGGCAGCAATATTGTCAGGCGCGCAGCAATTGTGGTGCAGGTCGAGGACCTTCCTCGAGCCGGAACCACAGCGCGCAGGGTTGGCGTGGCGGCTGCGCGCAGCAAAACTGGTGCCCCAGGAGGGACTCGAACCCCCACACCCTCGCGGATAACAGATTTTGAGTCTGTCGCGTCTACCGTTCCGCCACTGGGGCATTGCCGCCGGCGAGGCCAAGGGGGTCGCCGGGGCGCGGCATCATAGCGGGGGGCGCCCCAGCGTCAACGCCGTTCCACGGCCGCAGAGCCAGGCCCGGGCCAATCCGCCGCGCTGGCCACAAGCCGTTGCCGGCACTAGACTTAACACCATGATCCAGACGCCAAGTCCGCCGCCGCCTGCCGGCCAGTCCACGTTCGGGTTCGAGCCCGTCGCGCCCGAGGCGCGCCAGCAGCGGGTCAACGCCGTGTTCGCGAGCGTGGCCGAGAGCTACGACCTGATGAACGACCTCATGTCGGGGGGCCTGCACCGGCTGTGGAAGGACGATTTCGTCGCCATGCTGGCGCCTCCCCGCTCGCCGCGCCCCTTCGCCCTCGTCGACGTCGCTGGCGGCACGGGCGACATCGCCGCCCGCGTGCTCGCGCGCGGCGGCGCCGGCTGCCGCGCCGTGCTGTGCGACATCAGCCCCCAGATGCTGGCCGTGGGCCGCCGGCGCTTCGAGGCAGCGGGCCTTGCCGAGCGCGCCGCCTTCGCCATCGGCAATGCCGAGGCGCTGCCCTTCCCCGACCGCAGCTTCGACGCCTACACCATCGCCTTCGGCATCCGCAACGTCACGCACATCGACAAGGCCTTGCGGGAGGCCCGCCGCGTCCTGCGGACCGGCGGCCGCTTCCTCTGCCTCGAGTTCTCGGCCTGCACCGTGCCGATCCTCGACCGCCTTTACGATTTCCACTCCTTCGAGGTGATCCCGCGGCTCGGCCAGCTCACCGCCGGCGACGCCGCCTCCTACCGCTACCTCGTCGAGAGCATCCGCAAGTTCCCCGACCAGGAGCGCTTTGCGGAGCTTATCCGGGAGGCGGGCTTTGCGCGCGTCTCCTACCGCAACCTCACCGGCGGCATCGCGGCCATCCACTCCGGCTGGAAGCTCTGACGCCTACCCCGCCGCCGCGATCTCCTCCTCCACGTCGCGCAGCCGGTCCTTGCCGAAGAACATCTCGTCGCCGACGAAGAACGTGGGCGAGCCGAAGTTGCCGCGCGCGACCGAGCTTTCCGTGCTCTTGAGCAGCGCCTCCTTCACGTCCGGGTCCTGCATGCGCCCCGTCAGGCGCTCGGCATCGAGACCGGACTGGGCCAGCGCGGCGCGGATCACCTCCGCGTCGTCCATCTTCTTGGGCTCCTCCCACATGTGGTGGAACACGGCATCGACATAGGCGGCGAGCTTGCCGTCCATGCCCGCCGCCACCGCCCCGCGCATGATCTGCACGGTGTTGACTGGGAAGAACGGGTTCGTCTTGAACGCCGACAGCCCGTACTTCTTCAGGAAGCGCTGCATCTCCAGGCGCTGGTACTCGAGCTTGTTCTTGATGCCCTTGAACTGCAGCATCGGCGCTTGGTTGTTGGTGAGCTTGAACACGCCGCCGAGCAGCACCGGCACGTACGCGAATCTGGCCCCCGTGCGCGCCTCGATACCGGGGATCAGCTTGTGCGCGATGTAGGCATTGGGGCTGCCGAAGTCGAAGTGGAACTCCACGCGTGGCGCCATGTGACGTTTCCTCTGCTCGGTTTTTTTCGTTACCAGGTCTCGATCCAGGGCCGCAGGTCGAGCTCGTGCGTCCAGGCCGTGCGCGGTTGCTGGTGCAGCATCCAGTAGGCGTCCGCGATCGCCGCCGGATCGAGAATGCCCCCCTTCTCCTTCAGCGCATAGCGCTGCGGGAACGTGGTCCGGATGAACTCCGTGTCGATGGCCCCGTCGATGATCGAGTGCGCGACGTGAATGCCCTCGGGGCCGAGCTCGCGCGCCATGCTCTGGGCGAGCGCCCGCAAGGCCGCCTTGGCGCCGGCGAAGGCAGCAAATCCTGGCCCGCCGCGCAGGCTCGCCGTGGCGCCTGTGAAGATGATCGTGCCGCTGCCGCGCGGCACCATCACCTTGGCCACCTCGCGGCCCATCAGGAAGCCCGCAAAGCAGCCCATCTCCCAGACCTTGAAGTAGACGCGCGCGGTGAGCTCGCGAATGGGGAAGCGGACGTTCGCCCCGATATTGAACACCGCGACGGCGATGGGGCCCACCTCGCGCTCGATCGTGGCGATGAGATCGGCGACCGCCGCCTCCTGCCGCGCATCCGAGCCGAAGCCGCGCGCCCGGCCGCCCTCTGCCTCGATCGCGGCGACCAGGGGAGCGAGCTTCTCGGCGCTGCGCCGCGTGACGCAGGCGACGTAGCCCTCCCGCGCGAACCGGCGCGCGATCGCCCCGCCCGTTGCGTCTCCGGCCCCCACCACGAGGGCGACCTTGCTCTCGGCCACGGCGTTCTCCTAGGGTTGCAGCACCCTCGCGAGTATCAAAGCTGTGGAAACGGCGCGCAAGACGCATCGCCGTGAGCGCCGCGCCGCCCACCCGCGCAGGCTCGAAAAAGATCATTGGGGAAAAGCCGCGAACGCCGGGCGACGGCTTGAAACCGCCCTGCTTAATGGAGGCCCCTGGACTCACCTGACGGCCAGCGCTTCCCGACCGGATTGCAGCCATGACCCTGCTTTTCACGATCACCTACGCGGCGTATGCGAAGGGCACCCATCACAAGCTCGCGCTGGACGCGCTCCGGCATCTCGATTGCCAGGATTGGGAGCAGTGGCAGCGCCTGTTCCTGAAGCACGCCAGGCTGTACGTCGACGGCGCCAAGGCGCCCGACGACGACTTCAAGGACTTCACCAACCACGTCCTGCACCCCCGCGACGGGTTGTGGGGCGGGGCGCCGGACAAGGCCCGCGTCTGGTACCAGCACTTCGTGCACGCGCTGAAAAACCAGGACTGGCCGACGGCGGTCTACTGCGCGGGCGTCCTCTCCCACTACTACACCGACCCGCTGATGCCCTTCCACACCGGGCAGTCTCAGGCCGAGAACAACATCCACCGCGCCACCGAGTGGAGCATCTCCAAGTCCTACGACGACCTGCGGGCACAGGGCGAGAAGGAGTGGTGTCTCGGCGACGTCGAGCTGCCAACGGGCGAGAACTGGCTGGCCGAGCTCGTCGTCTCCAACGCCCGCATGTCGAACGGCAGCTACGAGCGCCTGATCGCCCACTATGACATCACCCGCGGCGTGTCCGACCCGCCGGCCGGCCTCGACGCCGTCGGCCGGCGCATCGTCGCCGAGCTCTTGCGCTTCGCCGTGCTGACCTATGCCGACGTGCTCGGCCGCGGCATCGAGGAGGCGGGCGTCCGCCCGCCCGAGACCTCGCTCACCGGCCAGATGCTGCTGGCGGCCGCCGGCATTCCCCTCAACATGATCGCCAAGCGCATTGCGGACGCGCACGAGCGCCGGCTCGTGCAGGCGATGTTCGACGAGCTGCAGGCGACCGGCACCGTGGAGAGGACGCTGCCCGAGGACGACCGCATCGTGCGCGACGTGCACGCCGTCGAGGTGCTCGCCAAGCAGCCGCCGGCTCCCGCCGTCTCCAAGGTGTTCCCGTTCAAGCCGCGCGAGGCGGCCGAGGTGGCCGTGCCCCGCCGCGCCCGCACGCGCGCCAAGTCCGGCGACGTGGTCGCGCTGCGCTCGGCCGCGCCCGGGCGCGACGGGCCCATCGCGGTGCGCCAGCCGGACCCCAAGCCGCTGCCGCGCGAGCGCGCCGCCCCCGCGCCGGCGCCCGCCGCTCAGGTTCCCCCGCCGCTGATCTCGCTCGTCCCCGCGCAACCGGCGCGGCCGGCCGGCGGCTTCGTGCCCGATCCGCTGCCGCCGCCCAACCCGCTGGTCGCCGACCTCGCCGAGCGGGTCAAGGCCGAGATCCCCGAGCGCAGCAAGGAGCCCAAGCTGTTCCTCAGCGAGAGCGACGACGTCGTCGCGGCGCCGTCGATCGGGCCGAAGACGGCCGAGCGGCTGTACACCCACGGCGTCAAGACCGTGCGCGACCTTCTGAAGGCCGAGCCCGAGGCGCTCGCCGCCCTCATCGACGTGCGCCACTTCGATTCGAGGACCATCGCCGGCTGGCAGCGGCAGGCCGAGCTCGTGTGCAAGATCCCGGGCCTGCGCGGCACCCACGCCCAGCTCCTCGTCGGCGCCGGCTACAAGACGCCCGATGCCATCGCCGAGGCCGATGCCGAGAAGCTGTGCGCCGACGTGCTCGCCTTCGCCAAGTCGGCCGACGGCCAGCGCGTCCTGCGCGACGGCGAGCCTCCCGACATCGAGAAGATCAAGGGCTGGCTGCAGGCGGCCCGCAGCGCCATCGCGGCGTAGGGCCGTTCGGATCGCGCGACGCTGCACCCGGCGTCAGCTCAGGTCACCGCGCCTTGCGCGCGAGGTGCTCGCGCAGGATCTTGATGTTGCGGCGGTTGGCGCGGAAGGCGACGTCGAACACGTCGCCGGCGAGCGGCACCGCGCCAATGACGCCGTCGACGGCGATGTTGGTGGCCATGCGCACGAGCGTCAGGCGCGAGGCGCCGAGCCTGCGCGCCTCGACCAGGATGTAGGACGAGATCGCCGTGCTGATCAGATCGCCGAGGACGGGGACGAGGCCGATCAGCCCGTCGAGCCCCATGCGGATGCCGGTGCCGGGGATCACGAAGGCGCTGTCCATGAGCGTCGCCAGCGCATCCAGCCGCCGCAGCGCCTCCTCGCGCGGGGCCTCGCCCGGCCGCAGGATCTCGACCTTGTCGTCGGGCACGCGTGTGTACATCGGCGCCTCCGCGGCTGAGCTCATGCGGGAAGCGGCCGCGCCCGCGCACGCAGGAATAGGAACACCACGATAGATAGGTTGACGAGATTCCAAATCAAGCCGTTGGCGAAGGCCTGCCAGTAGGATCCGGTGAGATCGAAGATGACGCCGGACAGCCATCCCCCGAGCGCCATGCCGGCGATGCTCGAGGTGATGACGGTGCTGACGCGGGCTCCGGCCTCCTCGGGCGGAAAATAGTCGCGACAGATGACGGCATACATCGGCACGATGCCGCCCTGGAACAGGCCGAACAGCGCCGAGATCACGTACAGCGGCGCCAGGCCATCCGCGAGCAGGTAGAGGAACAGGGCAAGCCCCTGCAGCACCGAGCCGATCATCAGCGTGGCCAGGCCCCCGATGCGGTCGGCGACAAATCCCGACGCGACGCGGCTGACGATGCCGAAGCCGAGCATCAGCGCCAGCATGTTGGCGCCGTTGGCGACGCCGTAGCCCAGATCAGCGCAATAGGCGACGATGTGCACCTGCGGCATGGCCATGGCGACACAGCACGACACGCCGGCAACGCACAGCAGTGCGAACAGGGCATTGGGTGACAGCGGCACTCTGGCGGCCCGCGCCTCGCGCTGGCTCTGGGCCGCGTCGCTCTCGAGCCCGTGCGCGAGCCGCCGGCGCAGCACGAGCACCAGCGGCAGCATGGCGGCAAGGCAGAACACGCCGATGATGATCTGGTTGCCGCGCCATCCGTAGGCCGCGATCAGGTGCTGCACGACCGGCGGCCAGATGGCGCCGCCGACGTAGTTGCCGGCAGCGCATACCGAGACCGCGATGCCGCGCCGGCGCGTGAACCAGTGCGAGATGTCGGCAAGGATCGGCGCGAACGTCGCCGAGCTGCCGAAGCCGATGACGAAGTTCACGATCGCGAATGTCGTCAGGTTCGGCGAAAAGGCCGAAGCGACGAACCCGACCGATAGGGCGATGGCAGAGAGCGCCGCCGGGAGCGCCATGCCCAGCCTGTCGATGAGGCGTCCGAATACCACCGCGCCGAGCCCAAAGCCAACCATGGCAAGGGTATAGGGCAGCGATGCACCCGCGCGGGCGCTGGCGAACTCCGCCTGCACCGCAGGCAGCGCCACGACGACGGACCACATGCCGACGCTGCCGATGCTGCTGAGCAGCACGGACACGGCAAGCCGCAACCACGCATAGGGCGACTCCGGGCTCGCGTCGGCGTTCGGCGTGAGGGTGCGCATGCCTGCCTGCAAATTGTGCAAAGACGCGTGACGTACGCCGGATTGGCCGGGCCGCCAAGCTCGCAATCGCGCAACACTGCTGGTCGCCGCAAAAGCGAAGGCCCTGCCGTCGGCAGGGCCTTGGTGTCCGACGCAGGTGCGTGCCGCAGCGGGCGACGCCTACGCCGGCGGCGGCCCGAACACGAGCACCGCGTTGAGGCCGCCGAACGCGAACGAGTTCGACATGGTGTAGGTGACCTTCTGCTCGCGTCCCACGTTCGGCACGTAGTCGAGGTCGCAGTCCGGATCAGCCTCGTCGAGACCGGCCGTGGGCGGCACCCACTGCTCCTCCATGGCCTTGAGGCAGGCGACCGCCTCGATGCCGCCGCCGGCGCCGAGCGGGTGCCCGTGCATCGACTTGGTCGAGGAGATGGCGAGCCGCTTGGCGTGATCGCCGAACACGCGCTTGATGGCGTTGGTCTCGTTGCGGTCGTTGATGGTGGTCGCCGTGCCGTGGGCGTTGAGGTAGTCGATCCTCGACGGCTCGAGCTTGGCGTCGACGAGCGCGAGCCGCATCGCCTCGCTCGGCCCCTCGATGTCCGGGTTGACCATGTCCTTGCTGTCGGACGTCATGCCGAAGCCCAGGAGCTCGGCGAGGATCTTGGCGCCGCGGCTCTTGGCGTGCGCCTCCGACTCGAGCACCAGGATGCCGGCGCCCTCGCCCAGCACCGTGCCGTTCCGCTTCTTGGCGAAGGGGAAGCAGCCCTGCGGCGACAGCACGTGCATCGCCTGCCAGGCCTTCATGGTGCCGTAGTTGATGACGCTCTCGGACGCGCCGACGATGGCCACGTCGACGAGGCCGTTCTTGATGAAATCGCGGCCGAGCCCGATTGCGTGCGCGGCCGTCGAGCAGGCGCTGCAGGTCGCGAACGTCGGTCCCTTGACGCCGTACTCGATGCCGACGTGGGCCGACGCCGAGGAGCCGATGATGCGCAGCAGCGTCAGCGGGTGCGTGGCGCGCTTGTTGTGGATGAACAGGTCGCGGTAGGCCGTCTCGTAGGTGACGAGGCCGCCGGCGCCCGAGCCGATGATGCAGGCCGCCCGGTAGCCGTTCTCGAACGGGGTGCTGAGGCCCGACTGCTTCACCGCCTCCTCGGCCGCCGCCGCCGCGAACCAGGAGTAGCGGTCCGCGTGCACGATGATCTTGTCGCGCTTGGCGCCCTTGAGGCGCGCCTTGTGGTCGAAGTCGCGGATCTGGGCTGCGATATTGATCTTCAGGTCGTCGAGGGGAAAGCCGCCGAGCGGGCCGACGCCGACGCGGGCCTCGCGGCAGCCGGCCCAGAATTCCGGCACCGTGGTGCCGATCGACGTGACCGCGCCCATGCCCGTCACGACGACGCGACGGGCTGCGTCTGTCTGTGTCATGTCCTGTCTGTCCCCTTGAACGGGCGACCCCGGCACCGGGATCGAATGGAAGCGTTACGCCTTCGCGGCTGCCCCGCCCGCATCGACCAGGCTGCGGACGCGCTCGACGACGGAGCCGACTGTCTTGAAGTCGGAGGCTTCCTCGTTCGCGTTGTAGGGGATCTCGATGCCGAAGCTGTCCTCGATGTCGAAGACGATCATGGCGAGGTCGAGCGACTCGATCTTGAGGTCGGTCAGCGCCGTGTTGAGCCCGATGTCGTCCCTGGGCTCCTTCATGTGCTTTTTCAGGATTTCGATGATCTTTGTTGCGACTTCGTCCATTGCGCTCTCCCAGCCCGCCGCAGCGGCAACTCGGGACCTTTGTTGTGGCGAAAGCTACAGCTGGGACCCCCAGCCGCCTATCGAAGCGTCTGATATACGTAAATGTCGCGTTCGTCCAGCCGACCGCCGTATGCATCCGCCAGCATGGCTAATTCTGCCTGGCACCTTTCCGCCACCCCGTGCCCCTTCTGGCCACCGGCTCCAAAACCGTGTTGAATGACCGGCTCAACAGGCCTTTGCCGGCCGTGTCCGGATGCGGGCGTCGTCGCGCGCCAGCGCAGGACCCGGGCCCTGAACAGGCCAGAAAAACGACTGCTCCGGGAGCCGCCGCCCATGACATCGTCCGCCCCCACACCGATCCGGGCCGCCGGTCAGGACTACCAGTGGTTGCGACGCTACCCCAAGGACGTGCGCTGGGATCGCACCTTCGAGCCCACCCCCGTCACCGAGCTGTTCGACCATGCAGCGGCCCGCTACGGCAACCGGCCGTGCACGAACTTTCTCGGCAGGATAACGACTTACGCCGACATCGCGAGCCAGATCCAGCGCGTCGCCGCCGGCCTCCAGAAGGAGGGGGTGCGGCGCGGCAGCAAGGTCGGCCTGTTCCTTCCCAATTGTCCGACATTCATCATTTACTACTACGCCGTCCTCAAGATCGGCGGCACGGTGGTCAACTACAATCCCCTCTACGCCATCGAGGAGCTGGCCTTCCAGATCCGCGACAGCGAGACCGAGATCATGGTCACGCTCGACCTCAAGGCGCTCTTTGAGAAGGTCGAGACCCTGCTCCAGTCCGGCACCCTGAAGCGGGCCGTGGTCGCTTCCTTCACCGCCCTCCTGCCCTCGACCAAGTCGGTGCTCTTCAAGCTGCTCAAGAGCCGCGAGCTGGCAAGCCCCTCCCGCAGCCCGGCCGCGCGCCAGATCCTGCTGGACGCCCGGCTCGCCGACAACCAGGGGCACTTCACCCCGGCGGAGATCGACCCCTACGAGGACGTGGCGGTGCTGCAGTACACCGGCGGCACGACCGGCACCCCCAAGGGCGCCATGCTGACCCACGCCAACATCTCCATCAACTGCCAGCAGGGGGCGGCATGGGCCACCAACCTGGAGAGTGGGCGCGAGCGCACGCTGGCCGTGCTGCCCTTCTTCCACGTCTTTGCCATGACCGCGGTCATGAACTTCGCTCTGTCGGAAGGGGCCGAGCTCATCATCATGCCGCGCTTTGCCCTGGACGAGGCCATGAAGCTCATCGACCAGACCAAGCCGACCGTGATGCCGGGCGTGCCGACCATGTTCAACGCCATGCTGCATCACCCCCGCCTCAAGAGCTTCGACCTGTCCTCGCTCAAGTATTGCGTCTCTGGCGGGGCAGCCCTGCCGATCGAGGTCAAGCAGAGGTTCGAGGCGCTCACCGGCTGCAAGGTGGTGGAGGGCTACGGCCTCTCGGAGGCCTCTCCCAGCGTCACCTGCAATCCGGTCGACGGCCCGGTCAAGGAGGGGTCCATCGGGCAGCCGCTGCCGGGCACCATCGTCTCGCTGCGCGACCTGGCCGATCCGACGCGCGAGGTGGGCCTCGGCGAGAAGGGCGAGATCTGCGTCAAGGGCCCCCAGGTCATGAAGGGCTACTGGCAAAAGCCCGAGGAGACCATGAGCCAGTTCGTCGACGGCTTCCTGCGCACGGGCGATGTCGGCATCATGGACGAGGACGGCTTCATCTTCATCGTCGACCGCATCAAGGATCTGATCATCTGCTCGGGCTACAACGTCTATCCGCGGCGCATCGAGGAGGCGATCTACGCCCACCCCGCCGTCGAGGAGGTGACGGTCATCGGCATCAAGGACGCCTATCGCGGCGAGGCGCCCAAGGCCTTCGTCAAGCTCAAGGCCGGCGCCGTGGCGAGCGAGGCGGACCTGCGCCACCACCTCGAGCCGAAGCTGTCGAAAATCGAGATGCCTGCCGAGATCGAGTTCCGCGACGCGCTCCCCAAGACCATGATCGGCAAGCTCTCGAAGAAGGAGCTCAAGGCCGAGGAGGAGGTCCGGCAGCGCAAGTCGTGATGTCGGTCCCGCGTCGAGGAGAAACGTCAGCAATGGACAAGCAGATGTCCGATTTGAGCAGCGCCCCAAAGCCCGAGCCCGACCGCCTCTACGCCATCGGCGAGCTCGCGGGCGAGCTTGGCGTGACCACCCGCGCGATCCGCTTCTACGAGGCCAAGGGCCTCATCGCGCCTGCCCGCCGCGGTGTCGCGCGCTCCTATACGCGCCGCGACCGGGCGCGCCTGAAGCTGATCCTGCGCGGCAAGAACCTGGGCTTCACGCTGGACGAGATCGCCCAGTACCTGAAGTTGTACGATGCCGATCCGACACAGGTCGCCCAGACCCGCCTCCTGCTGGCGCGCGTGGAGACCGCCATCGACGACCTGCAGGCCAAGCGCGCCGACCTCGACCGCACCATCAAGGAGCTCAAGGTCATCCGCAGCCAGTGCCAGTCGCATCTCGGGGTCCGGCCGGGGGCCGCCAAGACGCCGGATCAGGAGTAGGGCGCCGCGCCGCTCAGGGCGCCGCGGCGGAGGTGCGGGCGGGCTGGCCCTTCTCTTCTTCCTCGACCACGAGGTCGTGCGTCTCGGGCGTCTCGGTGACGGCGAGGATCACGATGCCGGCCACGATCGCCGCCGCCCCGAGAAACTGGATGCCGTTGAGCCGCTCCCCCAGGAACAGCACCGAGACGGCGCTGACCGTCACGATGTGCCCGTGCGCGGCGGCGTACGCCGGACCGACCGGGGCGTGCTTCAGCAGCGTCACGTAGGTCAGGAACGAGACCACGTACAGCCCGACGATGAAATAGACGAGCGGCTCGCTGGCGATGCGCCACAGCCACGCGTCGAGGCCGGTGACGCCGCCGGCCTTGTCGGCTGCGAGCTTCATGGACACCTGCGCCGCCGTGTCGAGCGTCAACAGGGCCAGGAATCCGAGCAGAATACCCCTCCTCATGCGCCGCCCCAGCCGACCAGCGCCACCCCGCCCGCGATCAGCCCGATCGCGGCCGACCGTGCCGGCGTGATGCGCTCGTGGAACCAAAGCCGCCCCCCCAGCATCACCCCGACGATGGTGATGCTGCCGACCATGACGCCCATCGAGAGCGGCACCCGCGCAAGGAACGCCAGCCAGCTCAGGAACAGGAGGAAGAACGTGACGATGGCAATCCAGAAGCCGCCGTGACGCGCGATCTGCAGCACGAAGGCCTTTCCGTCGAGTCGGGCGGCATGCGCGGAGGCTGACTTGAGGGCCAGGTGGCTGACGGTCTCGAGCACGAGCACCGCGGCTAGGAACAGGACGGAGAAGCTATCCATGAGATCCTTTCAAGAGACATCGGTCGGATTGGCCGGACAGGCGGCCGGGGTGGGCGAGCGCGATCTCTGCGGGCCTACGCCACCTCGCCGTCCGGCGCGCCGGCGCGACTTTGCTTGGCAAGAGCTCTGAGCTCGGGATCGTTCCGCTCGAAGTCGAACAGTGGCGTCAAAGGCCGCAGCAGTCGGTTGGTCACGTTGCCGCGGAACTTGAAGTAGAGCCACCGGCGCTCGATGCGCCCGCCGAACAGCAGTTTCGTCGCGTAGGTTGTAGCGCCCATCTCCACGACCGGAATACGATGCTGGATGGCAAACTCGATCATTTTCAGCCAGTTGAGAAAATAGAGATTCAGCTCGCGCGCCTCGGGGTACTTCATGCCGATGTGCTTTGTCACGACCCGCTTCGGCCCCACCAGCGACAGCTGGAACCCCACGAGCACCTCCTCGTGCCAGCACAGTGTCAGCTGGGCGCTGTCTCCCAGCGCCGCAAGCACCCGCGGGAAATATTCCGGCGTCAGCTTTTCGAAATCGCCGTAGTCGACCTTGCTGTTGCGCAGCGTGCTCTCGTACAGACCGAAGATCTGCTGCTCGAGGCCCTCCATGGAGCTGCGGTGCTCCATCCGCACCCGGGCATTGGCGCGTGCCTTGCGCTTGAGATAGCCCCGCGTCTTCGCCCGCAGGCTGCCAAGATAGTCTTCATACGTTGCGAATGGCAGGTCGAGCATCACGAGCGGCACGCTCGTCACCCGCGTGTAGCTGCGCGCCGCAAAGGCCGGTGCCAGGTCCTCCGCCAGCCCGTCGATGCTCTTGACCGCGACGAGCCCGCTCTTCTCGGCCTCCGCCAGCTCCTCGAGCTTGCCCAGCATGGCCCCAAACACCGCCTGCCGCTGCGTCTTGCTCAGCTCCGGCTCGAACGCGATGCTGCAGTTGTCGGACATGGGCGAGCCGATGCCGATGATCGGCAGGCTCACCAGCCGCGGCCACCGCTCGAACAGCCATTGCCCCGCGCTCCGCATCACCCCCTGCAGCGGCGTATCGATGCGGTAGGAGACCCTGAAGATGGGGGCGCAGGCGACGATCCGCCCGCCGTCGCTGACGCTGATGGCGCCGACCCTGAACGCCGCTGGCGCCACCGGCTCAATGGTCTTGTAGTAGTTCCAGTCCTCCGGCTCGCCCGGCAGCATGCGGTCCCAGGCCGGCCTGGGAATCTCGCCTATGGAGGCGTGGAAGTCGACCCGCATGCAGCTTTCTCCGCGGCCGCCCGTTCGGCCGTTGGCATTGCCTAGCAGCCTCGAATGACCGGAGGCTGTTCCCCGGATCACAAAGCCGTCGAAAGTTCGCTTGTATCTGCCACTGCCTGCCACGACCGATGCTCCTCGCCCATCGCCACGACCGTTGACGAATGGGTAATTGCCCACGAATACTCTGCGGCATGACCTCCACGACCCAGCTCCTGCTCGCCGAGATCGAGGCCTACCTTGCCCGCTCCGGCGAGACCGCGACCAAGTTCGGCGTCGCCACCGTGCGCGACGGGCACCTCGTGTCCAAGCTGCGCAAGGGCGCGAGCGTAACGCTCAAGACGGCCGATAGGGTCCGTGCCTACATGCGCCGGGCTGGCCCGGTGGCCGAGCCGGCCCCGGCCGCGCCGAGGTCCCAGCCTCCGGCGCGCCGCATCGTGCTCGTCATCGGCGGCGGCATCGCCGCCTACAAATGCCTCGACCTGATCCGCCGCCTCAAGGAGCGCGGGATCGCGACGCGCACGGTCCTGACCAGGGCCGCCCAGCAGTTCGTGACGCCCTTGTCCGTCGCCGCGCTGAGCAACGAGCGCGTGCTCACCGACCTCTTCGACCTCGACGAGGAGCGCGAGATCGGCCACATCCGCCTGTCGCGGGAAGCCGATCTGGTGGTCGTGGCGCCGGCGACCGCCGACCTGCTCGCCCGCATGGCCGGCGGCCACGCCGACGATCTGGCGACCGCCATGCTGCTTGCCTGCGACAAGCCGGTTCTGGTGGCCCCGGCCATGAACCCGCGCATGTGGCGCCATCCTGCCACCCGGCGCAACGTGGCCCTCCTCGAGGGCGACGGCGTGCATATCGTCGGCCCCGCCGTCGGCGAGATGGCCGAAAGCGGGGAGGCGGGCCCCGGCCGCCTGGTCGAGGTGCCCGAGCTGCTGGCCGCCATCGAGGGCCTGCTGGCCGGCACCGCCGGGGCGGGCGACAAACCCCTCGCCGGCCGGCACGTGCTTGTCACGAGCGGGCCCACGCACGAGCCGATCGACCCCGTGCGCTACATCGCCAACCGCTCCTCTGGCAAGCAGGGCGCGGCCATCGCCGCCGAGGCGGCGCTTCTGGGCGCCCGCGTCACCCTCGTCTCCGGGCCGACCAACCTCCCCGATCCCAGGGGCGTCGCCGTGGTGCACGTCGAGAGCGCGCGCCAGATGCTGGAGGCCGTGTCGGCGCATCTGCCGGCGGACATCGGCATCTTCGCGGCCGCCGTCGCCGACTGGCGCGTCGCCACCTCCGCCAGCCAGAAGATCAAGAAGGGCGCCAAGGCCGCCCCCCGCCTGGAGCTCGTCGAGAACCCCGACATCCTGAAGACCATCGCCCGCTCCACCGACGGCCGCCGGCCTGCGCTCGTCATCGGCTTTGCCGCCGAGACCGACGACGTGATCGGCTACGCGCAGAGGAAGCGCATCAGCAAGGGCGCCGACTGGATCGTGGCCAACGACGTGTCGCCGCACACGGGCATCATGGGCGGCGACCGCAACAGCGTGCACATCATCACCGCCGAGGGCGTGGACACCTGGCCCGACCTCGACAAGCAGGAGGTGGCAAGGCGCCTCGTGCGTCGCGCAGCCGACGAGCTCGGCCTTCGCGTGCCGGTGTCGGCGGCGCCGTGAGCGTTTGCGGTAAACGCCGCGTTGAGGCTGCGCGACGTTCGTCGGACCCGGAGTGCAACAAGGCCTGGAATGCGCCCGCAAAGCGTGCGAGCCTGCATCGAGACGTCTTGGCCGCACGGCCCGAGGGGGAAGCGACGCGCATGGCGCGCATCAAGGTGAAAGTGGTCCGGCTGCCGCACGCACTGGGCCTCGAGCTTCCCGCCTACCAGACGGCGGGCTCCGCCGGCATGGATCTCGTCGCGGCGGTCGGCGAGGGCCGTCCCCTCGTGCTGGGGCCGGGCAAGCGCGCGCTGATCCCCACGGGCCTCGTGCTCGAGCTGCCGAAGGGCTACGAGGCCCAGGTGCGCCCGCGCTCGGGGCTGGCACTGCGCAACGGCATCACCGTCCTCAACAGCCCCGGCACCATCGACAGCGACTATCGCGGCGAGGTGGGCGTGCTGCTCGTCAATCTCGGCGACACCAGGTTCAAGATCGAGCGCGGCGCGCGCATCGCCCAGCTCGTCGTGCAGAGGGTCGAGGCGGCCGCCCTGGTGGAGGTGACGCGCGCGGCGCATTCTGCGCGCGGCAACGGCGGCTTCGGCTCCACCGGCCTCGCCCAGGCGCAACCCGCCAGCGCCAAGAAGGCCGGCGGCAACGGCCGCAAGCCGCAGCCGAAGGCGGCCGCAAGCCGGCCGGCCCCGCCGCGTCAGAAGGCGAGCAACGGCGCATCTGCGACGGGCAACGCCGGCAAGTCGGCGGCCAAGCGCCAGCCCACGCTGGTGGCGAGCGACCCGCAGACCCGCTTGCGCCTCAGCGCGCGCCGCCGCGCCGCCGCCCCGTCCCGGCTCAAGACGCGAGCTTCGCCTCGATCGCCTTGAGGGCGTCGGCAGCCTTCGAGCCGTCCGAGCCGCCCGCCTGCGCCATGTCGGGCCGGCCGCCGCCACCCTTGCCGCCGAGCACCTCCGCGCCGACGCGCACCAGGTCGACCGCGTTGTGCGCCGCCTTGAGGTCGTCCGTGACGCCGACCGCGATCGCCGCCTTGTCGTCCTCGGTGACCGCCACGATCGCCGCGATGCCGGAGCCGAGCTGCTTCTTGGCCTCGTCGATCAGCCCGCGCAGGTCCTTGGGGTTGAGCCCGTGCACCACGCGCGCCATCAGCTTCACGCTGCCGACGGTGCGGATGGCGCTCTCGGCCGCCGCCGCCCCGCCGCTGCCGCCGCCCGACAGCGCAAGCTGCTTCCTGGCGCTGGCCAGATCGCGCTCCAGGTGCTTGCGCTCCTCGACCAGCCCCTTCACGCGCTCGACCACGTCGTCCGGCCGCGTGCGCAGCAGCGCTGCCAGCTCGCGCAGCCGCTGGTCCTGCTCGGCGAGATAGGCGCGCGCCCCGTCCGCCGTCAGCGCCTCGATGCGGCGCACGCCGGCCGCGCTCGCGCCTTCCGCGACGACGCGCACGAGCCCGATGTCGCCGGTGCGTTTCACGTGCGTGCCGCCGCACAGCTCGACCGACCAGGCCTTGTTCGCCTTCTGCCCGTCCTGGGCCGGCGGCTCGCCCATGGAGACGACGCGCACCTCCTCGCCGTACTTCTCGCCGAACAGCGCCCGCGCCCCCGAGTGCATCGCGTCCTCGAGCGCCATCAGCCGCGTCTCGACGGGCGTGTTCTGCAGCACCATGGCGTTGGTCAGCGCCTCGACGGTCGCGATCTCCTCCGCCGTGATCGGCTTGGGGTGCGAGATGTCGAAGCGCAGGCGCGTCGGGTCGACGAGCGAGCCCTTCTGCGCGACGTGGTCGCCCAGCACCTGGCGCAGCGCCTCGTGCAGGAGGTGGGTGGCCGAGTGGTTGGCACGGATCGCCGCGCGGCGCCCGTGGTCGACGGCAAGCTCGGCATGGTCGCCCGCCTTCAGCGTGCCAGCCTCCAGCGTGCCGATATGGACCAGCACGTCGCCGAGCTTCTTCTGCGTGTCCTCGACCCGGAACAGGGCCCCCTTGGGGCCGCGGATGACGCCGGTATCGCCCACCTGGCCGCCGGATTCGCCGTAGAACGGCGTCTGGTTGAGAACCAGCGCGGCCTTGTCGCCGGCCTTGAGCGATGTGACCTCGCGGCCGTCGCTGACCAGGGCCCGGATCTCGCCCTCGGCGCTCTCCGCCTCGTAGCCGAGGAACTCCGTTGCCCCGACGCGGTCGCGGATCTCGAACCAGATGCCCTCGGTCGCGGCCTCGCCCGAGCCTTTCCAGGCCTTGCGGGCCTCGGCCTTCTGGCGCTCCATCGCCGTCTGGTAGGCGTCGGTGTCGACGGCGATGCCGCGCGGCTTCAGCGCGTCCTGGGTCAGATCAAGCGGAAAGCCGAAGGTATCGTACAGCTTGAAGGTGGTCTCTCCCGAGAACGTGTCGCCGCTCTTCATCCCCTGCGAGGCCTCCGCCAGCAGCCGCAAGCCGGTGCCGAGCGTCTTCTTGAAGCGGGTCTCCTCCAGCTTCAGGGTCTCGCTGATCAAGGCCTGCGCGCGCGTCAGCTCCGGGTACGCCTCGCCCATCTCGTGCACGAGCGCCGGCACCAGCCGGTGCATCAGCGGGTCCTGGCAGCCGATCTGGTGGGCATAGCGCATGGCGCGCCGCATGATGCGGCGAAGCACGTAGCCGCGTCCCTCGTTGGACGGCAGCACGCCGTCGGCGATCAGGAAGCTAGATGCGCGCAGATGATCCGCGATCACGCGCCGCGCAACGCCCAGGAACTCGGGCCCGCCCTGCACGCCCGTCTCCTTGGCGCCCACCTTGCCGGCCTGCTCGCGGATGGCGGCGATGAGGTTCTTGAACAGGTCGATCTCGTAGTTGGAGTAGACACCCTGCAGGATCGCCGTCATGCGCTCGAGGCCCATGCCGGTGTCGATCGAAGGCTTCGGCAGCGGCACGCGGTCGCCCGGCCCACGCTGCTCGTACTGCATGAACACGAGGTTCCAGAACTCGAGGAACCTGTCGCCGTCCTGCTCCGCGCTGCCGGGCGGCCCGCCGGCAACCTTGTCGCCCTGGTCGAAGAAGATCTCCGAGCACGGCCCGCACGGCCCCGTGTCGCCTGCCGACCAGAAATTGTCCGACGTGGCGATGCGGATGATCTTGCTGTCCGGGAAGCCGGTGACCTTCTTCCAGAGGCCGTAGGCCTCCTCGTCGTCGTGATAGATGGTGACGAGCAGGCGCTTGGGATCGAGCGCAAAGTCCTTCGTGACCAGCTCCCACGCGAACGGGATGGCCTGCGACTTGAAGTAGTCACCGAAGGAGAAGTTGCCGAGCATCTCGAAGAACGTGTGGTGGCGCGCCGTGTAGCCCACGTTGTCGAGGTCGTTGTGCTTGCCGCCGGCGCGCACGCATTTCTGCGCCGTGGTGGCGCGCGTGTAGCTGCGGTGCTCCTGGCCGGTGAACACGTTCTTGAACTGCACCATGCCGGCGCTCGTGAACATCAGCGTCGGGTCGTTGCGCGGCACCAGCGGCGAGGAGGCGACGTGCTCGTGCCCGTTCTTCACGAAGTAATCGATGAACGCGCGGCGGACCTGGTTGACGGAAGTCATGGATGTGGTGCGAGCCTGTTGCGGGAAGCGTCCCTGGTGAAACCCGCCTCTTCTAGCTACGTGCCGGCCCCCTGTCCACAAAGCCCCGGCCGGGCGCGGTGGATGGCCCCGCCCGCCGCCTGCCGATGCCACCGCCGGAGCAGGTGTCGGCCGCGCGCAGGCCGGCAACAGGATGCCGCTCGGCGAGCGCCAGACGCAGCCGAGCGGCGCCAGCCGCGGTTGGCCGGCCAACGGGCCGCGCTGCAAAATCGGCGCGAGATGCGCAATTCCCGGTGTGCGAAAGCCGGGCAGGGCGCGCGCGGGGCATGCCGCAGGTGTGCCACCCGCCCGCGTGCCTCGCCGCAGGGATCTTCAGCCCGCCCGCCCGGGACGACCGGCCTCAGCCACGCTTGGCGCGGCCCTTGCGACCGCCTTCCTCGGGCTCGGCATGCACGTCGTCGTCGGGCTCCATCTCGGCCTCTTTGGCCTCGTCGCCCTCGGGCTGGGCCTGCAGCATCTTGTCGACGATGAGCCCGGCGTTCTGCCGGATCGCCTTCTCGATCTGGTCGGCGACCTTGGGGTGCTCCTTGAGGAACAGCTTGGTGTTCTCCCGCCCCTGGCCGATGCGCTCGCCGTTGAAGGAGAACCAGGCCCCCGACTTCTCGACGATGCCGGCCTTGACGCCGAGGTCGACGAGCTCGCCCGTCTTGGAGATGCCCTCCCCGTACATGATGTCGAACTCGACCTGCTTGAACGGCGGGGCCACCTTGTTCTTGACCACCTTGACGCGGGTCTGGTTGCCGACGATCTCCTCGCGCTCCTTGATCTGGCCGACGCGGCGGATGTCGAGGCGCACCGAGGCGTAGAACTTGAGGGCGTTGCCGCCCGTCGTCGTCTCCGGGTTGCCGAACATGATGCCGATCTTCATGCGGATCTGGTTGATGAAGATCACCATGCACTTGGACTTGGAGATCGACGCGGTGAGCTTCCTCAGCGCCTTGCTCATGAGGCGGGCCTGCATGCCCGGCTGCATGTCGCCCATCTCGCCCTCGATCTCCGCCTTGGGCGTGAGGGCCGCCACCGAATCGACCACCAGCACGTCGATGGCGCCCGAGCGCACCAGCGTATCGGCGATCTCGAGCGCCTGCTCGCCCGTATCGGGCTGCGAGATCAGCAGGTCCTCGACCTTGACGCCGAGCTTGCGGGCGTAGACCGGGTCCAACGCGTGCTCGGCGTCGACGAAGGCGCAGATGCCGCCGGTCTTCTGGCTCTCGGCCACCACCTGCAGCGACAGCGTGGTCTTGCCGGAGGATTCCGGCCCGTAGATCTCGATCACGCGCCCCCTGGGCAGGCCGCCGATGCCGAGCGCGATATCCAGGCCCAGGGAGCCCGTCGAGATCGCCTCCACGTCGTGCGAGCGGTCGTTGGCCCCCAGTCGCATGACGGAGCCCTTGCCGAAGTTCTTGTCGATCTGGGCGAGCGCGGCCTCCAGGGCCTTCTGCTTGTCCATATTACCCCCTTCGACCACACGGAGTGCGGGTGCCTGAGACATGCGATTGTCCTCTTATTCCACGAGTTGCAGGGGGTGCAAAACGTACTCGCGCGACTGTCCCCATATTGATGCTCTTCTGTACCACTTTTGTTCTCATTCCGCAACCACGGCGACGCTTCGCCTTGCAAATAAAGTTCGCGGAACGTTCCATTCGCCTCTGAAGCCACTCCCGCGCTGGCGATCGGCGCGGGGCGCTCCCGGCCCTTGGCGCCTCATCAGGCGGGGCTATCGGGTCCTCGACGGGCCTTTCCGATCAGGACCTCGCCGTTGCGCAGGCTGATGTAGCCGGCGCCGTTGGTGAGACGCTCGGGCTCGGTCTTTGCAGCATCGGGGTTGTGCTGTGCCACCAATCGCCTGGCGGCTTCGGCATCAGGTGCACCAACCCAGTAGTAGGTGCCCTCGTGGACGAAGACCCACCCTGCAGTCCATTCCTTCACGCCCCGACCTCCATCGCACGTCGCCAAGCATACAAGAGCGCGCGGCCCGGATCGACGTCCACTGTCCAGGCTCTCCCACGCCGTCCGGCCAGCCGCAATCCGCTGGCCGGATCGCGCGGACCGGTCGCGGCGGCCTCGCCGGGCCGACGGCCCGCATCGGCGTTCCCAGTGGAACAGCCCGGTCGCTGGGCCCCCGCTAGTCTCTTCCTCACCGCAGTCGCAAACCCCGCAGGAGAGACACCAATGATCATCGAGACCGAGCCCGTGAATGGCCTTGTGGCGCTGATGGCGATCTTCGGCGGCGACGGCGGCGACTGGGCTCTCGTCGAGAAGGCCGGCGAGCTCTACGTCGTGCCCGCCGGCACCGACGCATCCGCCGCACGCTGAGCCGGGGTCCCGCATGCTGGTCCGGACACGCCCGTCCATGACAGGAGACGGGCGTCGGGGGCCGAGAGCTACCGCCCCAGCTGCTCCTTCACCTTGGCCGCGATCTGGGGCAGCGTGAAGGGCTTGGGCAGGAAGGAGTAGACCTCGTTCTCGTCCAGGCTCTTCTTGAACGCGTCGTCCGAGTAGCCCGAGACGAAGATGATCTTGAGATCAGGCCTCGTCTTGCGCATCTCCTTCAGCATCGTCGGCCCGTCCATCTCCGGCATGATCACGTCGGAGACGACGAGGTCGATGCGGCCCTGCTCGCGCTCCATCACCTCGAGCGCCTCGAGCCCCGAGGCCGCCTCGAGCACGTCGTAGCCCTGGCGGGAGAGCGCGCGCGCCGCGAAGTTGCGCACCGCGTCCTCGTCCTCCACGAGCAGCACGCGTCCCGTGCCGGTGAGGTCGCGCGCGGCCTCCTTCTTGGGCCCCTCGCGCAGGGATGCGAGCTCGGCCTCCGTCACCATGTGCCGGGGCAGGTAGACGCGGAAGGTGGTGCCGCGGCCGACCGTGCTGTCGGCGAAGATGTAGCCGCCCGTCTGCTTGACGATGCCGTAGACCGTGGACAGGCCGAGACCGGTCCCCTTGCCCACCTCCTTGGTAGTGAAGAAGGGCTCGAAGATCTTGCCGATGATGTCGGCCGGGATGCCGACGCCGGTATCCTCC
Source organism: Hyphomicrobiaceae bacterium (assembly GCA_033764875.1). Lineage (GTDB taxonomy): Bacteria > Pseudomonadota > Alphaproteobacteria > Rhizobiales > Hyphomicrobiaceae > AWTP1-13. The sequence continues at coordinate 20,838 of JANRIO010000104.1, read as the reverse complement.
ACCTCGATCAGCACGTACTCGGCCGCCGCGACGCCGAGGCTCGACAGCTTGAGGCTCTCGCGCTCGGTGATGTTCTTCGTGCGGATCGAGAGCGAGCCGCCGCCCGGCATCGCGTCGCGCGCGTTGACGGCCAGGTTGATGACGACCTGCGTCAGCTGGCTCTTGTCGGCCTTGACGTACCACAAGTCGCGCCCGGGCTCGAACTTCAGCACGATGGACTCGCCGAGCGAGCGGGTGATCAGCGGCGCCAGGTCGGTCAGCGCCTCGCCGAGCTCGATCACCTGCGGGTGCAGCGTCTGCCGGCGCGAGAAGGCGAGCAGCTGGCTGACGAGGCCGGCAGCGCGGTTGGCGCTGCTCTTGATGTTCATGATGTCGCCGTAGGCGCGGTCCGTCGGCCGGTGCGTCTGCAGCAGCAGGTCGGAGAAGCCGATGATGGCGGTCAGCACGTTGTTGAAGTCGTGCGCGACACCGCCGGCGAGCTGCCCCACGGCCTCCATCTTGTGGCTCTGCGCGAATTTCAGCTCCAGCGCCTTCTGCTCGGAGACGTCGAGCGCGTAGAGGATGGCGCCCTGCGGTCCCTTGGCGGACCCTTGCGCGCCCGAGCCCAGCGGATGCACGTAGAGCCGGCGCGTGTGCTCGCGCTTGCCCCCGAACGTGATCTCGATCGGCTCAGGGCCGGGACGGCCCGAGGAGGCCCGTGCCAGCGCCTTCTCCAGCACGCCCGCCGTGTCCTCCTCGCCGAAGCCGAGGTCGCTCATGCGCTGCGGCAGCGGCCGGCCCTCGACGGCGAACATGCGCATGAAGGCCGGGTTCGAGGTGATGATCTGCCCGTCGCTGGCCACCGTGGCGATGCCGAACGGCGCCGTCTCCGCCTGGCGCGCCAGGCGCGCCTCGTCCGAGAAGGCCTTCTGCCCGCGGCGCTGCGGCTCCGTGCTGCGATCGAGGACCAGCACCGAGATCATGCCGCGCGGACCGTTGCCGCGGCAGATCAGCTCGGCCGGGAACGTCGAGCCGTCCTCGCGCAGGAGGTCGAGGTCGATGCGCGTCGCCTTGCCGGGCGCGGCGCGGCTGACCGCCCGCACCAGCGACACGCCGTCGGCCGGCAGGATATCGGACAGCACGAAGCTCTTGCCCGGCTCCGCCTTGAGGCCGAGCCATTGCACGAGCGTGGCGTTGAGATGCGCAAGCCGACCGTCGGGGCGGGCCGCGAACAGGCCCTGCGGCAGCCCGTCGTAGAAGCCGATGGTGGCCTCCAAGCTCGCCACCGTCTCGATCTCGCGCGAGCGCTCGCGGGTGATGTCGACGACGTGCCACAGCGTGCGCTGGGCGAGCGGCGCAGCTCCCACGTCTGTTGCCGGCTCGGTCGCGATCGGCCGCACCGACACGCGCAGCCAGCGTCCGCCCGCCGCGCTGGCGAGGCCCGCGCGCAGGTAGAACTCCTCCTCCCGCGCCTCGCCGCGCTCGGCCGCGCGGTTGAGCCGGAAGTAGGCGCGCGCCGCATCGGCCTCCTGCGCGAACGTCTCCTCGAGGCTGGCGACGCCGCCTGCGCGCCGCATCAGCATGTTGCGCAGCGCCGGATTGCTGTAGAGGACTGCGCCGTCTACGCCCGCGATCTGCACGCCGTCGCCGAGGCCGTCCGCGGCCGCCCGGCTGACGTCGCCCGGCCGCACGCGCTCGCCCAGGTGCAGGGCGCCCGTCCACAGGCCGAACAGCAGGAAGGCGCCGCCGACGGCAAGAAGCGACAGCACGGCCAGCAGCACGGGCTCGGCGCTGCCGCTGGCGATGAGGACCACCGCCGCCGCGAATCCGCCGCCCGCCACCAAAAGCGGGGTGGCGAACTTCTGGGCGAAGGCAGCGACGACACCAAGCGCGCTGTCCACACCGCCCTGCGGGCTTAACTTGAGATGCGCCATGCGCTGCAGTCTTAGCTGATTCTGCTCGAGAAAGAGCCGAACTTGGCGCAGCGAGCGATAGAGCGGGGAGGCGACGCCCCAGAACGAGCCGACTTCGGAACGCATGTACAAACCAGTGTTCAAACCGTGTGGCACTTGTTGGTCGCGGCGGGGGGCCTGTCAGACCCGCGATGGGGCCTCGGTGTCCCGCTGCGACGTCACAAGAAAGCAGTCATTCAGGTTAAGATGGGATGAAGAGTCCCGGTGCCTGTTTGCCGGACCATCCGCAAGGTGGTGTTGCCGGCCTGCCCGCAGGGGCGGCGCGCGCATCCGACGACCTCGGAATCTGGTGCATTTTCCTCCGCCTAGGCTGGCGCCGCCGGCGCGAGGCGGGCAAAGTGGCGCGGACCGGGCACCTGCTACACGTGTCGAAAACTGCGAAGCGGCGAGGCGAACATGCTGTTCTGGCTCTTGATGACGATCCTGCTGGCTGCCGGGGGTGTCGTCGCCGTGCTCGGCTACCGCTACTACCAGACCGGCGACCTGGCTCAGCTCTTCCCCGACTGGTTCCAGGGCCGCCCCGAGCCGCGCCTGGGCGTCAGCGAGCACATCATGGTCGACGGCCGTCGCAAGCTGCTGCTGATCCGCCGCGACAATATCGAGCACCTCGTCCTCACCGGCGGCCCCGTGGATCTGGTGATCGAGACCGGCATCGCCCCGCCTGACGAGAAGTCCTATGCCCCGACCGGCCCGCGCGAGGCTATAAGCGAGCCGCCGGCGCCGCCCGTCTTCACACGCCAGCCGCGCGCGCTCGGCCAAGCCGTCAACGAATAGCCGCCCCCTCGCGGGCGGCGCGAACCCGACAGAGCCAAATGCCAACGCCTTGCATCGCCGCCCTGCGCGCGGCCATCATCACGTTTGCGATCGCCGTGCTGGCTGGGGCCTCTGCCCTTGCCCAGACGCCTGCGGCGCAGCCGCCATCGCCCGGCCCCGTCCCGCAGGCGACGACCCCGGCGCCCGCCAAGGCCCCCGACGCCCAGCCGGCGCAGCCGGCCCCCCCGCAACCCGCCGTCGAGTTGCCTGCCACCGTCCTCGAGCCCGTGGCGCGCCTGACCAGCGCCATCGAGGAGGCCGAGAAGGAGATCCAGAACCTCGCCGAGATCGAGCAGGATCTGCGCCGTCTGCGCAGCGACGCCGAGGCCATCCTGTCGGACTCCTCCAGCACCGCAGACGACCTGCGCCCGCGACTAGCCGACGTCAAAGCATTGATCGAGAAGCTGGGCCCGCCCCCGGCAAAGGATCAGCCGCCGGAGGCGCCCGCGATCGCCGCCGAGCGTGCCCGCCTCAACGCGCTTGCCGCCCAGCTCGACGGCGCCATCAAGTCGACGGAGCTGACATGGGCGCGGGCGCGCCAGCTGATCGAGCGCATCACCGTGATGCGCCACTCGCTGTTCACCAAGAACCTGATGCAGCGCATGCACAGCCCCGTGCTGCCGCAGGTGTGGCGCGATCTCTCCGCCCAGATCCCCCACCTCGCCCGCCGGGTCTCCTACCAGGTCGAGGACTGGCAGCGCTGGGCCCTAGCCAAACGCACCGAGCTTGGCCTCGTCCTGCTCGGCGCCGTGCTCGCCTTCGCGATCCTGCGCTGGCTGACGGGCCGCTTCATCGCCCGCCATCGGCGGCGGCGCAGCGACACGCCCTCGTTCTTCGAGCGCGGCATGTCGATCGCATGGGCGACGCCCTTGGCCGCCCTGCCCGCGATCGCCGCACTCGTCATCCTCTACGTGGGTCTCGACACGCTCGACCTCCTCTACCCGCCCTGGTCTCTGGTCGCCGAGGGCGTGTTCTTCTCGGGCCTCGAGATCGTCCTGATGACGTCGCTGATCCGCGCCGTCATGGCGCCCGGCGAGGCGCGCTGGCGCATCGTTCCGCTCGACGACAGGGCTGCCCGCGCGCTGACGCGCATCCTCTACAGCATGACCATCGTCTACTCGCTGGACGGCGCCCTGGCCCAGGTCGGCCGCGCCTTCCTGGCGCCCCTGACGCTGACGGTGGTGCAGTCCTTCGCCGCGAGCCTGATCTTCGCCATGCTGTTGATCTGGGCGGCCGTGACCCCGTTTACCCCCATGCCGCAATGGGTGGCCCCGCCGGAGGATGGCGCCTCCGCGGCTGCCGACGCCGCCCCCGTCTCGCGCCACCAGCCCCTGTGGCTGAAGCTCGCGCTGTGGGTTCTGGCGCTGGGCGTTCTCGCGGCCGCCGCCCTCGGCTACGTCGCGCTTGCCCGCTTCATGTCGCAGCAGATCGTGCTGACCGGCATGGTCATCGCCGTCGTCTGGCTGCTCTACCTCGCCATCCGCGCGCTCACCCGCGAGCCCCGCAGCCGCAAGCTTCCCGTGACCGAGGTCCTCGAGCACCGCTTCGGCCTCGACGAGCCCAGGCGCAACCAGCTCGCCCGGCTGACCGAGGCGGCGCTGACGCTCGCCCTCGTGATCTGCGCCGTGCCCGTGCTCATGCTGCAGTGGGGCTTCTCCGGCGCCGACATCCGCGACTGGTTCAAGGCGCTGCTGTTCGGCATGGAGATCGGGTCGTTCAAGATCTCCCTGGCGCGCATCCTCATCGGCATCGTGCTGTTCATCGCGCTCTTGTTCACGACCCGTCTCTTCCAGCACTGGCTGAAGGAGAAGGCGCTCAAGGAGACGCGGCTCGACCAGAGCATCATCGAGTCCATCGATACCGTCGTCGGCTATGCCTGCGTCACCATCTCGGCGCTGATCGCCGTCTCCTACGCCGGCTTCGACGTGACCAGCCTCGCCATCGTTGCCGGCGCGCTCTCGGTCGGCATCGGCTTCGGCCTGCAGTCGATCGTCAACAACTTCGTGTCCGGCCTCATCCTGCTCATCGAGCGTCCCGTCAAGGTCGGCGACCGCATCGTGGTGGGCACCGAGCAGGGCTACGTGCGGCGCATCTCGGTGCGCGCCACCGAGGTGGAGACCTTCGACAAGGCGAGCCTCATCATTCCGAACTCGGAGCTGATCACCGGCCGCGTGCTCAACTGGACGCACCGCAACAAGATGGGGGCCGCCAACGTCAAGGTGGGCGTCGCCTATACCAGCGATCCCGACCGGGTCATCGAGATCCTGCAGCGCGTTGCCGCCGCCCACCCGGGCGTCCTCACGACGCCCGCCCCCTGGATCGGCCTCGACAACTTCGGCGACAGCGCCCTGAGCTTCACGCTGCGCGTGTCGCTGCCCGACATCGACCAGGCGGGAACCGTGCAGTCGGAGCTGCGCATGGCCATCCTCAAGGAGTTCCACGCCGCCGGCATCGAGATCCCCTACAATACAGTGGACGTGAACCTGCGCGATCTCGACGGGGTGAAGCGCTACCTCCAGCGCATGCTCGAGGAGCGGGCGGCGCAGAGGGCGGCCGAGAAAGCCGCCGGCCCCGGTCCCAGCGTCGATGCCGACGCGGGCACGGCCCCTGGGGGCCAATCGCCGGGCAACGCCTGAGAGCCGCCCGCAGCAAGCACAAATGCCCGGCACGCTGGCCGGGCATTGCGCAGTCTCCGTGGTCTCGGCGAGGCGATCAGTCCTCGCGGAACACCTTCTCGCGCCGCTCGTGCCGCTCCTGCGCCTCGAGCGAGAGGGTCGCGATCGGCCGTGCGTCGAGGCGCTTGACCCCGATCGGCTCGCCCGTCTCCTCGCAGTAGCCGTAGGAGCCGTCCTCGATCCGGGCCAGCGCCGCGTCGATCTTGTTGATCAGCTTGCGCTGCCGGTCGCGCGCGCGCAGCTCCAGGGCCCGGTCGGTCTCCGAGGTGGCGCGATCGGCAAGGTCGGCGTGCTGGGCGTTGTCCTCGTGCAGCACCGTGAGGGTCTCCCGGTTCTGCCGGATGATCTCCTCCTTCCAGGTGAGCAGCTTGTTGCGGAAGTAGAGTCTCTGCCGCTCGTTCATGAACGGCTCGCCGTCGCTCGGCTTGTAGCCCTCAGGTAGAACCGTGACGCTAGTCTGCTTCGCGCTTCGCTGGCTCATCGCTTCCCCAGTTTTGGTGGCAGCCTTCACGGCCGCGGCCGCTCGCGCCTTGCTACCGGCGCGGCTGGGCTCTGATTGAATGGCGTCTTTGCCTTTCTTGCGGGCGTTCTTCTTGATCGAGCCCTGGCGATCCATTTTCCCCATGTACGTTTTCCGTCGACTGGTTGTGGCGCCGCATCAAACGCCTGTCCCCCGTCCCGCAATACGCGCGCCCGTATTTAACCCCCTGTAACTTCAAGTCAAGGCAAAGACCATCGGCATCCTTAGCGGCGCCGCGACTTGCCTCCGCAACTGCCCATGAATCGGGCGGATTGGCCTCAGCCCCCGCGCTCCCGGCGCACATTTTCCCGCCTAGGTTGTCGTCCGTAGAACCGCTATTGGACTCGCACGCCGACTCGGGGGGAGCGGTCTGCCGGCAGCAGTGTTTGCCGGGCCCGGCGCTTGATGCGCCGCAGCGCGGCCCCTAATGTCCGCCGGTAACCCTGCCAGCGATCCTACCCCTTCCATCCCAGCGGACGAAAAGCGGCTCATGAAGTTCTCCGGCACCCAGAATTATGTCGCGACCGACGATCTCAAGGTCGCCGTCAACGCCGCCATCACGCTGCAGCGGCCGCTGCTGATCAAGGGCGAGCCTGGCACCGGCAAGACGGTGCTGGCCATCGAGGTCGCCAAGGCGCTCAAGGCGCCGCTTCTGGAGTGGCATATCAAGTCGACCACCAAGGCCCAGCAGGGCCTGTACGAGTACGACGCGGTGAGCCGCCTGCGCGACAGCCAGCTCGGCGACGAGCGGGTGAAGGACATCGCCAACTACATCAAGAAGGGCAAGCTGTGGGAGGCGTTCACCCACGGCGAGCGCCCGGTGCTGCTCATCGACGAGATCGACAAGGCCGACATCGAGTTCCCCAACGACCTGTTGCAGGAGCTCGATCGCATGGAGTTCTTCGTCTACGAGACGGGGCAGACCATCAAGGCGCACCACCGCCCGATCGTGATCATCACCTCCAACAACGAGAAGGAGCTGCCCGACGCCTTCCTGCGCCGCTGCTTCTTCCACTACATCAAGTTCCCCGATCCCGAGACCATGCGCGCCATCGTCGAGGTGCATTTTCCGAACTTGAAGGGCCGCCTTGTCGCCGAGGCCATGAAGGTCTTCTACGACGTGCGCGAGGTGCCGGGCATCAAGAAGAAGCCGTCCACCTCCGAGCTGCTCGACTGGATCAAGCTGCTGCTGAACGAGGACATTTCCCCCGAGACGCTGCGCGAGAACGACCCCCGCAAGCTGATCCCGCCCCTGCACGGCGCGCTCCTCAAGAACGAGCAGGACGTGCACCTGTTCGAGCGCTTGGCCTTCCTGGCCCGGCGGCAGGGGAGCACGCAGGGGCAGTAGGGGGCGCGCGCCCCGTCGCCGCCTCTTCTCACCCGCCGGAAGGCACCCGAGGATGCTGAGTTTATCCGCGGCCGCTCCTCTGTGGCCCGCGGACGGTGTGTCTGGGCCGTGCTCCGTGCTCATCGAGGCCTGGCGTCTGCACATGGACGCTCCCCTGTCGGCAGATGCACGTCTCGAACGTCCTTGGATCTGTACGTGCGGGCAGTCAGGGGATGGCCCCCGGCACAGCGCAAACTCGCACCTTAGCAATTCAGCCCGGAGCAGAGCCCCATGAGGATCACCGTGGAGACCAGCGTCGCCGCCCCCATCGATCAGGTCTGGCGCGCCTACACGACGCCGGCCGACATCGTGACGTGGAATGCGGCGTCCGATGACTGGCACACGACCAAGGCGACCGTCGACCTGCGCGAAGGCGGCGCCTTCTCCTCGCGCATGGAGGCCAAGGACGGCAGCGTGGGCTTCGACTTCGCCGGCACCTATACCAAGGTCGTCGCGCACGAGCGTATCGAATACGCCTTCGGCGGCCGAAAGGCCGAGATCACGTTCACGCCAGGCCCGAACGGCATTCTCGTTCGTGTTGTATTCGACGCCGAGCCGACGCACGCTGTCGAGCAGCAGCGCAGCGGCTGGCAGGCGATCCTCGACAACTTCGCGCGACACGTGGAGGCTAAGCAGAAGGGACCGTCCGAGATGACGGCAAGCTCGGGTTCGGATCGCGAGCTCGTCGTGGCGCGAGAGTTCGCCGCTCCGGCACGCGTCGTATTCGATGCTTGGACCAAGCCCGAGTTGTTCAAGCAGTGGTGGACGCCAAAGTCGTTCGGGGTGTCACTCCGCTCGTGCGACATGGATGTCCGCGCGGGCGGCCACTACCGCCTTGAGTTCAGCCACGCTGCCTCTGGGCAGGCGATGACCTTCTTCGGCAGGTACCTCGAGGTGACGCCGCACACGCGACTGGTATGGACGAACGACGAAGGCGGCGGCGCCCTTACCACGGTGACCTTCGAGGAAAGAGGCGGCGCAACGCTTCTCACGATGCGCGACCTCTATCCTTCCAGGGAGGCGCTCGACGAAGCCATCGCCTCCGGGGGCACGTGCGGGGCGGGCGAGCAGTTCAATCAACTGGACGAGCTCATTGCCGCCCTTGGCGCGCGCACCGGGCGATCCTGAGCGACGGTGGTCCGATAAGGCGCAACGCCGCGGCGCCGCGCCCCCGGCGCACCCGCCCCTAATCGTTCGCGTTGAACGTGTCGCACACCTGCGTGCGGCCCGTCTCCAGGCCCTTCTTGAACCAGGCCACGCGCTGGGCGGAGGAGCCGTGCGTGAAGCTCTCCGGCACCACGCGGCCCTGCGTCTGGCGCTGCAGCGTGTCGTCGCCGATGGCCGCCGCCGCCGCCAGCCCCTCCTCGATGTCGCCGGGCTCGAGCCGCGACTTCACCCTGTCGTTGAGGCTCGCCCACACGCCGGCGAAGCAGTCGGCCTGCAGCTCCATGCGCACCTGCAGCGCGTTGGCCTGCGCCTGGCTGCTCGCCCTCTGCTTGAACGCCATCACCTTGTCGGCGATGCCGAGGATCGTCTGCACGTGGTGGCCGACCTCGTGCGCGATCACGTAGGCCTGCGCGAAGTCGCCGGGGGCCTGGAAGCGCCGCTTGAGCTGGTCGTAGAAGCTGAGATCGATGTACACGGTGCGGTCGAGCGGGCAGTAGAACGGGCCCATCGCCGCCTGGCCGACGCCGCACTTGGTCTGCGTCGCGTTGGCGAAGATGACGAGCCTCGGCTTCTCGTAGGTGCGCCCGGCGTTCTTGAACACCTGCTCCCACACGTCCTCGGTGTCGGCGAGCACGTGGCGCACGAACTTCGACATCTCGTCGTTCTGGGCGGCAACGCGCGGCTGGCGCGGCAGGCCGGGCACATCCTGCGAGTTGCGGCGCGGCATCTGCTCGGGCCGCGGCATGTTGGGGATCTCGATACCGCCCCCCGTCAGCAACGTCAGCGGGTTGATGCCGAGCAGCAGGCAGACGACGCCGATCACGATCAGCGTGGTGATGCTCATGCCCCCGCCGCCCAGCGGGATCTGGATGCCCCCGCGCCGGCCGAGGCCGGAGGTGTCCTGCCCGCGGCGGTCCTCGACCTGGTCGCTCTGGCGGTCGCTGTCGCTGTAGCGCATGGGGCTCCTCGGCGTTGCAGGCTGTTGTCGCGTCCCTTGCGGGCGCGTCTCACGATAGCAGACATAAGCGAATGACGTCTCGCCCTCGGCCTGTCAACGCCCCAGGACCATCCGGCCACGGCCGATGGCCCGGCCCGGCGACGCACTGGAGGCGGATCAGCATCTTCCGGGCGCGCCGCAACATGCGGATCCGCGCTGGCGATCCGGGGCCGGCACCGCCGGCAGCAGCCCTACTCGCTCCCCTCCCGCACCGTCTTCGGGGGCCGCACCGTCCGCAGCCCCGGCAGCGCCAGGAAATCGGTCTTCGACCGGCTCCGCTCGGCCTTGACCAGCGTATAGACCTGCCGGGATGCGGCCACCTCCCCCTCGTTGGCGTAGGCCTCGTGATTCTTCTCGATGTCGCGCAGCTCGTAGCGGTAGTTGCACATCAGGCCGTGCGCCTCGCGCAGGCCCTTGCCCGAGGTGTCGCCCTGCCAGTTGATGCGCTCGAGCCGGGCGCCGTTGCCGAGATGGAAGCGCGCCACGGGGTCGATCGGCTTGCCGTCGGGGGCCTTGGCATTGAGGAAGTAGTGGGCGGCGAGCCGCAGCAGCAGCGGCTTGAGCAGGGCCGCGTCCTCCCCGTCCACCCACCAGTCGGGGTCCTTGAGCAGCGACAGCGCCTTGCCGTCGTCGGCGTCGATCAGGCTCTCGTCCTCGCCCGCGCGCACGCTCTCGAGCCAGTCCGCGAACCCCGGCACCGGCGACAGCGTCACGAACGTCTTCAGGCTCGGGCGCTCCTTGAGCAGATCCTGTGCCACCTGCTTGATCAGGAAGTTGCCGAACGAGATGCCGCGCAGGCCCTCCTGGCAGTTGGAGATCGAGTAGAACACCGCCGTCGTCGGCTCCGCGCCGTCCGCGTCCTTCGGCGCCTCGCGCAGCACCGAATGGATGTTGTCGGGAATGGCCCGCATCAGCGCCACCTCGACGAAGATCAGCGGCTCGTCGACGAGGGAGGGATGGAAGAACGCGTAGCAGCGCCGGTCGGCCGGATCGAGCCTGCGGCGCAGGTCGTCCCAGCCCTGGATCTCGTGCACGGCCTCGTAGGCGATGATCTTCTCGAGGATCGCCGCCGGCGTCTGCCAGTCGATGCGGCGCAGCACCAGGAAGCCGCGGTTGAACCACGACGAGAGGAGATGCATGAGGTCGCTGTCGACGCCCGCCAGCGCCTTGTCCCGCGCATTGAGCAGGTCGACGCGCATGGCAACGATGCTGGCCGTGGCCCCGGGCGCCAGGTTGAGGCGGCGGAAGAAGCTCTGCCGGCGCCCCTCGGCGGCGGCCCGCAGCGCCCGCAGCGTCCCCTCGTCCTGGGTCTCCATGTAGGCCGCGGCCGCCCGCTTCACCTCCTCCGGGTCCGGTTGCATGGTGTGGGCGAGGAAGCGCAGGAACGCGATCCGCTCGTCCGCCGACAATTCCTTGTAGAGCCCGAGGATCTCGCTCGCGATGGCGACACCCGACGCCTCGCCCCGCACGGAAAGGAGCGCCTCCGACAGCTCGCGGATGTCCTCGGCGGGCTGCGCGCTGCGCAGCGCCTTCGGCAGCAGGTTGCGCCCCTGCCCGGCGATGGTGCTGAGCAGATCCTGCAGGTAGGTGGAGGGAGTGACCATGACAGCCCCAGGGTGGACAGATACCGGCCCAGCCGCCGGTTCGCACACGCGTTTCAGCGTGTCGCCAGATTACAACTTTTTCGCGACGGGAAAGGTCCAAACAGCGTGCAGGCGATGCTAGGGTATTGGGCGAATGGCCGTTGCATCGCTCGGCGACGAGCATGCTGGCGAGGGAGGAGCCCATGAGCGAGGCCGTCTACGAGATCCTGGCCTTGAAGTATGCGCAGAACCCGGCCCGCAAGCGGTTCGAGGCGTTCATCGGCGCCGACGACCACGATGCCCCCTATCCGATCGACTACTTCGTCTGGGTGGTCCGCAACCGCCACCGCACCATCGTCGTCGATACCGGCTTCGATGCCACGGAGGCCGCCCGCCGCGCGCGCAGCGTGCTGCGCGCCCCCGCCGCCATGCTCGGCGAGATCGGCGTCGATGCCCAGCGCGTCACGGACGTGGTCATCACGCACCTGCACTACGATCATGCCGGCACGCTCGACGCATTCCCGGCCGCCCGCTTCCACCTGCAGGCCGCGGAGATGGCCTACGCGACGGGCCCCTGCATGTGCCACGGCCACCTGCGCGCGCCCTTCACCGCAGACCACGTCTGCGCCATGGTCCGCAACGTGTTCGCCGGCCGCGTCGCCTTCCACGACGGCGATGCCGAGATCGCGCCTGGCTTGAGCCTGCACAAGATCGGCGGCCACAGCCGCGGCCTGCAGAGTGTGCGCGTCATGACCGCGACCGGCCCCGTGGTGCTGGCCTCTGACGCCTCGCACTACTACGAGAATTTCGAGACCGGCAAGGTCTTCCCCATCACCATCGACATCGAGGACGTGCTGAAAGGCTACGCCCGCCTCGTCGCGCTCGCGGGCGGCGCGGCCCGGCGGGTGGTGCCGGGCCACGACCCGCTGGTGCTGGTGCGCTACCCCGCCTTGACGGCCGCCACCGGCGGCATCGTGCATCGTCTCGATGTGGAGCGCCTGGACCCCGCTTGAGGCGGCGGCGGACTGCCGGGCCGCCGCGTTGTCCGGGATCAACCCAGCCGGCTGCCGGCCGGGGTAGAGCCCGGCAGGCAGCCAGCGGGAACCCAGCCATGCCGAGCCAACGCCTCCTGCGCCGCAGCCTCGTCGCGATCGCGCTTGCAGCCCTCGCCTCGGGCGGCCTCCTCGCGCTCGCCGGCTACCCGGCCGCGGCCAGCGCGGCCTGGAGCGCCGGCACGGTGCCCGTCGCCCTCGCCCTTCTCTTGGCCATCCTGCGCGACCTGGCCCAGGGCCGCGTCGGCGTTGATGCGATCGCGCTGCTCGCGATGTCGGCAGCGCTTGCCATGGGCGAGAGCCTCGCGGGTGCCGTCGTGGCCCTCATGTACTCCGGCGGCAACCTGCTGGAGGATTTCGCCGTCGCCCGCGCCGAGCGCGAGTTGCGCGCGCTCGTCGATCGCGCCCCCCGCGTGGCGCACCGGAAGCAGGGCGACGGGCTGCAGGAGATGGGCGTCGACGACGTCCGTGTTGGCGACACGCTGGTTGTGCGCGCCGGCGAGATCGTGCCGGTCGACGGCCATCTCGCAAGCGCCACGGCCCTCCTCGACGAGGCGGCCCTGACTGGCGAGCCGCTGCCCGTCAGGCGCGATCGCGGCGGCCTGCTGCGCAGCGGCACCGTCAATGCGGGCGAGACCTTCGAGATGACGGCCTCCGCCACCGCCGGCGAGAGCAGCTATGCCGGCATCGTCCGCATGGTGACGGCGGCGCAGACGGCCAAGGCGCCCTTCATGCGCATGGCCGACCGCTATGCGCTGCTGCTGCTGCCGGTGACGCTCATCGTCGCCGCGTCGGCATGGGCCCTATCGGGTGATCCGGTCAGGGCCCTTGCCGTGCTGGTGGCTGCCACGCCGTGCCCCCTGATCCTGGCCGCCCCCGTCGCCTTCATCTCCGGCATCAGCCGGGCGGCCAGGCACGGCATCCTGATCAAGGGCGGCGGGGCTCTCGAGGCGCTGGCCGGCGCCCGCACCGTCGTCTTCGACAAGACCGGCACGCTCACCGTCGGCGGCGCCCGTCTCATCGCCGTCGAGACGGCGCAGGGGCAGTCGGCCACGGAGGTGTTGCGGCTTGCAGCCTCCCTCGAGCAGGCCTCCCGCCACGTGGTGGCGGTCGCCGTGACCGCGGCCGCGCGGGCCCGCGGCCTAGCGCTCGAGTTCCCGCGCGACGTGCGCGAGAGCATGGGCTCCGGCCTCGAGGGCACCGTCGGCACGGCGCGCGTCGCCGCCGGCTCCTTCGCCTACGTGGCCGCCGGCCGCCGGCCCGAGGCCTGGGCCCAGCGCGCGCTGCGGCGGGCGGCCTGGCGCTCGGCGCTGAGCGTGTTCGTGTCCCTCGATGGGCACATCATCGGCGCACTCCTGCTCGGCGACGAGCTGCGCAACGACACGCCGCGCGCCGTGCAGTCCTTGCGCCGGCTCGGTGTCTCGCGCATCCTCATGCTGACCGGCGACAGCGAGGACGCCGCCCAGACCATCGGCGGCGCCCTCGACCTCGACAGCGTGCTCGCCGACCGCGTCCCGGCCGACAAGGTCGACGCCGTCGCGACCGAGGAGCGGCTGGCTCCGACCGTCATGGTCGGCGACGGCATCAACGACGCGCCGGCGCTGGCGGCGGCCCGCGTCGGCATCGCCATGGGGGCCCGCGGCGCCAGCGCCTCCTCCGAGGCCGCCGACGTCGTGATCCTCCTCGACCGCATCGACTGCGTGCCGCAGGCGCTCGCCATCGCCCAGCGCACCCGCGCCATCGCCCTGCAGAGCATCTGGGTGGGTCTCACGCTTTCCGGCGCTGCCATGGGGCTGGCGGCGTTCGGCCACCTCACCCCCGTGGCCGGAGCGCTCGCCCAGGAGGCCATCGACGTTGCGGTGATCCTCAACGCCCTGCGCGCGCTGGTGCCCGAGCGTGGCTTCCGCCAGCGGCTGCTGCCGGCAACGCGCGTCTCGGGCCTGCTGCTCGAGCACGTCGACGTCGGCGCGGCCCTCGACCGCCTGCGCGAGATCGCCGATGCCCTCGACACCGCCGATGGTGCCCCCGCCGCCGCCCTCATCGAGGAGGCGAGCCTGATCGTGGCGGGCCGGATCGTGCGTCACGAGGAGGCCGACAGGACGCGCGTCTATCCCCTCCTCGAGGCCTATCTCGCCGATACCCATGGCTTGAGCGCCATGAGCCGCGCCCACCGCGAGATCCTGCATCTCGCCCGCCTTCTCGACCGTCTGACGCACGACATGCGCGGGCTCGAGATCGACCGCTTCCTCGTCCGCGACGCCCAGCGCGCCATCGAGGCCATCGAGGCTCTCGTGCGCATCCACAATGCTCAGGAGGACGACATCTACGAGCACGCGGCGGCCGTGGGGCGCTAGCGTGCAGGCCGGCCGACTGCACAAGGCAGAAGCACAAAAAGTGCAGAAATTTTCAGTATTTGTATGCGGTGGCGTGGCGTCAAAGCACTTGTTCACAGGCATCAACGGCAGCCGCTCGATGCACCGGTTCGGCGTTGAAAACAAGGTGTACAGAAGAGCGGTCAACTGACCGCTAAACGTCAGTAGACCGAAGGGGCGCCAGCGAAGGACCCTGGCCCTCCTCGATGGATCAACTGCGACAGCCGCCGCCGCATGCCGAAGCTCCACGACGCGACCCGTGATGTGCGCCGCGTCGTACCAGAACCCGTCTTCGCTTTCGAACCTGCATCAGTTGGGAAGGCCAAAGCACATGCGTACATGTCGTTTCATGCGTTCGCGTCATTTCTTGAGTGTGGTCCTGGCTGCAGTTTCGCTCTCGACGGTTGCAGCGCCCAGCGTGCAAGCCGCTGAGGTCAACCTCTACTCGTTCCGCGACCCGGAGCGGATCGCGCCGCTGCTGCGCGCGTTCAACGCCGTCACCAACATCAAGGTCAAGCTGACCTACGCCACCAAAGGCCTGATCGAGCGCATCGCCAACGAGGGCGAGCGAAGCCCCGCAGACGTCCTGCTCACCAACGAGTTCGGGCTCTTGCTCGACGCGCAGTCGCGCGGCTTGACGCAAGCCATCAGGTCGAAAGTCGTCGAGGCCAGTGTGCCCGCCACGTACCGCGACCCGGAGGGGCATTGGCTGGGCCTCACGCGCCGCGCCCGGGTTCTGGTCGCCTCGAAGGCGCGGGTCGGTGCCGAGACCATCACGTACGACGAGCTGGCCGACCCCAAGTGGAAGGGGAGGATCTGCGTCCGCTCGGGCAAGCATCCCTACAATACGACCTTTGTGGCCTCCATGCTGGTGCACCACGGGGCGCAGCGGACCGAGGCGTGGTTGAACGGCGTGAAAGCCAATCTGGCGCGCCCGCCGACTGGTGGTGACCGGGACCAGATCCACGCCGTGATCAAGGGCGATTGCGACGTCGCCATCGTCAACAGCTACTACGCCGCCAACTTGATCGCCGTCGACCAGCAGTTGCGCGAGCAGAAGCAGACCGCGATCCGCGTCGTGTTTCCCGAGGCCGACGGCCGCGGCACCCATGTGTCGATCTCCGGTGTGGCTCTGATGAAGCACGCTCCCAACAGAGACAGCGGCATCAAGCTGATCGAGTTCCTCACCTCGGAGCTGGGCCAGCGCATCCTGAGCGCGGTGAACGACGAGTATCCGGTCACGAGCACGATTGATCCGCCGGCGGTTCTGGCAAAATGGCCGCCTCTGAAGCCTGACTCCGTGTCGCTCCACAAGCTGGCCGAGCGGCGCGACGAGGTGCAGAGGCTCATGGATGCGGTCCGCTTCGACAACGGGCCATCCGACTGAGCCACCGGGTTCCGGGCGCGTCGGGCACGATCACGCCAGACCGCCCGGTGCCTGCGGCGTGCACGGCCTTCATGCAAGGTGCAGCCACAGCGCAGCCAGGATGAAGGCTGTGTAGGAGACGAGCATGTTGATGCTGCGGTAGAGCGTGCCCTGGAAGAGCTCGCCCGCGATGTTCTCCGCGACCAGCGTCGCCAGCAGGCCGTCGAGATAGAGCAGCGCCCCCTGCCACCACGCGGTGCCGGCGGCAGCGGCGTCGATATGGCGGGCGAGATAGGCCCCCCAGCACCCGAGCATGATGGCACCGGCCGCGACGTTGCTGCCGACGAACAGGCCGAACCTGCGCGAATGGATGTCCGTGGGGTCCCGCCGCGTCAGGCGGATGTAGAGGCCCCACGCCGTCGTGAAGGCCAGCGCCGCCGCGAAGAGAGCGAGGAGCCCCTTGGCCATCACCCAGAGCAGCCACAGCCGCCCCAGCGGCCACAGCATCGGCGCGCTGACCAGCAGGAGACCGAGGACGAGGATGCCGATGGTCGCAAGCGAAAGGCCGAAGGCCCGTATGTCCTCGTTCATGGCGCTTTCCCGAGAGCAAGTTCCGCGCGTCAATCCGAAAGTTCATGCGCGAGCAGGAGCCGGCCGGCGCCTCAGCCCTTCTCCAGCCGGTGCCGCATGGCCTCGAGCTCGGCCTTTCGCGCCTTCGAGATTCGCGGCGACTTCAGGTCGAGACCCTCCATCAGGTCGAGGATGATCTGCGACACGATGAGGCGCGCCGTCGGCTTGTCGTCGGCGGGCACCACGTACCAGGGCGCGTGCTTGCTGCTCGTCGCTTCCAGGCAGGCCTCGTAGGCGCGGCGGTAGTCCTCCCAGTACGCCCGCTCCTCGATGTCCTCCGGCTTGATCTTCCAGTTCTTTGCCGGGACGAGGATGCGGTCGAGCAGGCGCTTCCTCTGCTCCTCTTTCGAGACGTGCAGGAAGATCTTGACGATGCGCGTGCCGTTCTCGGCGAGGTGCCGCTCGAGCCCGTTGATCGAGCGGTACCGCTCCTCCCAGATGCGCGCGCTTTCCCCATCGTCCGGCAGCGCCTCGCCGTGCAGGATCTCCGGATGCACGCGCACGATCAGCACCTCCTCGTAGTACGAGCGGTTGAAGATCGCGATCTTGCCGCGCTCCGGCAGGTCCCGCGTGGTGCGCCACAGGAAATCGTGGCGCAGCTCCTGCGGCGTCGGGTGCACGAACGTGAACACGCAGCAGCCCTGCGGGTTGACGCCGGACATGACGTGCTTGATGCAGCCGTCCTTGCCCGCTGCATCCATGGCCTGGAAGATGACGAGAATGGCGTGCCGGTTGCTGGCGTAGAGCAGCTCCTGCAGGTCGCTCATGCGCGAGACGTGCGCCTCGAGTATGGCCCGGTAGTCGTCCTTGCTCGCGTAGGGCGGCGCGATGCGCGTCGGCCGGCGGTTGAGCTTGACCCGCGCACCGGGCGTGACGCGATGGTCCTCGATGTCGATCCTGCGCGCCATGTCTCGTCTCCGCCTGCGCCTGTCTCCATCCCCCATGGACGCGCATGATGGCGCAGGCGCGACGCCCTCGCCACACCCTTGCCGGGTCAATCGCGCCCCCGGGGTGCGATCAGGGGCGCTGCGCGCGCAGGCTCAGGATGTAGGCGGCCAGGTTCTCGAGGTCCGCGGGCGGAATGATGATGTTTGGCATCGTCACGTGCGTCGAGCGCGACCACACGGTGAGCGCCGTCACGGTCATGCCGGGCGTGTTGGCGATGTCCTTGAAGCGCGGCGAGCGTGGGTTCGGCGAGCGCACGTCGCTCGAGCTCACGTTGTGGCACTCCGCGCACATCTTCTGCGCGTAGGCCTTGCCCTGCGCCACGCTGCCCGTCTCGACCGCGTCGGTTGCCACCCGCCATGGCCCGGGCTTGCCGGCGGCCCCCTTTGCCGCCCCCGTGCCCAGGCTGTTGATGTAGGCGATGATGGCGTCGATCTGCTCCTGCGTCAGGACGAACTTCGGCATCTGGTCGTGCGGGGCGGCGATGCCCCGCGTCAGCGGCTCGCGCAGCGACAGGCCCGGGTGGCGTGCGCTGAGCGTACGGAACGGCGGCGCCTTGGCGTTGGGGCTGTCGCCCGCGGGGCCCAGCGCATGGCAGCCCACGCAATAGTTGCCGACGAGCGTCTTCCCCTCGCGGATGCGCTGCTCCGTCTCTGCGATCGTGTTGCCGGAGGCGCCCAGGCGTGCGAGCCCGTCGCGTGCGCCGACCAGCGACGCGTCGAGCAGCAGCGCCGACCGGAAGTCGGCGATCGCCTCCGCCTTCTTCCTCGACGCCTCGTAGGCATAGCCGCGATTGTTGTAGGCGAGCGCGTAGACCGGGTTGATGGCGATGGCCGAGGTATAGTCGGCAATGGCCTTCTCCACGTTGCCCGAGCGCCGGTAGGCGAGGCCGCGCTGGTTGTAGGCGGCCGCGCTCGAGGGGTTGATGCGCAGCGCCTCCGAGCAGTCCGCGATCGCCGCCTCGGCATTGCCGCGCACATAGTGCGCGTGCGCCCGTCCGAGATGGAGGCTTGCCGATTGCGGCGCTAGCCTGATGGCCTCGTTGTAGTCGTCGAGCGCACCGGCCACGTCGCCCGCAACGATCCGCGCCCGTGCCCGCCCCGAGAGGCTTCCCGCGTCGGGGGCCGCCAGCCGCAGGGCTTGCGTGTAGTCGCCCACCGCATCGGCGGCGGCACCCGCCTCGAGCCGCAGTGCGGCGCGGTTCCGGTAGGCCCGCGCCTTGTCCTCGTTGCCGAAGGCGCTGCCGGCGATGACATCGGAGCAGCCCTTGAGGCGGACGGGGCCGTTGCGCGCCTGCGTGCAATCCTCCAGCGGACCCGCGCTTGCGCTCCCGGCCAAAGCCACCACTGCCAGAGCCAATGCAAGACGTCTCACGTGGCGCCCTCCCTCGATTGCAGCGCCAGTAGGCACCTCGTCGGGCGGCGTCTCGTTGACCTACGTCAAGCGGGCTCGGCTGCGCTGTTGATCGCGCCGGCCGGCGGCATCCGCTTCAGCGCTTGGCCCGGTCCGGATAGCTCTTGGCCATGCCGTCGCGCACGTCCTGCTGGATACCGTACTGCGGGAAGGGGTAGCGGAAGCCGTTCTTGGCCAGCGCCTCCATGCCGGCGATGGCCTTCTCGAGCTGCTCAGGGGGGAGCGCCATCAGCATCTCGTCGTCGAGGACGCCGCCGTAGCGCCGCTCGGCAAAGCACGGGATCGACAGCGACGGCTCGCGCTTCGTCAGCGCCCGGCCCCAGCTGTCGGCGCACGCGCTCTCGCCGACCACGCTCCAGTCGAAGCGCTTGTAGCCGGCCCACTGCAGCCCGTTGATGAAATACATCATGGCCCCGGGCGTGGCGTAGAACAGCGCGATGTCGGGCGGATCGAGGCGGCCCGAGGCCAGCGGCGACACGGCAAGGGCCTCGTAGCGTCCGTCCTCGACGCAGTGCATGGACGCCTGGTGCGCGCCCGCGTCCTCGAGCGTCGAGAACCACACGCCGGTCATATGCTTGCCCGACCTCCAGGCGGCATCCTTGGCGCTGCCGAGCCCGACCACTGCACGGCATTGCGCGCCGACGAGGTTCTCGGCCGTGATGCCGACCGTCCAGCCCAGCCGGGACGCCTGCGCCACCACCTGGTCGAGCGTGTGCACGGAAGCCGGCCGGCGGATCTTGGCGATCGCCTCCATATCGGCCTTGCGCTCGAACAGCTTCATGCCGAATGGGATGGAACGCAGCTTCAGCAGGCTTTCGAGGCGGCTTGCGGTCTCGGCAAGTGTCGGCATCTTCTCCCCCGGCGTCTTGATGGTCTTTCTGGCGCGTATCTAGGCACAGATCCGCCCGGCACGAAACCGCCACCGGAATTCTTCCTTGTACGCCGTGCGCCCGGCGCTAGGATGGGAGTGCGCGCCGGGTGCGCGGGACAGGCAGGCTTGCTCGCATATTCGAGAGGACGTCATGCCGATGTATCACGACGCCAACCGCGGGCTGCAGGACCGCTTCGGCTCCACGCAACTGGCCGACAGGCTCGTCGAGCGCCTCTGGCGCGACCGCTTCAAGGACGAGGACAAGGCCTTCATCGAGAGCGTCGGCTTCTTCTTCCTCGCCACCGCCGACGCGCAGGGGCGGCCCGACTGCTCCTTCAAGGGCGGCCCGGCGGGCTTCGTGAAGGTGCTTGCGCCGGACCTCCTCGTCTTCCCCGACTACGACGGCAACGGCATGTTCAAGAGCCTCGGCAACATCGAGGCGAACCCGGGCGTCGGGCTCCTGTTCATCGCCATGGGCGACAAGCCGCGGCGGCTGCGCGTGAATGGCCGCGCGAGCCTGAGCTTCGACGATGCGATGATTGCCGGCATGCCCGGAGCCCAGATCCTGGTGCGCGTGGTGCCCGAGCACATCTTTCCCAACTGTCCGCGCTACATCCCCGACCTCGGCAGCGGCGCGCCGTCCCAGTACCTGCCGGCGGAGGGCGTCACGCCCCCGGAGCCGGCCTGGAAAACCTTCGACGCCTTCAAGGACGTGGTGCCACCCCGCCGGCGTTAGCGGCCGGAAGTCCGGCACTTGGCACCCCGCGCGATTGGTCGGGCTTGCCACGAACAACTACCCTCTGCGGTCGGCTGGCGTGGCGAGCCGCTGGCCTCCCCGGCAACGCCACCGCCGCGAAGGCGGCATCACGCCCGCTCAAGGCCGAGCGTAGCAACGCAGCGGAACGACCGCACGGTCACGGCGAAGTGATCGGCGGCGTGGAAAACCCCGAAACGCTGGCGCCATCGCCCGCGAATAGTAGTGTGTGTCAGTACGCCAATCGCACGGGACCCATGACCGCGGCCATCGCCATCATCTGCAAGACGCCCCGCGCCGGCTTCAGCAAGACGCGCATGATCCCGCTGCTCGGGCCGCAA
>JANRIO010000110.1:0-81510 GCA_033764875.1 Hyphomicrobiaceae bacterium | reverse complement strand
ACGAGACGGCGGCGGGGCTGCGACTGGACAAGGCGCTGGCCGAGCGGCTGGCCGACCTCTCCCGCGCCCGCCTCCAGGCGCTGATCGCCGAGGGGCGGCTCAGCCGGGACGGGGTGGTGATGACCGACGGCGCGGCGCGGGCGGCGCCGGGCTATTACCTGCTGGACATCCCGCCCCCCGCGCCGGCCGAGCCGGCGGCCGAGGCCATCGCGCTCAGCGTGCTTTACGAAGATGCGCACCTGATCGTCATCGACAAGCCCCGGGGCATGGTGGCGCACCCGGCTGCTGGCCACGCGTCGGGCACGCTGGTGAACGCCCTGCTGGCGCATTGCGGGCCGAGCCTGTCCGGCATCGGCGGCGTCCGCCGGCCCGGCATCGTGCACCGTCTCGACAAGGACACCACCGGCCTGCTGTTGGTGGCCAAATCCGACGCCGCGCACCGGGCGCTCGCCGAGCAGTTTGCCGCGCACGGCGCGGACGGCAGGCTCGAGCGCGGTTACCGTGCGCTCGCCTGGGGCGTGCCGGATCGCCCGCGCGGCAGCATCGACGCGCCGCTCGGGCGCAGCAGTGCCAACCGCACGCGGATGGCGGTGGTCGCGGGCGACCGCGGCCGGCGCGCCGTCACCCACTACAGCGTGCTGGAGGCGTTTCCCGCGGCACGCGGCGATGCCGGCCGCCCTGTCGCCAGCCTTTTGCGGCTCACGCTCGAGACTGGCCGAACCCACCAGGTGCGCGTCCACCTCGCGCACATCGGCCACCCCCTGCTCGGAGACATGACCTACGGCTCCGGCCACAAGGCCAGCGCGCGCAAGCTCGGGCCTGCGGCCGCCGCCGCGCTGGCAGCGCTCGGCCGCCAGGCGCTGCACGCCGCGGAACTGAAGTTCGAGCATCCCGTTACCGGCAAGCGCCTCGCGTTCGAGAGTGCCCTGCCGGCGGACATGGCCGCGCTGGTGGCGGCGCTGCGGGCCGGGCCAGGCCAGCGGCCCGGTTAGGTTACGGATTGTCCATGTTTTGTGCAGCCGGCCGAAGACGGAATCCGGGTGGCTTCACCGTTTGTCCACTATCCCGTGAGGGAGCGTTATTGGCGGCACACAGCAACGTGGTTTGCTCGTGACAGGACAGGCAGGCTATCGCCTCTGTGCCGCCAAGCTTGACGCACATAGTGCAGCGAGCTGGAGGATACAGTGAGCAAGAGGGAGCCGGCGGGTTCGAGGACCGAGACGCCGGCCAGAGGAAAGATGGCTACGAAAGCACTTCCCAGCGTCGTCGGTGGAGCCGGTGGGCTCGCGCGCTATCTGGAGGAAATCCGCAGGTTCCCCATGCTGGAGCCGGCGGAGGAGTACATGCTGGCCAAGCGCTGGCAGGAGCACGCCGATTCCGACGCCGCGCACCGCCTCGTCACCTCGCACCTGCGGCTCGTCACCCGCATCGCCATGGGCTATCGCGGCTACGGCCTGCCGATCGGCGAGGTGATCTCGGAGGGCAACGTCGGCCTGATGCAGGCCGTGAAGCGTTTCGATCCCGACAAGGGCTTCCGCCTCGCCACCTACGCCATGTGGTGGATCCGCGCCTCGATACAGGAGTACATCCTGCGCTCGTGGAGCCTCGTGAAGATGGGCACCACGGCCGCGCAGAAGAAGCTGTTCTTCAACCTGCGCCGCATGAAGGGGCAGATCAAGGCGCTGGAGGACGGCGACCTGCGCCCCGACCAGGTGACGCACATCGCGACCAAGCTCGGCGTGCCCGAGGAGGACGTCGTGTCGATGAACCGCCGTCTCGGCGGCGACGCCTCGCTCAATGCGCCGGTGCGCGCGGAGACGGAAGGTAGCGGCGAGTGGCAGGACTGGCTCGTCGACGAGACGCCCGACCAGGAGCAGCGCCTCGTGGAGAGCGAGGAGCTCGACCTGCGCAAGGGCTACCTGGCGCGGGCCATGTCGACGCTGAGCGAGCGCGAGCGGCGAATCTTCGAGGCGCGGCGTCTGGCGGAGGACCCGGCCACGCTCGAGGACCTGTCGGCCGAGTTCGGCGTGTCGCGCGAGCGCATCCGGCAGATCGAGGTGCGCGCCTTCGAGAAGGTCCAGGCAGCCGTGCAGAAGTCGGCGCGGCAAGGCAAGGGCGACAGCGAGGATCACCGCGCCGCCGTCTGATGACGGCTGCAGCAGGAGTTGCGAGGGGCGCGCTCGATGGGCGCGCCCTTTTTGCTGTGTGCTGTCGTGACCACGGATCCCGGGCAGGCGCGGCTGCAACGCGAGGGCCGCGGTCGCCGGTGCCGAGTTCGTCCGGACGCTGACGTCCGCGGCCGACGCGGCTGTGGCCGGCTTGCGCGGGGCTGGCGGCGAATTGGAGCCGGCGTTAATTCATCCTTAACGGTTGTGGCGAATACTGTTAACCGGGATTCAGTCAGGCGTCAGACGTCGCGGCCCAGCACGGGCCGGTGCATCTGAGCGAGGGCATGTCTCATCCGAGATGTCCAGAATTACCGAAGGCCAGGCGGGCTTGGACAGGGCCGCCGCTACAACCCTTCGGATTCGTTTCCGCAACCTCCCCTGCGGACCCTGTCCCGAACCGCTGTGCTCAATCTTCCGAAACGTGCGCTTTGGCGCTTGGCCCGGCTCTGCGAGGAACCGGGCATGACGGCGTCGTCCCATATGGCGGCGCCGTGGCGGGTCGGCGATTGCGGCTTGGCAATCTCTCTGGAGATGGAGTGGCACATGAAGCGCCTCTATCAACGGTGTGGTTTGAGTGAAGCAGTGTCTCGTGACGACCGCACCGGTCTGAAGCTCCAACCTGACTGGAAGTGGGTGCTCCTCTGGCGGGAAAACCAACGTCATCGTCCACCAAGTAAGCTCTAATCCGGCTTCGCCGGCGACGGGTGCGACCTAGCCGGCCACGCATTCGAGGGTCGGCTCCCAGCAGGGAGCCGGCCCTTTTTGATGCCCGCTGTCGACGCGGCGGGCTCGGTCGGCCTGGACGCCCAGGAGCGGCGCGAGGCGGGCGCCTTCGGCAGGCCGAGGAATCGTGAGGGGCGGGGCGGGCTCATGGCCGCCGCGGCGCTACCGCCGGGCATCGATCCCGCGATGCGCCGGGAACGCCGGCTCAGAGCGCGGGGCGGTTCTGGAAGTAGTTCTCGATCGCCTTGGAGATGGAGGTCGAGACCTTCTCGCGCCAGGCCTCGGAGCCGAGGAGCTGGGCGTCGGCGGCGTTGGTGACGTAGCCGAGCTCGATCAGGATCGAGGGCACCTTGGCCGACTTGAGAACCACGAACGCCGCCTGCCGATCGGGGTTGTCCTTGAGGCTCGTGGAGGCGCCCATCTGGCCGATCACCGACTTCACGAACACGCTGGTGCGGGCCTGGTTGAGATCGATCTCGCGGCGGTAGAGGTCGGCGAGGATCTCCTTCACCGCCCCGATGTCGGCCTCCGCGGTCTTCGGCAGCGCCTTGTCGACGACGTTGACCTCGTTGAGATCGCCCTTGGCGGAACGCTGCAGCATGCCGGCAACCTCGGGGCGCAGCGAGTAGATGGTGGCGCCGCGGGCGTTGGAGTTGGCGTAGTCGGCGTGCACGGCAACGAACAGCTGCGCCTTGTTCTGCTCGCCGAACTCGCGCCGCGCGTTGAGCTCGACGAAGGTGTCGTCGCTGCGCGTCATCAGCACCTTGTAGCGGCCGCTCGCCTCGAGCTTCTCGCGCAGCTTGTGGCTGAAGGCGAGCACCACGTCCTTCTCGACGATGCCGTGCTTCTGGGCACCCGTGTCGTCTCCGCCGTGGCCCGGATCGATGACGATGACGGGCTTGTACATGTGCTGGGCGCGCGCCTGCGGCGAGATGGCGGGACGCGGCAAGGGCGGCTGCAGGTCCTGCGCGCCGAGGCCGCTGGCACCCTGCTGCATGGCGAGCCGGCGGGCGTGCTGGGCGTTGATGCCGGCCGCGACCGCGGCGGAGACCTCGACGATGTCGATGACGAGCCGGGGCTGGCCGTCTGCGGTCGTCTCGATCTCGGCCTTGTCGACGACGACGGGCCCGGTCACGTCGATCACGACGCGCTGCTTGCCGGGCGCCGAGAGGCCGCCGCGGAAGCTCTTGACGAGGCCCACGGGCTTGTCCTCGGGATTGGGCGGCAGCTGCACCTTCGCCTCGGGCAGCTCGACATAGACGCGGTTGGGATCGGTGAGGGAGTAGACCTGGAAATCGATCTCGTGCTCGAGGCCGATGACGAAACGGGTGCGGGTCGGCGCGACCGGACCGGGCGCCACGGGCGCCGCGCGTGCGGCACGCGCATAGGTCTGGCGCTGCTGCGCGACCGCTTCAGGGATCGCCGCGCTCGCCAAGATGATGGTGGCAACAACGCCGAGAACGGCGCCGCGCCACGGCCCGAAATGCATGTCCTAGACCCCCGTCTGACGCGCCTACATGGCGGGACAATCCATAACGCATAACCCGGGAACATGGCATTTTCCGGGTATTCCAAGAGCTAATTTATGGATCTAGAAGGGTTAATCAATCGTTTCGAGCACATGGCCGGCGGTTGCCCGGATCGGGTGGGACCTTTTTGGTACACAAGAAAAGCCCCGCCGGGTGGCGGGGCTTTTCCGTGCAACCTCAACGCGTTGAATGCTCAGTTCTCGAAGTAGCTGACCTTGCCGTCCTTGCCCTTCTTCCAGGTGTATACGACGTAGTCGGAACGTGTGATGTCGCCCTTCTTGTCGTAGGAGATGTCGCCGATCACGGTCTTGAACACCTTGCCCGAGTGCATGACCTCGGCAACCTTCTTGGGGTCGAGGCTCTTGGCCTGCTCGGCCGCCTGCTTGAAGATCTCGACGGCGGCGTAGGAGTAGAGGGTGTAGGCCTGGGGCTCGAATTTGCGCCCGGTGCGGAACTTGTCGACGATGGCCTTGGCCTCGGCGCGGTTGCGCGGATCGGGCGGGAAGGTCATCAGCGTGCCCTCGGCACCGGGGCCCGAGATGGTCGCGTACTCGTCGTCGGCAATGCCGTCGCCGCCCATGATCGGGATGCCGAGGCCCTGGTCCTTCATCTGCCGCACGATGAGGCCGCCGGTGTCGTGCAGACCGCCCCAGTAGACGAGCGCCGCGCCCGAGGCTTTGATCTTGGAGACGAGCGCCGAGTAGTCCTTCTCGCCCGTGTTCACGCCCTCATACAGCACCTCCTTGATGCCGCCGGCATTGAGCGCCTTCTGCGTCTCGTCCGCGAGCCCCTTGCCGTAGGTGGTCTTGTCGTGAACGATGGCGATCTTCTTGTCCTTGTAGTTCTTCAACAGGTAGGCGGCGGCCACGGCGCCCTGCTGGTCGTCGCGCCCGCAGGTGCGGAACACGTTCCACATGCCGCGCTCGGTGAGCTTGGGATTGGTCGCCGACGGGGTGATCATGGCGATGCCGTTCTCCTGGTAAACCTCGGAGGCCGGAATTGTGACGCCCGAATTGAAGTGGCCCACCACGAGCTTGACCCCGTCGCCCACGAACTTGTTGGCGACCGAGACGCCTTCCTTCGGATCGGCGCGGTCATCACCCTGGATCAGCGTAATCTTCTGGCCGAGGATGCCGCCGGCGGCATTGATGTCCTCGACGGCCTGCTCAACGCCGTTCTTGAGCTGGGCACCGAAGGCGGCGCTGCCACCCGTGATGGGACCGGCAACACCGAGCTTGATCTGCGCGTAGGCTCCTTGCGAGGCGAGCACGGCCGCCGCAAGGGCGCCTGCTGCCAACAGCTTCCTGGTCATTCACGGGCTCCTCTGTCTACCCAGTCTCGACAATAGATGGCATGCGGTACTGGAATTGGGCCGCGCGGGCCGGTCGCCGAGTTTTCCATGGAAAACGCGGCCGTGTCACGTCCGACCAAGGAGGGGCGTGCGCCGGCGGCCTCACGGGCGCGGCCTCCAGCCGAACGGACCCGACGGCGTGAACAGCCAATCGTATTGACCTGTCATCTGCTTGGCGCGCATGAGGCGGTAGCCGGCGGTGGCGGCCAGGAGGAGCACGGCGGCCTCGACGAGGTAGCCGCCGGCATCGAGCAGGGTCTCCTCGAACAGGGCGAAGTGGAAGAAGCGGGTCACCGCGGCGAGCGCGAGGGTGTAGAGCACGACCTGCCAATAGGGGCGCCAGGTCTGTGCCACGGCCTTGCCGGTTGCATAGGCCGCCGCGCCCCCCATCACCATCGTGATCAGGACGAAGGCGGCGTGCGCCTTGATGAGGGAGATGGCCAGGGACATGGGACCTCAGCGGCCTCCTTCGAGGTAGGCGGCACGAATCTCGGGCCGCGCCAGCAGCTCCCGCCCCGATCCGGTCATCGTGATGCTGCCCGAGACCATGACGTAGGCGCGGTGGGCGAGCTTGAGGGCGTGAAAGGCGTTCTGCTCGACCAGGAACACGGTCATGCCCTGCCGGTTGAGCTCGGCGACCACCTCGAAGATCTGGCGCACGATCAGCGGCGCCAGGCCGAGCGACGGCTCGTCCAGGAGCAGGAGCTTCGGCCGGCTCATCAGGGCGCGGCCGATCGCCAGCATCTGCTGCTCGCCGCCCGAGAGCGTGCCGCCGCGCTGGTCGATGCGCCTGGCCAGGATCGGGAACAACCCGCAGACACGCTGCAGATCCTCCTCGAAGTGGCGGCCGCCGTCGATCTCGGAGCCCATCTGCAGGTTCTCGCGCACCGTCATGCGGGGGAATATGCGGCGGCCCTCGGGCGACTGGGCGATGCGCAGGCGCGCGATCTCGTGCGTGGGCAGGTGGGTGATGTCGCGGCCCTGGTAGAGGATGCGGCCCGCCCGCGCGCGCGGCTCGCCGAAGATCGTCATCATCAAGGTCGACTTGCCGGCGCCGTTGGCGCCGATCAGCGTCACGATCTCGTTCTCGGCGACCGAGATCGTCACCCCCTTGAGGGCCATGATGGAGCCGTAGAAGGCGGTCACGTTCTCGACCGCGAGCAGAGGGGCGGTCATAGCGCGATCTCAGCCTCCGCCTCGGCCACCGCATCGTCCTCGACGCCGAGGTAGGCGGCGATCACCCTCTGGTCGTTGCGCACGGCCTCCGGCGTGCCGTCGGCGATCTTGATGCCGTACTCCAGCACCACGACGCGGTCGGAGATCTCCATGACGACGGACATGTCGTGCTCGATCAGCAGCACGGAGGTGCCGTGGTCGCGGGCGAGCGAGCGGATGAATCCCTTGAGCTCGGCCGATTCGCGCGGATTGAGCCCGGCCGCCGGCTCGTCGAGGCACAGGAGCGCGGGGAGCGTGCACATGGCGCGCGCGATCTCGAGGCGCCGCTGGTCGCCGTAGGCGAGCGCGCCGGCGGCGTCGTCGGCGCGTGCGGTGAGGCCCAGCCGGTCGAGCCAGCTCCTGGCGCGGTCGACCGCATCGGCCTCGGCCCGGCGATAGCCGGCGGCGCCGAACAGGCCCTTCACGGAATAGCCCGAGGCCCGCATCAGGCTGTTGTGCTGGGCGACGATCAGGTTCTCGAGCACGGTCATGCCGGGAAACAGACGGATGTTCTGGAACGTCCGCGCCACCTTCGCCCGCGCCGTGATCTCGAAATCGGGCATGCGCTCGAGCAGGAAGATCTCGCCGGTTGCCGTGCGCCGCGAGCGCAGGCCGGAGGCGGTGAGGCGCTCGACGTCGTCGCTGCGCGCGCTGCCGCCCAGCGCCATCACGATGCGGCCCGTGGTCGGCTTGTAGAAGCCCGTTATGCAGTTGAAGACCGTGGTCTTGCCGGCGCCGTTGGGGCCGATCAGGGCCGTGATCTCGCCGCGGTTGGCCTTGAAGGACAGGTCGTTGACGGCCACGAGCCCGCCGAAGCGCATGGAGAGGTGCTCGACCTCGAGCACGGTGTCGCCGGGCGCCGCCGCCATCAGCCGTGACCCTCCCGCACGTGGGCGCCGGACACCGAGCGGCGCTCGGCGAGGAAGATCGAGGGATCGCGCGTCGAGACCAGGCCGCGCGGCCGCCAGACCATGATCAGAACCATGGCAAGGCCGAAGATGAGCATGCGGTATTGCGTCGGATCGAAGTCGGAGCCGAAGATCCGCTTCAGCCAGTCGAGCTCGCGCAGAAGCTCGGTGCCGCCGATCATCAGCACGGCGGCGATGGCGACGCCGATCTGGCTGCCCATGCCGCCGAGCACGACGATGGCGAGGATCACGGCGCTCTCCATGAAGGTGAAGGACTCCGGGCTGATGAAGCCCTGGCGGGCGGCGAAGAAGGAGCCGGCGAAGCCGCCGAAGCCGGCGCCGATGGCGAACGCCGTGAGCTTGGTCGAGGTGGTGTTGATGCCGAGCGCGCGGCAGGCGATCTCGTCCTCGCGCAGCGCCTCCCAGGCGCGGCCCACCGGCAGCCGCCGCAGGCGCAGCGTCACCCAGTTGGTGAGGAGCGCCAGCAGCAGGATCAGGTAGAACAGGAAGACGAGCCGGTAGAGGGGCGAGAACTCGAGACCGAAGACGGCGGCGAAGCCCTGGTCGGAGGCGTTGAAAGGAATGCCGAAGAAGGTCGGCCGGGCGATGCCCGTGATGCCGGCATAGCCGTTGGTCACGGGCACCCAGTTGATCAGCACGAGGCGGATGATCTCGCCGAAGGCCAGGGTGACGATGGCGAGATAGTCGCCGCGCAGCCTGAGCACGGGAAAGCCGAGGATGATGCCCCAGAACGCCGCGAGGATGCCGGCCAGCGGCAGGCAGATCCAGTAGCTGAGGCCGAAGGTCTTGCCGAGGAGCGCCGTGGTGTAGGCGCCCACGGCGTAGAAGGCGACGTAGCCGAGATCGAGCAGGCCGGCGAGGCCGACGACGATGTTCAGGCCCCAGCCCAGCATGATGTAGATGAGGATCTGGATGCCGAAGTTGTCGATCCATTTCACGGCGCCCCCCGGCCCCGCGAGCGACAGGGCGATCGCCGGATAGAGGAACAGCAGCAGCACCGCGATACGGCCCAGGAGAGCGCCGGCGCCGTGCGGGACAGCCGGAAGGCGGCGCAGCAGGGGGACGCGGATGAGGTGGCCCTTGGCCTCGCGCACGCCGGCCAGGAGGAGGTAGAGGAAGCGCGCGGCGAAAGCGATGGCGACCGCGCTCGCGACCAAGCCCCAGCGCGGCTGCAGAACGATCTGGTTCGACATGTTCTGATCGGTGCGCAGAGCCAGGATCGGCACCGAAAGGCCCAGCGTCAGGAGCGCCGTCTTGGCGGCATCGCGTGCCGCGCCCTGGATGGTTGTGGAGGAGGCGGGCGCGGGCATGGTGTCTTCAGACCTTTTCCACCTCGGGCTTGCCGAGCAGCCCCGTCGGCATGAAGACGAGCGCGACGGCAAGGATCAGGAAGGTCGCGACGTCCTTGTAGTCGATCGAGAAATAGGCCGACCACAGGGTCTCGACGAGGCCGATAAGGAGGCCGCCGAGCACGGCGCCGGGCAGCGAGCCGATGCCGCCGAGCACGGCGGCGGTGAACGCCTTCACGCCCGGGGTGAAGCCATCGTTGAAATTCACCACCCCGTAGTAGACCATGAACAGCAGCCCGGCGACGGCCGCCAGCGCTGCGCCGAGCACGAAGGTGAGCGAGATGGTGCGATCGACGTCGACGCCGAGCAGCGCCGCCATCTTGCGGTCCTGCTCGCAGGCGCGCTGGGCCCGGCCGAGCGAGGTCTTCTGCACCAGGTACCAGAAGGCGACGAGCAGCACGGTCGTCACCACCACGATCAGGATCTGCTTGTGGGAGACGGCGACGGTATAGCCCGCGCCCTCGCTGAGCACGATCACGTCGGACAGCATCGACGGCACGGGCTTGTTGCGCGGACCCTGCGCGACCTGCACGAAGTTGGAGAGGAAGATCGACATGCCGATGGCGGAGATCAGCGGGGCCAGGCGGAAGGAGCCGCGCAAGGGCCGGTAGGCGGTGCGCTCGATCACCCAGGCCCAGAGCGAGGTGAGCAGCATCCCCAGAATGAGCACGATGAAAAGTGCCAGGGCCAGCGAGGTGACGCCCGCGATCTGGGTCAGCGCCAGAAGAAAGATGAGCGCGATGAAGGCCGAAAGCATGAAGACGTCGCCATGGGCGAAGTTCACCATGCCAATGATGCCGAACACCATCGTATAGCCGATGGCGACGAGCCCGTAGATCGATCCCAGCGTGATGCCGTTGATCAGCTGCTGGAGCAGGTATTCCATATGCGTTGCCCCGGTGCGCCTCGGTTGGCTGCGACGCTAGCATATATGATGCCAGCGTCCAGACCGGATCCCGCACCGGAGGGCCGAAGCACGCAGAACCTGCGCTGATCGCAGGCGCGAAGGCCGCGCACGCCTCAGATGATGTTGTGCGTGCCGTCGCAGAACGGCTTGTCGTCGGTCGCCTTGCAGCCGCACAGGTTGAAGGTGCCGCTGCCCTCGGCGACGAATCGCAGCGGCTGGAAGGCGGTGCCCTTGTGCGAGCCGTCGCAGAACGGCTGCTTGCCGGAGCGGCCGCACGTGCACCAGAAGTAGGCTTTCCCCTCCTCGAGCGGCACCTGGTAAGGACTTTTCTGCGCGCAGATTGGATCGTCGGACATCGCCGGCCCCTCCCCTGTCGAGCATTCCGCCACGGAATGCATGGCCCTTCAGACAGACGCGAGCGTTACCGGCCGCCCAATCCATGGGCAAGCCGCGAAATGGTCACGCGACAACGTTGAGCTTCAGCCGCTCGATGCCCTTGTCGCCGCTGTCGTCCACCCAGGTGAACTCGAACTCGCCAGGCCCGGGCACCCGCATGAAGAAGGCGATGTAGGGGTTGGCCGACAGACCGGGCTGGATCTCTGCCGAGAACACCTCCTTGCCCGCGAACTTGGCGGTGAAGGAGTTGATGATCATGCGGGGGATGACCTTGCCGTCGGCGTCGCGGCGCTGGCCCGTCTCCATTACGTGCGAGATCAAGGTCTTGATCTCGATGATATCTCCCGCCTTGGCGGTCTCGGGCAGCTTGATGCGTGGCTTCAGCATGATCTCTTTCCCGCGCTAGCCGCCACAACCGCCGATGGTGACCTTGACGTTGCGCCTCGTCATCAGGAAGCGGCCGTCGCTCAGCTCGGCGATGAGGATCACGTCCTGGGTGCGGCCAAGCCGCATCCGGCTGCTGACGAAGGCTTTGCCAGAGGCGGGTGTAAATTTGAAAGTAGCAACTCCGGGCTGTGGATTGCCCGTGGAGACGACGTGCATCGCCTTGACGTAGTCGGTGTCGGTCATGGGGCTGTCGGCGGAGAGCGTGAACGGCACGGTGTTGCCGTTCTCGGCGATCTCCGGCATGTCGAGCACGAGCTTGCCCTGGACCGGCTTGGCGCCTTTCAGGATCTTGTCGACCGCCTGCTGCCACAGAGGCGGCTGGGTCGCGTCCTGCGCTGCGGCTGGTCCGGCAGCAAGCGCCACCGCGAGGGCTGCGACGCCGCCAAGCGCGCCAACGGCGAATTGCCTGCGATCGATCTCCACGGTGCGTTCCTGGGCCAAGATCCCTACTTTCGTCTCTATATAGATCGCAAGGCTTTGACGTCCAGACACAAGCCGGCGAGTTCCGGGTGTGGCGACCGATCCTGCGGGCCGCACGGCCAGCATTTTGCCGCCGCGCGCTTGTAGCACTAGATTTGCGGCGATGTCGTGCCGCGCGTGGGACCGGGACGCCCCTCGCAGCAACTGTGGGACGCGAGATGGGGTCGATTACACGGCGGGCTTTCACGCGGTTCGCGGCAGCGGCGGTGGCGGTGCCGGCCATGCGACCCGCGCGGGCGCAGGCGGCGGCCCGGGTCGTGATCGTCGGCGGGGGTGCGGGCGGCGCCAGCCTCGCGTACGTCCTCAAGGCCGAGGCGGCGCAGCTCGACGTGACGCTGATCGAGGCCAACCCGATCTACAGCTCGTGCTTCTTCTCGAACCTTTACCTGGCCGGCCTGCGCTCGCTGGAGAGCCTGAGCCACAGCTACGTCGGGCTCGCCCGGCTGGGCGTCAAGGTCGTGCACGACGTGGCGACCGACGTTGATGCCGGCCGGCGCAGCGTACGGACCAAGGGCGGGCGCACCTACGGCTACGACAAGCTCGTTCTCTCGCCCGGCATCGACATCGACTACGAGAGCGTGCCGGGCCACAGCCGCGACGCCTCGCGCAACTTTCCGCACGCCTACACCACGGCCACCATCGGCAAGCGCCTGCTGCGGCGGCAGCTGCAGGGCATGCGCGAAGGCGGGCTCGTGGTCATGGCGTTGCCGGCCAATCCCTATCGCTGTCCGCCGGGCCCCTACGAGCGCGCCTGCATGATCGCGCATTTCCTCAAGGCGCGGAAGCCGCGCGCCAAGCTCGTCCTGATCGATCCCAAGCGCAGCTTCTCCAAGCAGGACGTGTTCATGGAGGCGTTCGAGCGCCACTACAAGGGCATCGTCGAGGTGCGGCTGACGACCGACATCGACGATTTCGCGATTGCGCGGCTCGACGCGCGGGAGCGGGCGATCCGCACGCGCGCGGGCCTTCTGCTGAAGCCCGACGTCGGCAACGTGATCCCGCAGCAGAAGGCCGGCGAGATCGCGCGGCGGGCCGGATGCACGGAGGGCGCCTGGTGCCCGGTCGATCCGGCCACGTTCGCCTCCGAGCGGGTGCCCCACGTGTTCGTCATCGGCGATGCGGCGATCGCCGGCGACATGCCGAAATCGGCCTACGCGGCCAACAGCCAGGCCAAGCTGGTCGCGGCCGAGCTGCTGGCGGAGCTTGCCGGCGCGGCGCGCTACCCCGCGCGGGCGCGCAACACCTGCTGGTCGATGCTGGCGCCGGAGGACTGCGTCAAGATTGGCGCGGGCTACGAGGTGCGCGGGGGCCGGCTCGAGGCGGTGGCGCCGTTCATGTCGAGTCCGGGCGAGCCGGGCGAGGTGCGCCGGGCCAACGTGGCGGAGGCCAACGGCTGGTACGACGCCCTCAGCGCCGAGATGTTCGGGTTGCTGCGCGCCAACGCGGCAGCCGGCGGCGGCAGGGGCTGACGCGTCTCAGGGCCGGCGCAGGCTCGCGTAGTAGGCGGCAAGGGCCGCGACGGCATCGGGCGGCAGGGTGCGCGCGACAGAGCCCATCACGGGATTGTCGCGGGCACCGGTGCGGTAGGCCTCGAGCGCGGCAGCGAGCCGGTCGGCGGAGATGCGGGGAATGCCCCGCTCGACGCCGTCGATGCGATGGCATGACGTACAGCCGCGGGCCAAGCGGCGTCCAAGCGCCAGCACCTGGGGTGACGGCGGCGGCGGCGCAGCCGGCCGGGCGGAGGCCTCGCCGGCGGGGCCGGCCAGCGTCTGCGGGGGCTCGCGCTGGGCCTCAGCCTCCCGCGCCGGCTCGGCTGCGATGAACAGTGTCACGGCGGCGGCGGCAGCGCCCCTGTGCCAACGTTTCAGCATCGGCTGTCCTCGAACCCGTCCCCGTCCGCGGCCGTTACCCAGGTGCCTTGGACGCACTATACACCTTATAGCCGGCAGGCATTGCCGGCAGAGACCATGCGCCTGGAAAACGTGCTAGTGTCGCGGCTGCGAAATTCGCCTCCCGCCAGGGCATGCGGGGGACGCGTTTGGCACTCAAGACGCCGGAGGATGCCGAGTAGGAGCCAGTGTCATCCAGGCCGAGAGGTCCCGCAATGCGGCCACGGGGCGACGCCACGGATTTCTCGCTCCATCGCCCCGGCCGTCAGGCAAATTCGCGAGAGGGCGGCTGCACGGACGGCGCCCCCGTTAAATTGACGTAAACGTCAACTTTGGATACTGTCGCGGCCCACGTGAGACGGGCACCTGTACAACGCTCGAAGAAGCCTTTGAGGAGGCGCAGATGGCGGCGGAACTCGTATTCATCCTGCTTTGCGTTGCCGGCGTATTCGCGCTCGCCATGCGGGGCACCTCCCTG
The DNA here is from genome assembly GCA_033764875.1 of Hyphomicrobiaceae bacterium. Lineage (GTDB taxonomy): Bacteria > Pseudomonadota > Alphaproteobacteria > Rhizobiales > Hyphomicrobiaceae > AWTP1-13. The sequence goes on along the minus strand of JANRIO010000110.1, from coordinate 67,649 downwards.
CTGGCGTGGGGCCTGGCGCTCGGCGCCGCGGTTCTCGTGTGGCAGACGGACCTGCTCGCGGGCCAGTTCCACGAGCCCGACTTCACGGCCGGCCAGGTTCTCGCCTGGGTGCCGGTGGTGGTGTTGCTGGCGCTGTCGATCGGCGGCGTGCGGCGGTCGGCGCTCACGGGCCCCGTCTACGGCATGGTCAAGGGCATCCTGCCCAAGGTCTCCTCCACCGAGCAGGAGGCGCTGGACGCCGGCACCATCGGCTTCGACGCCGAGATCTTCTCCGGCAAGCCCGACTGGAAAAAGCTGCGCGCCGTGCCGCCGATCACGCTGACCGAGGAGGAGAAGGCCTTCATCGAGGGGCCGACCAACGAGTTCTGCCGCATCATCAACGACTGGCAGATCCGGCACAACAGCCACGAGATCCCCGAGAACATCTGGGCCTTCGCCAAGGCGCACGGCTTCCTCGGCATGCTGATCTCCAAGGAGCACGGCGGCCTGGGCTTCTCGCCGCAGGCGCAGTCGATCATCCTGGGGCGCATCGCCTCGCGCTCGCCGGACGTGTGCACCATCGTCATGGTGCCGAACTCGCTGGGCCCGGGCGAGCTGATCGAGAAATACGGCACGCACGAGCAGAAGGACTACTACCTGCCGCGGCTGGCGCAGGGCCTCGAGGTGCCCTGCTTCTCGCTGACCGGCCCGACCTCGGGCTCGGATGCCGCGACCATGCGCGACGTCGGCTACGTGACGAAGGGCATGCACGAGGGGCGCGAGGTGGTCGGCATCCGGCTGTCCTGGGACAAGCGCTACATCACCCTGGGGCCGAACGCGACGCTCGTCGGCCTCGCATTCCGCCTCGTCGACGAGGACAACGTCCTCGGCCGCGGCCGCGACATCGGCATCACGGTGGCGCTGATCCCGGCGACGCATCCCGGCGTCAACATCGGGCGCCGGCACCTGCCATCGGGCGCCGCCTTCCCGAACGGGCCCAACTGGGGCAAGGACGTGTTCATCCCGATCGACTGGGTGATCGGCGGCGAGAAGATGGTCGGGCAGGGCTGGCGCATGCTGATGGAGTGCCTGGCCGCCGGCCGCGCCATCTCATTGCCCTCCTCGGGCGCGGCGGGCGCCAAGTCGCTCCTGCGCACCACGTCGGCCTACGCGCGCATCAGGAAGCAGTTCGACCTGCCGATCGGGCGCATGGAGGGGCTGCAGGAGCCGCTCGCGCGCATGATCGAGAACGCCTACGTGAACGAGGCGGGGCGGGCCGTGACGGCCTCCATGGTCAGCCGCGGCGAGAAGCCGTCGGTGATCTCGGCCATCATGAAATACCAGTCGACGGAGCGCATGCGCCGGTCGCTCAACGACGCCATGGATCTGCACGGCGGCAAGGCCATCTGCGACGGGCCGTCGAACTACATCATGCCGGCCTACCAGGCGATGCCCGTGGCCATCACGGTCGAGGGCGCCAACATCCTGACGCGGTCGCTGATCACCTTCGCGCAAGGGGCGCTGCGCTCGCATCCCTTCCTCTACAAGGAGGTGCAGGCGGCGCAGGACACCAATCCCGAGCGCGGGCTTGTCGCCTTCGACAAGGCCTTCTGCGGCCATGTGGCGTTCTCGCTGTCGAACCTGTTCGGCGCCTTCTTCCACAACGTCACGGGCGGCGTGTTCGGACGGGTGCCGGAGAAGGCCTACGGCACGGCGGAGTGGTACCGCCAGATCTGGCGGGCCTCGCGCAACTTCGCCCTGGTCGCAGACCTGACGGTCGCAGTGCTCGGCGGCGGCCTCAAGACCAAGCAGAAGATCACGGGCCGGCTCGCGGACGCGCTCTCCGAGCTCTACCTGCTGTGCTGCACGCTGAAGCGCTACGAGGACGACGGCAAGCCGTCGAACGACCGCCTGATCGTTGCGCTGGCCGCGCAGAACGGCCTCTACCGCTACCAGGAGGCGATGCGGGGCGTGATCGAGAATTTCCCCGTGGCACCGGTGCGCTGGCTGATGCGGGTGGTGGTGTTCCCGTTCGGCGCGCCCTATCGGCCTGCGCCGGACGCGCTCGGCCGGGAGGTGGCGGAGCTGGTTCTGGTGCCCGGCGAGGTGCGTGACCGGCTGACGCGGCTCATCTACGTCTCCACTGACGTCAACGATGCAACGGGCCTGCTCGAGGTCACGTTCCAGAAGGCGGTGGCGTGCGAGCCCATCGAGAGGAAGCTCGACCGGGCCGTGCGCGCCGGCAAGGTGCATCGCGTGCACGGCACCGACTGGTTCGGCGAGGCGGTCAAGGCCGGTGTGCTGACCGCGGGCGAGGCCGATCAGCTGCGCGAGCTGGAGACGCTCACGGCCAAGGTGATCGCCGTCGACCACTTTGATCCGGCGGAGGTGCGCCCCAACTACATGACACCGGGCCACAATGCGCGGGCCATGCAGTCGGCGGCGGAGTGAGACGAGGCATCGACGGGCGTGGATGCCCGCCTGCGCGGGCATGACGGCTTGAAGCGATGGGGCGTTGCCCCAGATTCAACGTCATCTCCGCGACGGCGGAGATCCACGCAGGTCCTGGGCCGGGTGGAGCCACGCCGGTCGGATAGAGCCGAAGGCGAGATCCGGCGGGTGTGCGAACGGGTTTGTCGGGTTTCGCTGCGCTCTACCCGACCTACACATGGAACTTTGGGTCCGGCCGGCGGGACCGCCCGTAGGTCGGATAGAGCCGAAGGCGAAATCCGACAGGTCGGTGTCGGGTGGATCGTTGAGACCGGGCAGGCGCCAAAGCCGGCGGGTCCGGAAGCGGCCGGCGGGAAGCAGATGTTTCGAGTGAGGTGCATGTCATGACGGACCTGAGCCAATTGCACGACTGGCGTTTCAACATCGACAAGCAGGGCATCGCCTGGGCCACGCTCGACCGCGAGGGTGAGAGCCAGAATTCGCTCGGCCGGCGCGTGCTGGAGGAGCTGGGGGGCATCGTCGAGCACGTCGAGCGCCTGGCGGCCGCCAAGGGCGTGCGCGGCCTCGTCATCCAGTCCGGCAAGGAGAAGGGCTTCATCGTCGGCGCCGACGTGCGCGAGTTCGAGACGATCACGAGCGAGCAGCAGGTGATCGAGAGCGTGTCGACGGTCAACGGCATGCTCGACCGCATCGAGAAGCTTCCGGTCCCGGTCGTGTGCTGCATCCACGGCTTCTGCCTCGGCGGCGGGCTCGAGCTGGCGCTCGCCTGCCACTGGCGCATCGCCTCGCGCGACGAGGCGACGAGGCTCGGCTTCCCTGAGGTCAAGCTCGGCATCTTCCCGGGCTTCAACGGCACGGCCCGCTCGATCCGGCAGGCCGGCGCGCTTGCGGCCATGCCGATCATGCTGCAGGGCTCGATGATCAGGGCCGGCGCCGCCAAGGCCATGAACCTCGTTGACGAGCTGGTGCCGGGCCCGCTCAACCTGCCGTGGGCAGCGCGGCGCGCCATCGACAAGGGACGGCGCTCGAAGCCCGCCGGCGGCTGGAGGGGCCTTCTGCGGCAGTGGCCGGCGCGCGGCTATCTCGCCGGCCAGATGCGGGCCCAGACCAAGGCCAAGGTGCGCGAGGAGCACTATCCGGCCCCGTTCCGCCTGATCGACCTGTTCGAGACGCACGGCGGCAACCTCGACGGCATGAAGGCGGCCGAGACTCGCGCCTTCGCGCCGCTGATGCTGGGCGACACCTCGCGCAACCTGCGCCGCGTGTTCAAGCTGTCGGAGATGATGAAGGCGCAGGCGCCCAAGGGCCTTGCCTGGACGCCCTTGCGCGTGCACGTGATCGGCGCCGGCGTGATGGGCGCCGACATCGCCGGCTTCTGCGTGGCCAGCGGCATGGAGGTGTCGCTGCAGGACCTCAACGCCGAGCAGATCGCCAAGGGCATCGAGGCGCAGAAGAAGCTGCTTTCCCGCAAATTCAAGACGAAGGCGCAGCGCGACGCCGCCAAGACGCGCTTCATCGCCGACCCGAAGGGCGAGCACATCTCGCGTGCCGACATCGTGATCGAGGCGATCGTCGAGAAGCTCGAGGTGAAGCAGGCCCTGTTCAAGTCGATCGAGGGCAAGCTCAAGCCCGGCGCCGTGCTCGCCACCAACACCTCCTCGATCATGATCGAGAGGATCGCCGAGCCGCTGGCCGATCCCGGCCGCCTGATCGGCGTGCACTTCTTCAATCCGGTGGCGCAGATGCCGCTCGTCGAGATCGTCAAGGGCACCGGCTCGCGCGAGGAGGAGGTGCAGAAGGGCTGCGCCTTCGTCACCGCCATCGGCAAGTTCCCGCTGATCGTGAAGAGCAGCCCTGGCTTCCTCGTCAACCGGGTGCTCGGCCCCTACATGATGGCGGCCCTGCAGCGGGTGGAGGCGGGCGAGGCCAAGGAGAAGATCGACGAGGCCGCGCGCGTCTTCGGCATGCCGATGGGGCCCGTGGAGCTTGCCGACACGGTGGGCCTCGACGTGTGCGCCCACGTCGGCAAGATCCTGGCCGGCGGCTCGGGCGCCGCACTGCCGCCCTCGGCCGCCAAGCTCGACGCCATGGTCGCCTCGGGCAAGCTCGGCAAGAAGTCGGGCGAGGGCTTCTACCAGTGGAAGGACGGCAAGCCGCAGCGCAACGAGCCGGCGCACCCCTACGACGCCAACGAGCTGGCGCGGCTCGGCCGCGAGCTCGTCGAGCCGCTGATCCGCGAGGCGCGCAAGGTTCTCGAGGAGGGCGTGGTCGAGAGCGCGGAGCTCGTCGACGGCGGCGTCATCTTCGGCACGGGCTTTGCACCCTTCCGCGGCGGCCCCCTCAACTTCGCCGCCAACGAGAGCAAGGTCGTGACCCTGCCGCGCCGCGTCGCGGCGGAGTGAGAGGCAATCGCTTCGGCGAGCCGATGGAGAGAGTTCCGATGCAACCAGCCAGCCTCCGCAAGGTCGCCGTCATCGGCGGCGTGCGCATTCCCTTCTGCCGCTCCAACACGCTCTATGCCGACCAGTCGAACCTCGACATGATGTCGGCGGCGCTGAACGGGCTCGTCGAGAAATACAACCTCGCGGGCCTGCATATCGACGAGGTGACGGGCGGCGCGGTGGTCTCGCACTCGCGCGACTGGAACCTCGCCCGCGAGGCCGTGCTCAACACGAAGCTCGCACCCTCGACGCCGGGCGTCACCATGCAGCAGGCCTGCGGCACCAGCCTGCAGGCGGCGGGCGCCATCGCGGCCAAGATCGCAGCCGGCGAGATCGAGTGCGGCATCGCGGTCGGCTCCGACACCACGTCGGATGCGCCCATCGTGTTCAAGCAGCGCTTCGCCAAGCGGCTCGTGGAGGCGCAGAACGCCAAGTCGCTCGGCGATCGCCTCGGCGCCTTCAAGGGCCTGTCGCTGGCCGAGCTGGCCCCATTGCCGCCGTCGACGGGCGAGCCGCGCACGGGCCTGTCCATGGGCCAGCACACGGAGCTGATGGCGCAGGACTGGAGCGTGACGCGCGCCGAGCAGGACCAGCTCGCCTTCGAGAGCCACCACAAGGCGGCGGCGGCCTATCGCGCGGGCTGGATGGACGATCTCGTCGTGCCGTTCGCCGGCGTCTACCGCGACAACAACCTGCGTGAGGACATCAGCCTCGAGAAGATGGCGACGCTCAAGACCGCCTTCGACAAGAGCGAGCGGGCAACGCTCACGGCCGCCAACTCGACGCCGCTCACCGACGGCGCGGCGTGCGTTCTGCTCGCTTCCGAGGAGTGGGCGGCCAAGCACGGTCTCAGCGCGCAGGCCTACCTGACGCACACGCAGAACGCGGCGGTCGACTTCGTGCACGGCGAGGGCCTGCTGATGGCGCCCACCGTCGCCGTGGCGCGCATGCTGGAGCGGGCCGGCTTGAGCCTGCAGGACTTCGACTTCTACGAGATCCACGAGGCGTTCGCGGCGCAGGTGCTGGCCACGCTGAAGGCGTGGGAGGATCCGGCCTACTGCCGCGACCGGCTCGGGCGCGACAGGCCGCTGGGCTCCATCGACCGCGCCAAGCTCAACGTCATGGGCTCGAGCCTCGCCGTCGGGCATCCGTTCGCGGCGACGGGCGCGCGCATCATCGGCAACCTCGCCAAGCTGCTCTCGGTCAACGGCGGTCGCGGCCTGATCTCGGTGTGCACCGCCGGCGGCATGGGCGTGACCGCCATCATGGAAGGCACCAAGGCCGCTCGCTCCGAGATGCCGGTCGCGGCCGAGTAAGGTTGCAGCCGCGCCCGGCCCGCGCTAGGCGTCCATCTGTCTCCCGGAGGGCCGCGCAGCGCCCGTCCCGGCCAGGGCACGGGCGCGTGAAGCGGGCCCGCCGCCTACTCTGCAGCCTTGAGCAGCGTCGGCGTGGGGCTCCGGAGCTGGGCCAGAAGCTGCGCCTCGCGGCTCTTGGCCTTGTCGTAGCTCTTCAGCTTGACGTGGCCGAAGCCCTTGATGTCGAGGGGCAGCGTCGCCAGCGCGACGGCGGTGGCGTGCCGGCCCGCATCCAACCGCTCGATCAGCTCGCCGACCAGCGCCTCGTAGTCGGCGATCATCTGCCGCTCTATGCGGCGCTCGTGGGTGTAGCCGAACACGTCCCAGACCGTGCCGCGTAGCGCCTTGCCCTTTGCGAGCAGGCGGAACACGGGCAGCATCCAGGCCCCGAGCTTGATCTTCCTCGGCTCGCCGGCGTCCGTGCGCCGGAACGAGATGAGCGGCGGGGCCAGGTGGAACTGCAGCTTGCCGTGCGTCTCGAACTGGTCCGAGAGCGCCTTGGCGAACTCGGGGCTCGCGTACAGGCGGGCGACCTCGTACTCGTCCTTGTAGGCGAGCAGCTTGAAGTAGCCCTTGGCCACGGCCTCGGCGAGGCCGGAGCGGCCCGGCGTCTTGGCCTTCTCGGCAGCGGCGACGCGGGCAACGAGGTCGCGGTAGCGCCTGGCCAGGGTCTCGTCCTGGTAGGCAGCGAGCATGCCAGCCCGCGTCTCGACCGTCTCTGCAAGCGTGCGCTTGGGCGCCGCCGGAGCCGCGACCGGCCCGACGAGGCGCTCCACCGCCGCCTTGTCATGGGCGGCAAGCCGGCCCATGCGGAAGGCGTTGCGGCTCATCTCGACGGCGGCGCCGTTGAGCACGATCGCCTCCTCGATGGCGGCCGCGCCGATCGGCAGGTGGCCCTTCTGGTAGGCGAAGCCCAGCAGGAACATGTTGGCGGCGATCGAGTCGCCGAACAGCTTCACGGCCGCCGTGTGGGCATCGAAATGATGCACCGGGCCCTTGCCGGCACGCTCCAGGATGGCATTGCGCAGCGCCCCGCCCGGCACCTTGAAGGCGGCGTCGCGGGTGAAGGCGGCCGTGTGCATCTCGTAGTCGGAGAACACGATCGCGGTGTGGTCTGGCTTGACCGTCTCGAGCACCTTGTTGGAGGCAGTGACGATCAGGTCGCAGCCGATGATCAGGTCGGCGCCGGCGACGCCGGAGCGGATGGCGTGGATCTGGCTGGCATCGCGCGCAACGCGCATATGGCAGGCCACGGCGCCGCCCTTCTGCGCGAGGCCCGTCATGTCGATGGCGCCGAAACCCTTGCCCTCGATGTGGGCGGCCTGGCCCAGCACCGCCGAGATGGTCACGACGCCGGTGCCGCCGACGCCGGTGACGAGCATGGCGTAGGGATGATCGAGGCTCGGATGGCGCGGCTCGGGAACGCTCTTCAGCAGGGCGCCCATGGCGTCGACCCCGGACGCCGTCGGCTTGGCCGCCTTGCGCACGCGCGCACCGTTGACCGTGACGAAGCTCGGGCAGAAGCCGTTGAGGCAGGAGAAGTCCTTGTTGCAGGCGGACTGGTCGATCTGCCTCTTGGTGCCGAGCTCGGTCTCGAGCGGGGCCACCGCCACGCAGTTCGACTTGACGCCGCAGTCGCCGCAGCCCTCGCACACGGCCGGATTGATGAACACGCGCCTGTCGGGATCGGGGATGGCGCCGCGCTTCCTGCGGCGCCGCTTCTCGGCCGCGCACGTCTGGTCGTAGAGCAGCACCGAGACGCCGGGCACCTCGCGCAATTCGCGCTGGACGCGCTGCAGGTCGCCGCGGTCGTAGATCGGCACCTCGGCCGGGATGTAGCCCTCGGGGTACTTGTGCGGCTCGTCGGTGACGAGCACCACCTTCTCCACGCCCTCGGCCATGACCTGGCGCAGGATCATCGGCACGGTCATGCCGCCGTCCAGCGTCTGGCCGCCGGTCATGGCGACGGCGTCGTTGTAGAGGATCTTGTAGGTGATGTTGACGCCGGCGGCGCGCGCGGCGCGGATGGCAAGGCTCCCCGAGTGGATGTAGGTGCCGTCGCCGAGGTTCTGGAAGACATGCTTGGTCTTGGAGAACGGCGCCTCGCCGATCCAGTTGGAGCCCTCGCCGCCCATCTGGGTGAAGCCCTCGGTGGAGCGGTCCATCCAGTGCGCCATGTAGTGGCAGCCGATGCCGGCATAGGCGCGCGAGCCCTGCGGCACGACGGTCGAGGAGTTGTGCGGGCAGCCGGGGCAGAAGTAGGGGATGCGGGTGGCGGCTTCCGCCGCGTGCGGGCTGTTGCCCTTGAGGCGCTTGAGCTCGGCGACCTTGTCCTTGACGCTGTCGCCGGCACCGAACCGGATCAGCCTCTCGCCGACCTTGATGGCGATGTCGGTGGGGTCGAGCGCATACTTGGCCGGGAACAGCCACTGCTCGTTCTCGTCCTTCTTGCCGAGGACGCGCGGGCGCTGGTCAAGGTCGTAGAGCTGCTCCTTGACCTGGGTCTCGATCAGCGAGCGCTTCTCCTCCACCACCAGCACCAGGTCGAGGCCTTGCGCGAACTTGAGCACGCCCTGCGGCTCCAGCGGCCAGGTCATGCCGACCTTGTAGATGCGCAAGCCCAGCGCGTTGCAGGCCACCTCGTCGATGCCGAGCTCGTCCAGCGCCTGGCGCACGTCGAGGTAGCTCTTGCCCGTGGTGATGATGCCGATCTTCGCGTTGGGCCCGCCCGACGTCACGATGCGGTCGAGCTTGTTGGCCCGCGCGAAGGCCAGGATGGCAGGCCGCTTGAAGTCCTGGAGGCGGGCCTCCTTGTCGAGCGCCTGGTCGCCCAAGCGAATGTTGAGGCCGCCGGGCGGCGGCGTGAAATCCTCCGGAACCTTCACCTCGATGCGGTCGAGGCGGCCATCGACGGTGGCGGTGGCCTCGATGTTGTCCTTCACGCACTTGATGCCGACCCACACGCCCGCATAGCGCGACAGGGCGAACCCCAGGATGCCGTAGTCGAGGATCTCCTGCACGCCGGCCGGGTTCAGGATCGGCATCATGTAGTCGAGGAAGGCGAACTCCGACTGGTGGGCGCTGGTCGAGCTCTCGCAGGTATGGTCGTCGCCCATCAGGGCAAGGACGCCGCCGTGCTTGGAGGTGCCGGCATGGTTGGCGTGGCGGAACACGTCGCCGGTGCGGTCGACGCCCGGCCCCTTGCCGTACCAGATGCCGAACACGCCGTCGTACTTGCCCTCGCCCCTCAGCTCCGCCTGCTGGCTGCCCCACAGCGCGGTCGCCGCCAGGTCCTCGTTGAGGCCGGCCATGAACTTGATGTGGTTCGCTTCCAGCAGCGGCCTGGTGCGCAGCATGGCGCTTTCCAGCGAGGCGATGGGGGAGCCGCGGTAGCCCGTCACGTAGCCTGCCGTGTTGAGCCCGGCCTTCGCGTCGCGCGCCCGCTGCATCAGGGTCAGCCGCACGATGGCCTGCGTGCCCGTCAGGATCTGGCGGCTCTCGTCGAGGGCGTACTTGTCTTCGAGCGTAACGGTGTTCTTCGGCATCAAGGCGCTCCGGCTGGTCGCGTCTGGCTTGCGCTGGATCAATGCAAGACCTGTGCATCCGTTTCCGCGCGCCAGACTACGGGATGCCAGAGTCAATGGCACATCGCAATTCGCGCAAATCTTAAGTTTCCGTCATGGCCCACCGTGTCGGGAGCAGATGTGTTCGCACCCGCAGCATAGACGCAAGATCGTGGTAGGCCGGGCCATGAACGCCGACATCGCCGCCGCGACCTTGGGCACTCTGAGCAATTTCGTTGCGTGACGTGCGGCACAAGCGCAACCGCCATGCTGAAATCGCTTCGCAAATGTAACGGCCGCTTAAGGTTTGGGGGCGCCGCGTATATGCACTGAAACGCTTGCTTGAGTTTTTGTGATTGAGGAACCGATGCAGTCTCGCGTGTCGCAAACCATTGCTTTGGCGCTTGCCCTTGGGCTGGTCCTCTCACCCGAGACAGGCCAGGCCCAGCAGAAGGGCAACGCCCCGCAGAAGCGCAGCGAAGGTGCCCAGCTTGTCGTCCATCACAAATGCCTCAACATTACACTGCTGACAGGGCTCAAGATTCCTGCCGCCGATCACTATGTTTACTTGGGTGACAAGAGGCTAGGCGCCTCGCCACTTTGCAGCACCCGCACCTTTCAAGTTCCGCCGGGCGAGCATTCCATCAATCTGGGGAGCTGGTCGGGAAAAAACTCCAGCTTCATCGATCGCAAAGCGCGCTTCGCTTCTGGCCAGACCGTTCACATCATGGTCGACAAAGGCGCCGGCTTCTCGGCCTTTTGGGCGCAGCTTACGTCGGCCCAGGCCAGCGAGATCGCACGTGAGATCGCCAGCGTGAACAAGAAATAGCCAGCCGCACGAAGCGATCGGCCGAGCGGCCTCACCTTAGCCGCTCGAGCCGGATCGGCAGGCCGTCCTTGGGGCGCGGGATCGGCCACATCTGCATCGCGGGCACGTAGCCCTCGGCGACCGTGACCCGGCTGGTGGTGAGGAGATGGTAGAAGAAGCACTTGGCCTGCATGTAGGCAAAGTGCAGCCCGAGGCACATGTGGGCGCCGCCGCCGTAGGGGATCCAGGCGAACTTGTGCCGCTGCCTGACCGCCTCGTCCGTGAAGCGCAAGGGATCGAACCTCTCCGGGTCGGGCCACACGTCCGGCATGCGGTGGGTGTAGAGCGGGTTGATGCCGACGCGGGTGCCGGCAGGGATGTGGTGGCCCATGAAAGTGAAGTCGCGCACGGCTCGGCGCGGGATGCCCGGCACCGGCGGGTTGATGCGCATGGCCTCCTTGAAGGCCATCTCGAGCAGCTCCAGCTCGCCGAGGCGCTCGTAGGGGAGGGGGCTGCGCGGGGGCAGGCCGAGACCCAGCATCTCCTGGCGCAGCTTGTCCTGCCACTCGGGGTTCTTGGCGAGCAGGTAGACCAGCGACGTCACGGATGAGGTCAGCGTGTCGTGGGCCGCCAGCATCAGGAAGTTCATGTGGTCCATGATCTCCTGATCCGTCAGCAGCGAGCCGTCCTCCTTGCTGGCGTGGCACAGCTCGGTGAACAGGTCGCTGGCTTCCCTCTTGCGGCGGGCCGGGATCTCGCGCGCGAAAAACTCCATCATGAATGCGCGGGCCTTGACGCCGCGATGCATCTTGGTGCCGGGCACAGGGCTGCGGATGACGGCGACGGAGGCCTGCAGCATGTCGACGAAGGCGCGGTTGATGGCCTGCGCCTCCTCCCCGAGGCTGATGCCGAGGAAGGAGCTGGCGGCGAGGTCCAGCGTGAGCTGCTTGATGGCCGGGTAGAAGGCCATATCGGTCGCCCCGCCCTGGCCCGAGCCCGCCAGATGCCACTCGGCGATGCGGGCGCTGATGCCGTCGTTCAGCGCGTCCAGGTGGATCTTCATGGCGGTGGGCTTGAAGGCGACGCCCAGCGCCTTGCGGTGCAGGCGGTGCTCGTCGAAATCCATCAGCATCAGGCCGCGGGGGAAGACGCGATCGAGGATCGGCCCCCAGCCGCCGTGCGAGGAGAAGTTCTTGTCGCGGTCGAACAGGACGAGCTCGTTGGCGTCGGGCCCGATCAGGGACACGCTGCGGATGCCGAACACCCGGCTGCGGTAGACTGGGCCGTAGAGCTTGTACATGCGGTCGGCGGCGGCGAGCGGATCCTTCAGCACTGTCAGCGTATTGCCGACGATCGGCCAGCCGTTCTCGCCGGGGATGTGGTCGATGCTTCGCTCGGCGGATGCCTTGCCCTTGGGGGCCGTGGTGGTCGCAGCCATGGTCATGGCAGCCTCCAGCGTTTCCAGATTTTGTTGTTTTCCCGGCCGAGGCTAGCGCAAGACGCCTGCCGGCACAAACCGCAACCGCCGCGACCGCCTGCGATCTGCGCCAAGCCTCGCCTTCGCTGTCCTGCGCATCACCCCGACGGCGGCAGGGTCCGAAGCGGGGCCCCTATTTGACCCGCGTCCAGGTGACGGTGCGGCACAGCACGGCCGCGACGCAGCCGGAAAGGTCCAGCGCCTCCTTGCTCTTCACCGTGATGGTGCCGGAGTAGCTCTTGCCATTCTCGCGATTGTAGAGGGAGCCCTGCCACTTGTTGTCGCCCGACCTTTTGCCGTCGGCCATGATGACGAGGCCGACGATGGGCTGCGTGCGCTTGGCGGCGTCGGGGTTCTTGTCGTCGGTCTTTTGGCCGTCCGTGACCTTGACGATCTTGGCGCACAGGCCGGCGCCGCACTTGTACATCTCGATGTTGGAGCCGTTCTCCGGATTGAGCCAGACGCCGAAGGCGTCCTCGGCCTTCTGGGCATGCGCCAGGCCGGGCGCGAAGGCGAGGGCCGCCAGCAGCAGGGCGGCAGGCAACGGGCGGGGGCGGAACGTCATGGCTTTCCTCCAAACGGGCTCTTGTCAACGGACACGCGGGACGGCCGTCCCGCGACTAGGACGCGAAACTGCGGCACCTGCATGACGCCTCGCCCGGTGCCACGCACATGCCCGCAGGCCGCGGAGGCGCCAGTCCGGGATCTGCAAGAGACATGCGCCTCGAGCCAGGCGCGGCCGCGGGCGCCCCCTGGCGGGCTCAGGGTCGGGGCGCCAGGGGCTCCACGATCTCGAAGCCCATGGCGAACTCGTCGAGCAGGCCGAACAGCTCCGCGATCTTCATCACGTTGCCCTCGACCTTGGCGAGGCCCTGGGCCAGCGCGTCGGGGAGCGCCAGCTCGCGCAGGATGATGCGGTTGAGCACGCCGCGGTCGAGCGTGACGTGGGCATCCGCCTCCGGCGCGTGCCGGCCGGCGAGGTAGGTGAGCGCGCAGTTCTCCAGATTGAGCGCGTAGGTCTCCCCGATGTCCGGGAAGGTCCAGTTGATGCGGATGGTCTTGCCGTCCGCCTTGTCGCCGTTGAGGCGGATCCCGAGATAGTCGAAGAACAGATCGAGCGTGAGGCCGCGGATCACGTCGACGTTGGCGCGCGTCGCCGGCATGTTGCGCGGGGGGCCGTGGCGCAGCTCGTGCGCGCCGAACAGGTAGGCATTGCGCCAGGTGGCCGATTCCGTCTGGTAGCCCAGCTGCTCCAGGGCGTCGGCGCCGAGCTCGCGCGCCTCGCGGTTGGCCGGGTCGGCGAACACGACCTGGCTCATGGCATCCGCCACCCAGCGGTACTCGCCCTTCTCGAAGTCCTGCCGGGCGCGCGCGATCGCGGCCGCCGCGCCGCCCATGTACTCGACCATCTTCCTGGCCCGCGGGACGGGCGGCAGCGGGTTGAGGTTCGCCGGGTTGGCGTCGTACCAGCCGAGATAGCGCTGATACACGGAGCGGGCGTTGTGGCTGAAGGTGCCGTAGTAGCCGCGCACGTGCCACTCCGTCTCGATGCTGCGCGGCAGGGCCAGCGCCTCGGCGATGTCGCCGGATTTCCAGCCGTGGTTCATCAGGCGCAGCGTCTGGTCGTGCAGGTATTTGTAGGCGTCGCGCTGCTTGGCCATGTAGTCGAGCAGCCGCGAGGTGCCCCACACCGGCCAGTGATGCTGCGCGAACACCACGTCCGACTTCACCGCGAACTTGTCGCGCGCCTCGTTGAGGTACTTGGCCCAGGCGTTGGCGTCGCGCACCTGGGCGCCGCGGATGGGATAGATGTTGTGCAGGTTGTGGGTCGCGTTCTCGGCGAGGTTCAGCGCCCGCAGGCCCGGATAGAACATGTGCATCTCGGCCGGCGCCTCGGTCTCGGGCGTCAGCTGGAAGATGATCTCGACGCCGTCGACGACGTGCGTCTCGAGCGGCTCGCGGATGATGTGGGTCGGCGGAATAAGGCTCACGAGTCCGCGCGAGGTGCCCTTGCCGAGCCCGGCATCCACCTGGCCGCGCGGCCCCTTCCTCAGCATCGGGCCGAACTGGAACATGGCGCGGCGCACCATCGGGCTGCCGGCGAGCACGTTCTCCTTGGTCACCTCCTCCATGAAGCGGTCGGGCGCGAACACGGGCACGTTGCCGGCGATGACCTCGGCCTCGTCGAGGACGCCGCGCACGCCGCCGTAGTGGTCGGTGTGGCTGTGCGTGTAGATGACGGCCGTGACGGGCCGCTTGCCGCGGCTGGCCCAGTACAGCTCGAGGCCGGCGCGCGCCACCTCGCAGGAGACGAGCGGGTCGATGACGATGACGCCGCGGCTGCCTTCGATGATCGTCATGTTGGAGATGTCGAAGCCGCGCACCTGGTAGATGCGGTCCGTCACCTGGAACAGGCCGTTGTGCATGTTGAGGCGCGCTTGCCGCCACAGGCTCGGATTGACGGTGTCGGGCGCCTCCTCCGCGGCCAGGAAGGCATACTCCTTCAGTGTGAAGACGACGCGCCCTTCTGCGTTCCTGATCTCGACCTCGGGCAGCGTGGCGATGAAGCCGCGGGAGGCGTCGGCGAAGTCCTGCGTGTCGCCGAAGGGCAGCTTCGCCAGCACGGATTTGTTGTGGGCGCAGGTATGGGCGCTGGCTTCCTTCGGCATCGTGCCTTCGGGCTTCTTGGTGTCCGTCATGATCGCTTCCTTCCCTCGCAATGCTTCACGGCCTTCGCGCGCCTGCACCTATCGGACCTGCGCGGATGCCCGCCTATGTCGGGCATGACGGCGGAGTGGGCGTGATGCCGCCACTTCACCAACGTCACCCCCGCGAAGACAAGGGGTCCACGCCGATCTCGCTTCATTCCTTCTCCCTCTCCCCGCGTGCGGGGAGAGGGCAGGGGTGAGGGGCAGCGGCACCCACCGACCGCAGAGCAAGCTCCTGCCCCTCACCCTCATTCCGCTCGCGCTGCATGGGGAGAGGGAACCTGGGCTCGCTCCTTGCTGCCGTTGCAGAGCCTTCACGGCCAACCTGCTCATTCCTCTACTGTCGCCCCATCTCGGCGCGGCCGGCGGCCTCGCCGTCGAGGGCCTGGTCGTCGCCGATGGTGACGGTCACCTTCCGCAGCCTGCCGGTGAAGGCGAAGGGGGCGGCGTACTGCGACACCGGGCTGCCGCGGTCGAGGCCGATATCAAGGCCCGACCACGAGATGAGTGTGCGGAAGATGTCCTTCGTCGTCATCTCGCCGGCGGGCTCGCCGTCGATGAGGAGGGTGCCGGTGCCGTTGTTCTCCACCCGCCGCATGCGGAAGCCCAGGCGCCGGGCGCCCGCCGGCACCTTTCGGCTCGACCGTACGATCTGGTGCGAGCCGCCGATGTTGAGGTCGTGCACGAGCAGGCCGTCCTTGACGTAGAGGCTGTAGCCCGAGGTGGCGTCGCCGTGCGCGATGAGCACGCCCTCGGCCCCCTCGGGCATCTCGACATCCGCCTCGATCAGGTAGCTGCGGCTCCTGACGTCGGGCGCGACGTCGGTCGGCACGTGGCCCATGCCGGCGTGGAAGACGAACGTGCGGCGCGCGCCCTGCGCGCGGGCGGCATTCTCGGCAAAGCGCGGCCCGAACCGGTCGTCCAATGGCAGCACGTTGCAGCGTTCCGCAATCTCCCACCAGCGCGCGATCATGGCCCGCAGGCGGTCGGGGTTCTGGGCGGCGAGATCCTCGACCTCCGAGAAATCGCGATCGAGATGGTAGAGCTCCCACTTGTCGTCCTCGAACGGGGTGCCGGAGGGATGGTAGGCGACCGCCTTCCAGCCTCCGTCCCACAGGCCGCGATGGCCGAACATCTCGAAATACTGCGGCCGCGCCCTGGCTGGGGCCCCGGCGTCCTTCAGGCTCGCCGCGAAGCTCTCGCCCTCGAGCGGCATCTGGGCGACCCCGTTGACCACGGCAGGCGGCTCGACGCCCAGGCAATCGAGCAGGGTCGGCACGAGATCGCTGGCGTGGCAGAACTGGTGGCGCAGCTCGCCGCGGGCGGGCAGGCCCTGCGGCCAGCTCACCACCAGCGGGTCGCGGATGCCGCCGCCGTGCGTGTTCTGCTTGTAGCGCTTCAAGGGCGTGTTGGAGGCCATGGCCCAGCCGATGGGAAAGTTCGAATGCGAATCGGGCCCGCCGATCTCGTCCAGGCGGGCGAGCTTCGTCGGCAGCGGCTCCGAGATGCCGTTGTAGGGCCCCATGGCGTTGACCATGCCCCAGATGAAGCCCTCCTGGCTGGCGCCGTTGTCGGACAGCACGAGGACCAGGGTGTCGTCGAGCTGTCCCGAGGTCTCGAGGAACTGCACCAGGCGCGCCAGGTTCTGGTCGGCGTGCTCGAGCATGGCGGCGTAGGCGCCCTGCAGCCGGCAGAACACGGTTCTCTCCTCGTCGGTGAGCGTCTCCCAGGCGGCGACGCCGTCGTTGCGCGGCGGCAGGCGCGTGTCGGCCGGGACGATGCCCATCTCCTTCTGGCGGGCAAGCCGGCGCGCGCGCTCCTCGTCCCAGCCGTGGCGGAAGAGGGCATCGTACTTGAGGATCAGGTCGCGCGGGGCCTGATGCGGGGCGTGGCAGGCGCCGAGTGCGACCCAGGTGAGCCACGGCGTGTCCGGGCTGCCGAGGACGTGGTCGGCGATGAACTGGATCGAGCGGTCGACGAGGTCTTGCGTGAGGTGGTAGCCGGTGGCGAAGGTGCCGGGCGGTGCGACGTGGGAGTTGTCGAGAACGAGCTCCGGCGCGTACTGGTCGGTCTCCGCGTCCATGAAGCCGTAGTAGCGGTCGAAGCCGCGCGCGAGCGGCCAGCCGTCGAAGGGACCGGTGGGGCCCGTCTCGGTGAGGGGCGTCACGTGCCACTTGCCGACCATGTAGTTGCGATAGCCGTGCGGCCGCAGCATCTCGGCGAGCGTGCCGGCCTCCTTGGCGATCTTGCCGCGGTAGCCGGGGTAGCCGCTGTCGAAGTTGGCGAGGCAGCCCATGCCGACGGAGTGGTGATTGCGGCCCGTGAGGAGGGCCGACCGGGTCGTCGAGCACATGGCGGTGGTGTGGAAGCCGGTGTAGCGCAGGCCGCGGGCCGCCAGCCGATCGATGGTTGGCGTGGCGATGGGCGAGCCGTAGCAGCCGAAATCGGAGAAGCCGACGTCGTCGAACAGCACGATGAGGATATTGGGCGCGCCGGCCGGCGGCTTGGGCTGCGCGGGCCAGTGCGGGGTCGATTCCTTCACCGTGCGCCCGATCTTGCCGGGAAAATCCTTCGCCTTGCCAGCTGCCATGGGCCTCTCCCCGTCTCCCGCTCTTGTCCCGCATTTGGCGCCACGGATGCACCGGCCGCGCGGCTCACGATGCCCGAGCGTAGCATGGCCCGCAACGCTCCCGTCCGCGTCCAGACGGGGGCGGCGCGACAATCGTTTTTTCAGCGGGCGATGATGGAGCCGCCGGGCGCTCAATCGTCGCGTGCGCGCGCTCGATGGCGCAGTCCTCGCACCTGCTGCAGGGCTCGGCAGCGGCAGCGCCGGAACGACCCCGGCGAGACACGGGCGGCCAAAGAGCCGGGCGATGTGACGCACGTCCACGACGCCGTGAGCGCCGGATCATGTCTGTAGGCTGACTACCCTACTCCCGACGGCGTCGTTGCTCCCCGCCTGCTGGCCGGTTGCGACGGCGAGCGGCTACTGCCAGCTCAGCAGCGCCCGCTCGATCCGGTTCATGATTGCCGTCACGCCGAGACCGAGGAGGGCGAGCAGGAACAGGAGCGCCATCACCCCGTCCATGCTGAACGTCGATTGCAGATAGGCGAGCGTCTGGCCCAGGCCGTGCTCGGCGGCGATCAGCTCGGCCCCGACGACGCCGAGCAGCGCGAAGATCAGCCCCAGCCTGAGGCCGGAGAAGATCACGGGCACGGCGGAGGGCAGCGTGACCTTGATGAAGAGCTGGGAGGGCGTGGCGCCCAGCGCCCGCGACAGGATCAGGTGGTCGCTCGCCACGCCGCGGATGCCGGCCACCGTCGCCGACAGCACGATGAAGAAGGTGAGGCTCACACCCACCGCGATCTTGGAGCCGATGCCGATGCCGAACCACAGCAGGAACAGCGGAGCCAGCGCGATGCGCGGCATGGCGTTGAGCAGGGTCAGATAAGGCTCCACGGCGCGGTGCGCCACCGGGTAGGTGGTGAAGAACAGGCCGAAGGCGATCGCCGCGATGCTGCCCGCGACGAAGGAGATGGCGGCGCCGCCCAGCGTGTAGCCGAGCTCGAGCCAGAGCCGCCCGTCGCTGACGAAGCCTTTCCAGAGGTAGTCGCGAATGCCCGAGGGGCGGCCGAAGAAGGTCGGGTCGAGCAGGCCGCGGCGGGCGGCCAGCTCCCAGATGCCGATGAAGGCGATGATGAAGACCGTGTGCGCGGCGATGCGCACGGCCGACGGCGAGGACAGCGAGGTCTTGCCCGCCTTGCCGGCGAGCGTCAGCAGCGGATTGCCGGGGCCCGAGCTCATCGCTCAACGCTCCCCTGCTCGAGAAGGCTCCAGAGCTCGGCGTAGAGGTGGTGGAACGCCTCGCTCTTCTGCAGGGCGCGGACCGAGCGGGGCCGCGGCAGGGAGATCGGGACATCGGCGACGATGCGCCCCGGCCGCGCGCTCATCACCACGACGCGGTCGGACAGCGCCACGGCCTCCGCGAGGTCGTGGGTGACGAACAGCACGGTGCGCTGCTCGGCCGACCACAGGTCCAGCAGCACGTCCTCGAGCTGCAGCTTGGTCTGGGCGTCGAGCGCCCCGAACGGCTCGTCCATGAGGAACACCGGCGAGCCCAGGCAGAACGTGCGCGCGAGCGCGCAGCGCTGGCGCATGCCGTGCGAGAGCGCCTTGGGATAGGCGTCGCAGAACGCGGCCAAGCCCACCTTGCCGAGCAGCTCGCGCGCATGGCGCTCGCGCTCGGCCTGGGGCACGTTGCGGATCTCGAGACCGTAGGCGGCGTTGCCGAGCGCCGTGCGCCAGGGCAGCAGGCTGTCGCGGGCCAGCATGTACGCCGTGTCGGGGTTGCCCGGCGTGGGCTTCCTGCCCGCGATCGTCACCTCGCCCTCGTAGGCGACAGGCAGAAGGCCCGTCAGGAGGTTGAGGATCGTGGTCTTGCCGCACCCCGAGGGGCCGACCAGCGACACGAACTCGCCGGTGCGGATCGACAGCGAGACGTTGTCGACGGCGAGCACGGGCGGCCGGCCCAGGACCTCGAAGCGCACCGTGAGGTTGCGCAGGTTGATGGCAGTGCCGCCGGCGGTCGTGATGTTGACGCAGGGGACGCTGCCGCGCATCGGTACCTTCAGAGGTCGCAGCTCGTTCATGGGTTGGGCGCTTTCTCCCACACGAGCTTGGCGGGATCGACGGCCGTCTCGATCTGGCCGGTTTCGAGCAGATAGGCCCCGATCGCTTTGACCGCGGTGCGGCTGATCGAGGCCTTGTAGGCGGGAATGGCGGTCTTGAGCGCCTCCTTCATGACCTCGTCGCCCTTGGGAAACTCGAACTTGAAGTAGCTCTCGGCGATCTTGAGCGCCTCGTCGAAGTTCTTCGGGTCCTGGATGAAGGCTTCCGCATCCTTGAGCGCGTTGACGAGCGCCTCGACCGCCGCGCCGTTCTTGTCCAGCGTCTCCTGCGTGACGACCATGTTGCTCGCCGCGCCGTTGACGGCGAACAGCTCGGCCGGCTTCTCCGACAGCGCCGCCCGGTAGAGCACGCGGCAGGTCTTGAGCACCTCGCACAGGGCGCCGGAGGGCTCGAAGGTCATGTTGGCGTCGACCTGCTTGGAGGCGAGCGCGCCGTAGGCCGTGTTCGGGGCGCCGACGGCGACGTAGGTGAAGTCCTCCGCCTTGAAGCCCGCCTTCTTCACGAGGTAGGCGAACATGATCTCGGCAGCCGAGCCGCGGGCGGTGACGCCGATCTTCTTGCCCTTGAGGTCGGCGACGAAGTCGGGGAAGCCCTTGCCGGCGTTGGGCAGGTCGAGGTCGGCGCGGGCGGCGATGAGATACACGTTGAGGACGGCGCCGCTGGCCACCGCCCTGAGGCTCGCGCCCTTGACGTTGGCAGCGATCTGGGTCTCGGGCGGGAAGAAGCCGACGTCGATGCTCTTGCTGATCAGCGCCGTGGCGCCGAGCGGCCCGGTCGGGATCGACTGCAGCTGGCAGGTGATGCCGCGGGCCTTGCAGAAGCCCTTGGAGGCGGCAACCCGCGTCAGCATGTTGCCGACGCCGGGATAGTCCTGGATCTTGAGCGTCTCGCCCTTGCCCTGCGCGTCGGCCGGGCTCGCACTTCCAGCAATGGCGAGGGCGGCGGCAAATCCTGCAAGCGCGCCGAGCACGGCGTGCCGGCGCTTCCTGAGCAGCATGAAGTCCTCCCGGTCTTTCGGCCCCTATGGGCCTGTTATGGGCGGGGCAAGCCCCCGCTGGTCCGATAGTGGCGCAGAAGCGCACCCGGATTCAACTGCCCAGAGGAAGAAATCTGTATGGCGCCGGGCCCTCAGCCCTCCCAGCCCTCGACCACGATCAGGGTCGCCGTGGACGCTTCGTCGCGGATCTTGGCCGCCACGGCGTATTCCGGCGAGGCGAGGCAGGCCTTGGCTGTCTCGAGGCTGTCGAACTCGATGACGACGTGGCGCAGCGTGCTGGCGGCGCCGGTCTTGCCGTCGATCGCCTCGCCGCCGCGGACGATGAAGCGGGCGCCGTATTTCTTGAACGCGACGCCGTTGGCGGCCACGTAGTCCTTGTAGCGCTCGGGGTTCGTCACCTCGACGTGCGCGATCCAGTAACCTTTCTTCGCCATTGCTCTCTCCTTGTGGTTGTCGCGGCGTTGGGCGGCTTCAGGGGGTGGACCCGCAGACTGTGATCCTCGGGCCTGCCTGTCGGGACATGCCGACCATGGCAATCCGCCACTGTAGCATTTCAGTCCGTGCTCTAGGCCAGCAGTCGCACGAGCCACAGCGCGGTGCCGGGGAACAGGATCACGAGCGCGATGCGGACGATGTCGGCGCCCACGAAGGGCAGCACGCCGCGGTAGGTCCTCTCGATCGGCACGCCCTTGGCGATGGCCGATACGACGAACACGTTGAGTCCGATCGGCGGGGCGACGAGGCCGACGCCGACCACCATCAGCACCAGGATGCCGAACCAGATGCCGACCTCGTCGGGCGGCATGCCGAAGTCGAGGCCCTGCACCACGGGGAAGAACACGGGCAGCGTCAGCAGGATCATGGCAAGCTCGTCCATGACGGCGCCGAGCAGGATGTAGAGCACCATCATCGCCACCAGCACCATGTGCGGCGACAGGCCGGAGCCGGCAATCGTCTCGGCCGCCGCGGTCGGCAGGTGCGACAGGGCGAGGAAGGCACCGAACACCTCGGCGCCGAGCAGGATGATGAAGATCATGCCGGAGGTCTCGGCCGTCTGGCGGATGGCCAGCAGGATGTCGCCGGCGGAGAGCTTGCGCTGCGCCAGCCCGATCAGCAGCATGGCAACCGCGCCGACGGCCGCCCCCTCGGTCGGCGTGAAGATGCCGCCGTAGATGCCGCCGACGACGATGACGGCAACCAGGATCGCCGGCATCACGGCAACGTCGACGAAGGCGATCAAGACCGGCACCAGCGCCATCAGGGCCGCGTGCTCCAGCCCGACGGCGCCGCGCGCGAACTGCACCGCAATGGCGGCCAGCAGGGCGGCGGCGAGCAGCTTGGGCAGCAGCGTCTTGGGCCGGCGCGGCTCCTGGCTGCGCTCGGCCACGGGGGCAAGCTGCGGGTTGCGCCGCGCCACGACCGCGATCACGATGCAGTAGAAGAGCGCCGCCAGCAGCCCCGGAATGAGCGCCGCCTGGAACAGCTTGGCGATGTTCTGCTCCGTCGTGATCGCGTAGACGACGAGAATGACGGAGGGCGGGATGAGGATGCCGAGGGTGCCGCCCACGGCGATGACGCCCGTCGAGAGCCCGCCGTCGTAGCCGTACTTGTCGAGCTCGGGCAACGCGGCCCGGCCGAACGTCGCCGTGGTCGCGACCGAGGATCCGCAGATGGCGCCGAAGGCGGTACAGGCGCCGATCACGGCCATCGCGTAGCCGCCGCGGAAGCGGCCGAACGCCGACTCCGCCGACCGGAACAGGGCGCCCGCGATGCCGCCCCGCTCGGCGAGCGCCCCCATGAGCACGAACAGCGGGATCACGGACAGCGTGTAGTTGGAGAACTGCTGGTAGGGATTGGTCTTCATGTAGGCGAGGAAGGGCTGCAGCCCCGACAGATGGATGTAGCCCGCCGCGCCCACGACAAGCATGGACAGCCCCACCGGCATGCGCACGGCGATGAGGACCAGCATGGCAAGGAAGCCGACGGCGGCGACGGTCACACCGCTCATGCCTGCCCCCGGGCAAGGCGCACGGCGGTGACCACGGCGACAAGGGTCAGCACGCCCGACAGGAGGGTGCAGACGGCGATCGCCGGCCAGACAACGAACTGCAGCATCATGGTTGTCTCGCCGCTTTTCAGGAAGTCCCTGGTGCCCAGCACCATGCACCCGGTCAGCACCCCCATCATGGCGGCATAGACGAGGTCCCAGAAGGCATCGATGCGGTCGACGGTGCGGGTGGAGAGCTTGTTGGTGAAGGTGTCGACGACGATGTTGGAGCGCATCGCCTGCGCGTAGGGCAGGAAGGCGAACACGGCGATGGCGGTGCCCATCTTGACGTACTCGAAGTCGCCGTCGATGGGACCGATGCCGGGGGCGAGCGAGGCAAAGGCGGAGCCGCGGAACCAGCGCCCGGCCACGCTCAGCACCACGACAACGGCGGTGGCGAGCGAGATCAGCCCGCCGAGCACGGCGACGACGCCGGAGGCACGCACGACCAGCGGCACTCGCCCCTGCCGCGCGTCCGGGCCGGACAGCTCACTCATGAGGATGCTCGCTCCCGTCGCCGAAAACTCGCGGAGGCGGCCGCGCCGCCTCCGCGCCGATGCCTCAGGCCTTGTCGTTCTTGGCGACCAGCGCGCGGGCTTCCTCGATCAGCTTGCTGCCGTCGAGGCCCTTGTCCTTGACCTGCTTGACCCAGGCCTCGTGCACGGGCTCGCAGGCCTTGATCCAGCGCTTCTTCTCGTCCTCCGAGATGGACGTGATGGTGTTGCCGCGCTTCTTGACCATGTCGTAGACCTGGGCGCCCGCCGTGTCCCACATGTTGCCGGCGAGCTCGGCGAACTTCATGTGCGAGTTCTTCTCGATCACCTCCTTGAGGTCGCCGGGCAGGCTCTCGAACTTGGCCTTGTTCATGGCGAGGAAGAAGCTCGCGGTGTAGAACGTGGGCGAGCCCGGGATCTCGGTGTGGAACTTGACCAGCTCGTGCACCTTGATGGCGGGCACCACCTCCCAGGGCACCACGGCGCCGTCGATGACCTTCTGCGCCAGGCTCTCGGGCACCTGCGGCACCGGCATGCCGATGGCGGTGGCCCCGAGCGCCTTGAGGCCCTCGCCTGCGAGCCTGGTCGGCGAGCGCAGCTTCAGGCCCTTCAGGTCCTCCATGGTCTTGATCTGCTTGCTGCAGTGGATCAGACCGTGGTCGTGCGACCAGAAGCTCAGGAGCTTCACGTCGCTCGTCTCCTTGAGCACGTGCTTGGCCGCGTACTCCTGCGAGGAGCGCGCGTTGACGATGCCGCGCCGGGCGGCGATGAAGGGCAGCTCCCACACCTCCGTCGAGGGGAAGCGGCCGGGCGTGGAGCCGGGCAACGTCCAGACGATGTCGACAACGCCGTCGCGAACCTGATCATAGAGCTGCGGGGGCGTGCCGCCGAGCTGCATGGAGGGAAAGATGTCGACCTTGATGCGGCCCCCGGAGCCTTCCTCGATCATCTTCGCCCACGGCGCCAGCATCTTGGCGTGACCATTGGATACCGGAGGCAGGAAGTGATGCAACTTCAGCGTCACCTGCGCCTGGGCGAATGCGGGTCTTGCGATCCAGGGTGCCGCGACGGTGGCGCCTGCGGCGGTCATGAAGGTGCGGCGTGTGACTGTCATGTGATGTCTCCCTCCCTGCGGCCTGTGGCCGGGCTTGTTCTGATGGCGGGCACTGTAGGGCAACTTCGGCCGGGGCATACCCCGCCCATGGTCGCGCCTCTCCCTCGGTTCTATCCCAGGCGTTGGTTTGTGATCAAAACTTTGTTGGGCGGCATTGGCGGTCGGCGCCCGGCTGTGCCATCCTTAAGCATAGAGGCCCACACGACGACCCAGACATGAGGTGAGGAGAATGCGCTACGAAGCGCCGGCGACCGTCGAGCAGGCGGTCGCCCTGTTGAGTGCCGCCGGTTCTGCTGGACGCGTTATGGCGGGCGGCACGGATCTTCTTGTGCAGATGCGAACGGACGTGGTCGAGCCGGGTGTTCTGGTCGACATCAAGGGAATCGCCGAGATTCGCCAGATCGCCGAGGAGGCCGGCGGCTTCCGGGTCGGCGCGGCGGTCACGGGCGCGGAGCTGAAGGAGCATCCCAGGCTCAAGGCCGTGTGGCCAGGCATCGTCGAGGCCGCGAACCTGATCGGCTCCACCCAGGTGCAGGGCCGGGCCACCATGGGCGGCAACCTGTGCAACGGCTCGCCGGCCGCCGACAGCGTGCCGGCCCTGATTGCGGCCGGCGCCAAGGCGCTGGTGGCGGGGCCGAAGGGGCGCCGCGAGGTGCCGGTCGAGGACGTCATGGTGGGACCGCGCAAGCTCTCGCTCGGCCGCGACGAGATCGTCATCGCCTTCCTGCTGCCGGCCCGGCCGGCGCGCTCGGGCGACGCCTACCTGCGCTTCATTCCGCGTACGGAGATGGATATCGCCGTGGTCGGCTGCGGCGTCTCCCTGACGCTTGGCCCCGACGGCACCTGCACCGCCGCGCGGGTGGCACTGGGCGCCGTGGCCGAGCGTCCGCTGCTGGTGACGGAGGCAAGCGGCATCCTGGTCGGCAAACGCATCGACGCCGCCGTGCTGGAGACGCTCGCGGCCGCCGCGAGCGCCGCCTGCCGGCCGATCGACGACAAGCGCGGCACCAAGGAGTTCCGCATCAAGGTGGCAGGCGTCCTCGCCCGGCGCGTCGCCCAGATCGCACTCGAGCGGGCGGAGGGAAAGACGGCATGAGCAAGCATCACGTATCGGCGACGGTCAACGGCGACGCGGTCGAGTTCCTGTGCGAGACGGACGAGACGCTGCTCGACGTGCTGCGCAACCAGCTCGGCCTCACGGGCACCAAGGAAGGCTGCTCCACGGGCGACTGCGGCGCCTGCTCGGTCACGGTCGACGGCCGCCTCGTCTGCTCCTGCCTGATGCTGGGCGTGGAGGCGGGCGGCAAGTCGATCGCCACCATCGAGGGCATGGCGGTGGGCGAGACGCTGCATCCCCTGCAGCAGAAGTTCCTGTCGCACGCGGCTCTCCAGTGCGGCATCTGCACGCCGGGCTTTCTGGTGGCGGCCAAGGCGCTGCTCGACAAGAACCCGAACCCCACGGAAACCGAAGTGCGCTACTGGCTCGCCGGCAACCTGTGCCGCTGTACGGGCTACGACAAGATCATTCGCGCCGTGATGGATGCGGCTGCCGAGATGAGAGGAGCCTGAGCCATGCAGGAAAAGGTCAAGGACCCCGCAACGGAGTACACCTACGTCGGCACCCGGCCGGTGCGGCCCGACGGCGTCGACAAGGTGACGGGGCGGGCACGCTTCGGCGCCGACCTGTCGCTGCCGGGGCAGCTCACGGGTCGGGTCTTGCGCAGCCCGCATCCGCACGCGCGGATCAAGAGCATCGACACCTCGGCGGCCGAGCAGCTCGCCGGCGTCAAGGCCGTGGTGACGGCCGCCGACTTCCGCGACCAGCCGTCCGAGTTCGTGCCGGCCGGCGAGATGATGATCAACTACCGCGACGTGGTGCGCAACGTCATGGCGCGCGAGAAGGTGCTGTTCGAGGGCCATCCGGTGGCGGCCGTGGCGGCGACCAGCGCCTCCGTCGCCAAGCAGGCCCTCAAGCTGATCAAGGTCGACTACGAGGTGCTGCCGCACGTGATCGACGTGCGCGAGGCGATGAAGCCCGACGCGCCGCTGCTGCACGACGACATGATCACGCAAGGCATGACACCGGCGCCGACCAAGCCCTCCAACATCGCCAAGCGCATCGAGCTGGGGCTGGGCGACGTGGCGGCCGGGTTCGCCGCGGCCGACATCGTCATCGAGCGCGAGTTCGACACCAAGCCCGTGCACCAGGGCTACATCGAGCCGCATGCCTGCAGTGCGACGGTATCGGAAGACGGCCAGGCCGAGCTGTGGGTCTCCACCCAGGGCCACTGGATCGTGCGCGCGCATTGCGCGCGGCTGCTCGGCTGGGACGTGTCCAAGATCCGCGTCACGGCGGCCGAGATCGGCGGCGGCTTCGGCGGCAAGACGGTGGTCTATCTCGAGCCCGTGGCGCTGGCGCTGGCACGCAAGTCGGGCCGGCCGGTGAAGATGGTGATGACGCGCGAGGAGGTGCTGAAGGCCTCCGGCCCCACCTCGGGCGCCTACATCAAGGTGAAGATGGGCATCAAGAAGGACGGCACCATGACGGCTGCGGAAGCGCAGCTGCTGTTCCAGGCCGGCGCCTTCCAGGGCTCGCCGGTGCAGCCGGCCGCCATGTGCGCCTTCGCGCCCTACGACATCGCCAACGTCAAGCTGGTCGGCTACGACGTCGTCTCCAACCGGCCCAAGGTCGCAGCCTACCGGGCGCCGGGCGGGCCGATCGCGGAGTTCGCGGTCGAGAGCGTGGTGGACGAGCTCGCCCAGAAGGTCGGCATGGATCCGATCGCGCTGCGCCTGAAGAACGCGGCCAAGCAGGGCACGCGCGCGGCCTACGGACCGAAGTTCGGCCCCGTCGGCTTCGTCGAGACGCTGGAGGCGGCCCAGGCGCACGCGCATTGGCGCACGCCTCTCGGGCCGAACCAGGGCCGCGGCGTCGCCGCCGGCTTCTGGTTCAACATCGGCGGCGAGACCAGCGTGTCGCTGTCGCTGAACGAGGACGGCACGCTGTCGCTGACCGCCGGCACGCCCGACATCGGGGGCTTGCGCGCCTCGCTGTGCATGATGGCCGGCGAGGAGCTCGCCGTGCCGCTGGAGAAGATCCGGGTGCAGATCGGCGACACCGGCCAGCTCGGCTACAACTTCCTCACCGGCGGCAGCCGCTCCACGTTCTCGAGCGGCATGGCGACGGTCGAGGCCGCGCGCGAGGTCAAGCGCGAGGCCTGCAAGCGCGCCGCCAAGCTGTGGGAGCTTCCCGTCGAGGCGGTCGAGTACGTCGACGGCAAGGTGCGCCCCGCCGGCCCCAACGCCGGCAAGCACACGCCGATGACGCTGGCCGAGGTTGCGGCCATGGCCGGCAAGACAGGCGGCCCCATCGTCGGCTACGCCCGCATCAACGCGCACGGGGCGGCGCCGAGCTTTGCCACGCACCTGTGCGACGTCGAGGTCGATCCCGAGACCGGCAAGGCGACGGTGATACGCTACACGGCGGTGCAGGACGCGGGCCGGGCGATCCACCCGAGCTACGTCGAGGGCCAGTACCAGGGCGGCGTGGCGCAGGGCATCGGCTGGGCGCTCAACGAGGAGTACATCTACGGCCCCGACGGGCGGCTGCAGAACGCGGGCTTCCTCGACTACCGCGTGCCGGTCGCCTCCGACCTGCCGATGATCGACACCGTGATCGTCGAGGTGCCGAACCCGAGCCACCCCTATGGCGTGCGCGGCGTCGGCGAGACGCCGATCTGCCCGCCGATGGCAGCCGTCGCCAACGCCATCGCCAACGCCACCGGCCTGCGCATGCTCGAGCTGCCGATGTCGCCGCCCAAGGTGCTCAAGGCGCTCGACGAGGCCCGCGCCAAGGGCACGGCGAGGATGTGATCGAGGCGGCGCCCTTTCCCCGCGCGGGGGGGGGCGCCGCGCCTCGGCGTGTGCGGGTGGGGGCATCTGCAGCAACCACCAACCGCCGCCGCGTCACAAGACCCGCTGCAGGGCCGCTGCGGCATCCCCCGTGCGGCCCGTCTCGAGGCGCGGCAATCCGAGCCAGCGCGCCATCAGTCGGACCTCATCGGCAAGCGCTTCGACCCATGCCTCGGCCGCAATGCCTGGCTCGCAATGCGCCGACAGAACCTGCAAGGTCTCCGCATCGCGGTCGGCCTTGAGATCGACGCGGCCGACGACGCGATCGCCGAGTAGAAACGGCAGCACGTAGTATCCGTGGGTCCGCTTGTGCTTCGGCGTGTAGAGCTCGATGCGAATGCGCGCGCCGAACAACCTCTCCGCGCGGTCGCGATGCCAGACGAGCGGATCGAAGGGGCCGAGGAGCGCGCGCGCCGCGACCGTCTTTGGCAAGCGTGCTTCAGCGTGCACAAAGGCCGGCTTTTCCCAACCCTCGACCGTCACCGCGCGCAGCGTGCCGGCCTCGACCAGATCGCGAATGGCCCGCTTCGTTGCAGCCGCATCGAGACGGTAGTAGTCGCGAAGGCACACCTCTGTTCCGATGCCGAGGGCACGCGCGGAATGCGCGATCAACGCGCGCTTGGCGTTTGCCTCGCTCGGCGTCGGCGCTGCCAGAATGTGATCGGGCAGCACGCGTTCAGGAAGGTCGTAGATGCGCTCGAAGGTGGCGCGCCGGGTCGCCGTCGTGAGCTGCCCCGTCCAGAACAGCCATTCGAGTGCGCACTTCGCATCCGACCAGCCCCACCATCCCACCTCGCGATTTGCGTGCGAGGCGAAATCTCCGACCGCACTCGGGCCACGCTGCGCGATCTCGCGTTTGAGATCGCGAATGAGCGTCTTGTTGGCCTCGGCGAAGCGGGCGAGCCCGGTGTAGATGTTCCGGCCGGCCCGAGCGTCCTGCATGCGCCAGCGGAACAGCGGCTGCATCTCGACCGGCATCAGCGAGGCCGCGTGCCCCCAATACTCGAACAGACTGCGCCGCTTTCCCCCATAGGCAAGGGTGTCGAGATCAGCGCGATCATAGACGCCGAGCCGCGCGTAGATGGGCAGTGTGTGCGCGCGGGCGAGCACATTGACCGAATCGATCTGCAGAACACCGAGCCTGTTGATGAGCCGGCGCACGTCGGCCCGTGTGGCGACGTCGCGAGCAGCACCACGGTCCGCGCCCTGCGCGGCGATGGCGATGCGCCGCGCCTCGCCGAGCGAGAGCGAGTCGAGTTGCCGTCGGCGCCTCATCGAGGGCGACTTGGCTCGAGCAGACCAGGCAGCAATGGATCGCCGACCACGACGCCTTCGAGCGCCAGCAGTCGCTCCTTCGTTGCCGCTCCGCCGGGCGCGGAGAACCCGCCGATCCTCGCGCCGCGCGCAAGCACACGATGGCAAGGAACAATAACGGGCCACGGGTTGCTGCCCATGGCCGCGCCGACCGCGCGAGCCGCCCCTGGCTGCCCCACCCGCTTTGCGAGATCGCCGTAGGTCAATGTCGTGCCTCGCGGTACGGCCCGGAGCGCACGATAGACCGCCGCGTTGAACGTCGACACGATGGTCTCGTCGAGACGCAGCGTCTCGAGCGCAACGGCCTTGCCGGCGAGGTGCATTTGCAGGGCGCTCACGGCGTCCGAGGCACATGCTGGCAGCGGCATCGCCGAGGGTTCGGCGCCGACACGTCGTATCCGTTCCTCGGTGTCCGCGCGCGTGGGCTCGGGCAGTTGCACGCGCACCAATCCCGCGTCGCTCCAGGCGATGGCGCAGGACCCAAATGCCGTGTCGAAGAGGTGGTAAGGCATGTTGTTGGCAGGCTAGCCGAGTGAGGTCTTCGGGGCAAACGCATGTGCGCGTACCGCCTCATAGCGTCTGCGGTCCCCAACCGCTATTGCAGTCCACTTTGTCCCACTTCGGGGCCGCAACGGTCTCTCATCCGGGCAGGTTGGTCGCGACCGCAAGTGGCCCAAAGCCGACGCTGCGGCCAAGGGCGTCAATCGGCCGACGCCCTTGCGGCACGGCGCAGGGCCTGCGGCGGCTGGCCGAAGGCGCGGATGAAGGCGCGGCGCATGCGCTCTGGATCGCGAAAGCCGGCCTCGTCGGCGATCGCCTCGATCGGCGCCTCGCCCTCCTCGACCAGGGCGCGGGCCACGTCGAGACGCAGCCGCTCGATGCTCTTGGCCGGCGTCACGCCCACCTCGCGGCGGAACTGGCGCGCGAAGGTGCGGGCGCTCATGCTGCAGCGCTCGGCCAGCACGTCGACGGTCAGCGGCTCGGCCACGTTCTCGCGCGCCCACGCCAACAGCGCGTTGAAGCGGCCGCCGCCGGGGTCGAGCTCGGCCAAGGCCGAGAACTGCGACTGGCCGCCGGGCCGGCGGTGGTAGACGACCAGCACCCGGGCGACACGCTTGGCGACATCCTCGCCCAGGTCGTCGCCGATCAGCGCCAGGGCGAGGTCGATGCCGGCGGTGACGCCGCCCGACGTCCAGATGTTGCCGTCGCGGACGAAAATACGATCGGGCTCGAGCCGCACGTCGGGAAACGTGCGCGCGAAATGCGCCGAGCGGCGCCAGTGCGTGGTCGCGCGCCTGCCGGACAACTGCCCCGCCGCGGCCAGCAGGTAGGCCCCCGAGCAGACGCTGCACAGGCGCCGGACCCGGGTCGATTGCCGCTTTACGTAGGCGATCAGCTCGGGCGTCACGGCCGCATCGCGCGTGCCTTCTCCGCCCGCCACGATCAGCGTGTCGATGCCGTCGAGGTCGGCCATCGCCTCGGCCGTCAGCGCGGCGCCTGACGAGCTGCGCACCGGGCCGGCCTGCGGCGCGATCACACGCAAGCGATAGGGTGCCGTCGCGAGGCCGCGGACCGGCATCTCGAAGGCCGACAGCGGCCCGGCGGCGTCGAGCAGCTGGAAGCCGTCGAAGATCAGGAAGGCGACGGTGCGCGGCATTGGCGCAAAATGAGGGAAATATGTCCTTTCCGTCAAGGCCGGCTTGTCGCACCGTCCGGCCATCGACATGCCGAACCCTGACGCCCACAGGAGCCCCCATGACGACCCGTCCATTCCATACCGTCTTCACGCTGTTCCCGGACCTGACGCATCTCGATTTCACGGGACCGCACCAGTTCCTCAGCCGCATTCCCCAGAGCGTCACGACGGTTGCGAGCCTCGCCGGCGGCACCATCCGCGGCGACGGCCTCGCCTTCGCCGACACCGTGCGCATGGCCGACATCGAGGCCTGCGACCTGATCTGCGTTCCCGGCGGCCTCGGTACCACGCAGGCCGCCAACGACGCCGCGTTCATGGCCGAGTTCAGACGCCTGGCCGGCACCGCGACCTACGTCACATCGGTATGCACGGGCTCGCTGATCCTGGGCGCGGCCGGGCTGCTCAAGGGCAGGCGGGCGGCGTGCCACTGGGGCTGGCGGGAGCTGCTGCCGCTCTACGGCGCGATCCCCGACGCGGGGCGTGTCGTGCGCGACGGCAACGTCATCACCGGCGGGGGCGTCACGGCGGGCATCGACTTCGCGTTGACCGTGTTGGCGGAGGTGGCGGGCGCCGAGGTGGCGCAGGCGGTGCAGCTCGGCCTCGAATATGCGCCTGAGCCGCCGTTCCAGTCCGGCCGGCCGGAGACGGCGCCGCCCGCCGTTCTGGCCCGCGTGCAGGCCGCCATGGATCGCGTCAAGGACAAGCGCCGCGCCGAGGCCGAGGCCGCCGCGCGGTCCATGCCGGGCCAGGCTTCGGGGTGAGGCTCGCGTCCGAGGTCGTCGCGGCGCGGCCGGCGTGCCGACGCGGCGTGCGATGTGC
The DNA here is from genome assembly GCA_033764875.1 of Hyphomicrobiaceae bacterium. Lineage (GTDB taxonomy): Bacteria > Pseudomonadota > Alphaproteobacteria > Rhizobiales > Hyphomicrobiaceae > AWTP1-13. The sequence goes on along the minus strand of JANRIO010000110.1, from coordinate 35,784 downwards.
CCGGCGGAACAGGACACGCAAGGGTGCCGCCGCGGCGTCACATTCAATCATTCTTCTGTGCACGATCGCGCTGTGGCCATGCAGCGCAACCGCGATGTGGGCGGGCCATGGCGAGACAGCATCCGCGCAGGCTTGCTCTGATGTTGGGGGGAGGGGATCCTGTGGCATGCTGATCGAGGACGAGCGTTTCGACGAGGATCACCCGCCACAAGACCTCGCCGAGTGGCGGGACATCGTCATTCGGCGCACGGCGTTCGATGCCCTCGAGCTGGAGGGGCTCAGCTTCGACGGCGTGATGCAGTCGTGCATTTTCACCAGCACCGAGATCTATTGGGGCCTGTTCAACTGCGCCGCCGTGATCGGCACGCGCTTCGAGGCCTGTCGCTTCAGTGGCACATCGTTCCGAGGGTGCACCTTCGTCGACTGCGAGTTTGTCGAGTGCACGTTCCGACTGGACAACCTCGGCGGCGACTGCACCATCGACGACTGCCTCATGGCGGCATGCTGGTTCGTCCGCTGCACCTGGATCAAGAAGGCCGACGACGTTCCGCGTGACATCACCAAAACGCGCTGGCTCGGCTGCACACAGACAAATTGCACGGGCTTCGACGGTCTGTTCTGAGCTGCGCGGTGCATGGGCACGAGCCGGCGCCGAACGCGGCTGGGAAGGGGCGCCCGGTCAAGCCGCGGCGTCGGGCGGCCAGCCGTACTCGATCTTCAAGTGCAGGTTGCCCTGGCGGTCGTCGAGCAGGATCTGATGCGCGAACCGCGCCGCCTTCAGAACCTCCGACAGGGAGCGCAACAGGGTCGCCGCCGCATCCTCATGTCCGGGGAAGAAGCCGGACGCAAACTGGATGACGGCGTCGGTTGCATCCATGCTCCACGTGAACGGTGCCGCGTCGGTCGCCTTCAGGATGACCTTGCCGTTGTAGCCAGAGGTATAGGGCCTGAGCGCGAGCCGACGTTCCAACAGGCCAGGCGCAATACCCTGCAGTCCATCGGGCGCAACGATGCTGAGGCAGAACTGGCAACCCAGACGCCCCGCCTCGTCAGCAGGTGGCATGGCGTCACCTCACTAGCTGCGGCGTCCCGGCGCCGGCCGCCCGGGACGTTGCACGGGACGACCGGGGCCGGAAAGCGCCAGGAGCTCAGTAGGTCTTCGCCGCCGCCACCTGGGCCTGCCCGCGCACCTCGCGGATGGCCTGCTGGGCGGCCACGGCGAGGAGGCGCACGTCGTTGATCAGCGTGCACATCTGGAAGCCCTCCGCGTAGCGCTTCAAGGCGGTCTTGGGCCCGTCGGTGTGCACGCCGGCGATGTGGCCCCACTTGCGCGTGGTCTTGCAGATGATGTCCATGGCCTCGAGCACCGTGGCGTCGCTGGGGTCAAGCGTCGGCGTCTTGCCCATGCTCATGGAAAGGTCCGAGGGGCCGACATAGACGCCGTTGATGCCCTTGACGGACAGGATCGCCTCGAGATTGCTCACCGCCTGGCGCGTCTCGATCATGGCGAACAGCAGCACCTCGTCGTTGGCGTGCTGCCAGTAGTCGGCGCCGCCGTAGTGCGCCGCGCGGTAGGGGCCGAAGCTGCGCTCGCCCATGGGCGGATAGCGGCCCGCGCGCACGAAGGCCTCCGCCTCCTCGCGGGTGTTGATCATCGGGCACACGATGCCGTAGGCACCCGCATCCAGCGCGCGCTGGATGTAGCCCGGCGCGTTCCAGGGCACGCGCACCATCGGCGTCACGTCGGAGAGGTTGATCGCCTGCAGCAGCGGCACCAGGTCGTTGAACTCGGGCGCGCCGTGCTGCATGTCGATGGTGACGCTGTCCCAGCCCGCCGCCGCATAGATCTCCGTCGAGTAGGCATTCGGAATGGCGACCCAGCCGTTCACCGCCGGCTCTCCGGCTGCGATCTTCTCTTTCAGCTTGTTCTTGCGCATGACCTTGTGTTCTCCTGTTGCAGTGCGTTTGCGGGCGCGGCCGGTGAGTGCTCTCTTCTCCCTCTCCCCGCGCGCGGGGCGAGGGGATTGCGGCGCAATCTCTCCTCGCGTGTCGGTCGCCTCCTCTCCCTATTGGGAATGGAGAGAGGGAGCGCGTTCTCAATCCTTCTTGCGTGCCTTCGGCGGGACCTCGAGGTTGAAGGCGTGGCTTCTGGGCAGCCGGCCGTCGAGCACGCTCTGGGCGACGGCCTTGGCCTTGAGCACCATGGTCTCCCCGGTCGAGGTGGCCGAGTGCGGCGTGAGCAGGATGCGCGCACGGGCTGCACTCCTTGCTCAGTGGATCTCGTCCTGCTTGGCGAGTGCGACCTTGAGCTTCTCGATGTCGAAGCCCGGCGCACGCGCCATGTCGAGGATCACGGCCTCCTTCCGCGCCAGCAGATCGCAGGCGGTGGGGATGCGCCCGGCGAGCGCGGCGGGGATGGTCACGGCGCCGTGGCGGTCGGCGTGCACGATGTCGCCCGACTTCACCACCATGCCGGCGACGCGGATCTGGCGGCCGAAGTCGGCCAGATGCACGTGGGCATGCGAGGGCATGATGGAGCCGCAGAGCGCCTGGAAGCCCGGCGCCCACTGGTCGATGTCGCGGATCGATCCGTCGGTGACGACGCCGAGCAGCCCCAGCCCCTTGTGCACCGCGCTCATCACCTCGCCCCAGAAGGCGCCGAATCCGGTGTCGTGTCCGTCGAGATCCTGGATGCACATGATGCCGGGGGCGGGATCGCTCGCCACGTACTCGTAGTAGGCGATGCGCTGGTCGCGCGCCTTCCTGGGATCGAACTCGTTGATGTGCGTCGAGCGGATCGAGGCCGTCTTGGCGTAGCCCACGATCGGCGGCAGGCTCGGGAACGGGCAAATCAGGGGCCTGACCGTGAAGCCTGTCAGGCGGCGCGCGGGGTCGATGATCTCCAGCGCATTGCAGATGGTGGGGGTGTCGTAGCTCTTGAGCTTCTCGAGCAGCGCGGTGTCGATGGCGGTGGTGGTCATGGCAATCTCCTCAATGCCGCGCGGCGGCGACGTGTGCGAGCGGATAGAGTTTCGGGAGCGCTGATCGCAGCCGGGCCGAAGCCGGCCCTCCCGTGTCATCCCGGCCGGAGCGCGTCAGCGCGCAGAGCCGGGACCCAGGGGCTGGGAACGACGCCTGTCGCGGGCGGGGCTGGCCGGTGGATGCCGGGCGATGTCGCGCGCGCCGCCCCTGGGTCCCGGATCGGCGCTGCGCGCCGTCCGGGATGACAGTGGAGCACGCTGCACGCGGTGCACTGCGCGTCGTGTGCGCGCGCGGCGAGAGAGCGTGCGGGGCTGTCGGGGCCGGCATGCTAGCGCGCCCCGGCCTGCTGGATGCGGGCCTCGTCGACGCCGGCCTCGCGGGCGGCGTTGACGATGGCGGCCCAGGTGTCGTCGGACAGCGGCACGCCGTTCTCGAGGCGGTCGGCGCGCGTGCGCTCCTCCGGCTCGCCGGGGATCAGCACCTCGCCGCCTTCAACGGCCGGGCGCGCGCTCTTGAAGTAGGCGATGTAGCGCGCCATGTCGGCGGGAAAGAAGCTGTCGGGATCGACCACCTGGGGGTCGACGTAGAAGGACAGCATGCCGTTGCCGAACGGGCGACCCTCGCCGGTGGCGCTCATGCCGGTGAGCGAGCCGCCGAGGATCTCGCACAGGAAGGCCAGCCCCGAGCCCTTGTGCTCGCCGAAGGCGCGGATGGCCCCCTTGCCCTTGGCATGATCGCGGCGACCGGTCGGCGTGTAGTCGCCGTAGAGCATGTGCGGGTCCGTGCCCATGCTGCCGTCGAGCGCGATGAGCGCGTTCTCGGGCAGCGTCTTGCCGCCGAAGCTGGCGACCAGCACCTTGCCTTCCGCCACCACGCTGGTGGCGAAGTCGAGCACGACCGGGGCGTGGCCCGGCCGCGGCACGCCCACGCAGAAGGGGGCCGTCGACAGCCGGCGCTCGGTGCCGCCGTAGGGGGCGACGAGCACGCTGCCGGAAGCATTGACGAAATGCACCGAGACGAGCCCCTCGGCGGCCGCCATCTCCGCCCAGTCGCCGACGCGGCCGATATGGCCGGCATTGCGCAAGGCGATCATCGACAGGCCGTTGCGCCGGCACTTTGAGATGCCGATCTCGACCGCCTGCGGCGCCACCGTCTGGCCGAAGCCGTGGAGGCCGTCGAGCACGGCGAGCACCGGCGTCTCGGTCAGGACCTTGACGGTCTGATCGGCCTTGACCGCACCCTCGCTCTTCCAGGCGAGGTAGCGGGGCACGCGCACGACCCCGTGGCTGTCGTGGCCGGTCAGGTTCGCCGACACCAGGTAGCGCCCGATGCGCTCGGCCTCGGCGGCCGAGCAGCCGGCCTTGGCGAAGATGTCGCGCACCAGATCGCTGAGCGCGTCGGCCTTGATCGTCACCATGCCCTGGATGTTCCCCTTCGCTCTTGTCACGGCCGGCCCGCATTCGGCGCGAGCAGGCTTTTTGCCAAGATTAGACCGGCCCCGCGCCGAAGTCATGCTTCGGCAGGCGGGGCTGTCTTGCGCGGCGAGGGGGGAATCGGGGACGGCGCGCATGGATTGTCTCCCCGATGCGCCGTCCGGCGCCGGGCAGGCGTGTCTCGGCGCCGGCGCAAGGTGCCGGCGTCACTGCGCACGATTGGGGAATGCCCGCTCCGCTCGGCCGCACGGGCCAAGTCGAGCGGCGCTCGCGCCCCTTACTTCTTCTCCGGTGCCTTTTGCTCGCGCAGCCGCCAGAAGAACCAGCTGTCCTTGCCCTTGAACGGCAGCTTGTCGAACAGGTCCGGCGACCGTTCGTTGGGCATCTGGTACTCGGCGGTGGCGCTGGCTTGCAGAATCCGACGGATGTCCTTCTGCACATCCTTGTTCTGCTCGAAATAGTCGTGGCCGTATCCGAACATCAATTTCCACCATGGCGTCGGCGTGGTGGCGTCGATGACGTGCACGTTCCTCACCTCGACGAGGCGGGGCTCGCCGTTGTCGCCGATCTCCCCCATCCGCGGCGAGCCGCCGCGCAGGAGTTGCGAGGCAAACAACGCCGCGTCGTTGGCCGAGGCATAGACGGTGACGCGGTTGGCGTGCGGCGCGATGCGGCGGATCTTCTGCTCGAACGTCGGCTGCGCCACGTCGGGCGCGGCGAAAATGATCTGCCCGATGCTGATCTTGGCGGGCCCTGAGGTTCCCTGCCGCTCCGTCTCGAAGATGCCCTGCAGCGAGCTGAGCGCCCGCACCACCGACTGCGATCCCATGCTGTGCACGAGGATGTCGACGTAGTCGATGTCGGTGTCCCGCAGCAGCAGCTTCAGGAACGACTGCAGGAACGGCTCGGCCTGCTCGGCATTGTCGAGATCGGGGATGTAGCGCACCGTGCTGGCGGCCGATGGCCAGCTGTAGACGTACACCCGCCCGTCGTAGTCGATGTCGCTCGCGATCTGCGCCGCCCCGAACAGGGCATCCTTGAAGGCGTAGTTGTAGCCGTGGATGAAGACCAGTGCCGAGTTGCCGGAGGACGCGCCCGCGGCCCTTGCGCGTTGCAGCGCGCGCCGCTGATACGAGGCGCGCGTCCTGAGCTTGCTCGCCACCCTCCCCTCGGCCTCGGCGATCTCGTTGGTCAGGAACAGCTGATCGCCGATGTTCCCCTTGTCGGTCGCGTGGAGCGGGCGATGCATGCTGACGTTGCCCGGCGTCGTGACCGTTCCCGACGCATCCTTGACCGGCGGCACGACATAGGCGCAGCCGATGTGCAGGCTGTTGCCGGCCTCGTTGAGGAACAGCGAGTCCGGATCGACGGTGCCGCCAGCGGAGGGCTGGGGCCCGGGCTTCGGCTTGCGGTCGGTGCCGAACAGGATGCGGATTGGCTTCCTGGCCCCCGCCGCTGCCTCGGCCGGGCGCAAGGGGCAGGGCTTGGAGTTGACCTCCTTCCACCCGTTCTGCACCGCGAATTTGCCGACCGCCAGATTGCTGACGCCCTGCATCAGGAGCTGCCAGGCCCGGTTCGCGGCATCGGGCTTGGCGCCGTCGGCCGCGGGGGGCTCGGCGGCGGCGACCGGCTCCAGGAAGGACGGCAGCGCCAATCCGGCCGGCGTCGCCATCGGGTAGCGGATGAACACGCCCTTGAGCTTGTCTCCGGCCGTCAGCACCAGGTTGGAGGAGGTGTAGCCGCCCTCATTGTCTTCGGCGAAGCCCTCCGCCGCGAACTCCTCCGACGTCAGGCGCAGGTGCCGGTAGTTGAGCGACGCCTGCATGATGTTGTGCCGGAACAGCGAGATCGGCGTGTACTCGGAGAGCAGGTGCACGACAGGGCCCACCGACACCTTGCCGTTGCTGCTGCGGTACTCCTGCCAGCCGCCGTCGGGGAGATCCCCGCCGAACGCCTGCGGGGCCCCCTCCACCAGTTTGAGCGGCACCAGGAGCTCGATGTCCGTCTGCGTCTTGGCATGCTTGTAGGTGAGCGGCTTGAGGCCGGTCGCCGCGATGAACTCCGTCTCGGTCTGGCGCAGCTTCTCCTTCTCGGCCTCGCTCAAGGGCTGCGTGCCGGCCGGGAACCGGAAGGCCCTGCGGAACCACGCCACGGCCCGGTGCAGGTCCTCGTTCGAGACCTTGCCTGCGGTGCCGTCGAGAACGCCGAGCGCGATCAGCTGCTCCTGCACCTCGATATCGCGCAGCTGCTCGGAGAGGCTGGCGCGTTTTGCCGACTCCTGCTGCCCCCACGCGGAGGCGAGAGGCGCAAGAGCGATTGCAGCCGCGAGGCTGAGGGCACGAACTGGTGACATGTCTTCCCCCCATTGAGCATCATGACGCCACCGTCGCAGCGGGCCGCAATGGGCCGGCGATCCGATGGTGCTGGCCGGAGATCGCCCCGATCGCCGGCCCGCGTGTCGCGCGCGTTCCCGCTCCGCACGCTGCGCTCCTATAGCATGCTCCGCCGTCGCCGCGAATGACACGGGCGTGCTTGCAGGCGAGCTTCCCTGCGCGGGCCGGGCTCAGCGAGGCTGCCGCGGATCCGGCGCGAGCCCCCGGGGCCCAACCCCGCCCACGGCCTCGATCGCATTGATCTTCCAGGATCAATCCGGCTTGCCGTGCCGCGCTTCAGGCGGGGCTGTGCTGCGGCGCCCGCCTCACCCGGCAGCGCTGGCCGCGGATGCTCGCCGAGCCGGTGACCGGATCGTAGGGGCCCGAATAGGACAGCACCGCGTTGATGTTGCCGTCGAGCACGCCGTGATCCGGCGTGGCGACATCGGGCCGCCACCACCCCATGCCGGTCGACACGATGCCCGGCGGCGTGGCGTCCGAGATCTTGAGCTTCAATCTGGCACCGCCGTCGACGCCCGCCGCCTCCACCACGACCCAGGCATCGTCGGCGAGCGCCAGCGCCGACGCATCCTCCGGGTGCATCAGAAGCCGGGGATGCGGGGAGACCTTGCGGGCCCAGGCCTGCTCCCTGAAGCGCGAGTGGTGATACTGCTTCTCGCGATCGCCCGTGATCAGCTGGAACGGATAGCCGCTCGCATCCTCCGGCCTGGCCGCGATCGGCCCTGGCGCCAGGCCCGGCAGCGGATCGAGGCCATGCTGGGCCAGCATCGAGGCCCTGAGCTCGATCCGCCCCGACGGCGTCGGGAACGGCTTCTCCTCGAAGTTGCCGAGCCTGAAGGGGCGCTTGACGCACCCCTGCTCCGCCAATTCCTGCAGCGACACGTCGCTCCCCTGCAGCAGGAAGGCATTGAACTCCCGCTGGCTGGACCAGGGAAGGAAATCCCGTGTCAGCGCCTGGCGCTTGGCCATCCTGTCGAGCAGCGGCCGCGCGATCTCGATCTCGCAGCGCGCCTCCCCTCGCGCAGGCACGGCGCGCGAGAGCAGGACTGCCTGGCCGATGCCCTGGTAGGAGACCTCCTCCTCCTCGATCGACGTCGTCTTCGGCAGCACGATGTCGGCCCACTCGGCGGTGGGCGTCATCTGGTGGCCGGCGACCACGACGAAGTCGAGTGCCTTCATCGCCTCGATGGTGCGACGCGTGTCCGGGTACGTCAGAAGGATGTTGACGCCGCTGATGTAGGCGGCCCGCACCGGATAGGGCCTGCCCGTCAGGATCGCCTCGATCACCGACGGGTTGTGGCAGGCCATCTGCCAGGCCTTGGAGCCCGACCACAGCGGGTAGGCCTCGGCACCGATCGTCTCGGCCTCGGCCTCCGCGCCGAGCCGGAGCTCGGGCCGATGCAGCAGCTCGATGTATCCCAACAGCCCCTTGGGCTTCTTGTCGCGCAGATTGCCGCCGGCGCGGTCGACGTTGCCGCAGATCGACACGAGGCAGTGGTAGGCGCGAAACGCCTGCACGCCTCCGGCAAAGGCATCGATGCCGTGCCCGGACAGGAAGGTCGACGGCCCGTTGGCGTAGAGGCGGGCGGCAGCGACGATCTGCTCCGGCGCAATCCCGGTCAGCTCGCCGGCCCGCTCGGGCGTGTAGTCGCGGGCGCGCTCAGCGAGATCCTCGAAGCCGATGGTCCACCTGGCCACGAAGTCGCGGTCGTAGAGACCCTCGGCGATGATCACCTGCGCCATGCCGAGCGCCAGCGCCGCATCCGTCCCGACGCGCGGGCGAAGCCAGAGATCGGCGATCTCGGCGACCGGCGTCCGCTTCGGGTCGACGGCGACGATGCGGGCGCCGCGCTTTTTGGCGGTCTTCAGCTCCGCCCACTGCACCGGGTCGGCGACGGCCGGGTTCCGCCCCACCACCAGCGCGCACCGCGTATGGGCGATGTCCCCGCCCGCATCGATGTCGAGCCCTGTGACGCGCGCGCTCACCGCCCGGCAGCCCCCGCACAGGTCCTGGTTGATCATCCAGTTCGGCGAGCCCATCGAGCGCATCATCAGCGCCGTGATCACGCTGCGGCTGAAATAGGCCCCGCTCGTCGCCGCCACGAGACTGCGCGCGCCGTGGGCGCGTCGCACCTCGGCGAGCCTGTCGGCCATGCTGTCGAGCGCCTCGTCCCACGAGATGCGCGCCCATTGCCCGCCCCCGCGGGGCCCCGTGCGCTTCATGGGATGCAGGAGGCGGTCGGGATGGTCGCGCAGGCCCGTGGCCCCGCGGATGCCCTTGAGACAGAAGTTGCCTTTGGAATAGGGATGCTCAGGGTCCGGGCCGATGCTCGCGACCTCGCCCCCCTTCACCGTGACGATCGAGCCGCAGTTAACGGAGCATTCCCAGCACGTGCTCTTGAATGTGCCGTCCTGCATCCCGCGCTCCTCGCCGCCTGCCACCGCGATGCCGGCTGCAGCCGGCTCGCCGGGGGCCGAGTGTCGCACCGATCGCCGTCGGGATAAAGATGCGCCGGGGCCTGCCGCGAGCGACGCTCCCCTCGCGCCGCCGCGGATGCCGCCTCACGAGTTGAGGTGCAGCCCGAAATCGAGCCTCACGCACTCGCCGGTCATCATCGGGGCGTGCGCGACGAGCCAGAAGATGGCCTCCGCGACCTGCGGCGGCTTGCCGATCTGGCGCAGCGGCGAGCGGGCGATCTGCTCCTCGCGCCGCTGCGCGAAGCTCTCCGGCGCCAGCCGCTCGACGAACCCCTCCTCGGTCAGGGCCGGGCAGACCGCGTTGACCCGCACCTCCGGCGCCAGCTGGCGCGCCAGCGACAGCGTCAGGGTGTTGAGCGCCGCCTTGGAGGCCGCGTAGGCAATCGACGACCCGGTCCCCGTCAGTGCCGCCCGCGAGGAGATGTTCACGATCGCGCCGTCGCCGCTGGCCTTAAGGGCGGCAGCCGCCGCACGGCTCATCAGGAAGGGGCCGATCGCGTTCACCGCATAGATGCGCTGGAAATCCTCCGGCGACAGCCCCTCGAGGTCGGCGAGCGGCACCATCTTGCTGATGCCGGCGGCATTCACGAGCCCGTCGAGCCGGCCGAATCTCTCCACCGTCGCCGCAACCAGCGCGCGGCAGTCCTCGTCCTTCGTCACGTCGCCCTTGATCGCCACCGCACCCTGGCCAGGCGCGCCCGCGCCCGCGCAGATCTCCTCCGCGGCCGTCCGCTGGCCCTCGTCGACATGGTTGACGGCGACATTCCAGCCCTCGGCGAGGAACCGGCGCGCCGTCGCCGCCCCGATACCGCTCGCCGCACCGGTGATCAGGACGACCTTGCGCCCTTGCGCAGTCGACGTCGCAGACATGCCGCCGCTCCCTTCGATGATGACGCAACGATGCATAGGGCCCGCGATCCGGATCCGCAATGGCCGCGTGAAGCATGCGCAGCCACGCAGACGGCACTCGGCTCCGGCGCGCTCGCGTCGACGGCCCCGCGCCATCCGGCCCGGCCTTGGGTCGCCGCGCGCGATTCCCTCGGCCGGTTTGGCGTGCAAGGGCACTATGCCATACTGCTGCCTTGGCACCGGCGCGAGGATCGTCGAGGTTGCTTCCGAGGCATGGATGACCGCACACAGACGATTGGCCGTCGCCCTCCCGCTTGCGGGTCCGATGCTGGCGTGCATGCTGGCCGCGTGTCAGCCCACACCCACGGTGCCTGTCGCTCCGGCCCCTCCCTCGCCCGAGCGGATGGAGTTCATCACCCAGTTCCGCAACATCGACACCGCGGGCAAGGGCATGATCACCCTCGATCAGGCCAAGGCCCACTACACGGAGGTTTTCCGCAGGCTCGACATCAATCGCGATGGCGTCCTCACGGTGACGGAGGTGCAGCCCCTCATGCCGATCATGGCGGCCAGATCTGCCGCCGAGCTTGTCGCGCGCCTCGATCGCAACGGCGACAACAAGCTGACGCTCGCGGAGTTCCTGGTCGTCAATACCTGGCTGTTCAGGCTTTCGAAGGATCCCGCGTCGCTTTCGCGGCAAGAGGTCGAGCACGGCTTCGCCGAGACCTCGGGCCCCGGCAAGGAGCCCTCCCTGTTTGGCAATTGACGGGCCGCGCTCAGCCGAGCGCGGCGATCACGGCATCCACCTTCGTCACCAGGGCGACATTCTGCATTGCGTACTCGATCGAGGCGCGATGCCAGTCCGCGTTCATGGTCGAGCAGCCGTCCTCCGGTATGATCATGACGTAGCCCTTGTCCGCCCCCGTGCGCGCGGTGTGCTCGATGGACATATTGGTCCAGGCGCCGGTCTCTATGATCATGTCGCGGCCCTCCGCGCGCAGGATTGTCTCCAGATTGGTGCCCTCCCAGGCGCTCATGCGGGTCTTGCGGACGATGTGGTCGCCCGGCTGCGCCTCCAGCCCCGGCACGGGCTCCGCACCCCAGGTTCCCTCGACCATGGCATTGGCATCCGCCGCCCCTTCGAACAGGGGCGCGTTGAGCGTCATGTCGCGGCCGTCCGCCCGCCGCGAGAACCAGACGTGGATGACGGGCACGCCGCGGCGCCGGCAGTGCTCGGCGAGGCGTCGCACGTTCTCGATCGCATTCTGCTCGCGGCAATGCGCCGGCGAGCCGGAGCTCGCGAACGCGCCGCCCTCCATCACGACGTCGTTCTGCATGTCCTGGATGATCAGCGCGCAGCGTGAGGCATCGAGCCTGAGGTCGCCCGACACCTCCGTGCCGCCCGATGCCGCGGAGGCGGGCCTGGACGGCGCTCCGCGCGCGCGCATGAACGGCTCGCTGCGCGGCCCGACCTTGACGTCGACCGCATACACCGACGTGGTCGCGCAGACATAGAGCGTGCGCCAGTCGGCTCCGCCCCAGTGCAGGTTGGCACTGAGCTCGGGGATCGCCACCTTGCCGATGTGGCGGCCGTCGGGCGCATAGACCCACAAGCCGCCGGGTGCCGTGACCCAGATATTGCCCTGGGCATCGCACTTCATGCCGTCGGGCACGCCGGGCTTCATCGCGTCCCGGATTCCGCTCGCAAATATGCGTGCATTCGCGAGCGTGCCGTCGGCGCGGACGTCGAACACGCGGATGTTGGCCTGCTCGGTATCGTTGACGTAGAGCTTGGCTTCGTCGGGGCTGAAGCACAGGCCGTTCGGCTGGGTGAACATGTAGCGGTCGACCAGCAGCTTGGGCTCGCGGCTTCCCGGCGCCAGCCGGAACAGGCCCTGCCAGCCAAGCTCCCGCGGCCGCTCGACCCCGTAGTGAGGCATCCGGCCATACCAGGGGTCCGTGAAATAGATCGCGCCCTTCGAATGGACGCACAGGTCGTTCGGGCTGTTGAGCTCGCGCCCCTCGAAATGACTGGCGAGCACCTCGCGGCTGCCGTCCGGCCGGAAGCGGACGACCGAGGACGTGGCGTGCTCGCAGGCGATCAGGTTGAGCTCGGCATCGTAGGTGAGCCCGTTCGCCTTGTTGGACGGCCGCAGCACCTCGCGCACGCCACCGCGGTCGAGGCGTCGCCGCACATCGGCGGGCATGTCGGAGAACACAAGGTACTGATCGACCGGATGCCACACCGGACCCTCGGTGAACGTGAACCCCATGCCGACCTGGCGCACCGGCGCGTGCTCGTCGATCAGACGCCGGAACGCGGGATCGACCGCCTCATGGGCCATGGCTGCAACCTCCGAGAGCTCGTTTCTCCGCACTCCGTCCGCCCCGTCGCCCGCGGCCGGGTCAGACCGGGAACCAGTCGCGCCTGTGGACGGTCTGGCTGATCGGTCCCGGCACCGCGTAGTCCAGGCGCCCGATGACTTGCCCGCGCTCGACCTTCGCCGGCTTGTCGTGCACCGGCAGCAGGAACTTGGAGGAGTTCAGCAGCTTTTTGACCGCCGCCTTCTCGGAGCGCTTGCTGCCGGCGTGGTTGCCCGTCACCTGCACCTCGTGGGAATAGATGACGTGGTAGGGCTCGATGATCTGGTCCTGGAAGTCGTAGATGACGTCCCCGCATATGGTCGCGAGCCCTTCCGCCGTCTCGACGTGAATGTTCATCGATCCTTCCGTGTGGGCGTTGGCAGCCTCCATGACCACGCCGGGCATCAGCTCGATCGGTCCCGACAGCTCGAGGTCCTCGAGCCGCAGGGCATGCCGCGTATGCAGGCGCTCGATCAGGTGCTGGATGTCGGGCTTGGGGTACTGGGGATGCATCAATCCGGAGACGGAGCACTCCAGCTCCCGCCGGTTCATGACCACCGTTGTGTTCATGGGGAAATGATCGTCCTTGCCGGCGTGGTCGATGTGCGCGTGCGTGTGGCAGACGTAGCGCACGTCGCCGACCTTGACCCCGTGCCGGGCAAGCTGGTTCTCGATCATGTTCTCGTGGTGCTGCAATCCGCGCATCCCGAGCGTCTCCATGATCGCGTTGTCCCGATATCCGGTATCGACCACGATCGGATAGCGGCCGCCGAGGATGAGAAAGCCGTACACCGGCACCCGCTTCGTGCGGCCGCAGCCCCGGCCGAGCACCAGGAAGCTCGATTCAAGCTCGATATCACCGAAGTCGAGCACCTTGATTTCCAACGCCATCGGTCAGTCTCCCTATGTCACAGCCGGTAGACCCGGCTCGCTGTCTCGTGGAAGATGGCGCGCGCCGCCGCGCCGCTGTCGCCGCCGGAGCCGAGGTCGAGCTCGTCGACGCCGCGGCGGTGGGCCGCGATCAGGCTCGCGTAGTCGGTCCAGAGCTTCTCGATTGGAAAATTCGACCCCCACAGGCAGCGCTCCGGCCCGAACGCGCTCACCGTTTCCCGGATCAGCCGCGCGATGTGGCCGGGATCATTCCGGTGGATGAAGGTGCCGAAGCCCGAGAGCTTGGCATAGACGTTGGGCTCGTTGGCGAGAACGGCGATGCTCGCCCGCCACTGGGCCCAGGCCGCAGCCGTGGTCTCGGTCAGCATGCCCGCATGCTGCAGGATGAAGGGCACCTTCGGGCACGCGCGCGCCAGCTCGGCCGCACCCGCCATCTGCTCGGGGAACACCTGAAGATCGAACGACCAGCCGTAGTCGGCCAGCCGCGCGACGTTGGCCTGCACCGCCGGCCTGCTGCAGAGATCGGGATCGGCAGCAAACCGGTAGAGCTCGTTCTGATGCCAGTGGAGCTGCTGGCGGACGCCGCGCACCCGGGGGTAGCGCGCCAGGCGATCGAGTGCTGGTCTGACATCCGCGACAGTCATGTCCGCATAGCCGACAATCGCGTGCGGCCAGCCGGTCTCGACCGCCACCGTCTCGACCCAGGCGACCTCCGCCTCGGCCCTGTCGACCGGCCAGTTGGCCTGCACGTAGACAGCCTTCTCGACGCCCGCCACCGCCGCTTCCGCCCGGTACTCCGCCATCGGGTAGTCGCGGCGGATCGCCTCGTAGGGACCGAAGATGCGCGGCTGCATCGGCCCGGCCAGCCAGGCGAGGTCCGCCTGCCGCCAGATGTGGAAATGCGCATCGATTGTTCTCATCGCCGCGCTCCCGTCGCAAACTGAAGGATCTCGCCGGCGATGGCTTGCAGGCTGCCGCCGTTGCCGAGCCGGTCGAGCATCGGGGCGATTGCGCTGAGCGCTGCAGTCCGCGGCTCGAACCGCGCATCGGCCGCCAGCGGCGTCAGCCACAGCACCGACCATGCGAGCCCATCGAGCCGCGCCATGGCCGAGACCAGGGCGTCGTGGCCGCCGCGCTCGAGGCCGTCGGAAAGCACGACCGTGAACGCGCCCCGCGCGAACCCGGCAAAGCGCGGCACCGAGAGGAACACCTGCAAGGCCTCCCCCAGGCGCGTGCCGCCGTCCCAATCCGCGACCAGGCCCGAGGCGAGTGTCAGCGCCTGCTCCCGGTTGCGCCGGGCGAGCGCGCGGGTGACACGCGTCAGCCGGGTGCCGATGGTGAAGACCTCGACCTCGTCCCCGGCCTGCACCAGCGCGTGTGCCAGCCGCAACGCGCCCTCGGTCCCCGATTTCATGGAGCCGGAGATGTCGATCAGCAGCAGCACCCGACGCTGGCGCTGCTTGCGCGTCCGCCGCAGCATGCGCACAACCTCGCCATCGCGCTGCATCATGTGGCGGAAGGTACGCCGCGGATCGATCAGCCGCCCGCTGACGCGCGTCATGCGCCGCGCGCGTCGGCGTGGCAGCGCGCGCGGCAGCTCCCGGGCAAACGCCAGCAACGCCGCGGCCTCGTCGCCCGCGAACCGGCGCGCGAGCAGCCTCTCGGCAAGCGAGGCGTCCGACCCCGACGGCTCCTCGTCCTCCGGCGCAATCAGCGGCTCGAGCGCTCCGGCGTCGAATGCGTTGGGCAGCTCCTCGGGATCGCCCAATGCCGGAGCCGCCAGCACCCGGCCGAGGAAGATCGCGTCGAACAGCGCGTCGAATTCCTCGCGCCGCTCGGGCGGCGGCCCGAAGGTGGCATGGGCCGCGCGGCGGATGTCCATCAGGCTCGAGGGTCCGATCAGCCCTACCGCCGCGATGAACGATTGCGTCTGCTCGGGCGCCGCAAGGTGCCCCGCAGACCTCAGCGCCTGCGCGAACTCCAGGAACGGGGCAAGCGGTCGCGGCAGCATCATGCGGCATTGCCCGTGATCAGCGCGTCGATGCGGGGCGCCACGTAGACGAGATCGTCCTGATCCTTCAGCACGACCCCGATGGCGCGGGCGAAGGCGCGCGGCCATGGCACGCCCTGCTCGTTGAGGATCGTTGCGGCCTCGGCCCACTCGACGGTCTCGGCGACGCCCGGCGGCTTGGCCAGCGGCTCGGCGCGAAGGCGGCCGACCGCGGCGACGACGCGATGCGCCGTGTCGCGCGCCACGACGCTCGACCGCATCATGACGATCTCGGCCTCGAGGGCCGGATCAGGGTAGCCGATCCAGTGATAGACGCAACGGCGGCGCAGCGCCTCATGCAGCTCGCGGGTCCGGTTCGAGGTGATGATCACCACCGGGGGCTCGCTCGCGCGCACCGTGCCGCGCTCCGGGATCGAGATCGAGAAGTCCGACAGGAACTCGAGCAGGAACGCCTCGAACTCGTGGTCCGACCGGTCGAGCTCGTCGATCAGCAGGATGCGCTCGCGCGGCGTCTGCAGCGCCAGCAGCATCGGCCGCGCCACCAGGTACTCGTCGGCGTAGAGGTTGACGTAGTCGGAGCCCGCCTGCCGGATCGCCAGCATCTGGCGCGGAAAATTCCATTCGTACATCGCCGCCGACGCGTCGATGCCCTCGTAGCACTGCAGCCGCACCAACTCCCGGCCGAGCACGGAGGCGATGGCCTTGGCCGCCTCGGTCTTGCCGACGCCGGGAGAGCCTTCAAGCAGCAGCGGCTTGCCGAGCGCCAGCGCCAGGTATGCGGCCGTGGCGAGGCCCTCGTCGGCGATGTACTGCGCATCGCGCAGCGAGCGCGCCAGCGGCTGCGGGCCGTTGATGCCAAGGATGGAGCGGCGCACCGTCATCGGCTAGCGAGAGCCTCCGCCGAGCTTGTTGCGCGGCCTGGCGCCGCCGTTGGCCCGAAGCCCGCGCAGGATCTTCTCGGGCGTGATCGGCAGCTCGTCGATGCGCACACCGACGGCGTCATAGACGGCGTTGGCCACCGCCGGCAGCACCGGGTTGGCACACATCTCGCCGGGCCCCTTGCCGCCGAACGGGCCGTCCGGCGCCGGGCGCTCCAGCACCGAGATGTGGTGCGGCGCGATGTCTCCCGGGCCCGGCATCAGGTAGTGATTGAAATCGACCGGGCCGTGGCTGCGGTCGGGGTAGTAGGGCTCGGTCGTCTCCCACAGCGCATGGCTCATGCCCATCCATGCCCCCCCGACGAGCTGCTGCTCGACGAGCCTTGGGTTGAGCGCCCGGCCCACCTCGTAGGCCGACTTCATGTCGCGGACGCTGACCTCGCCCGTCTCGTCGTCGACCTCGACCTCCACCAGCAGCGCGGCGTGCGCGAAGCAGGACACCGGCGTCATCTCGCCGGTCTCGGGATCGACCTCGGACAGCGGAATGAGGAAGATGCCGCGCCCCGACACCGTGCGGCCCTGCTTGAACTGCGCGGCCTGGCAGGCGGCCATCGTGGTGATCGATTTGGACGGTGCGCCCTTGACGTGGATGTTCCCGCGGCCGTCGGTGACGAGGTCGGCAGCGTCGACCTCCAGCTCCTCCGCCGCCGCTTCCAGCATCACGGCGCGCGCCTCCTGTGCCGCCTGGATGACCGCGTTGCCGACCCGGTGCGTCCCGCGGGAGGCGAACGAGCCCATGCAGTGCGGGCCCGTGTCGCTGTCGGCGGTGTCGACGTAGACATCGGCAACAGGGATCCCGAGCGTCTCGGCCGCGATCTGGCGCGTGACGGACTTCATGCCCTGGCCGAGATCGATGGACGACAGCGCCACAGTGAACTTGCCGTCCGGATTGGAGTGGACGAGCGCCTGGGAGGGATCGCCGCCGAGGTTCATGCCGATCGGGTAGTTGATGGCCGCAAATCCGCGGCCGCGATGCAAGCCCATCAACGCCTCCTCAAGCCGGAAATCGACGAGAACCGAATGCCGCCCTGGCGTGGGCGCTCGGTTGTATTGGCCGGCGGCGCCGGCGTCGGGGGCGCAGGCGGTTGCGAACCGGAGGGCGCAGCCGGCGAAGGCCGCGGCGGCATGCGGGCGCTCCCGGGTGCCGGCGGATTGGTGAACGCCGGCATGGAGCCTGGCTGCGCCGCGGGGCCAGAGCCGCCCGCCTTGCGCGCATAGCCGCCGGTGTCGATGCCACTCACCGCGCCATGCTGGTCGCGTGCCGTATGGGCCGGCAGCCTGGCCCGCTCGCCGCCGCCATCGCGCAGCGAGGAAGCTGCGCGCGACGCAGGCTGCAGGGCGATGCCTGCCTTCTCGGCCACCACCTGGCAGCACTCGATGAGCGCGGTGTTCTTGGCCTCGCGGCGATGCGCCTTCATGTCGCCGTCGCGATAGGCGTTGAGGATGCGCAGGTCGATCGGGTTCATCCCGAGCACATCGGCAACCTTGTCCATGTGCGCCTCGATGGCGAAGTCGACGCCGGTAATGCCGAAGCCGCGCATGGCCGTCGCCGGCGTGCGGTTGGTATAGACGCAGTAGATGTCGGCATAGACGTTCGGGATCGTATAGGGGCCCGGCAGGTGTCCCGCAGCCTTGATGATCGCGTACGACGACAGCCGCGTGTAGGCGCCGCTGTCGAAATAGCCCGTGAACTTGCGCGCGAGGATGCGCCCGTCGCGCGCGACACCGTCCTTGATGTACCAGCGCTCCGCCCCGCGCGGCGCGCCGACCTGCATCTCCTCCTCTCGGTCCCACGCGAACTTGCACGGCCGCCCCGTGAGCATGGCACCGAGGATCGCAATGGGCTCGTGCAGGCTGTCGACCTTGCCGCCGAAGCCGCCGCCGACCGTGCCGCCGACGAAGTGCAGCCGGTTCGACGGCATCGTCAGGACCTTCGCCGCCGTGCCGAGGGAGAAGAACAGCGCCTGTGTCGACGTGTAGCAGACGAACCGGTCGTTGACCTCCGGCGCCGCGATGGCGCCGCAGGTTTCGATCGGCGCCTGCTCGATGGGCGACATCTGGTAGCGCCCTTCGACGATGTGGTCGGCGCGCGCGAACGCGGCCTCCACGTCGCCGTAGCGCAGCTTCTGGTGGTCGTACCTGCCGTGGTAGACGAACTTGTTGGCCGGGTAGACCTCGCACACGACGGGAGCGCCCGGCTTGATCGCATCCTCCACGTCGAGGACATGCGGCCGCACGTCCCAGTCGACGCGCACGCGCGCCACGGCCGCTCGCGCCTGCGCCTCGGTCTCGGCAATCACGGCGGCAACGGGCTCGCCCTTGTAGGCGACCTTGCTCTCGGCAAGCAGCGGCTCGTCGTCGATCCCGAAGTCGAGAAGGCTGAGCAGCGTGTTGAGGTTCCTGGGGACGTCGCGCCCCACCAGCACCCGCACGACGCCGGGCATGGCCTGCGCCTCGGTCACGTCGATGCGGCGGATGTTGGCATGGTGGTGCGGGCTGCGCACGCAGCGGATATGCAGCAGGCCCTCGAACAGGTGGTCGTCGAAGTAGGGCGAGCGGCCCGTCACATGGCCCAGGATGTCCTGGCGCCGGGTCGGCTTGCCGATCTCGCTCAGGTTATCGTCGCGCTCGTTGGCGAAGAACTCCTTGCGAAGCTCCATCATGTCCCGACCCTCCCCCTGGCCGCGGCCAGAATGGCCTCTATGATCGGCTCATATCCCGTGCAGCGGCAGATGTTTCCGGAGATCGCTTCCACCACGTCCTCGCGCGAGGGCGACGGGTTGCGATCGAGCAGCGCCTTGGCCGACACCAGCATTCCCGGCGTGCAGTAGCCGCACTGGGCCGCGAAGCTCTCCATGAATGCCTCCTGCAGCGCATGCAGCCTCGCGCCCGTCGCCAGCCCCGCCGCCGTGTCGACGCGCCGTCCCGCCACGCTCTCGGCGAGCGTCAGGCAGGAGAGCCGCGTCTCCCCGTCGATCGAGACCGTGCACGCCCCGCACGTGCCCTGGCCGCAGCCGTACTTGGGGCTCAGATCGCCGACGCCGCGCCGCAGCAGCTCGAGCAGGTTCTGGCCGGGCTCCGCGAAGCACGCTCGCTCGGCGCCGTTCAGGGTGAACACGACAGGTGTCTTTGCCATCAGCCGCGCGCCATCCTCTCGAGCAGGCGCTTGAGGTGCACGCCTGCGACTTCACGCCGATACCATGCGCTTGCCAGCGCATCTGTCGGTGGATCGAGCCCGTCGGCCGCGACCTGCGCGGCCCGCGCGATGGTCGCTGCATCGAGGCTCTGACCCTCCAGCACCCGCTCCACCGCGGCCGCCTGGAGCGGCATCGGACCCATGGCACCGAACGCCACGCGCGCGCCGCGAATACGTCCGCCCTGCCGCGGCAGGTGCGCAGCGACCGACAGCACCGAGGCGCCTTTCGGCTTGATCCGGCTGACCTTCAGGAAGGCAAAATCGGCGGGTGCCTGGGGCCGCGGCACCTGGATCGACGTGACGAGGCCCGCGCGGTCGCGGTTGCGCAGAACATCGGCGAGCGGCCGCGCCGCGCCGCTCTGGCCGGCGATGGCCACCCGCGCACCGAGCGCGAGCAGCGCCACCGCAAAATCGCCGTAGGGATGCGGGGCGAACAGATTGCCGCCCACCGTCGCCATGTTCCGCACCTGCGGCCCCCCCACGGCGCGGGCGACGGGCGCGAGAAACGCCACGTCGCGGTGCGCCGCGATCATTGTCATGGTGACGCCCGCCCCGATGGTGACGCCGTCACCCGAAAGGCGAATGTCGGTCAGCGCCGGATCCGTGCTGCGCACGAGCCGCGTCGCGCTCACGCCGGCATTGACGTCGCGCATCACCAGCGTGCCGCCAGCCATGAAAATGGCGTCCGCGCCCATCGCGCGCTGCGCCTCGGCCATGGTGGCGTGGGTTTCGACCGATTGGATCATGCGCTGCCCTCGGTTTGCGGCGATGAGAGGCCCAGGTGCTCGCGCACCGCCTGGAAGCCGGCGCGGTAGATGTCGCGGGAGACCATCTCGCGCAGCTCCGCCTCCCGGCCCGGCGGAGTGTCGAAGCGGCACTGCCAGTGCCAGAAGGTGCGGTCACCGTCGGTCACCGGCGCGAGCCGCACGTGCGCCACGTAGTTGAGGAGCGGAACCGGCGTATCCAGCAGGCAATACGAGAACGCCATGTCGGCATCCGACAGCGTCAGCAATTGCTCGCGCAGCTCCGATCCGTCGGCCAGGTGGAACCGCCGCACGCAGCCGACCCTGTCGGAGGCATGCCCGCGCTCGATGTGGCTGTCGGCCACGGCGGGGTGCCATCGGTCGTGTCCGTTGAAGTCGCGCAGCACCGCCCACACCGCCTCGATCGGCGCGTCGACGACTGTGCTTTCGACGATGCGCACCATCTCAGCCCGCCATCTGCCGCTTCAAGGCGTCGAAGCCGGCCTGGAAGACGTTGTTGCCGATGCCATCCGCCAGCTCGGCCGCAACCTCCGCCGCGCACTCGAACTCCGCCGTCCATTCGATGAACGTCCGATTGCCGTCGCTGATGGGTGTGAGCCGCAGCGTCGCCATGTAGTCGGTGAGCGGCATCGGCGACTCGAGGATCGAGTACGTGCAGAACATGTCGTAGTCGGACAGGCCAAGCAGCTTCTCGCGCAGCCGGTCTCCGTTCTGCAGGCGGAAGTCGCGCACGCACCCGATCTTGTCCGGCGGCTCGCCGTTCTCGATCCGGCTCTCGCGGATGCGGGGATGCCAGCGCGGCAGCGCATTGAAGTCGCGCACCTTCTCCCAAACCTTGGCGGCGGGCGCATCGATCACGGAGGAAGCGTAGACGCGTGGCATTCAAGCTTTGCCTTCTGCTTCGGGTTTCGCCGCATTCGCCTTGCCTGCCTTGCCCTCGCCGCCGCCGCCCTTGCGGATGTCGCCGGCAATCCGCTGCATGTCGGAGGCCTCGCGGATGAGGCCGCCCTGCTTGGCGAGGTTGGCGCCGTCGATGCCGATGTCGGCAAGCAGGCTGTCGATCATCGGCGCCTGGACGCGATAGCGCAGGGCCGAGTTGATCACCTCGTCGGTGGGGCTCCCCGACCGCCCCTCGCCGCCCGCGCCGCCCATGCCGTCGAGCTGCATGATGCGGATGTCCTGGATCTTCTCCAGCGGCTTGACGGATGCCGCCACGATTCCCTCGACGTGCTCCAGG
The DNA here is from genome assembly GCA_033764875.1 of Hyphomicrobiaceae bacterium. Taxonomy (GTDB): domain Bacteria; phylum Pseudomonadota; class Alphaproteobacteria; order Rhizobiales; family Hyphomicrobiaceae; genus AWTP1-13. Next base: position 14,248 of record JANRIO010000110.1, on the reverse strand, counting down.
AGCTTGCGGCGGAACAGGGACACCCGCGCCGGATCCGTGAGCACGTTCTCCGCCTCGTTGAGGAGCCTCTGCGCCTCGGCCTCGACGGCGAGCCGAACCTTCTCGGCGCCGGCGGCAATCGTGCGCTCGGCCGCGGCCTTCTCGGCCAGCAGCACATCGATCGCCTTGCGCCGGTTCGCCACCTCGGTCTCGCGCGCGGTCGCGATGCGCTCCTCGGCAGCGGCCGCATTGGCCCGCGCCGTGTCCGCCTCGAGACGGGCCGCCGATTCCTCCAGCGACTTGCGGTAGAGCGCGATGGCCTTGTCCATCTGGGCGGTCTCGACCGCCTTCTCGCGCTCCACCTCCAGCCGGCGGCGCTCGGCCTCGTGCGAGATGCGCACTTCGTCAAGCCCGCGCTCCGACGCGATCCGGGCGCGCTCGATGTCCTCGCGGCTCTCGATCTCGGCCTCGCGCAGGGCCTGCACGCGGGCGATCTCGAGCTGCTCGAGCGACTGGCGCCGCTCGAGCTTTGCCGCGTCGACGGCCCGCTCCCGTTGAACCTCGGCGGTCTCGACCGACGCCTGCGCCGAGAGCTGGGCCCGGCGCACCTCGGCATCCGCTGCGGCACGAGCCGTCTTGGCCGACGCCAGCTCGATGACGCGGGCCTCCTCCGCCGCCTCCACCTCGCGCTTGCGTTGGATGTCGATGACCTCGCGCGTCCTCTGGCTCGCGATGCGCTCCTGCTCCAGCGTCAGCTCGGCAGCGATCCTCGCCTTTTCGACGCTCTCCCGCCGCGCGATCTCGGCCGCCTCGATCGCCTTGTCGCGCGCGATCTCCTCGGCGCGCGTGGCGAGCTCCGCTCCGATCCGCTCCGCCGCGACCCCCTTCTCGCGCGCGATCCGCGCCGCATCGATGGCCCGCGCGGCTGCGATTTCCGCGGCCTCCACGGCCTGCTGCCGCTCGATCTCCAGATTGCGGATGCGCATGTCCTCGCCGATGCGCGCCTCCGAGATCTTGGCCGCCTGCACGATGCGCTGCCGCTCGATCAGCTCGCGCGCCGAGATCTCGGCCTCCTCGAGCCCCTGCTGCCGCGCGATCTCCCGGCGGCGGATGTCCTCCTCGCCCTTGATGCGGGTCTGCGTGAGGATCAGGGTCTGCGCCATCCGCGCCTTCTCCGTCTGCTCGCGCGCTGCGATCTCGGCCTGCTCGATCGCCCGCTGACGCTCGATCTCCAAGGCCTGCATTTCGCGATCCTTCTCGATCCGCGCCTCCATCAGGGCCTTCTCCTGAAGGATGCGAGCGCGCTCGACCGATTCACGGGCCGCGATCTCGGCGGCCTCGATGGTGCGTGTGCGCTCGATCTCGCGCGCCGTCGATTCCTGCTCGTTTCGGATCCGCGCCTCCTTCAGCGCGCGCTCCTGCAGGATGCGGGCCGTCTCCACGAGCTCGCGCGCCGCGATCTCGTCCGCCTCCAGCGTCTGTGTCCGGGCGATCTCCCGCCGGCGCACCTCGACGTCCGAGGCGATCCGCGCCTCCGCAAGGCCGCGCTCGTTCGCGATGCGCGCCCTCTCGATGGCTTCACGCGCCGAGATCTGCGCTGTTTCCGCCTGCGTCTCGCGCTCGGCGCGCTCCTTCGCCAGAAGCGCGCGCAGCTGGGCCCGGCGGAACTCGACGTCGCGCTCCTGCTCGATGCGGGCTTCCTCGCTCGCCCGCTCGATCAGCAGCACCTGCTTCTCTGCCTCGAGGTTGCGGGTCCGGATCTGGATCGTCGCATCCTGCTCGATGTCGTTCCGCAGCTTGCGGCGCGCCTCGATGTCCTTGATGAGAACGGTCAGGCCTTCGGCATCGAACCGGTTCGACGGATTGAAGAACTCGAGGCTGGTCTGATCGATGTCGAGGATGGCGACGGATTCCAGCTCGAGGCCGTTGCGCGACAGGTCCGCCTCCACGGCCTGACGCACGCGCTCCACGTAGATGGAGCGGTTCTCGTGCATCTCGTTCATGTCCATCGCCGCAGCAGCGGCGCGCATGGCGCTTTCGAACTTGCCGGCGAGCAGCGCGTGCAGGCTCTCCGGCTCGAGCGTCCGCCGTCCGAGCGTCGAGGCGGCCATCGCCACGGCGGCGCGCACCGGCTGCACGCGGACGTAGAACTCCGCCTCGACATCCACGCGCATGCGATCCTTGGTGATCAGGGCCTCGTTGGTAACCCGCGACACCTTGAGAGGCAGCGTGTTCATGTTGACGGGCGTGATGTCATGGATCATCGGCCAGACGAACGCGCCGCCGTCGATCACGACCTTCTCCCCCAGAAGTCCGGTCCTGACGAACGCCACCTCCTTGGTCGAGCGGCGATAGAGCCGCTGCAGCACCCAGAAGATGATCGCGATCACCACCACCGCGATGATCAGCCAGAGGATCAGCTGGCCGATCACTTCTCCGGAAATGGACATGTCAGTTCCTCCTTCGCGTACTCACTCGGCAGCTAGTGTGCGCCACGACTCCGGCGTGCGATGCGCTTGAACTTGCGCGTTTGTTCCGTCAGGGCCGTTTCCGCCGGCAGGCGCTCCATCGAGGAGGCGCCGTAGAAGCCGTGGCAATGGCTGGTGTTGTTCAAGATGAACTCGGCGTCCTCCGGCATCGCGACCGGGCCGCCATGAACGAGCACGATCACCTCCGGGTTGACCTTCAGCGCCGCCTCCGACCAGGCCTCGACGCGTGCCGGGCAATCCGCCAGCTTGAGCGCGGTGGCAGCACCGATGCTGCCGCCGGTGGTCAGCCCGAGATGGCAGACGACGATGTCGGCGCCGGCCCGCGCCATGGCGGACGCCTCGTCCGCATTGAAGACGTACGGCGTCGTCAGCATGCCCTTTGCGTGGGCGGCCGCGATCATGTCGACCTCCAGTCCGTACGACATGCCCGTCTCCTCCAGATTGGCGCGGAAGACGCCGTCGATGAGACCGACGGTTGGGAAGTTCTGCACGCCGGAGAAGCCGATCCGCTTCAGCTCATCCAGGAACACGTCCATGTTGCGGAAGGGATCCGTGCCGTTGACGCCGGCAAGCACCGGCGTGTGCCGAACCACGGGCAGCACCTCGGCGGCCATCTCGACCACGATCTTGTTGGCGTCGCCGTAGGGCATCAGCCCGGCGAGCGATCCCCTGCCGGCCATCCGGTAGCGACCGGAATTGTAGATGACGATGAGATCGATGCCGCCGGCCTCCTCGCACTTGGCGGACAGCCCCGTGCCGGCGCCGCCCCCGACGATGGGCACCCCGTCCGCGATCATGGCGCGGAATTTCTGCAGTATCTTGTCGCGCGGTATCACCGGACTGTTTCCCCTCGGGCTCGGGCACGGCCGTCGCCGTGAAGGTTTCGGAATGCCGCGACCAGGGCTGCTGCGAACTCCGGCGCGTTGATGTGATGCGGCACCAGGATCACCTGCCGCGACGCCGTCTGGCGCACGGTCCCCACGATCGCTGCAAACAGGGCGGAGCGGGCCGCGAGGTCGTGGAACGGCTGGCCGGGCGCATCCAGCGCCGACACCCCGCCCTCGGGCAGGAGGAAGCGCACCTGCCCTTCCATCCGGTTGAGGCGCTCGCCGATCCAGCGCCCCATGCGCGCGCATTCCTCGGGGGTGGTGCGCATCAAGGTCACCTGCGGATTGTGCGGATAGAGCAGCCGCCCGGCGTAGCGCTCCGGCACCGTCGCGGGGGCTCCGAAGTTGACCATATCGAGAGCGCCGACCGAGCCGATGTAGGGAATGCGCTTGCGAATGACCGCGCCGAAGCGGTCCTCCGTGGCCGGGAACACGCCCCCGAGCAGAAGATCGCAGATCTCGGTCGTGCTGATGTCGACGACACCGACGAGCTTGCCGGCGTCGACGAGTGCTTCCATCGCCTGCCCGCCAATTCCAGTGGCATGGAATACGAGACAGTCGTGCGTTGCGCTGAGCTGCTTGGTCACCTGCTGAACGCAGGGCGTCGTGACACCGAACATGGTCAGCCCGATGGACGGCTTCGACGCACGGCGAGGCTTGGCCACCTGCCGCGCCGCCACCATCCCGATCATGGCTTGCGCCGCATTGCCGAGCACGTCCTCGGTGATTGCATTGAGCCCTTGCACGTCGGCGACCGAGGGCATCAGCATGATGTCGGAAGGGCCCACATATTTGCTGACCTCGCCCGACGCCACGGTCGAGACGATCAGCTTGGGGATGCCGACGGGCAGCTCCCGCATGGCGGGTGCGACCATGGCCGTGCCGCCCGATCCTCCCGCCGCGATGATGCCGGCGATTCCGCTCTGTCGCGCCATCCAGCGGCGGAAGGCCTCGGTCATGCCGGCCACCGACTGGCCGCGGTCGCCCGTGAACACGCCTGCCGCGCCGCGCGGGTGGAACGCCGCCACCTGGTGTGCCGGGACATCGGCGCCCGAATGCCCGCCGGAGGTCGACAGATCCACCATCCGCACCGGCAGACCGGCCGCCCGGATCAGATCGCGGATGTAGCGCAGCTCCTCGCCCTTGGTGTCGAGCGTTCCCGCGACGAGCACGACCGGTCGGCCGATGCCGGCAAGCGGGCGGATCTCGACGCTGGCGGTCGCGCGCGCAACCGGCCTGGTCGTGACCACGCGCGCCAGGAGCTCGAGGCGCTCGACCGGGATCGGCTGCGACCACCGCGTCGGCAGCACCGGGTTCGAGTTGTAGATCTTGATGGCGGGCGACGGGGCGCTCGCGCTTCCCGCAGGTGTCGCAGCCCCCCTGCTTGACGCCTCCGCCGCCGGCCCGACGTCCTCGTGGCCATGCCGTCCGACCCCCAGAAGGCGTTGCTGCAGGTCGCGGTCGCCCGCCAGGTCGTTGGCGGGCATGACCCGGTTGATGCGGCCGTTGACCATGATTGCGACGTTCTCGGCCACCGCGCACGCAACGCCGATGTTCTGCTCGATGACGAGGACGTCCATGTCGCCCTCCTCAGCCATCAGCTGGAGCATCTCCTCGACCTGGGCGACGATGACGGGGGCGAGGCCCTCCGTCGGCTCGTCCATGATCAGCAGCCGCGGGTTGGCCAGCAACGCGCGCGAGATCGCCAGCATCTGCTGCTCGCCGCCGGAAAGCTGCCCGCCGCCGTTCGACTTGCGCTCTGCGAGCCGGGGGAACCGCGCGTAGATCCTGTCGATGGTCCATGGCCCCTTGCGTCGGCCATCCACGAGCCGCAGGTGCTCGTCCACCGTCAGCGACCGCCACAGCCGGCGGCCTTGCGGCACGTATCCCACGCCGAGCCGCGCGATATCGGCCGGTGCCAGGCCAACGAGCGACTGGCCGGCGAGGCTGATCGATCCGGACGCCACCGGCACCAGCCCCATGATGGCCTTGCACAGCGTCGTCTTGCCCATGCCGTTGCGGCCGACGACCGAGAGCACGCCGCCCTTGAGGTTGAGGTCGACGCCCTGCACCGCGTGGGATGCACCGTAGTACACGTTCAGACCCCGGATATCGAGGCTCGGCGCGCGGCTGCGATCAGCCATGGCCCCCCCCAAGGTAGAGTTCCTGCACCTCTGGGTCGTTCTCGATCTCCTCCGGCGTGCCCTCCTTGAAGATGCGGCCGTTGTGCATCATCGTCACGCTCTCGGCGACGCGCAGGGCGACGTCCATGTCGTGCTCGATGATGATGTAGCCGATGTGCTTGGGCAGACCCGACAGGATCTCCACCAGCTCGGCGCGCTCGGTGGGCGACAGCCCGGCGGCCGGCTCGTCGAACAGGATGAACCGGGGTGCGCCCGCCAGCGCCAGCGCAATCTCGAGCTGCCGCTGCTGCCCGTATGAGAGCGAGCCGACAAGGGTGTCGCGCTCGCGCGTCAGGTGCACCGCCTCGAGCAGCTCCGCGGCGCGCGCGACGATGGCATCGCTCGGACGGGGCCGCAGGAGCGAGAAGCGTCCCCGCGAGACGCCGAGGCACGCCAGGTAGACGTTGTCGGAGACCGACATCCCGCCAAACAGCAGCGAGATCTGGTAGGTCCGGCGAAGGCCCCGGCGTATGCGCTCGTGGGCCGGGAAATTGGTCAGATCCTCGCCGAACAGCCGGATCGTGCCCGAGGTCGGCAGGAAGTCGCCGGTCACGCAGTTGAACAGCGTCGTCTTTCCGGCACCATTGGATCCGAGCACGGCACGCCGCTCGCCCGGCTTCACGGAGATGGTCACATCCGAGATCGCCGCGAGCGCGCCGAAGAGCTTGGTGACGCCGCGCAGCTCGAGCGCGTTCTCGGTGCTGACCGAGCCGAGGCGCTCGGCAGCGCTGCGATCGGATCCGTTCGCGGTCGGATTGCGCGTGGCCACCATCGTCAGCGTCCTCCGCCGAGCAGCGGATTGGCGTTCCCCTTGCGTCCGGCCTGATACCGGTCCCACAGCCCCAGCACGCCGTCCGGAGAGAAGAACACGACGGCCAGGAAGCCCAGGCCGATGACAAGCTTGAACCGCTCGCCCGACATCCCGAGCGCGTGCAGGATGTCCGACGAGAACACGCTGAGGACCGTATAGATGAGGGCGCCGATGAACGGGCCGATAGGACGACGCAGGCCGCCCACCACGGCGATCACCAGAATGTCGATCACCTGCGGGATGCCGGCCGTCCCTGGCACGACCTGGGCGTTTTGCCAGACGAGGAGGATGCCGCCGACCGCCGCGATCACGCTCGAGAACGTGTAGGCGGCGATGCGATGGGCGGTCACGGAGAAGCCCAGCGCGCTCATGCGCCGGGGGTTGTCGCGGACCCCCTGCAGCGCCAGGCCGAAGGGCGTGCGCGCCATCCACACCACCGCGCCGTATGCCAGCGCCGCGCAGCCGAGCGTGAGGTAGTAGAACGGAACGGCCTGGCGCCAGTCGACACCGAACAGGGGCGGCGGGACGACGTTGTTGAACCCGGTGTAGCCGTTGAAGATCCCGTAGTTCTGGCGGGTCAGGTAGAAGAACGCCGCAGCGATCGCCAGCGTGATCATGATCGTGTAGATGCCCTCGGTCCGCACCGCCAGCGTGCCGACCAGCGTTCCGAACAGGGCGGCGATCAGGATCGCGAGCGGGATGTAGAGCCACCAGGGCCAGCCGAGGCTGATCTGCGTGACGCCACTGGTGCCGAGGATCGCCACCGCGTAGCCGGCCAGCGCCGCCACCGTCATCTGCACCAGGCTCACCATGCCGCCGTAGCCCGCAAGCACCATCAGCGACAACGCGATCATGCCGAGGATGAAGCTCCAGCCGAAGATCTGGTAGAGCACGAAATTGCTGGCGAACGCCGGCATCGTCAGCAGGAGCAGGCCGACGACCCAGACCGGCGGCGGCACCCGCTCGATCAGGATCAGCTTTCCCGGTGCGGTCTGTGGCAAGACGTCTGCCATGTCAGCGCTGGCCCCCGAGCAGGCCCTGCGGGCGGAACGCGAGCACCACCGCCATGATCAGGAATGTGAAGACGACAGAGTAGGTCGGCGCGTACACGATGCCGAGCTGCTCGGCCAGGCCGATGATGACGGCGCCCAGCGCGGCCCCCGGGATCGAGCCCATCCCGCCGACGATCACGACGACAAGGGACGCCAGCAGGAACCGCGTATCCTCGCCCGGCGACAGCGACTGGAATGTGCCGCCGATGATGCCGGCCATGCCGGCCATGCCGGCGCCAAAGCCGAACACGGCGAGAAACACGTACTGGATCTTGACGCCTGACGCGGCGAGGATGTCGCGGTCGTCGACGCCGGCGCGGATCAGCATGCCGAGCCGCGAGCGGTTGAGCACGAGCCACATGGCGACGCCGAGGACGATGGCGGCCGCAAGGATTGCGATCCGGACCTGCGGGTACGACAGGTACACCGCCTGTCCGTCCGATCGCATCGAGCTGATCAGCGGCAGCGTCATCGGGCCGCTCAGCCAGCCCGGCGACTGCACCTGGTAGCTCTGCCCACCCCAGTACCACAGCATCAGGTCGGCCAGCACGATCGAGATGCCGATCGTGACAAGCGTCTGCCGCAGTTCCTCCCCTTCCATGCGGCGGAACACCTGATGCTGCAGCAGCAGCCCAAGCGCGCCGACGAGCACAAACACGACCGGGAACGCGAGCAGCCAGTAGCCCGTTGCCTCGACGACGCCGTACCCGATGTAGCCGCCGAAAAGGTAGAGCGAGCCATGCGCCAAGTTGACATTGCGCATCAGGCCGAAAACCAGCGTGAAGCCGGACGCGACGAGGAAATACAGCGCACCAAGCGTGATCCCGGACAGGATCGCGTTGAGGAAGATCCGCTTGCGGCCCATGGCCTGCTCCAGGCCGGGAGACCACGGCGCGATGATGAGCCAGGCCAGGGCGACCGCCAGCACGAGGATGGCAAACGTCCAGACCGGATGCCGCGTGCTGAAGTTTTGCAAGGTACCCATGCTGCCACCGATCAGGAAACGTCATCAGGCGTCATCGACCGCTCGTGCGACGCGTGGTCGTGCCGTCGGGTCAAAGGGGCGGCATCGGCCGGGCCCGGATTCCCGCGTGTCGAGTCAAGCAGCGCAAACAAATGGCAGAGAACGCCAACGCTCACGGGGCCAAGTCCACGATCCCGAATGCGTCGCAGCTAGAATAGCAATATCCAGCCGATTTCGTCGTATCCGACAGTCTAACGTGTTCATCGACCACGACTAACCGAAACCCGGCCTATGGTTTATTGCGGACATGCCAATCTGGCGCTTCGCCGATAGGTGCTGGGCGGGACGACGCCGTTGGCGATGAAGAAGCGCGTGAAGCTCGCTTGGCTGGAGAAGCCGAGGTCGAGCCCGATCGAGGCCACCGCTTCAGTGGTCGCCGTCAGCCGCTCGATCGCGCGCTCCATGCGCAGCGAGTTCAGATAGATGTTCGGCGTCACGCCGACCTGCTGCCGGAACAGCTTGTAGAAATGGGGACGAGACAATCCCGCCTCGCGCGCGACCCTGTCGAGATCGACCGGCTCGCACACCCGCTCCTCGAGCAGCTGCACCGCCTTGCGCAGCCTGAAGTCATGCACGCCTGCAAACCGCCGATCTGCATCCCGGCCGCACCAGGACTGCTCGAAGCAGTGCGCCGTGACCGACAGCAGCCAGTCGTTGATCGCCGGATCGTCTTGCTCGCGATCGAGCACGGCGCTGACATCGATGAGGCGCGCCAGCGCGTTCGATACGGCGATGGACGCGCTTCCGAACCGGAGCCCGAACATCCGGCCCCCGAAGGCCCGACTGAACCAGGTCGGCCGGATATAGAGCACGAGCAAGAGCGTATGGCTGCCGGGAACCGGCTGGCAATAGTAGTGGGCCTGCCACGGATTGACGGCGACCGCCGCACCCGGGCCTAGCGGTACCGGGCAACCGTCGACAACGACCTCGCCGGGGCTGCCGTGGATATGGAACAGCAAATGCCCTTCGCGATGCGCGTGCGACACCATCGTGCGGTCCATGGAGTACAGGCACACACGCCCGAACGCGCCATGGAGCACCGCGACCGCTTCACTCATCGTCCTCCCATCGCAGTTCTTTTTGTGTTGTTTCAGCGAAATTATAGCGGATTACATATGGATGGCAAGATGTCGCGGACGCGGCGCAAAACGGGTTTAACGCGGCGCCCGCGTCGCGTTTTTTTGCACTGCACGCTTTGCGCATTCAAACAGTGAGACCAAGCGCAATCCCCGGGATTGAGCCTGATGGCTCGATCCCGGGGATTATTGTCTCGTCGTTCGTGAGGGAAACCTGGGTGAGGTTTCTCGATCGCCGGCCGATCGGCTACTTGCCGCCAAGCGCCTTGCAGTCCGGGGTCGTGCGCGAGGGAAGTCCCATGGCGCGGAAGGCGTCCGCCGTCATGCCGAGCGTCTGGGTCACGTTGTCGACGCGACCGACCATCTTGTTCGTCAGCGTACCGTCGGGGTTCGCCGCCACCTCGTTGATGAACACCGAGCCCGTCGCCTGGCGGTTCTCGTTGAGCGTCACGACGCCCAGCGGCGTCTGCAGCTTCAACTTGCTCAGCGCCGCGCGGAACTTCGCCTGATCGCCGCTCAGGTCGCCCTTGACCTCATCCAGCGCCGCAATCATGGCCAGTGTCGCCACGTGGTAGCCGATGCCGAACAGGGACGGAGAGGGGAAGCGCTTGTCGGCGGGGAACGCGTCCTGATACTCCTTCACGTACTTCTGCCACTCCGGCGCCGGATTGTCGGTGGCGAACGGACCCGACGTCGGGGTTCCGACCAGGGCGTCCTTGGCTTTGCCCTTGGAGCTCAACACCGTCGTGTCGGCCATGATGGTGCCGCCGATCAGATTGGCCTTGCCGCCGGCCTGCTGGTACTGGTTGAGGAAGTTGATCGAATCCGTGCCGCCCATGCCGAGGTAGATGGCGTCGACATTGTCAGGCAGCTTGGCGATCACGCCGGCGAAGTCCGCCGATCCAAGCGGCACCCACAGGCGCTCCACGATCTCGCCGCCAGCCTTGCAGAAGTCGACCGCGAACCCGAGGAAGTTCGTGTAGCCGAACGAATAGTCGGCCGACACCGTGGCAACGCGCTTCCAGCCCTTCTTGTTGACGACGTAGGTGCCCAGGCCCGAGCCCCACTGCGCGCCGTCAAGATTGAAGCGGAAGAAATTGGGAGCCGGATCGACCCACGTGGTCTCCAACGCTCCGGAGATGCCGTTGATCACCGTCTTGCCCGGGATGGTCTTGGCGTAGTCGCGCATGGCGATGCCCTCCGAGCCCGAGAGCGGGCCGAGGATGATATCGACCTTGTCCTGCTCGATGAGCTTGCGGGCCATCCGCGTCGTCGTCGCGGGGGTCGTATCGGTAGCGGCAACGACAGTCTCGATCTTCTTGCCGCCCGCCTTGTTGCCGACCTTCTTGAGCGCCAGCTCGACGTTGCGCACGCCGTCGGCACCTCCAGCCGCAAAGGTTCCCTCGAGGGCAACCAGGATGCCGACCTTGATGGTATCCTGCGCCAATGCTGCCCCTGGCAGCATCAATGCAAGCGCGGCCGCCGCTCCGATGAGTCGTTTCATGCCGAATCCTCCCAAGGATTGATGGAATTCCGTGGCACGTTCGGCCACTTGTCCGCCCGCCAGTTTGCCTGACGCGACGACTGGATCATTTAGACTACGACCAATACTACCGGCACACTACACCATAGTGCCCGCCCCTTCTCCACCCGCGCCAATATCCTTGGGTCTGCTTTTTGATACCCGCTTCCGGCGTCGCCGGACGCTGCGGCGCCGCGATCATGGCGCCCCATGCTGCGCCGCAAAAACGTTCGCGCGCGACGAAGCGATCGTGCCGGGTCGATGCGCGCAGCCAGGCAGCCCACGCGCCCGACCAGAGCAATGTGCGTCTCGCTCGCGGATGCGGGCGTGGCGCGCACGGGCGGAACTCGCGCGCCCGCAGCATTCCTCGGACCAAGCGCGAAGCCGTCCGGCCGCGCTCGAGCAATCCGCAGCGCGGCCGGGAGCGCGCGCGATCGGCTTGTCGTCCGCGGCCCCGTGCGCGCCTACGATCGCCGCACCGGCGCCTCCTCTCGGCGCTCGCGCGCGGTCGCAGCCAATGACGCGAGCGAGACCTTGCCGGTCTCCGCGACCCTGCCGGGCTCGGCCGCGACCGCCGCGCGCACGGCCGCCTCGCCGAGGATCGGCGTGCACAGCTCGATGAAGCGATAGGCGTAGGTGCGCAGGTAGACGCCGCGGCGGACCCCGATGACCGTCGTGTTGGCATCGAACAGGTGCCCGGCCTCGATCAGGCGCAACGACTGGTCTCGCTTGGTGTCGAACGTCATGGCGGCGATGATGCCGACGCCGAGGCCGAGCTCCACGTAGGCCTTCAGCACGTCCGTATCCATCGCCGACATGACGATGTCCGGCGCAAGGTTCGCCTCGGCGAACGTGCGGTCGATGTTGCCGCGTCCCGTATAGCCCTCGTGGTAGGTGACGAGGGGATATTGAGCCAGCGCCTCGAGGGTGAGGCGCCTCTCCGTCTCGAGCGGATGTCCGGGGGGCACGATCACCCCGTGGTGCCATGTGTAGAAGGGAAACGCGATCAACGCGCCGGCGGTGGCCAGCGTCTCTGTGCAGATGCCGATGTCGGCTTCCCCGCTCGCCAGCATGCTTGCGATCTCGGTCGGGCTTTCCTGATGCAGCGTCAGGCGGACCTTGGGGAACGCGCGGCGGAACTCGGCGACGACCTGCGGCAGCACGTAGCGCGCCTGCGTGTGGGTGGTTGCAATGACCAGTTGTCCCTGGTCCCGCGCGGAGAACTGCTGCCCCAGCCGCTTGATGTTGCCCGTGTCGACGAGGATCCGCTCGACGATCTCGATCAATTCCTCGCCCGGGTCGGTCAGGCCGAGCAGCCGCTTGCCCCGGCGCACGAACAACTCGATGCCGAGCTCGTCCTCGAGATCCTTGATGTGCTTGGAGACGCCCGATTGCGAGGTGAAGAGGGCGTTTGCGACCTCCGTGAGATTGAAGCCGCGTCTCACCGTCTCGCGTACGATACGCAGCTGCTGGAAGTTCATGACGCTTCCTCCACTGAGGGGCTCTTCAGATCGCCGCCACGCCGGCGGCGGCTGCGGGCATGAGGAATGCCGGTGCCAGGTCCAGGATAGAGGAACGCATTCCCGTTTGAAGCGGCGGCAGAAAATAAGAATGGAACGGCTTTCCACCTGCGGCCGGCCAGTCCCGCCTTCTCATCAAGAAAGCCCGGTCGAAATCAAAATGTGCGCAACTCCAAGTCGGCGCAAACCCCTGCTCGAGCCGATCCCCTCCCTCCCCGTGCCCACGCTGATCGAGACCGAGGACGCCCGCCGCGGACAACGACAAAGCCCGCCGCGAGCGCGGCGCACGGCAACTCATGCGCTGCCTTCAATCGGCGCGACTCTATCGTGAGCGAAGCCCTGAGGTCACAACGCAGACAGCGCGAGGATCAGGCTTGCCGGGTTTCCAAACTGCGCCTGTTGGCGTACTCAATCTCGCCTCATCCTCTGCCGCCTTGGCCGCGATCAGCTCGGCAGGGCGAGGGCCTGCTCGGCGGCGGTGTGGCTCTGCCGGATGAGGTTTTCATCGATCTCGGCAAGCTCGGCGTCGAGGGTCCCCATCGCCCAGATCGCCGTGCGCGCCTCGCCCTTCCCGCCCGGCAGCTTCCTGTCGGGCCAGCGCTGGCTGATATTGATCTCCAGCACCTCGTTGAACCCGGCGAGCGAGCTGCCCTTGCCGGTGCCTGCAGCTGGCTAGTCGTCGCCGTACGCGACAGCCGCCTGCGCCAGCAGCCGGATCGTCGGATCGATCGGGCCTCCCGAGCCGCCGAGCGCGAGGAGCGCATCCCCCACCCGAGGCGAGGCAACGGTTGAGGATGGCACAAACGGATCAGCAGGCGTCTGCGACGGCGAGGCGTCCGCCGCTTTGGTCTCGGCCGTCCGTGCGGCCTGGGCTTGCATCTCGCGGGCGACACGCGCAACGCGGATATCGGTTCAGGTGCCGGCCCGGCAGATCATCGTCATCGTGCGCTCCACCACATTGACGGCGCAGCGTATCTGCAACGCCTAAAGAATTGGCTAAGCAAGGGCGCATGCACGCGAACGTGAAAAGGCCCGCCGGATCGCGCCAGCGGGCCCCAGGCTGATCAACGGACGCGGCAGGCTGTACGTCGACCCGGATGGCAGCCCGTCCTACTTGCTGCGCCGCCCCTTCCGGTGGCAGACACGTCGGCAGTCTGGGCGGCGGCTTGAACTGACGGTCGCTTGCGCTACGCAATTGAAGCCCAGACCGAACGAAGAAAGTGCCCCCGCGCGCGAAGCGTGACCTTCCTTTTAGAATAGGGAATAAAGTGGTTGCGGGGGCCCGATTAAGCTTTTGCAGTCCTGGCCGCGAATCCGGATTAAGGCTTGAAATAATTTAGCAAAATCAACGTCATCAACTTTTTGAGCAGCGCTATCGGTTGAGATCATTGACACGACTTGCTCTCCCCGTCGGGCGTCGGCCCTCTCAGACCAATGTCAGGCTCGCGGCGTGCCGACCGTGTTTGCTCGAGCTTCGCTTCGAAACTCATTGAACGTCCGTTGGATATGGCCACCGCAAGTAATCAGCCTGCTATCATCCTGACTGCATGATCGAATGAGGACGTCGCAGGCCGACTTCCAATTGCGTGGCCTCGCGCAGAAGCAGCTGTTCATCTGTAGAAGACATACTTGATCAGTGCCGCGATCACCAGCGCAACGATGACTGCACCGGTCAGGTGCATCCATCCCATACCCCATATCCAAT
>JANRIO010000097.1:0-53836 GCA_033764875.1 Hyphomicrobiaceae bacterium | reverse complement strand
CTGAGATGGTGATGCCTGGCGACAACATCGCGGTGACGATCGAGCTGATCACGCCGATCGCCATGGAGGAGAAGCTGCGCTTCGCCATCCGCGAGGGCGGCCGCACCGTCGGCGCCGGCGTCGTCACCGCCATTATCGAATAGCGAACGTTTCGGGAAGGCGCCCTACGCGGGCGCCTCTCTTCTCAAGGGGTCAGTGAGCGGCAACGTCATGCAAAGCCAGAATATCCGAATCAGGCTCAAGGCCTTCGATCATCGCGTGCTCGATGCCTCGACGCGCGAGATCGTCAACACCGCCAAACGCACGGGCGCCGAGGTGCGCGGGCCGATCCCGCTGCCGACGCGCATCGAGCGCTTCACGGTCAACCGCTCGCCCCACATCGACAAGAAGAGCCGCGAGCAGTTCGAGATGCGCACCCACAAGCGCCTTCTCGACATCGTGGATCCCACGCCCCAGACCGTCGACGCGCTGATGAAGCTCGACCTCGCCGCCGGCGTCGACGTCGAGATCAAGCTGTAAGCGTTCGCGAACATCAACCGGCACGCTGCCCGCCTCGGGATTTGGTCAGCCTCTGCCAGTGACAACAAGGAAGTCGGAACATGCGTTCCGGAGTGATCGCCCAGAAAGTGGGCATGACCCGCATCTTCACGGACACCGGCGAGCACGTGCCGGTCACCGTGCTGAAGCTCGACAACGTCCAGGTCCTCGGCCACCGCACCGAGGAGAAGAACGGCTACACCGCGCTCCAGCTCGGCGCCGGCTCCCGCAAGGCCAGCCGCGTCACCCGCTCCGAGCGCGGCAGCTTCGCCGTGGCCAAGGTCGAGCCCAAGCGCAAGATCGTCGAGTTCCGCGTGTCGCCCGACAACCTGATCGAGGTCGGCGCCGAGATCACGGCCGACCACTTCGTCAAGGGGCAGTTCGTCGACGTGACGGGCACCAACCAGGGCAAGGGCTTCCAGGGCGCCATGAAGCGCTGGAACTTCGGCGGCCTGCGCGCCACCCACGGCGTCTCCGTCGTGCACCGCTCGCACGGCTCCACCGGCCAGCGCCAGGACCCCGGCAAGGTGTTCAAGGGCAAGAAGATGGCCGGCCACATGGGTGACGAGCGCGTCACCACGCAGAACCTGGTGGTGGTCGAGACCGACAAGGATCGCGGCCTTCTGTTGGTGCGCGGCGCCGTTCCGGGCGCCAAGGGCGGCTGGGTTCTGGTGCGCGACGCCGTCAAGCGTCCCGCGCCCAAGGATCTGCCGAAGCCCGGCGCCTTCCGCGCGCCCGGCGCGACCGAAGCTGCGGCCGCGAAAGGGGAGTAAGGAGCAATGAAGGCTCAAGTCAAAACCCTGGATGCCGAGAGCGCCGGCGAGGTCGAGCTCTCCGACGCCATCTTCGGCCTCGAGCCGCGCTCGGACCTGATCCACCGCATGGTGCGCTATCAGACCCTGAAGCGCATGGCCGGCACCCACCACGCCCAGGACCGCTCCGAGGTCACGACCACGGGCAAGAAGATGTACAAGCAGAAGGGCACCGGCGGCGCCCGTCATGGCGACAAGTCGGTGCCGCAGTGGCGCGGCGGCGGCAAGGTGTTCGGCCCCAAGCCGCGCAGCCACGCCATCGCCCTGCCGAAGAAGGTGCGCGCGCTGGCGCTCCGCCATGCGCTCTCCGCCAAGGCCAAGGCCGGCCAGATCGTGGTCATCGACAAGGCGCAGTCGGCCGACGGCAAGACCAAGGGGCTCATCGAGAGCTTCGGCAAGCTCGCCCTGACCAATGCGCTGATCATCGACGGCGCGACCATCGAGCCGTCGTTCGCGCGCGCGGCCCGCAACATTCCCAACATCGACGTCCTGCCGGTGCAGGGCATCAACGTCTACGACATCCTGCGTCGCAAGAGCCTCGTGCTCACCAAGGCGGCGGTGGAAGCGCTGGAGGCGCGCTTCAAATGAGCAAAAAGAGAAAAGGCAAGCTCGACGCCCACGACGTGATCCGCGCGCCCGTGATCACCGAGAAGGCGACGCTGGTGTCCGAGCACAACCAGGTCGTCTTCAAGGTCGCCCGCGGGGCCAGCAAGCCGGAGATCAAGGCGGCCGTCGAGAAGCTGTTCGGCGTCAAGGTGAAGGCCGTGAACACCATCGTCCGCAAGGGCAAGATGAAGGTGTTCAAGAACATCCGCGCCATCCAGAGCGATTCCAAGCGCGCGATCGTGACCCTCGAGGAGGGGCACTCGATCGACGTAACCACTGGTTTGTAAGGGAGGACGGCACATGGCTCTGAAAACGTTCCGTCCGACCACGCCCGGCCTCCGCCAGCTCGTGCTCGTCGACCGCAGCCACCTCTGGAAGGGGGCGCCGGTCAAGATGCTGACCGAGGGCAAGAAGAAGTCCGGCGGCCGCAACAACTACGGCCGCATCACGACGCGCCACATCGGCGGCGGCCACAAGCAGGTCTATCGCAAGATCGACTTCCGCCGCACCAAGCGCGACGTCTTCGGCAAGGTCGAGCGTCTCGAGTACGATCCCAACCGCACGGCCTTCATCGCCCTCATCAAGTACGCCGACGACACGCTGGGCTACATCCTCGCCCCGCAGCGCCTGTCGGAAGGCGACATGGTGATCGCGGCCGTGAAGGCGGACGTGAAGCCCGGCAACGCCATGCAGCTGGCCTCCATGCCGATCGGCACCATCGTGCACAACATCGAGCTGAAGCCCGGCGGCGGCGGCAAGATCGCCCGCTCGGCCGGCTCCTACGGCCAGCTCGTCGGCCGCGATGCCGGCTGGGCGGTGCTGCGCCTCAACTCCGGCGAGACGCGCCGCGTCCGCGCCGAGTGCATGGCCAGCGTCGGCGCCGTCTCCAACCCCGACCACATGAACGAGGTCGTGGGCAAGGCCGGCCGCACGCGCTGGAAGGGCACGCGGCCCACGGTGCGCTCGATCACCATGAACCCCGTCGACCATCCCAACGGCGGTCGCACCAACGGCGGCAAGCACTGGGCGACGCCCTGGGGCAAGCCGACCAAGGGCTACAAGACGCGCAAGAACAAGTCGACGGACAAGTACATCATCCGCTCGCGCCACGCGGCGAAGTAAGGAAACGGTGAGATGGCACGCTCCCTCTGGAAGGGCCCCTTTGTCGACGGCTACATCCTCAAGAAGGCCGACAAGTCGCGGTCTTCGGGCCGCAGCGAGGTGATCAAGATCTGGAGCCGCCGCTCCACCATCCTGCCGCAGTTCGTCGGCCTGACCTTCGGCGTGCACAACGGCCAGAAGCACGTGCCCGTGACGGTGACCGAGGACATGGTGGGCCACAAGTTCGGCGAGTTCTCGCCGACCCGCTCGTTCAGCGGCCACGGCGGCGACAAGAAGGTTTCCAAGGGCAAGTAAGGGATAGCAGCGGCGGCCTCGCCAGCGGGGCGGCCGCGACACGAGATCGACGCGCGAAAGAAAGCGAACGACGATGGGCAAGGCGAAGAGAGATCGGGTCCTCTCCGAGAGCGAGGCGAAGGCGGTTGCGCGGAATCTCAAGATTTCGCCGCAGAAGCTGAACCTGCTCGCACAGCTGATCCGCGGCAAGAAGGTCGACACCGCCTTGGCCGAGCTGCAGTTCTCGAGGAAGCGCATCGCGCAGGACGTCCGCAAGTGCGTGATGAGCGCCGTCGCCAACGCCGAGAACAACCACGGTCTCGACGTCAACGACCTGGTCGTGTCCGAGGCCTACGTCGGCAAGAACTTGGTCATGCGCCGTTTCCATGCGCGCGGCCGCGGCCGTTCCTCGCCGATCGAGAAGCCGTTCGCGCAGATCACCGTGGTCGTGAAGGAAGTCGAGGCCGACGCCCAGGCCACGGGCAAGGTCAAGTCGAAGGAGACCGACTGATGGGTCACAAAGTCAATCCGGTCGGCCTCCGCGTCGGCATCAACCGCACCTGGGATAGCCGCTGGTTCGCCAGCCGCGCCGAGTACGGCAAGCTGCTGCACGAGGATATGGCCATCCGCGAGCACATCATGAAGCAGCGCCGGCAGGCCGGCATCGCCAAGGTCGTCATCGAGCGTCCGCACAGGAAGTGCCGCGTCACGGTGCACACGGCCCGTCCCGGCGTGCTCATCGGCAAGAAGGGCGCCGACATCGAGAAGCTGCGCTCGGAGCTCGCCAAGCTCACCTCCTCGGAGGTGCACCTCAACATCGTCGAGGTCAGGAAGCCCGAGATCGATGCCACCCTCGTGGCCGAGACCATCGCCCAGCAGCTCGAGCGCCGCGTGGCGTTCCGCCGGGCCATGAAGCGCGCCGTGCAGTCGGCGCTCCGCCTCGGCGCTCTGGGCATCCGCATCAACTGCTCCGGCCGCCTCGGCGGCGCCGAGATCGCGCGCATCGAGTGGTATCGCGAGGGCCGCGTGCCGCTGCACACGCTGCGCGCCGACATCGACTTCGGCTACGGCCTCGCCCAGACCGCCTACGGCGTCATCGGCGTCAAGGTCTGGATCTTCAAGGGCGAGATCATGGAGCACGATCCGATGGCCGCCGAGAAGCGTGCGCTCGAGGCGCAGGAAGGTGGCGGCGGCGGACGTCGTGGCGGTCGCGACCGCGACAACTGGTCCGGCGAGCGCCAGGGCGAGGCGGCGAAGGCCTGAGACGGGATCACAACAGATGCTGCAACCCTCACGCACCAAATTCCGCAAGGCCCACAAGGGCCGCATCCATGGCAAGGCCAAGGGCGGCACCACGCTGAACTTCGGCTCGCATGGCCTCAAGGCCGTCGAGCCCGAGCGCGTGACCGCGCGCCAGATCGAGGCCGCGCGCCGCGCCATCTCGCGCGGCATGAAGCGCGCCGGCCGCGTCTGGATCCGCATCTTCCCCGACGTGCCGGTGACCAAGAAGCCGGCCGAGGTGCGCATGGGCTCCGGCAAGGGCTCGCCCGAGCTGTGGGTGGCCCGCGTCAAGCCCGGCCGCATCATGTTCGAGCTGGACGGCGTTCCGGACGCGACGGCTCGCGAGGCTTTGGCGCTCGGCGCCGCCAAGCTTCCGATCAAGACGCGCATCGTCACGCGTCAGCTCTGAGAGGAATTCGGCCATGAAGGCGAAAGAGGTCAAGGCACTGACCGACGACCAGCTCGACGAGCAGCTCGTCAAGCTGAAGAAGGAGCAGTTCAACCTGCGCTTCCAGCGTGCGTCGGGCCAGCTCGAGAACACGGCTCGGGTCCGCGAGGTGCGCCGCGACATCGCGCGCGTGAAGACGATCCAGGCGCTGAAGCGCCAGCCGAAGACTGCTTGAGGGAACTGAGATGCCGAAGCGCATTTTGCAGGGTGTGGTGGTCTCCGACAAGAACACCAAGACGGTCGTGGTCGAGGTCGAGCGGCGCTACACGCACCCGCTCTTCAAGAAGACCGTGCGCCGCTCGAAGAAGTTCCACGCCCACGACGAGGACGAGACCTTCAAGGTCGGCGACATCGTGCGCATCGAGGAGAGCAAACCGATCTCCAAGAACAAGCGCTGGGTGGTGCTGAAGGATGCCAAGGCCTGAGCCTTGGGCTCCGACGCGAGGCGAGCCGCTGAGAACTCTGGGCCCGATCGGGCCCGCTAGACGAGGACTGGACGAGCAATGATCCAGATGGAAACCAATCTCGACGTCGCCGACAATTCCGGCGCTCGTCGCGTGCAGTGCATCAAGGTGCTTGGCGGCTCCAAGCGCAAGTACGCCACCGTCGGCGACATCATCGTCGTGTCGGTGAAGGAGGCGATCCCGCGCGGCCGCGTCAAGAAGGGCGAGGTCATGAAGGCCGTCGTCGTGCGCACCGCCAAGGGCGTGCGCCGTCCCGACGGCTCCTTGATCCGCTTCGACCGCAACGCCGCCGTGCTGATCAACGCCCAGGGCGAGCCGGTCGGCACCCGCATCTTCGGGCCCGTGACCCGCGAGCTGCGCGCCAAGAACCACATGAAGATCGTGAGCCTCGCTCCGGAGGTGCTGTGATGGCCCAGAAGATCAAGAAGGGCGACAAGGTGATCGTCCTTGCCGGCCGCGACAAGGGCAAGAAGGGCGAGGTGTACCAGGTGATGCCGAAGGAGAGCCGCGCGCTCGTGCGCGGCGTCAATCTCGTGCAGCGCCACCAGCGCCAGACGCCCTCGCAGGAAGGCGGCATCATCTCCAAGGAAGCCCCGATCCATCTGTCCAACCTCGCCCATTCCGACCCCAAGGACGGCAAGGCGACCCGCGTCGGCTTCAAGATCCTTGCTGACGGCCGCAAGGTGCGCGTGGCGAAGCGCTCGGGCGAAGAGATTCCAGGGAACGAGTGACCATGGCTGACGAAGACAAGAAGGCCGCCAAGGCTGCGAAGCCCGCCGCACCCCAGGCCAAGGCCGACAAGAAGGGCAAGCGCGCTGCCGCCGAGAAGGGCGACAAGGGACCGCCGCCCGCGCCGCGGCCCAAGGACTACAAGCCGCGCATGAAGTCGCACTACGAGAAGGTGGTGCGCGACGAGCTGCTGAAGCAGTTCGGCTACGGCAACAAGATGCAGATCCCCAAGATCGAGAAGGTCGTGATCAACATGGGTGTCGGCGAGGCCGTGAACGACCGCAAGAAGGTCGACAACGCCGCCAAGGACCTGGCCCTGATTGCCGGCCAGCGGCCCGTGATCACGCGCTCGAGGAAATCGATCGCCGTCTTCAAGCTGCGCGAGAACATGCCGATCGGCTGCAAGGTCACGCTGCGCGGCGACCGCATGTACGAGTTCTTGGACCGCCTCGTCACCATCGCGCTGCCGCGCGTGAAGGACTTCCGCGGCCTCAACCCCAAGAGCTTCGACGGTCGCGGCAACTACGCCATGGGCCTCAAGGAGCACATCGTGTTCCCGGAGATCAACTACGACGACGTCGACGAGGTGCGTGGCCTCGACGTGATCGTCTGCACCTCGGCCAAGAACGACGACGAGGCGCGCGCGCTTCTTCGTGGCTTCAACTTCCCCTTTCGTACGTGAGAGACCGGATCAGGCACCGGCTCGCGGAGGACTGAATGGCTAAGCAGAGCTCGATGAACAAGAACAAGCGCCGGCGCAAGCTGACGGCGCAGTATGCCGGCAAGCGTGCCAAGCTGAAGGAGATCGCGCGCGATCGCTCCAAGACCGCCGAGGCGCGCTTTGCGGCGCAACTCAAGCTGGCCCAGCTGCCGCGCAACTCGTCGGCGACCCGCATCCGCAACCGCTGCGAGCTCACGGGCCGCGCGCGCGGCTACTACCGCAAGCTCAAGGTGTGCCGCAACATGCTGCGCGAGCTGGCGAGCCAGGGCATGATCCCCGGCATGGTCAAGTCGAGCTGGTAAGCTGTAGGAGAGACACGAGCCATGAACGACCCGCTCGGCGATATGCTCACTCGGATCCGGAATGCGCAGCAGCGCCGCCGTCCGAAGGTGACCTCCCCCGCCTCCAAGCTCCGCGCGCGCGTCCTCGACGTGCTCATCGACGAGGGCTACATCCGCGGCTACTCGCGCGTCGACCACAAGAACGGCATCTCCGAGTTCGAGATCGAGCTCAAGTACGCCAACGGCCAGCCCGCGATCCGCGAGATCAAGCGCGTGTCCAAGCCCGGCCGCCGCGTCTACTCGGGCGTCAGCGATCTGGAGACGGTGGCGAACGGCCTCGGCGTCGCGATCCTGTCGACGCCCAAGGGCGTGATGTCGGATGCCAAGGCCCGCGAGGAGAACGTGGGCGGCGAAATTCTCTGCAACATCTTCTGAAGGCCGGCCGGCCCTGTGGCCGGCGCCTCTGGCGAGACGAGACGAAACTCGAGGAACTTGCGATGTCGCGCATTGGAAAGAAGCCGGTAGCCGTGCCCTCGGGCGTGACGGCGACGGTCGCGGGCCAGAAGGTGACGGTGAAGGGCCCCAAGGGCGAGCTCTCCTTCACCGTGCCCGAGGAGCTGAAGGTGGCCAAGTCCGACGCCGGCGTCGAGGTCTCCATGAAGGAGGACACCAAGACGGCGCGCTCCATGTGGGGCATGTCCCGCACGCAGATCGTCAACCTGATCGACGGCGTCACCAAGGGCTACTCCCACACGCTCGAGATCCAGGGCGTCGGCTATCGCGCCGCCATGAAGGGCAAGGACCTGCAGCTCCTCGTGGGCTACAGCCACGAGGTGATCCACAAGGTTCCGGCCGGCGTCGAGGTGAAGATCGTCGGCGCCAAGCAGGAGCTGATTACGGTGTCTGGCATCGACAAGCAGAAGGTCGGCCAGCTCGCCGCCGAGATCCGCGCGTCCAAGCCGCCCGAGCCCTACCAGGGCAAGGGCGTGCGATATCAGGGCGAGAACGTGCAGCGCAAGGAAGGCAAGAAGAAGTAGGCCGCCATGCATACCAAGCTCACACAGTTCGAGCGGCGCCAGCGCCGCGTAAGAAAGCAGCTGCGGCAGGTTGCGAAGGGCCGTCCGCGGCTTTCCGTGCACCGCTCGTCGAAGCACATCTACGCCCAGATCATCGACGACGCGAAGGGGCACACCATCGCGGCGGCCTCGACGCTCGAGAAGGATATGAAGGGCCGCCTCAAGACCGGCGCCGACAAGACGGCCGCGACCGAGGTCGGCAAGCTTCTCGCGGAGCGGGCGCTGAAGGCCGGCGTCGAGAAGGTCTTCTTCGACCGCGGCGCCTTCAAATACCACGGCCGCATCAAGGCGCTGGCCGACGGGGCACGCGAGGCGGGCCTCAATCTCTAACCGCTAGGATTCAGGATTTGGCCGGGCTGAGCGCGAGCGAGGCCCGGCACCGAGAACGGAAAGGCACGTAACGTGGCTCGATCCCCCAGAGAACGCAACCGCGACCGCGATCGCGAGGAGCGCGACAGCGAGTTCAAGGACAAGCTGGTCCACATCAACCGCGTCGCCAAGGTGGTGAAGGGCGGTAAGCGCTTCGGCTTCGCCGCGCTCGTCGTCGTGGGCGATCAGAAGGGCCGCGTCGGCTACGGCCACGGCAAGGCGCGTGAGGTTCCCGAGGCCATCCGCAAGGCGACGGAGGCTGCCCGTCGCGGTCTCATCCGCGTGCCGCTGCGCGAAGGCCGCACCCTGCATCACGACAGCGAGGGCCATCACGGCGCCGGCCGCGTCATCCTGCGCTCCGCCCCGCCCGGAACCGGCGTCATCGCCGGCGGTCCCTCGCGCGCCGTCTGCGAGATGCTGGGCATCCAGGACGTGGTCGCCAAGTCGCTGGGCTCCACCAACCCCTACAACATGGTGCGCGCCACCTTCGACGCGCTCATGCGCCAGGAGAACCCGCGCGCCGTCGCCGCCCGCCGCAGCAAGAAGGTGAGCGAGATCGTGGCCCGCCGCCGTGACGGCAGCGCCGCC
The DNA here is from genome assembly GCA_033764875.1 of Hyphomicrobiaceae bacterium. Taxonomy (GTDB): domain Bacteria; phylum Pseudomonadota; class Alphaproteobacteria; order Rhizobiales; family Hyphomicrobiaceae; genus AWTP1-13. The sequence continues at coordinate 44,529 of JANRIO010000097.1, read as the reverse complement.
GAGCTCGACGCCGACAACGCGGCATAGGACACGTCCCGCGCGCGCAATTCGTCTCGCGCGCGGCGGCCGGCTCTCCGAAGGGGAGTCGCCGCGCGCAATCAAAGGAGCCTTTCATGGCACAGAAGAAGACGGTCACCGTCAAGCAGGTCGCAAGCCCTGCCCGCCGGCCCAAGGTCCAGCAAGACACCCTGATCGGTCTGGGCCTCAACAAGCTCAATCGCCAGCGCACGCTCGAGGACACGCCCGCCGTGCGCGGCATGATCAACAAGGTCCGCCATCTCATCGAGATCGTCGACGAGAAGCAGGCCTGAGCGGCCCAGGTTACGGAATCGAAGGAACGGCCCCATGCGGCTCAACGAACTCAAGGACAATCCCGGCGCCCGCAAGACGCGCGTGCGCATCGGCCGTGGCATCGGCTCCGGCATGGGCAAGATGGGTGGCCGCGGCGGCAAGGGCCAGACGGCCCGCTCCGGTGTGCGCCTCGGCGGCTTCGAGGGCGGCCAGATGCCGCTCCACCGCCGCCTGCCCAAGCGCGGCTTCAACAAGCTGAACCCGAAGCACTTCAACGAGGTCAACCTGGGCCGCCTGCAGCAGGCGGTCGAGGCCGGCAGCCTTGATGCCAAGGCCCCGGTCGACGTGGCGGCGCTGGTCGCAGCAGGCGTCGTCCGCCGTCCGCTCGACGGCCTGCGCATCCTCGGCGACGGCGAGCTCAAGGTGGCGCTCACCATCACCGCCAACCACGCCTCGGCCACGGCCAGGGAAGCCATCGAGAAGGCCGGCGGCAGCCTCAAGCTGATCGAGAAGAAGGTGCTGCCGGCCGACGAGGCCAAGCGCGCCAAGAGCGCCGCCAAGAAGGCCAAGAAGGTCAAGAAGAAGGGCGGCGACTCCGACTGACGACGGCGCCGCTTCGGGCCGCGGCCCGGCGTCGGGCGCCGCTGGGGCGCGCGTACCGTCCTGCTGCCCCATGCCGCCGCTCCGCCGCGCCTCAAAGCTTGCGTCGCCGCGCCCGGAGCGCCATGTTCTCCGGCAGGATTACGGGTCCGGTCTCCGGGCCCATGGCCATCGCCCGCCGCATGCCGGCCGCGAGGCGAGGGGTTTCACCGCACCAGGGGCTTGAGGCCCCGGGACGGCAGCAGGAATGAGAAGGCGACGTGGGCTGAGATCGCGCCTCGCCCGTGGCGTCCGGAGGAGCGACGAGAATGGTATCAGCTGCCGAGCAACTTGCCGCCAATCTCAATTTTGGCGCCTTCTCCAAGGCCGAGGAGCTGAAGCGCCGCCTTTGGTTCACCCTGGGCGCGCTCCTCATCTACCGCCTCGGCACCTACATCCCGATTCCGGGCATCGACCCCGTCGCCTTCGCGGCGACCTTCAAGAACAACTCCTCCGGCATGCTCGGTATGTTCAACATGCTGGCGGGCGGCGCCGTCGAGCGCATGGCGATCTTCGCCCTCAACATCATGCCCTACCTCTCCGCCTCCATCATCATGCAGCTGATGACGAGCGTCGTGCCGACGCTCGAGGCCTTGAAGAAGGAGGGCGAGCAGGGCCGCAAGCAGATCAACCAGTACACGCGCTACCTCACCGTCGCGCTCGCCGCGTTCCAGGCCTTCGGCATCGCCGTCGGCCTCGAGGGCTCGCGCAACGGCGCCACCGCCGTCGTCATCGACCCCGGCATGTTCTTCCGCATCTCGACCGTCGTCACCCTGGTCGGCGGCACCATGTTCCTGATGTGGCTCGGCGAGCAGATCACGGCGCGCGGCGTCGGCAACGGCACCTCGCTGATCATCATGGCCGGCATCGTCGCCGGCATCCCCCAGGCCCTGGTCGGCCTGCTCGAGCTCGGTCGCACCGGCGCCATCGCCTGGCCGGTCCTGATCGGCCTCCTGCTGCTGATGCTCGCCGTCGTCGCCGGCATCGTCTTCATCGAGCGCGCCCAGCGCCGGCTGCTGATCCAGTATCCCAAGCGCCAGATGGGCAACCGCATGATGCAGGGCGAGGCCTCGCACCTGCCCTTGAAGCTCAACTCCTCGGGCGTCATCCCGCCGATCTTTGCCTCCTCGCTGCTGCTGCTGCCGATCACCATCGCCCAGTTCAGCGCCGGCCAGGGGCCCGAGTGGCTGAACGCCATTGTGGCCTCCCTCGGCCGCGGCCAGCCGCTCTATTTGCTGACCTATGTCGCGATGATCGTCTTTTTCGCCTTCTTCTACACGGCCATCGTCTTCAATCCGCAGGAGACCGCGGACAACCTGCGCAAGTACGGCGGCTTCCTTCCCGGCATCCGTCCCGGCGCCAAGACCGCCGAGTACATTGACTATGTTCTGACCCGCATCACCGTGATCGGGGCCATCTATCTCGCAATCGTTTGCGTGCTCCCCGAATTGCTGATTTCCATGGCTAAGGTGCCGTTCTATTTTGGCGGCACCTCCGTGCTGATCGCGGTCAGCGTCACCATGGATACCGTGGCCCAGGTGCACAGCCATCTGCTGGCCCACCAATACGAAGGCCTGATCAAGAAGGCCAAGCTGAGGGGCGCGACGAGGCGATGATGAACCTGATCCTGCTGGGGCCACCAGGAGCGGGCAAGGGAACCCAGGCGAAGGAGATCGCGGACCGGCTGAAGCTCGTGCAGCTTTCCACCGGCGACATGCTCCGCGCGGCAGTCAAGAGCGGCAGCGACATCGGCAAGCGCGCCAAGGCGATCATGGAGCGCGGCGACCTGGTCCCCGACGAGGTCGTGGTCGGCATCGTCGCCGACCGCCTCGACGCGCCCGATTGCAGGAACGGCGCGATTTTCGACGGTTTCCCCCGCACCCTGCCGCAGGCCAAGGCGCTGGACGACGTTCTGGCCGGCAAGGGCCGCAAGCTCAACGTCGTGATCGAGCTCAAGGTCGACGACAAGAAGCTGATCGAGCGCATCACCGGCCGCTTCACCTGCGCCACCTGCGGCGCCGGTTACCACGACACCTTCAAGCGGCCGAGGCAGGACGGCGTTTGCGACAGCTGCGGCGGCACCAAGTTCACGCGCCGCGCCGACGACAATGCAGAGACGGTGACCAACCGGCTGATGGTCTACTACCGCGAGACCTCGCCGCTGCTCGGCTACTATTTCTGCAAAGGCAACCTGGTGACCATCGACGGCATGGCCGACATCGCCGACGTCTCGAAGGCCATCTTCAAGATCCTCGAGGGCGCCAAATAGGGGCTATGGGTTGGACGCGCGGGTGAGACTTATCGTCACAGACCCTGTTGACGGCAAGCCTGCAGTTGGGCTATTCACCGGCCCTAACTACCACGCAACATGACCATCGGGTCTGGCGCGATATCACGCCGGAGGCCGATTTCGTTGCGTTCCCAAAAGGGTGACCAGGAATTTGCAGACCGGGCCGGCGGCCGGTCTGCCGACACCATCGAAAGCTGCCGAGAGTTGGGAGATCCCAGTGGCCCGCATTGCAGGCGTGAACATACCGACCCAGAAGCGCGTCGAGATCGCGCTTCAATATATTCATGGCATTGGACCGAAGTTCGCGAAGGACATCTGCACCAAGGTCGGCATTCCGACCGAGCGTCGCGTCAACCAGCTCACGGATGCCGAGGTGCTTCAGATCCGTGAGGCCATCGACCGCGACTTCGTCGTCGAGGGCGACCTGCGGCGCGAGGTGGCGATGAACATCAAGCGGCTCATGGACCTCGCCTGCTACCGCGGTCTGCGTCACCGCCGCGGCCTGCCGGTGCGCGGCCAGCGCACCCACACCAACGCCCGCACGCGCAAGGGCCCGGCCAAGCCCATCGCCGGCAAGAAGAAGACCTGATCCCGAGGCGTGTCTTTCGGCGCGGCCTTGTCATGCCGCGCTGACGGTCCGCATCCCCCGATACGTCTGGAGCACTGTCTGTAAATGGCGAAAGAAGCTGCAACGGCTCAGCGCGGCAAGCCCCGCAAGCGCGAGCGCAAGAACATCACCTCCGGCGTCGCCCACGTCAGCGCGTCGTTCAACAACACCATGATCACCATCACGGATGCCCAGGGCAACACCATTGCCTGGTCGTCCTCGGGCACCATGGGCTTCAAGGGCTCGCGCAAGTCGACCCCCTACGCGGCCCAGGTGGCGGCGGAGGATGCCGGCAAGAAGGCCATGGAGCACGGCATGAAGCACCTCGACGTCGAGGTGATGGGCCCCGGCTCCGGCCGCGAGAGCGCGCTGCGCGCCCTCCAGGCGATCGGCTTCCAGATCACGTCCATCCGCGACGTGACGCCGATCCCTCACAACGGTTGCCGTCCGCGCAAGCGCCGCCGCGTCTGATCTGCGCCGTCCGCCGAGGGGCTCTGGCGCTCTGACGCCGGGCCCGGGCGTGAACTGAAACTTGCAAGTGACGGCCTCGCACCTTCCCCCGGTGAGCGAGGCCAAGTCCCATGTAGAGAGGCCAACGATGGCGACCACTGCCGTACTCCAGAAGAACTGGCAAGACCTGATCAAGCCGAGCAAGCTCGAGGTGATCCCCGGCCGCAATCGCAAGATGGTTGCGACGCTGGTGGCCGAGCCGCTCGAGCGCGGCTTCGGCATGACGCTCGGCAACGCGCTGCGCCGCGTGCTCCTGTCCTCGCTGCAGGGCGCGGCCATCACCTCCGTCCACATCGACGGCGTGCTGCACGAGTTCTCCTCGATTCCCGGCGTGCGCGAGGACGTCACCAACATCGTCCTCAACATCAAGGAGATCGCGCTGCGCGTGCACTCCGAGGGCGTGAAGCGCATGGTGCTCAAGAAGGAGGGGCCCGGCCCGGTGAAGGCCGGCGACATCGAGGCCTCCTCCGAGGTCGAGGTTCTGAACCCCGACCATGTCATCTGCACGCTCGATCAGGGCGCCGCGATCCGCATGGAGTTCACCGCCACCATGGGCAAGGGCTTCGTGCCCGCCGAGCGCAACCGCCCGGATGACGCCCCCATCGGCCTGATCCCCGTCGACAGCCTCTACAGCCCGGTGAAGAAGGTCTCCTACCGCGTCGAGAACACGCGCGAGGGTCAGATCCTCAACTACGACAAGCTGACCATGACGGTGGAGACCGACGGCTCCGTCTCGGCCGAGGATGCGACCGCGCTTGCCGCCCGCATCCTGCAGGACCAGCTGGCCGTGTTCATCAACTTCGAGGAGCCCAAGAAGGCCGTCGAGGAGAGCGCCAAGCATCCCGAGCTCGCCTTCAACGCCGCGCTGCTCAAGAAGGTGGACGAGCTCGAGCTGTCCGTGCGCTCGGCCAACTGCCTGAAGAACGACAACATCGTCTACATCGGCGACCTCATCCAGAAGACCGAGGCCGAGATGCTGCGCACGCCGAACTTCGGCCGCAAGTCGCTCAACGAGATCAAGGAGGTGCTGGCGTCCATGGGCCTGCACCTCGGCATGGAGGTTCCGAACTGGCCGCCGGACAACATCGAGGATCTGGCCAAGCGCTTCGAGGATCAGTATTGAGGCGAGGCAGTAGGGAATAGGGAGTTGGGAATAGCCAGTAGGGAATAGGGAATAGGGAATAGGGAAAGAAGAACGTTCCCTTTCCCGCGCGTGGCGGCCGGCTCCCCACAGGGGAGTCGCCACGCGCAACAAGAGCGCGGCCGGCTTCCCGCAGGGAAGTCGCCACGCGCAACGGAACGGGCCGCGCACGGCGGCCGGCTCCCCGAAGGGGAGTCGCCGTGCGCATCAACGGAACGAGCCGCGCACGGCGGCCGGCTCCCCGAAGGGGAGTCGCCGTGCGCATCAAAAGTGCAACGCGAGGTGCAGGCCATAGAACCTCCCCGCCAAATAACCTAAGGGTAGATTGACATGCGACACAGGAAGCTCGGCCGACGCCTCGGCCGCGACAGCAGCCACCGCCAGGCGATGTTCTCGAACATGGCCGCCTCGCTCATCAAGCACGAGCAGATCGTCACCACGCTGCCGAAGGCGAAGGACTTGAAGCGCGTGATGGACAAGTACATCACGCTCGCCAAGCGCGGCGACCAGAACTCGCGCCGCCTCGCCATCTCGCGCATCGGCGACGAGGCCATGGTCAAGAAGCTGTTCGAGGTGCTGGCCCCGCGCTACAAGGACCGCCACGGCGGCTATACGCGCGTGCTCAAGGCCGGCTTCCGCTACGGCGACAGCGCGCCGCGCGCCGTCATCGAGCTGGTCGACCGCGACCCCGCCGTCAAGGGCGTCGAGGACAAGGCCCGCGCTGCCGCCATGAAGGAAGCCCAGGCCAACGCCTGAGGCTGACGCCAAGGCAAGCCTCCGTCAATTGGGGGTGGGTAGAGCCAGCGGCGGGGTCCCGGCCTCGCCGCCCGGGTCGATGCATGCTATCCTTTGGCATGGAACGCGCGACCGCTTTGCAGATCTTGCAGGAGAATGCGGCTGAGCTTCGATGGCTCGGAGCGGTAAGCGTTTCCTTGTTCGGGTCGCAGGCTCGCGGATCCTCCACATCCGCTTCCGACATCGATGTGGCGGTCAAGCTCGATCCGACTGTCCGTGGATTCTACGCTTTCGGCGCGCTCGACCGCATACAGTCGCGTCTTGGCGAGTTGCTGCGTGGGAAGGTGGACGTGATTCCGGAGCCCACCGCGGGCCCGCTGAAGGCGACCATCGAGAGAGATCGCTGCATTGTCTTCTAGCGACCCTGCCCGGCGTCTGCGTGACATCATCGAGAGCATCGATGCGATATTCGCGAGCTCGGCTGCAGATCATCGCCGAGCATCTTGCCCCTCTCAAACGGGATTGCGAGCTTGCCCTCCAGGCTCTGCGCGACGGCAACGAATGATGGTGCCTCCATGACGATGCAATCGGCCATCCGCGAGAAGCTCATCGATGCGCTGGAGCCGATCCGGCTCGACGTCGTCAACGAGTCCCACCTGCACGCGGGCCATCACGGCTCGCCGGGAACGGGCGAAAGCCATTTCCGCGTCCTGATCGTGTCGCCGAGGTTCGCGGGGCTGAGCCGGGTGGCCCGCCACCGCCTCGTCAACGAGGCGCTCGCTGCCGAGTTGAAGGGTGGCATCCACGCGCTCGCCATCAAGGCCTACGCCCCCGGCGAGCCGGTGGGCTGAGCCGGCGGCCGGCGTGAGGCGCGCGCCCGTCGCACCGTCCCCGGCGCGCGGCCGTAGACCTCCGCGAACACCGCATTGAACCGCCGCAGGCTGCCGAAGCCGGCACGGAAGGCGATCTCCGCAAGCGGCAGGCTCGTCTCGTCGAGCAGGCGCTTGGCGCGCTGCACGCGCAAGGTCTTGGCCACCTGCGTCGGCCGTGCCGCAAGGTGTCGTTGGAACAGCCGGCTAAGGTGCCGCGCGCCGACGCCGAGGCGCCGGGCGAGCGCTTCGACGTCGCCCGCGTCGAGCGCCCCCTCCTCGATCAGGCGCAGGGCCCGCGCCACCGTCGTGCGCGAGCCGTTCCAAGCGGCCGAGAACGGTGCCGTTTCAGGGCGGCATCTGAGACAGGGGCGATAGCCCGCGCCCTCGGCAGCAGCCGCGCACGCGAAGAACTCCACGTTGCAGCCGCGTGCGGGCCGGACGGGGCATACCGGGCGGCAGTAGATGCCCGTGGTGCGCACGCCGGTGAAGAAGCGCCCGTCGTAGCGCGCGTCCCGGGCGAGGCGGGCGCGCTCGCATTCGCTTGTATCGAGCATCGCCAACCTCCCGGGGACGGAGTCCGTTTCCGGCGAGATTATTCCCGCGGCTCCGCGTATCTCAAGACCGTCACGGGAAAGAGATGGGGCCATGTCGACAGGAGAGTTCCAGCAGCCGTCGCCGCAGACCCTCCGGTGGAGGGTCGTCGGCGTCGCGTTCGCCCTGGCCGTGTTTGCCTGGGGCGTCGGGTTCTACGGCCCCTCCATCCTCCTGCAGGCGCTGCATGCGGCCCATGGCTGGCCCATATCCACCATCTCCGCGGCGATCACCGCCCACTTCCTGCTGAGCGCGGCGATGGTCGCCTATCTGCCGGAGGCCCATCGCCGCTTCGGCCTCGTCCATGTCACGCTGGCGGGGATCGCGGCGTCTGCCCTCGGCACGCTGGCATGGGCCAATGCGCAAGCCCCCTGGCAGCTGTTTGCCGCAGCGATCGTCAGCAGCGCGGGGTGGGCTGCGACCAGCGGCGCCGCGATCAATGCGATCGTCTCGCCCTGGTTCGATCGGGACCGGCCGAAGGCCCTGAGCATGGCCTTCAACGGCGCCAGCATCGGCGGCGTTCTGTTTCCCCCGCTGTGGGCGGTTCTGAATTCCCGTATTGGCCTCGCCGCGACGGCAGCGGTGGTGGCGGCGGCGATGGTCGCGATCCTCGCCCCCCTCGTCGCCGGCATCGTGCGCGCGCCCCCGGCGGGTCTCGGCGGCGCGCCGGACGGCAGCCTGCGGCGGCCAGAGCAGCGGGTCGGGCCTGGGGGCTTGAGCCGCCGCGAGCTGGTGCGGGATCGGCGCTTCGTTCGGATCTCGGGCGCCTTCGCCCTCGGCCTGTTCGCCCAGGTCGGCCTCCTCGCGCATCTGATGACGGGCCTCGGGCCGATCCTCGGCAGCGACGGCGCAGCCTGGGCCCTGAGCCTGGTGGCCGCGAGCGCCGTTGCCGGACGCACCCTGCTTGCGTGGCTGCTCGGCAGCCGCAATCGACGCCATGCGGCCGCGGTCAATTTTCTGGTCCAGGCGACCGGCGTCGTGCTGCTCGTCCAGGGCGGCGGCGCCGTGCCGGTGCTGGCCGGCTGCGTGCTGCTCGGAGCCGGCGTCGGCAACCTGATCTCGCTGCCCCCGCTCATCGCGCAGCAGGAGTTTCAGGCCGGCGATGTCGCGCGCGTCGTGGCGCTGCTGACGGCCGTCAATCAGGCCGCATTTGCCTGCGCCCCGGCCGTCTTCGGTGTTCTTCGGGATCTTGCCGGCGACTACACGGCAGCGTTTGCCGTGGCCGCCTGCGCGCAGGTGGCGGCGGCCTGCATCGTCGCCTCCGGCCGGCCCTAGGGTCGCTCGGACGTCGCCCCTGAGGTGCGCGCACCGTCACGCGCGCATCCGATACCGAAGGAGCTGAATGCCGCCGGCGACCGGCGCCGCCGTCAGGGCTGGCCGAGGAAGCCCTCGATCTCCCAGCGCTGGGAGCGCAGGTTGTCCAGGATCTCGCCGAGCGTCTGCATATGCGTCTCGATCTCGCGGGTCTCGAAGCCCCGCTCGGCAAGTTGCGGAAGAAGTGTGTTGAGCTGTTGGAGGTTGCGCTCGGCTTGCGCGATGCTGCGGTCGGCGTGGGCGAGCCCAATTCCGGCTTCAGAGTACATGCAGTCCCCTCGTTACGCTGTCACCCCGTTGGCCCCGGTCATTTCCCCGCCCGTCCGGTGCCAACCGTTACCCATTTCCAACTCAACAACGGCAAAACGACGGCAACGTCTTCACATCTCTTAAATTAGTGTTAACGGGCCCGTGGCTTGGGGCCAGCCTTGGCCCCCCTCTTGGCTCCTGGCCGGCGCGCCGCTGCGGGGGGCCGGGCGGCGGCGGCCTTGCCGGGCCGCCCACTGCCGGGCTTGGGGGCCGGTTTCGCCTTGCCGGCGGCCGCCCGCCGCGCCACGGCGAACGCCGTGCGCGACCAGTCGACGAGCTCGTCCGGCTCGTCGAGGAGGCGTTCCGGCGCCCGCCAGTAGCCGACGGCGACGCTGCGCCCCTTGGCCGTGTAGACGAACGGTCCCGCGCCCTCGGCCTCGAACCGGCCCCGGCTGGCCTCGTCCGCCTTCAGGTAGAGCACGTCCCCGATGATGAGGCCGAACATCAGGCCGTCGCAGAACAGCCCCGCGCCGCTGAACATGCGCCGGGCAGTCACCGGCCCCAAGGGCTGCATCAGCTCCGCGAGGAACGCGGCGAAGGTGCCGGCGTCCGGACCCCGTGCCATGTCAGGCTTCCCGGCTCCGATCCGGCACCTGCGCCCGGATCGCCGCGACGATTGCCTCGGGGCTGCCGCCCACGTCGATCACCAGCGCCCGCTCCTCGGGCGCGGGCGGCTCCAGCGTCTCGAACTGGCTCCTGAGCAGGGACAGCGGCATGAAGTGGTCGCGCCGCGTGGCCATGCGCGCCTCGATCACCGCGCGCGTCCCGGCCAGGTGCACGAGCCGCACGCCGCCGCGGCTGCCCACGACCACGTCACGGTACCGCCGCTTGAGGGCCGAGCAGGACACGATCGCCGGCTCGCCGGCCGCCTGCCGCGCGTCGATCCATTGCGCGATCGCGGCCAGCCACGGCGCCCGGTCGGCGTCGGTCAGCGGCTCCCCGCGCGACATTTTCGCGACGTTGGCGGGCGGGTGGAAGCTGTCCGCGTCCCGGAACGGCCAGCCGAGCGCCGCCGACAGCGCCGCTCCGATCGTGCTCTTGCCTGAGCCCGACACGCCCATCAGCACCACGATTGGGGTTGCCCCGCTCATGCGCCGCCCTTTCCGGCCTTCGCCTCCACGTGGCCGCCGAAGCCCCGGCGCATGGCGGAGAGCACCTTGTCCGCGAACGCGGGGTGCCGTCGCGATCGGAAGCGGGCATAGAGGGCGGCCGTCAGCACCGGCGCCGGCACGGCCTCCGCGACCGCCGCCTCCACGCACCAGCGTCCCTCGCCGCTGTCGGCGACGACGCCCGAGAAGCCGTCGAGGCCGGGGTCGCGGGCCAGCGCCTCCGCCGTGAGGTCGAGAAGCCACGAGGTGATCACGCTGCCGCGCCGCCAAACCTCTGCGATCTCGGCCACCTCGAGGTCGAGCCGCAGATCGGGGGCAAGCTCAGGGCTCGCCGCGCTCCTCAGCACGTCCAGGCCCTCGGCCATCGCCTGCATCATGCCGTACTCGATGCCGTTGTGGACCATCTTGACGAAATGCCCGGCTCCGGGGCCGCCGGCGTGGAGATAGCCCTCCTCGGCGGGGGACGGCGGCCCGTCTCGGCCTGGCGTTCGGGCAATGCCGCCATGCCCCGGCGCCAGCGCCGCAAAGATCGGCGCCAGCCGCTCGACCGCCTCCGTCTCGCCCCCGATCATCAGGCAGTAGCCGCGCTCCAGGCCCCACACCCCGCCGGAGGTGCCGACGTCGAGGTGCGCGATGCCTTTCGGCCTCAGGGCCGCCGCCCGGGCGATGTCGTCCTTCCAGTAGCTGTTGCCGCCGTCGATCAGCGTGTCCCCCGGCTGCAGGCGCGCCGCCAGATGGTCCATGGCGCCCTGGGTGGCATCCCCTGCCGGCAGCATCACCCAGACGGCGCGCGGCGGCGACAGCGCGGCCACCAGGTCCTCGAGGCTGGCCACGACCCGCGCCCCGTCCGCCAGGAGCCCGGCCCCCGCCGCGGGATCCTTGTCGTAGACGACGCAGGCATGGCCCCTGCGCATGAGACGGCGCGCGATGTTGGCGCCCATCCGGCCGAGGCCGACGATCCCGAGCTCCATGCCTCTCCTCCTGTGGCGTGCGGGGGAGCCAAGCGGCAGGGCGCACGCCTGTCAACGGCTCTGCGCATGACCGGGGTGGCCGGTCAGCCGGTCGCGGCGAGGGGCCCGGCGCAGAGCTGCGCCCGCAGCCCGACCGAGTCCGCTTAGAGGCCGCGATGCGGGTGCAAGCCTATTGGAGTGCGCCGAGGCGGCGCCAGCGGACGCTCGCAGGGCCGATGCGGCCGCGGCCCGGGGCGAGGCATTGGCCCCGGCAGGGCGTGCCGTTTCACGTGAAAGGCCCGGCGCCTGAAGCAGGCAGGCGCCATCCTGGTGGGCAAGGCCATGACGGCTGAGTTCGGCCCCTCCCCGGGGGCGATCGTCGCCCCGTCATCTGATCAGCGCAGCAGCTTGTGCGCCGGCCGGCCGAAGATGTCGCACACGACGCCGCCCCCGTAGACGTCGCACGCGATGCGCTTCTCGCGCGCCCGCCACCAGAAGGCCGAGTGATCGGGGCAGTAGGTGCGGATCTTGGTTTTCCAGATACCGATGGCCCGCGACCGTGCCGCGGCCCGGGCGTCGTAGGTGGCCCCGTAGGGCGACCGCGCGTGCGCGTAGAATCCGCGCTCGCAGTAGCTGTCCTGCGCCCGTGCGCCGGTGGCGCCGGCGGCCAGCAGGGCGGCACCGGCGATCACGAGGGTGACGAGTGTCTTCATGGGTGCTCTTCCGGTTGTCTGGAGCCCGATGCACGGGCCGCATCTGCAGCGCGGATGGGTTGCCGAGCGGACTTCGCAAGCGGGAAGCTATCGCCCGAAGTCTGAACGGCGGCCGAACCGCTGCCTTGTAAACCGGATGGCAAGGCTAGCGGAAGTCCGTAGCCGCCGGGGTGCGCTTGCGGCCCTCGGGCTAAGCTGAAGTTAAGGGATAAGTCCCACCTTGCGCGGCGACAACCAAGCCGCACAGGAGGTGACTTTGAATCTCGACGAGGCCATCAAGTCGCACAGCTCGTGGAAGATGAAGTTGTCGCAGTACCTGAAGAATGCCGACGGCAGCCTGCGCAGCACCGAGGTGCGCGCCGACAACCGCTGCGCGCTCGGCCGGTGGCTGCAGGGCGAAGGCCGCAAGCTCGCCGGCAGCCCGGAGTACGCGACGCTCGTCCAGCAGCATGCGCACTTCCACCAGGCCGCCGCGCATATCGTCGACATGGCGAATGCGGGCAAGTCCGTCGAGGGCGAGACGGCGCTGCGCTCCGACAGCGAGTTCGGCCGATGCTCGCGCGAGACGGTCAGCGCCATCATGGCGATGCAGCGCAAGCTGAAGGGCTGAGCGCCCCGCCTCGGGCGCCAACAGTCTCTCGATCGAGCCGCCCCGTGCCGCGCCCTGTGCGTGCGCAACGGCCGGCTTCCGCCGCCAACGACAAGGCGAGGCATTCACACACGGCAGCGAACCAAAAGCCACTCGGAGGGAAGCCATGAAATTCGAGGAAGCCATCAAGGCGCACAGCAGCTGGAAGATGAAGCTCTCAAGCTATCTCCAGTCCCCGGACGGCAGCCTGCGCAGCGCCGAGGTGCGGGTCGACAACCGCTGCGCGCTCGGCCAGTGGCTGCACGGCGAGGGCCGCAAGTTTGCTGCGAGCCCCGAGTACAAGATGCTCGTTGAGAGGCACGCGCAGTTTCATCAGGCCGCCGCACGCATCGTCGACATGGCGAATGCGGGCAAGTCCGTCGAGGGCGAGACGGCGCTGCGCTCCGACAACGACTTCGGCCGTTGCTCGCGCGAGACGGTCAGCGCCATCATGGCTTTGCAGCGCAAGGCGGGCGGCTGAGCCGCCGCGCGCCGGCGGCCTCAGTCGAGCCGCTCGACCCTGTCGGAGGCGAGCAGCTCCGCGACCCACGCCGGATGCGTCATGCCGGCGGCGATCTTGGCCTGCATCTCGACCTCGGCGCGGCGCACCTGCTCGAGCCTGCCGGCGATGGCGTCCGCCTCGCCGCGCGGCACGATCACGACGCCGTCGCGGTCGCCGACCACGATGTCGCCCGCCTGCACCGCGACGCCGCCGGCCACGATCGGCAGGCCGATGCGGCCCGGCCCCGATTTCACGCACGAGTTGGGCGTGATGCCGCGCGCGAACACGGGCAGCCCCACCCCGACGATCCCGTCGCGGTCGCGTGCCATGCCGTCGATGACCAGGGCTGCGACGCCCTTGTTCTTGGCCATCCAGGCGACGTTGTCGCCGACCACCGCCGTGGCCGCGAAGCCGTCGGACGCCGTGATGATGACGTCGCCGGGCTCGGCCAGTGCCAGCGCAGCCATGATCGCGAGATTGTCCGAGGGCCCCGTCTCCACCGTCAGCGCCGTGCCGGCGAAGTGCGCCGTGTCCGGATCGATCGGCTTGATTGCGAAGTCGAGCGCCCCGCGCCCGAGCATGGCATCGACGATCTGGCCCGTCTGCGCGCCGGCAAAGCGTGCGACGAGATCCTGGCCCGCGCGCGCGAACGCGCGGCGCACCGTCAAGAGCGGCGGCTCCTTCAGCATGTTCCGTCCCCTGGTCTTTTCTGTTCGTTACTTCGCCAGCGCCGGCTCGCCGGCATGGCGTCCGGCAATGGCCCAGTAGGTCGCCCCCGAGCACACGCCCGCGAGCATGACACAGGCGGCGAGCGTTAGCACGAACTCGAAGTCGCCGCGCGTTGCCTTCGAGATGCTGCGCGAGGCGATCTCGAGGCCGACCACGTACAGCACCAGGGCCAGCAGCGACACGCCGATGCCGGCGCGCGTGTACCATGCGAGGTCGCGCTTGGCGTGCCGCTCGGCATAGATGCCGACGGGCAGCGTCGGCAGCAGCGCCGTGGCACCCGCGATGGCCGAGGCGATGGCGAACGGCCCGATCAGCTCGGCCAGCGCCCGCGGCGACAGCGCCACGAGTCCGATATGCACGACAAGGATGGAAAGCAGCGCGATGACGCCGGCGACGATGCTGGCAGCCACGTATCCGGCAGCGATCCGGGCAATGCGCTTCAGTGCGGGCAAGGTGCTATCCTGGCGTCTCACGCTTCGAGGGGGAAGTATCGCCCCCCGCTCCATAATCCTATCTTACCCTCGTGCTCGACGGCGATCTCGACGAGATCATAGTAAAGCGCGCGTGTCACCAGGGCCTCGAGCCGGCCCCGCACGAGGACGTAGGGCTTGAGGCCGTCGCTCGCAGCGTCCCGCGCGAACCGGATGGGATGCGCCGCCCCGACGCTGACGATGTCGTCGACGTTGGTGCGGAACACGAGATCCTGCCTCGGGCCCGGATTGCGCACCTCCATCTCCACCGCCAGAAAGGGCGCATCGGCAACCGCCACGTCGACCTTCTCGGCGGGCGTGACGAGGTAGTGGCGGCCGTCCTCGTCCTTGCGCAGAACGCCGGAGAACAGCTTGACCAGCGGCATCCGCCCGATCGGGCTGCCGGCGTAGAGCCAGGTCCCGTCCCGCCGGATCGCCATGCCGATGTCGCCGCAATAGGGCGGGTTCCATCGCTCGACCGGCGCCGGTCCCTTGCCGCCGTGCGCCTTGAGCAGGCTCTCGAGCCCCTGGATGCGGTTGCTGGTGATGTCGGCCGTCATGAGGCGCGCGTCCTGCGATCAGCCAGGGAACGGGCGCAGCGCCGGTGCCGTTCCCTGCGGCGCCGGCGTGCGTGCCACGTTCATCATCATGGCCAGGAAGCTGTAGTAGCCGTTGATGCCGACGAGGTCGATGACGCCGCGCTCGCCGAACAGCTCCAGCGCCCGCGCATAGGTGGCGTTGCTGACTTGGCGGTTTACGTGCAGCTCGTGGCTGAAATCGTAGGCCACGGCCTCGTCCTGCGCCATGCCCTCCGGCCTGCGGCCCTGGGCGATGGCGTCGGCGATCTCGGGCCTCAATCCGGCCTCCAGCGCGATCGGATGGTGGTAGGCCCACTCGTACTGCTGCGTCCAGGCTCGGGCCGTGACCAGGATCACCATCTCGCTCACGCGCTTGGGTAGGACATTACGAAAACGTAAGTAATCGCCCATGGCTTTGGCGCGTAGCATCACTTCCGGCGAGCGCAGCATGACCGCAAAGGGGCCGCTGACCGCATAGCCGCGGCCCGACTGGAAGTCGCGGGCGGCAGCCTTCTGCTCCTCGCTCCAGGTGCCCGTCTCGAGAGGCGGAAGCCGGTCTTGCTGGTCTTTTGGAGTGCTCATGCGCGATCCTGAAGAAGGTGGTCCCGATCCTGCTTGGTGTGCGGCGGCCCGGGCATGGGGCGTGGAATTTACCGAGGTTCAGAAGGCCCTTGCTGCCAGCACGGACAATTCGAGCCTAGGCGCTGCGATCTTGCATGAAAAGTGAGCTGTATCGTCCTGTTCATATTGTCACCATCATTGGCAACTCAGTTTCCACCCTCGCAAACCTGAGCGTATAGTCCCGGTCATGAGCACAATCACCCACACTGAAGACGCCATCGTCGAGCGCATCGAGGCGGCGGGCGAGCGCATCCAGCGCGTCCACAAGGCGGCCTCCTCGGTCATCTTCGGCCAGGAGCTCGTGATCGAGCGCACGCTGGTGACGCTGCTGGCCGGCGGCCACGCGCTTCTGATCGGCGTCCCGGGCCTCGCCAAGACGCTGCTCGTCGACACCCTCGGGCGCATCCTCGGTCTCGACGCCAAGCGCATCCAGTTCACGCCGGATCTCATGCCGTCCGATATTATCGGCGCCGAGCTGCTCGAGGATACGGCGGCCGGCCGCCGCAGCTTCCGCTTCGTCAAGGGCCCGATCTTCGCCCAGCTCCTGATGGCCGACGAGATCAACCGCGCCAGCCCCAAGACCCAGTCGGCGCTGCTGCAGGCCATGCAGGAGCACCACGTCACGGTCGCCGGTCAGCGCCACGACATCCCGACCCCCTTCCACGTGCTGGCGACGCAGAACCCGCTCGAGCAGGAGGGCACCTATCCGCTGCCCGAGGCCCAGCTCGACCGCTTCCTGCTGCAGATCGACGTCACCTATCCTGACCTCGCCGCCGAGCGCCGCATGCTGTTTGCCACGACCGGCACCGAGGAGCGCCGCATCGAGCAGATGATCTCGCCGCAGGAGCTGATGGGCATCCAGCGCCTCGTGCGCCAGCTGCCCGTCCCCGACAAGGTGGTGGAGGCGATCCTCAAGCTCACGCGCTCGGCCCGCCCGGGCACCGGCGCCGGCGCCGACACCGACCGCCTCATCGCCTGGGGCCCCGGCCCCCGCGCCAGCCAGGCCATGATGCTGGCCGTGCGCGCCAAGGCCCTCGTCGACGGGCGCCTCGCGCCTTCGGTCGAGGACGTGATCAGCCTCGCCGAGCCGATCCTCAAGCACCGCATGGCGCTGACCTTTGCGGCCCGCGCCGAGGGCGAGACGGCATCGGGTGTCATCGCGCGTCTTGCGCGCGCCTTGGAGTGAGCATCGGGTGGCACCGCGATCCACCTTGAGTTCAGGCTCCGGCGCGGAGGCCGGGGACAGAAGCGTGTTTGTCCTGGAGGGCGAGGCGCAGGCCCTTTCCGACCGCCTGCCGGAGCTGCTGCTCGAGAGCCTTCGCGTCTCCACCACGGTTGCCCACGGCATCCACGGCCGCCGCCGTGCCGGCCCCGGTGAGACCTTCTGGCAGTTCCGCCAGTTCCAGACCTCGGACCCCGCGACCGCCATCGACTGGCGCCGCTCGGCCTCCTCCGACACCCTCTACATCCGCGAGCGCGAGTGGGAGGCCTCCCACACCTTCTGGGTCTGGGCCGACCTCTCGCCCTCCATGCGCTTCCGCAGCCATTTGGCGCCCGTGGTCAAGCGCGACCGGGCTTTGGTGCTGGCGCTGGCCGCGGCCGAGATGCTCGTGCGCGCCGGCGAGCGCGTCGCCTATCTCGGGCTGACCCCGCCGATGGCCAGCCGCAAGGCCACCTCGCGCATGGCCGAGGCGCTGGTCGCCCAGCAGGACACCGAGGCCCTGCGCGCCAGCCTGCCGCCGCCTGCGCGCCTGTCGCGCTTCTCCACGGCGCTGCTGTTCGGCGACTTTCTCGATCCGCCCGATCAGATCCGGGAGCGGATCAACGCCATGGCGGCCATGGGCCTGGCCGGGCACCTGGTGCAGGTTCTCGACCCGGCGGAGGAGACGCTGCCCTATACCGGCCGCATCGAGTTCCGCTCTCCCGAGGGCGGTGAGCGCTGGATCGCCGACCGCGCCGAGACCTTGCGCGAGGCCTACCAGCAGCGGCTTGCCGCCCATCGCGAGGCCATCCTCGAGGCGACGCGGCGCGTCGGCTGGTCGTTCCTCGTGCACCGCACGGACCGGCCCGCGGCCGAGCCGCTGCTGTCGCTCATCATGCAGCTGCAGGGCATGGGCTCCGACTATCGCTGGAAGAGCGGCGCCGCGGGAGGTGCCCCATGATCCTCGGCCCCATCGCCTTCCTGAGCCCCTGGCTGCTGGTCGGGCTCGCGGCCCTGCCGGTCATCTATTGGCTCCTGCGCACGGTGCCGCCGAGCCCCGCCCGCCTCTCCTTCCCGCCCACGCGCATCCTGATGGGCGTCGTCAACCGGGAGAAGACGCCGGCCAAGACGCCGTGGTGGCTGATGCTGATCCGGCTGCTGGCGGCGGCCCTGGTGATCCTGGCGCTCGCCGATCCCGTGCTCAACCCGAGCCGGGAGAAGGCGCTGGCGGGCTCGGGCCCCGTCGCCATCGTCGTCGACAACGGCTGGGCCTCGGCCGCGCAATGGCAGCAGCGCACGTTCCTCCTGGGGCGTCTCATCACCGAGGCCGAGAGCCAGCAGCGCGCCGTGGTGATCGTGCCGACCGCCGTGGTCGCGAAGGGCAACGCCGTGCGCGTGGAGCCGCCGTCGGCGGCCCGCTCCACTGCCGCGGCCCTGCAGCCGCAGCCGTTCGCGCCCGACCGCGCTGCCGCCGCCGCGGCGCTCGCGACGGCCCTGGGCGGGGACGCCAAGGCCGCGGTCGTCTGGCTCGCGGACGGCATCGATCATGACGACGCGGCACGAGGGTTCGTCGACAGCCTGGCGCGGCTTGCGAGCGGCGGCCTCACCGTCGTCGAGACGGTGGCGGGACAGGAGGCCATGGGCGTGGCGGCCGGCGTCGGCGGCGGCGGCAAGCTCGAGGCGCTGGTGCTGCGCGCCGGCGGCGTCGCGCGCACCGGCATCCTGCACGCCGTGTCTGCACGCGGTCAGCGACTGGGCGAGACGCCTTTCACCCTCGGCGTCGGCGAGACCCAGGCCCACGGCGTCTTCGAGCTGCCGCTCGAGCTGCGCAACCAGGTCACCCGCGTCGAGATCGCGGGCGAGCGCTCGGCCGGCGCGGTGAGCCTGCTCGATGCCCGCTCGCAGTGGCACCGCATCGGCCTCGTCTCGGGCGCCTCGCGCGAGCAGGCCCAGCCGCTGCTGGCGCCGCTGTACTACATCGAGCGGGCGCTGGCGCCCTTCTCCGAGATCGCGACCAGCGAGGACTCCAACCTCGCCACCACCGTCGAGAGCCTGATCAAGCGCAACATTTCCGGCCTCGTGCTCGCCGACGTCGGCACCCTGCCGGGCGACATCAGGGAGCGCCTGTCGCAGTGGGTGAGGAAGGGCGGCGTGCTGCTGCGTTTTGCCGGCCACCGCCTGGAGAAGGGCGGCGACGACCTGCTGCCCGTGCCCCTGCGCGTGGGCGGCCGCGCCCTCGGCGGCGCCTTGTCCTGGGCGACGCCGCAGCCGCTCGCGCCCTTCGCCGACGACAGCCTGTTCGCGGGCCTTGCCGTGCCGCAGGACGTGCAGATCAACCGCCAGGTTCTCGCCGATCCGGCGAGCCTCGGGCCCGACGTCAGGGTCTGGGCCCGGCTCAAGGACGGCACGCCGCTGGTCACGGCCCGGCGCCTCGGCGACGGCCATCTCGTGTTCTTCCACGTCACCGCCAACTCGGACTGGTCGAACCTGCCGCTGTCCGGCCTCTTCGTCGAGATGCTCCGCCGCACGGCGAGCCTCGGCAAGCAGGGTGGCGGCAACCAGGCCTCCCTGTCCGCCGCCGACGGCGCCGAGACGGCCCAGCCCGCGGGCGAGGTGCTGGCGCCGTTGCAGGTGCTCGACGGCTTCGGCGTCCTGCGCAATCCGCCGCCCACGACCCAGGCCATCTCGGCGGCCCGCATCGCCGAGGCCAAGCCGTCGGCCGACAACCCGCCCGGCTACTACGGTCCCGCCGGCACGCCGCGCGCGCTCAACCTTCTGACCGCGAAAAGCATCATCAAGCCTCTCCCCGCCTTGCCCTTCGGCGTCGAGCGGCGCGTTTACGAGGGCGACAACGCACAGCCGATGAAACCGTCCTTGCTCACCGCCGCCCTCGCCCTGCTGTTCGCCGACATGCTCGCCGTGCTGCTCCTGCAGATGAGCGGCAGTCTGCTGGGCCGCCGCCTCGGCCGGGCGTCGGCGGCCGCGCTCGCGCTTGCGGCGCTCGCGGGCGGGCTTTTGGCTGCCCTGCCGGACGCCCGCGCTCAGCAGTCGCCCCCGCCCGCGGCCAGCCGTGCGCCTGCGCCCCTGCCCGCGGACGTCGGCCGCGCCATCCAGGCGACGGCCAAGGTCACCTTCGGCTACGTCGTCTCGGGCGACGCGGCCACCGACGAGGCCAGCCGCATCGGCCTCAGGGGCCTCAACAAGTTCCTGATCGACCGGACGGCGGTCGAGCCGGGCGATCCCTTCCCAGTCAATATCCAGACGGACGAGATCGCGTTCTTCCCCATCCTCTACTGGCCCGTGCTGCCCGCCTCCCGCACGCTGCCCGAGGCGACGCTCGCCAAGATCGACGCCTACATGAAGCAGGGCGGCATGATCATCTTCGACACCAAGGACTACGGTCAGGGCGTGCCGACGGGCTTCAGCCTGCAGGCCCAGGGCGCCGGCACGCCGCTGCAGCGCCTGCTCGGCAACCTCGACATTCCCCGCCTCGAGCCGGTGCCCGAGCACCACGTGCTCACCAAGTCCTTCTACCTCCTGCGCTCCTTCCCCGGCCGCTGGGACGGCGGCCAGCTTTGGGTCGAGGCCGAGGCTCCGCGCGACAGCGAGCAGGGCCGCCAGGCCCGCCGCGTCGACGGCGTCAGCTCGATCCTGATCACCTCCAACGACTTCGCCTCCGCCTGGGCGCTCGATGACCGCAACCGGCCGATCTATCCCGTGGTGCCTGGGGGCGAGCGCCAGCGCGAGATGGCCTTCCGCGTCGGCGTCAACATCGTCATGTACGCGCTCACCGGCAACTACAAGGCCGACCAGGTGCACGTGCCGGCCCTGCTCGAGAGGCTCGGGCAATGAGGCAGCAAGCTCTACGGGATCTGCATTCCCGGATGGCGCGTCAGCGCCAATCCGCGATCTTGCCGGGCTGTGCTCCCTCGGCAGCGGGGCAAGGTTCCGGACAGCTGCGCTTGTGCGCAGCTTCCGGGAACGCGCTGAAGTTTGGACTGCGCGGCCGCCGCAGTGGCTCGCCCGAGCTCGCGAGGGCGATGAGACATGAGTAGCTGGTCAGTCGATTTCGCGCCGATGGTGCCGGGCCTCGTATTCTACGCGGGCGCGCTCCTCGGGCTTGTGCTCGTGCTCCTGCTGCTGTGGCAGCGCAGCCGCGGCGCTTTTCTGCGCGCGCTCACCCTCGCCACGCTGCTTCTGGCGCTTGCCAACCCCACGCTGCGTCAGGAGGAGCGCGAGAGCCTCGCCAACATCGCCATCGTCGTCGTCGACGAGAGCACGAGCCAGACCATCGCCAAGCGGCCCGAGCAGGCGGCGGCCATCCGCCGTGACCTGGAGGCCAAGCTTGCTGGCGTGGCCAACCTGGAGGTGCGCTGGGTGGCCTCCTCCAAGCCCACGGGCGAGGGCGTCTCGGGCACCAACCTGTTCATCGATCTCAACAGCGCGCTGGCCAATACGCCACCGGACCGGCTGGCCGGCGTCATCATGATCACCGACGGCCAGGTGCACGACGTGCCGAAGTCCGCCGCGGCTCTCGGTTTCGACGCGCCCGTGCACGCGCTGCTGACCGGCGAGCCCAACGAGTTCGACCGCCGCATCGAGGTGCTGCGGGCGCCCCGCTACGGCATCGTCGGCTCCACCCGCGACGTCGAGGTGCGCGTGGTCGAGACCGGCCGCACGGGGCGCGCCGGGGAGCGGGTCACCTTGAAGATCCGCCGCGAGGGCCAGCAGGACGAGACGCGCCAGGCCGTGATCGGCCGCCCCTTCACCTTCGCCATGCCGTTCCCGCATGCGGGCCCCAACATCGTCGAGATCGAGCTCGAGACGGCGCCGGGCGAGCTCACGCCTGCCAACAACCGCGTCGTGGTCGCGGCCGACGGCGTGCGCGAGAACCTGCGCGTGCTGCTGGTCTCGGGCGAGCCGCACGCCGGCGAGCGCGTCTGGCGCAACCTTCTCAAATCCGACGCCGCCGTCGACCTCGTGCATTTCACCATTCTGCGCCCGCCGCAGAAGCAGGACGGCACGCCCATCCACCAGCTCTCCCTCATCGCCTTCCCGACGCGCGAGCTGTTCTCGGAGAAGATCAAGGATTTCGACCTGATCATCTTCGATCGCTACCAGCACCGCGACATTCTCCAGCTCCTCTACTACGAGAACATCGCCCGCTACGTGGAGCAGGGCGGCGCCCTGCTGGTCGCCGCCGGCGACGACTTCGCCGGGCCCATGTCCCTGTCCCGCACGCCGCTGATCTCTGTATTGCCCGCGCTGCCCTCGGGACGCGTGCTCGAGACGCCGTTCAAGGCCAAGCTCTCCCCCGACGGTCACAAGCACCCGGTCACCCGCGGCCTTCCCGGCGCCGAGGCGGCCGAGCCCCATTGGGGCCGCTGGTTCCGCCAGGTGGACGTCGTCTCACCCGGCGGCCGCACGGTCATGAACGGCGCCGACAACAAGCCGTTGCTCGTGCTCGACCGCAAGGGCAAGGGCCGCGTGGCCCTGCTGCTCTCGGACCACTCCTGGCTCTGGGCCCGCGGCTTCGACGGCGGCGGCCCCCACACCGACCTTCTCCGTCGCCTCTCGCATTGGTTGATGAAGGAGCCTGACCTCGAGGAGGAGCGTCTCACCGCGTCCGCCCGGGGCCTCAAGCTCACCATCGAGCGCCGCTCCATGGAGGAGACGGCGCCGCCCGTCGACATCTCGGCGCCGGGCGGAGAGACCTCGCAGGTCGGGCTCGACAAGGCCTCCGACGGCCTCTGGCGCACGACCGTCGATGTGAAGGTGCCCGGTCTCTACAAGCTGTCGACGGCCAGTCCCCACGGCGTGCTGCACGCGGTAGCCCACGCCGGCATCGAGGACGCGCGCGAGATGAGCGAGGTGACGGCGACGGAGGACAAGCTCAAGCCGCTCGTCGAGCAGACCGGCGGCGGCGTATTCTGGACCCGCTCGGGCAGCCTGCTCTCCGGGCTCAACCCGGCCAGCGTCGAGCTGCCGCGCGTGTCGCTGCTGGCCAACGCCCGCGTGCTCGCGGGCTCCTCGTGGCTGGGCCTCAAGGATCGCGAGGCCTTCGTCACCCGCGGCGTCAAGCTGACGCCCATGTTCACCGGCGTGATGGCGCTGGCCGCCCTCCTGCTCGTCCTCACCGTCACCTGGTGGCGCGAGGGCCGGTAGCGGGCTTACCGTCCGACCGCGGCAGGCCTGGAAAACGGGCGAACGGTGCGCGGTTGCGAAAGAACTGGCTCGTCACCGGTGAGAAGTTGATCGCGAACATCATCGAATTTCTCAACGATACGGTTGATGTCAAACATCCTGGCTATGCGGCTCTTGCCGAGAACTTGGAGTCTTCGCCTTCGATCCGGATCGTTCGCGAGGGCGACGATTGCATTCGCCAGCACCGCGGGATCTGGCCGCCCAACGACTACGGCTTCATCTCCCACGATCTCCTTGAGGCCGCCACTTCCGCTGGTGATGAGGGCCGAGCCACATCCCATCGCCTCCATCGCGACCCTCCCAAATGGTTCGGCAGAAACGGTGGGAACTACTGAGATTTCAGCGCGACTGAACCATTGCAGCGTTTCCGAGTGAGAAAGCCGGCCCAGGTTGAGGCAGCCCGGTGATAGTCTACGCCACAGCATGCCGCCCTTGTCCTCGCCCGCAATTGCCAAGCGCCAGTCCGGGATCAAATCTCGAACGCGAGAGAAAGCCTCAAGCAATTCAAGAATGCCTTTCTCAGCAACAATTCGACCGGCGAAGAAAATAATCTTCTCTCGTTTCTCAGCGACGGGGTAGCAGCTAAGATCGGCGCCGCAGTGAACTGTGTGTATATTGTCAATGTCGCTGCTGAGGCCTTGCATAAATTGCTCGCGAACGAATTGGCTTACGCAGTAGATGGCATCGAGTTGGGCAGCAAGCTTTAGACGGTCGGCGGTCGTGACGGCCCCCTCCATGGTCAAGGGGTCGTTGTGGAAGAAGAGAGTGACGCGCCTATGCGGAAGCTGCTTGCGCACGTAGGCAGCAATCGTTGGCCGATTGTGTATTTCGAGGAGGCTGTGCTCCCGAGCCAATTGGACGAATTTCTGTGCGTATGCTGTGCGGTTTCGGCGATACCAGAGTTTCCAATCTTCGATCTGGTGATATAATATATCAGGAAAGTCCGTCGCATTTGCGCCAAAGATCTGCGTTGACGCCCGGTTGCGGCTATGTAGCGTGAATTCCCGGACTGAAATCCCTATGGCGCCCGAGAAAGATCTCGTTATTCTCTCCCGCAGCGGGAGCAGTATCGCGATGCGACTAGCCAAAATAAAACTCCACAAAATATATGCAGTCCACAATCCAATTGAAAGCGATCTTGGCGGAATTTTTTTTCGATCGTAAACGCTCTCAACTAGATTAGAATTATGACATGGCTTGAGATTTTAGGCAAGTCGCCGTGCGCTTGCTTCTCGCGGCGGCTCGGTCGATCGCAGCAAAGCTCACTCAGCTCCCGGCCTCGGGAACGGACGGATGACGGCGGAGGCGGTCGCGACCGCGAGCAGCGTTCCCTCGGGCAGTCTCAGCGTGCCCTGCATCTGCGTCGTGTTCTTGCCCACGCGCAGCGTCTCGCCGCGGGCGATGAGCCGCGTGATCGGCGTCGGCGCGATGAACGTCACGGACATCTGCAGCGTCGGCACCACGACCTTGAAGCCCTGCGCGATGCTGGAGGCGAGTGCCATGGCGTCGTCGAGCATGCCGCAGATGAAGCCCCCTTGCACGTTGCCGGTGGGATTGGCGAACGAGGGCGGCGGATTGAATGCGAACTCCGCCCATCCCTCGGCGCTGGAAAGATCGATCAGCTCCATGCCCATCAGCCGGGCGCTCGGCGGGAACCGCGCCGTGTCGCGCAGCACCGCGCGGATCTGATCGTCTGTGAGCGGCATAGGGCTGTGGTCTCCTGCGGCGGCCCCGGGCACGGCGAGCCTAGTGTCGTTTGGACGCGAATGGAACCGACCTGCGCGGGCCGCTGGCGCTGGTTTTTTCGGCAGCCGGCGCGCCTGTCCCGCGGGGCTGTCTCCCCTCCCTACGGCCGGGACCCTCTCCCACGCAGCAAAGCCGCCGCAGCGCTGCGGCGGCTTTGAGGCTTGGCCGACGCGCCGGGGCGGGGCTGCCGCGGCGAGCCCGGGCTCACCACCAGGAGTATTCCGGCTGTCCGCCCCGGCGCCGGCGCGGACGGTCGTCGTCCCAGTCGCTGTCGCGGCTGCGGCGCGAGCGGATGGCGATGCCGCCCTGCGGCTCGCCCGGCATCAGCACGATGAAGTCGGTGCCGCCGCCGGGGCCGGCCGTCTCCCGGTGCATGCCCTCGTCGGACACGATCAGCGACGATCCGGGCGCCACGCCCTGCGAGATGCGCTCGCGCACCTCCTCCGGCATGTCGATGCGGTCGAGCACGGCCTTGGCGTCCTCCGCGCTGGTGGGATTGGGCTCGGGGCTGCGGATCGACAGGCGCTGGGCGTGCTGCTGGGCCGGATTGCGCGCGTTGGGCTCCATGCCCTTGGCGTACATGGCCAGAGCCGTCCAGCGCACCTCGCTGCCGGTATGGTCCATGGCGGTGAACAGCGTGGTGCCGATCGGCGCATCTGCGTCGCGGATGCTGATCGGGGCGTCGAACACCGGCTCGAAGCCTTGCCGCACGTAGATGCGCTGCGTCGCCCGGCTGATGAAGATCGAGACCGGCACCAGCCTGCGCTTGGCGGCGGCGGCCGCCTCCGCGGCGGCCTTGCTCTGCTCCTCGGCCTCCTTGGCTTCCTGCATGGCCTTGTCGATGCTGTCGACCTTGGGCTGCGCATTGAGGGACGCCACGCGCGCGTCGATCTCCTCGATGCGCTTGCGCCCCAGCGCGATGGCCGCCTCGGCCCGCGCGATGGCGCCGGGGTCCTTTGCCTGGGCGAGCTTCTCCTCCGCGTACTTGATCTGCGCCTCGAGCCCGGACTTAAGGCTGTCCGCCCCGCGCACGAAGCGCGTATCGCGGTCGGCAAGCGCGTTGAGGCGGTTGGCCGCCATCCGCGCCGCCCGTGCCTTGCGCGCTGCCGCGTCCGCCGCCTCGGCCTTGGCCTCCGCATCGCGCTTGAGCGCATCGAACAGCGAAGGCGCCTCCGGCTCGGAGGCTCCAAGGCGCATGGGCTGCTCGCCGCCGGCGACCTTGGTCGCCTCCAGCGCGGCGACCGCGACCGGCTTCGGCAGCAGGGGATGCGAGAACTCGACCGGCGCCATGTCCTGCCGCACCAGCACGACGCGCATGCCGCGCTCGGTCATGTCGAACAGGCCCTCGGCGACCTTGTACGGCAGGCGCACGCAGCCGTGCGAGGCCGGATAGCCCGGGATGACGCCGGCGTGCAGCGCGATGCCCGACCACGTGATGCGCTGCATGAACGGCATCTCGGCGTCGTAGAGGTTGGAGACGTGGTCCCTGTTCTTCTGGATGATCGAGTACAGCCCGACCGGCGTCTCGTAGCCCTTTGTTCCCGACGACACGGGCGCCTTCAGGATGCGGCCGCCGGCGTCGTAGATGGTGATGCGCTGGTCGTTGAGCGAGACCACCGCGATCATGGCGCCGAGCACGGCGCGATCGAGCCCGGCCGGCGTGCTGTCGTTGGTCTTGGCCTCTGAGCGCTGCGGGGCGGGCGCCGGCTTGCGCGACTCGCGCCGGTACGTGCTGGGCGGCGTCTCCCACCAGAACTGGGCCTCGGCCGCGGTGCTGGCGAGGAGCGACAGGAGTGCAACGGCCGCGATGGCCATCGGCTTGCGTGTCCTGGTCGCGTGGCAGTTGGCGCGCATCGTCGTCAAACCTCTCGAAGGCTCTGGGAGAACAGCACACACGAATATCAGCGTACCCCTAAGCGGCGGTTACTTGAAGTCCCGCCCCGGGACGGGCCTGCCGGCTGCAGGCGCCGCAGAAAGCTTGCCCTCTACAACACGTTGCGGCCCACGCCGTTGCGCCCGCCTCAGAAATTAACGCTCCTGATCACGTAGCCGCCGGCGAAGGCGATCACGCCCGCCGCCACCACGTAGGGAAGCAGGCCCACCAGCACGCCGAGCAGCGCCAGGAGCGCCCTCAGCACCTTCTCGCCGGCATCCCACAGCTGCCGCAGCACCTGGTAGCCGATGACGACGAACGCCAGCACCACGAGAGCCAGCACCGCCTGCTTCCACAGCGGCAGGGCCTGCCAGTTGGAGCTCAGCACGCCGACGATCTGGCCGAACGACCAGGCCCATACGACGCCGAGGACGTAGAAGATGGCGGCGATGGCCTGCTGCAGCAACTGCACGATCGCGTTGATGACCTGGGTCACGGGATCCCTCCGCCATCCTGGGATGCCGATCGATCCGGACGGTTCCGGGCCAATGCGGTTGTCCCCAGTCCATATCGGATCGCCGCGCCGAGTTCATTGCCGGAGTGGCCCGTCTCATGCGTCGCCGCGCGGGTGTGGGGGAAAAGTCACGGGGGGCCCGGGCGGCCCTCGGTCTCGCGCGGGGCAGCGTGTCCGATATTGCACTTGCCGGCCCGTGTCGGCAGCTTCCATCGTGGCGGCCGGTCACGAGGGGGGCGATTGCCGATGGACAAGGACGTGCGCGGGAAGCTCGAGGCGGCCGTCGAGGCGGGCTGGGCCAGCGAGGTGGCTTGGCTGAAGGCGCTCGTCGCTTTCCCGAGCCTCAGGGGCGAGGAGGCGCCCTGCCAGGACTGGATCGCGGGCGAGTTCGCCCGCCGCGGCTGGCCCGTCGACCGCTACACCCTGGCTGACGTCGACATGGCGCACCTTCCCGGCTACTCGCCGGTGGCCGACACGGACTACAGGCGGGCCGTGCAGGTCGTGGCGAGCCTGCGTGCACCGGCCCCGAAGGGCCGCAGCCTGATCCTGCAGGGTCACGTCGATGTGGTGCCGGCCGGCCCCCTGGAGATGTGGGCCTCGCCCCCGTTCGCCCCCGCCGAGCGCGGCGGCAAGCTCTACGGCCGCGGCGCCAACGACATGAAGTCGGGTGTGGCGGCCATGGTGTTCGCCCTCGATGCGCTGCGCCGTGCCGGCTACCGGCCCGCCGCCGACGTCTACGTGCAGACCGTGACCGAGGAGGAATCGACCGGCAACGGCGCCTTGTCGACGCTGGCCCGCGGCTATCGCGCCGACGCCTGCCTGATCCCCGAGCCGACGGCGGCGCGGATCCTGCGCGGCACCGTCGGCGTCATGTGGTTCCGCCTCAAGATCCGTGGCAAGCCCGTGCATGTCAGCGAGAGCGAGCGCGGCACCAACGCCATTCTCTCCGCCTACGGCCTGATCGAGGCGTTGCGCGGCCACACCCGCGAGCTCAACGAGCGGGTCAAGTCGCATCCCTGGTTCAGCCGCATCCCCAACCCGGTGAAGTTCAACCCCGGCAAGATCGCCGGCGGCGACTGGGCGAGCTCCACGCCCGCCTGGTGCGACGTCGACTGCCGCATCGCCGTGCTGCCGGGCATGTCGCTGGCCGCCTTCCGCGAGGAGCTGACCGGTGTGGTCATGGCCGCCGCCCGCCAGGATCCCTTCCTCGCCGACAACCCGCCCGAGGTCGTCTGGAACGGCTTCCAGGCCGACGACTACGTGCTCGAGCCCGGCAGCGAGTTCGAGGCGGTCGTGCGTGCCGCCCACCGCAGCGTTCACGGCACCGAGGCCGAGGAGAGCATCCTTCCCGCCGTCACCGACTGCCGTTTCTACGGCCGCTACTACGACATCCCGAGCCTGTCCTACGGGGCGACCGGCGGCGGCAGCCACGGCTTCGACGAGGCCGTGGATCTGGCCAGCATCAAGGCGCTGACCCTCACGCTTGCCCTGTTCATCGCCGACTGGTGCGGCGTCGAGCCGGCCTGATGCCCGGGTTGGCCCGCCTTGCACCCGGCTGTGATAAAAGTGCGACGAACGTGCAAGCCGCATTCCCCCGGCTGGCCGGGAATTCGTCAAACTGTCACCTAACCTGAGCTACCTCACGCGCAGTGTTTTGCGTGGGGTAGGCGTATGCGTTGCAGTCTCGGGGGGCGGGTCGCCCTGGCGTCGGCATCGGCGCTGGCGATCGGGGTGGTGCTTGCGGCAGGAGCGGCTCGCGCCGCCGATGTGACGGTGCCGGACAATACGACGGTCACCGGCCAGAAGACCATCAGCGGCGCCGACAAGGTGACCGTCGGCAGCGGCGGCAAGCTGACCTCCTCGTCCAACCCGACCATCCTGCAGAGCAGCAGCGCCGCCGGCATCGTCATCGATAATTCCGGCATCATCGAATCGACCGCCACCGGCGGGCGCGCCATCCGCTTCAACGGCGGCACCAGCATGACCTTCACGATCAGCAACCGTGCGGGCGCCACCATCCAGTCGCAGAACGACGCCATCCAGGTCAATCCGAGCGTCACCTCCGGCACCATCGTGGTCGACAACTGGGGCCTCATCCAGTCGACCGGGGTGAACTCCAACAACGGCCAGGCCATCGACTTCGGCGCCGTCGCTGGCACCACCTCCATCACCATCACCAACTTCGCCACGGGCATCATCCAGACGGCCGACGCCGACGCCATCCGCCCCGGCAATGCCGCCGTGATCCACAACTACGGCCAGATCACAAGCAACAACTACCTCACCAACAGCGGCGCCGACGCCATCGACTACCAGACCTCCACCTCGGGCACGGTCTACAACTACGCGGGCGGCATCATCTCGGGCGGCCGCCACGGCATCAACATCAGCTACGATTCCACCAAGAACGCCGGCACCGACGCCGTCACCGTCTACAACTGGGGCACCATCATCGGCCGCAACGGCTCGGGCATCGGCTCGGACGTGAGCGGTGTCGTCGTCAACTACGGCACCATCACCGGCACCGCCGACGGCATCCCCGGCGTCGCCAACGGCGATGGCGACGGCGTCGACATCGACTACAAGGCCACCATCACCAACTACGGCATCATCCAGGGCACCGGCGCCAAGGGGGTGGGCAGCGACGGGCTTGCCAACACCAGCGAGGCCATCGCCATCGGCGGCGGCACGGTCGACAACAAGGCGGGCGCCACCATCTACGGCGCCGGCAACGGCATCCTGGTCGACAACAGCTCGCAGGGTAACGCCTTCTACAAGGTCGAGATCACCAACGCCGGCACCATCGCCGGCGGCACCGGCTACGGCATCTACATCCGCAGCGCCTTCGACAACGTCATCACCAACTCCGGCACCATCACGGGCGGCAACGGCAAGGCCATCGTCTTCGGCGACGGCAACGACACGCTCAACATCCTGACCGGCTCGGTCATCAACGGCACCGTCGACGGCGGCGCCGGCTCCAACACCGTCAACCTTGCCGGCACCGGCACCTTCGCCGGCACCATCAACTTCCAGCGCCTCAACCTGCTGTCGGGCACCTGGACGCTGACCGGCACCGAGTCCTATGCCGACGGCGCCTACATCTCCGACGGCGGCACCCTGATCGAGACCGGCAACCTCGGCGCGACGGTCAACGTCGCCAGCGGCGGCACGCTCGCCGGCACCGGCACGGTCGGCGGCGTCGTGCTCGCGAGCGGCGGCACCATCTCGCCGGGGCTCACCCCGGGTGCCATCGGCACGCTGACGGTTGCCGGCAACATCGCCTTCTCCTCCGGGTCCCAGTATCTCGTCGACATGGCCTCGAGCGGCACCTCCGACAGGATCAGCGCCGGCACGGCGACGCTGGCCGGCGTCGTCGTGGTCGATGCCCAGTCCGGCAAATGGACGCCCACCACCAATACGACCATCCTGGAGACGAGTGGCGGCTATACCGGGACCTTCTCCTCCATCTCGACCGACCTCGCCTTCCTGACGCCGTCGCTCGTCTACGACGCGAGCAGCGTGACGCTGCTCATGACCCGCAACAGCGTCTACTTCCAGGACGTCGCCGCGACCGGCAACCAGCGCGCCGTCGCGACCTCGCTCAACACCACCCCGACAGACAGCCCCCTGTTCCTGGCCATCGTCGGCCAGTCCGCGGCGAGCGCCCGGGCAGCCTTCGACGCCCTGTCGGGCGAGGGCATGACGGGCGCCATCACCGGCGGCCTGCAGGCGAGCGGCCAGTTCGGTGCAGGCGTGCTGTCCCAGGCGATCGGCGCCGGCATCGACGCCGGCCCCGGCGGCGCCGCGCAGGGCGACCCGGCGATGATGGGCCTCGGCATGGCCGCCGCGAAGGCCAAGCCCGATCCGCTGGCCGCCACCTCGCGGCTGCGCATGTGGGCGAGCGCTTTCGATCAGAACATGCGTCTGGGCGGCAGCGAGACCGTGGGCTCCGCCGCCACCACCAGCCGCCAGTCCGGCCTCCTGTCGGGCGCCGACGTGCGCCTCGCCCCGGGCCTCAGCCTGGGCCTCGCCGCCGGCTACAGCGACGGCGCCGCCACCACCGACGCGCGCGCGACCCGCGTCGCCATGACCGGCTACCATCTGGCGACCTATGGCGTCGCCCGTTCCGGCAGCCTCTACCTTGCGGCCTCCGGCTCCTACTCCGGCTTCTTCAAAGCATCCGACAGGACGGTCGCCGCGCTCGGCACCACGGAGCGCGAGAAGGCCGAGTTCACGAGCGAGGTCATTGCCCTTCGCGCCGAGGTCGGCAGGACCTTCGCCCTGGGCCGGGCGACGGTGACACCCTTCGCCGGGCTCGAGCTCGCCCGCTATCTCTCGGGCTCCTACACCGAGACCGCCTATGGCGCCGGAAGCAGCCTGGGCGCCCTTGGCCTGACGGTGAGCGGCAATCGCACCGACAGCGCCGCGACGGCCCTCGGCGTGCGCCTGCGCTCCGAGGAGACGCTTGCCAACGGCATGCGCATCGCCCCGTCCCTGTCGCTCGCCTGGGTGCACAACTTCGTCACCGATCGCGACCTGGCCGCGAGCTTCACCGGTGTCAGCGCCGATCCCTTCACGGTGTCGGGCGCCCGGGCCGACGCGGACCTGGCGCAGCTTCGCGCCGGGCTCAGCCTCCGGCTCTCGCCGCGCGCCACCGTCGCCGCCGAGATCGGCACCGACCAGGGCGCGCACACGCAGAGCTTCTCGGCGCGCGGCGACATCCGCCTGAGCTGGTGAGGCGTCCGCTCAGTCCCGGGCGTCGAAGCGGTCGGCGTCGAGGCCGAGCAGCTCCCAGCTGCGGCGCATGTGCTCGGGCAGCGGCGCCGTGACGTCGATCTTGGCGTGCCCCGGCACCGGGTGGTCGATGACCAGCCGTCGCGCGTGCAGGTGCAGCTTCATGTCGATGCCGCTGTCGGCGAGCGCCGGGTGCTCGCCCTCCTCGTACTTGTTGTCGCCGATGATGGGATGTCCGATCAGCGCCATGTGCGCGCGCAGCTGGTGCTGCCGGCCCGTCACGGGCTTCAGCGACACCCAGGCGGCCTTCTGCGCCATGCGGTCGATGACCGCGTAGTGGGTCGTGGCGTGCATGGCCTTGTCCTGCTCGCCGGGCAGCGCCTTGCGCACCCGGTCGCCGTCGGGCCCGGCCGCCTTCACGAGCGGCGCCTCCACCTTGCCCTGCGGCGGCTTCGGCACGCCCTTGACCAGTGCCCAGTAGGTCTTGGCCGCGCTCCGCGTCTGGAACGTGCGGCCGAGCTTGGCTGCCGCCTCCCGCGTCTTGGCGACGAGCAATACGCCGGTCGTGTCGCGGTCGAGCCGGTGCACCAGCCGCGGCCGGTCGCCGAAGCGGTCCGCCATGCCGGCCAACAGCCCGTCGATGTGCCGCTTGGTGCCCGTGCCGCCCTGCACCGCGATCCCGAACGGCTTGTTCAGCACCATCACCTGCTCGTCCTCGAAGAGGATCATGCGCTCGATGAAGTCGCGGTCGGCCTTCGACAGCCCGGGTGGCGGGGTCAGCGAGGGCTTCGCCTTGGGCGGGGTCCGCACCACCGCCGGCACGCGCACGGCCTGGCCCGCCTCCAGCCGCTGGTTGGCCTGTACCCTGCGGCTGTCGACGCGCACCTGGCCCGAGCGCAGCAGCTTCTGCAGGTAGCCGTGGCTGACTTGCGGAAACCGGGTCTTGAACCAGCGGTCGAGCCTGAGGCCCGCCTCGTCGCGCGAGACGGTGAGGGTTTCGACGGGCGCTGCTACGCCAGGAGCATTCGGGTGAGCCATAGCCCTGCATAGACGGCCAGGAGCGCCAGGACAACCGAGCCGATCACGTAGCAGGCGGCCGCGCCCGGCTCGCCGCGGCCCATCAGCGTGACGAAGTCGAGCGAGAAGGCGGAGAACGTGGTGTAGCCGCCGAGGACGCCCGTGGCGATGAAGGTGCGCAGCTCGTTGGAGCTGTTGAAGCGCAAGGCGAGCGTCTCGATCAGCGCGCCCATCAGGAAGCAGCCGGTGACGTTGATGGCGAGCGTCCACCACGGGAACCCGGGCCCCAGCCACCGCCCCATGCCGATGTTGATCAGGTGCCGCGTGCCCGAGCCCAGCGCCCCGCCGGCCATGGCATAGAGGAGAAGTTTCATGCACGTCGCGCCCTGAGCCTGCTGCGGGGACCTGCGGGCCCAGCCCGCATCCCGCCATGGCGCGACGATACCGTCGTCTGCCGCCACGCCGCAATCCCGGGCCCGCCGTGCTTGGCCCCGATCGAGGCCGACCGCGCTGGCCTAGTGCGCCAGCGCGATGCGGGGCTTGCCCGTCTGCATGATCTCGACGCGCTTGGAGGTGAGGGTGGCGGTGCCGAGCGGCGTCGGGATGGTGACCTGGTAGGGCACGAACACGTGCGCGCTCGGGATCGGCCGCAGCACCACCTCGATGTCCTTGTTCTCGGCCATCTTCTGCGTGTAGTCGCCCGGCTGGTGGCCGGCGATCGGCACGTAGCGCACGCGGCAGACGTGGCCGAAGCCGGGCTGCCCGCTGGGCGCCTGCTCGCTGACCTTGGTCTCGCCCTTGCGCGAGAACACCAGGTCGAAGCGCTCGCGGCCGTCGAACACGGGGATGCGCCGGTCGCAGGGGTTGTTGCTCGAGGCGATCATCATCATGGCGCTCAACGGATCGAGCACGCCGACGAGGTGCTGCGCCCGCACCGGCACGACGTCGGACTTCATCGGCTGCGGCGGCATGTGCGCCACCGAGTTCACGGCCCCGTCCTCGAAGCCCATGCGCGTTGTCATGCCGCGCGCGCCCGATTGGATCTGGAAGGCGTAGGCCGCGGGTTTGGGCTCCTTGTCGGCCAGGGTGCCGAAGGTGCGCACGTCGCTCTTCCAGCTGATGGCGCCGAGCAGCATCGACAGGTTGGCGCTGCCTGTGAGGGTGTAGCTGTCGTCCTCGGCCTCCGCCTGGAAGGTGAAGGTGCCGAGCCCGAAGCCGTTGAAGGCGATGTCGTAGTCGGCCTTGATGTTGGCCGGCCATCCCTGTGCCTGGGCGGCGCCGCCGGCGATCACGCCGGTGATCGCGACAGCCGCACCTAGAACCCTGATGTTACGCAGAACGCTGGAGAGACCACACGCAACCGGCAATCGCATCATTGACTGTCCCCGACACTACCAGTCGACCTTCCACGCCGAGACGCAGACCCAAAGCCCTAAACGCAATATCGCACCACCCTGTGCCCTCCAGGGTTGAGGATTTTTGCGTCGGATCTGTGTCGCAGCACTGTGGCGCAAACCGGTAAACGAATTCCGGCCCCGGCGCGCGGATTCGCGAGTGGCCAGCGCCACGGTCCTGTGTGTCTGGGACTTTGCCGCCACATCTGGAAATCTGGGCGAGGGCTTGACGCGGGCGCGTGCTCCTGTAGAACGGGCGCCGATGGCTGGCCTCCCCTCGCGGGAGGCCGCGACCGTTTAGGCGCCCTGCCTGGGATCGTCCCGAGGGCATTGGGTTTAACCCAAGAAAATATCAGGATTTTTCCGATGAGCCGCCGTTGTGAACTGACGGGCAAGGGCCCCCTCGCGGGCCAGATCCGCAGCCACGCCGAGAACAAGACCAAGCGCACCTTCCGGCCGAACCTGGTCGATGTGACGCTGATCAGCGACGCCCTGCAACGCAGCTTCCGTCTGCGCGTGAGCGCCAACGCCCTGAAGACGGTCGAGCACCGCGGTGGCCTTGACAACTTCCTCATGAAGGCGCGCAGCGAGGAGCTGT
Source organism: Hyphomicrobiaceae bacterium (assembly GCA_033764875.1). Taxonomy (GTDB): domain Bacteria; phylum Pseudomonadota; class Alphaproteobacteria; order Rhizobiales; family Hyphomicrobiaceae; genus AWTP1-13. The sequence continues at coordinate 9,646 of JANRIO010000097.1, read as the reverse complement.
CGCTCCGCTGCCAGAAGCTCAAGCGCGATGTCGCCAAGGCGCGCGAGGAGCAGGCGGCCGCCTGATCTGCCTGGGGTGTTCGATTTGGCCGGCCTCGCGGGCTCCCGCGGGGCCTTTTGCTGTGCGCGAGCCGTCCCGGACGCGGGGCTCAGGTCCGCGTCGCGCCGCGGCCGTCGCCGAGGCTGAACTGCAGCAGCAGCGTGCGTTGCAGCAGGTGGTTGAAGTTGTCGTCCGAGAGGAGGGTGACGACTTGCCCCCCGCGCGCGTCCCGGTGCACGGCCAGGCCCTCCATGTTGTCGATCTGGAAGTCGCCGTTGACCTGCAGCAGGATGTCGCCCGTCAGTCTGGCGCCGGGCACGATGTCGCTGCCCTTGAGCCGCCGCAGCCGCATCTGCACGCCCTCCGTCCAGCGGAAGCGCCGCTCGAGGAGGAGCAGGTCGCCGTTGTCGAGCCCGGCGGCGTCCGTGATGTCGAACACGTCGATGTCCTTGATCTGCAGCCTCTGCGGCTCGCCGCCTGCCCAGATCCAGCCCGTGTGGTAGCCGCTGCCGCGCGTGAAGCGCTCGGCGAACGCGATGGGCGCGCCCTTGTGCCGGCCGCCCTTGAGCACGGCGACGGCCTCGAAGCCCTGGTTCTTCGGCATCCGGCGGGCGTCCGCCGGCAGCTTCAGCTCGCCCCGCGCCGGGCCTGGCAGCCGCCGCCCCGCCACCTCGTAGCGCACGAGACGATGGTTGCGCTCGAAGCCGACCACGACCATGCCCTTGCCGAGCGTGCCCTCGATCAGCGTCAGGCTCTCCGCGTCCTGCAGCTTCTTCTGGGCGAGCGGCGCCCCGTCGGGGCCGCGCAGCGGGCCCATGCGCGCGTTGACGAGCCCCGTCGGCCGGTTGCCGTCGTAGCTCACGTCCGCCGACAGCCAGCAGCCGGCATCCGTGACGGCGAGCAGCCCCGATCCGTCCGGCTCGAGGACGAGCCCCGACAGGCCGCCGAAATGCTCGAGGCTGGAGGAGAGGGAGAGGCCGCCGCGGTAGGTGAGGGCGCCGAAGGTCCTCGCCTCCGGTCGCGCCGTGTCGAAGCTCGGCACCGGCCGCGCGGTGACCGTGATCGCCTCCTCGCGCGTCAGCAGCCCACTGCTGTCGGCGTCTTCGTCGCGTGCCAGCGACGGCGGGCTCAGCGCACCCGCAGCGCTCGCCACCAGCCCGGCGATGACGCGGCGGCGATCCATCAATGGCCTGTGCATGGGAATCCGAGATCTCGCTCCGCTCCGCAAGGAAGCGCCATGCGCGCAGGTGGCGCCCGATTGCGGTGATTACGAGGCGGACGGCAGCAGTCTGAACTGCAGCAGCAGCGTACGCTGATCCTTGCGGTTGAAATTGTCGTCCGAGAGGAGCGTGAGGATGGTATGGCCGGCGCCGTCCCTGTGCACGGCCAGCCCCTCCATGTTGTCGATATCGAAGGCGTCCCCCTTCGCCTGCAGCAGGATGTCTCCGCTGATCCGCGCTCCCGGCGCAACCTCCGCCCCGCCGATCTGGCGGAGCCGCATCTGCACGCCCTCGCGGCGGCGGTAGCGGCGCTCGAGAACGAGGAGATCGCCGTTGTCGAGGCCCGCCGCGTCCGTGATGTCGAAGCCCTCGATGTCGCGCAGGTAGAGCCGCTGCGGCGTCCCGTCGATCCACATCCATCCGGTGTGGTAGCCCGCGTCCGGCGTGTAGCGCTCGGCGAAGGCAAGGGTGGCGCCCTTGTGGGCGCCCCCGCGCAGCACCGCAACCGCCTCGAAGCTGGCGTTGTCGGCGAGTGCGCGGGCGTCCGCCGGCAGCGTCAAGGGCGTCCCCGCGACGCCGCCGATCTGCCGCCCCGCCACCTGGTAGGGCACGATGCGGTGCTCGCGCTCGAAGGATACGAGCACGGTGCCCTGGGCGAGGCTGCCGTCGCTCAGGGTCAGTCCCTCGGCATCCTGCAGCACCTTGCTGTCGAGCGGCTTGCCCGCCGCATCGAGAAGCGGCCCCATGCGCGCCTCGCTCAAGGCCGCCGGCGCCTGCCCGTCGTAGGCGATGCGGGCGCTGAGCCACGCGCCGACGTCGCTGACGGCAAGGAGGCCCGAGCCGTCGGGCTCGACGAGAAGGCCCGAGAGCCCGCCGAACGGGTTGAAGGCGGACGTCAGCTCGAGCCCTCCCAGGAACCTGAGCCTGCCGAAGTCGGCCCGGCCCGGGTTGCCGCGCTCGAAGGCCCGTATCGGCTTGCTGTTGATCTCGCACGGCTCGATCCGGAGCAGCAGCCCGCCGCCGCTCTCCTGCGCGAGGACGCGCGGCAGCACCATTGCGCTGCCGGTCGCGATCGCGGCCGCCGAGCCCGCGCCGAGGCCGATGAGGAGATCGCGCCGGGTGAGGTGGGTCATGACTGTGTGCCTGCGAGCGCTCCGCCTCGCGTTTGCTACCATCCCCGGCGCGCAGGATTTTGACAGTCCTTCGCGCGGCGCGCTGCGTGCGGCCTACGCCAGCTTGCGCCGCTGCGGCTTGTGCCGCGGCGCCGGCTGCGGTTCGGCGTCCTCCTCGAACAGCTCCACCAGCTTGTCGGTCATGGCGCCTGCGAGCTCGCCGGGATCCGTGATCGTCACGGCGCGCTTGTAGTAGCGCGTGACGTCGTGGCCGATGCCGATGGCGAGCAATTGCACCGGCGAGCGGTTCTCGATCTCGTCGATCACCTGCCGCAGGTGCTGCTCGAGGTAGCTGCCGGTGTTCACCGACAGCGTGGAATCGTCGACCGGCGCGCCGTCCGAGATCATCATCAGGATGCGCCGGCGCTCGGGCCGCGCCAGCAGCCGCTTGTGCGCCCAGGCCAGCGCCTCGCCGTCGATGTTCTCCTTGAGCAGGCCCTCCCGCATCATCAGCGCCAGCGAGCGCTTGGCCCGCCGCCACGGCGAATCCGCCGCCTTGTACACGATGTGGCGCAGGTCGTTGAGGCGGCCGGGGTTGGCGGGCTTGCCGGCGGCGAGCCAGGCCTCCCGCGCCTGCCCGCCCTTCCAGGCGCGCGTGGTGAAGCCGAGGATCTCGACCTTGACGCCGCAGCGCTCCAGCGTCCGCGCCAGGATGTCGGCGCAGCACGCCGCCACCATGATCGGCCGCCCGCGCATGCTGCCCGAGTTGTCGAGCAGCAGCGTCACCACCGTGTCCCGGAACACCGCGTCGCGCTCGAGCTTGAACGACAGGGGATGCATCGGGTCGATGATGATGCGCGTGAGGCGCGCGACGTCGAGCTGCCCTTCCTCGAGGTCGAAGTCCCAGCCCCGGTTCTGCTGCGCCATCAGCTTGCGCTGCAGCCGGTTGGCGAGCCGCGACACGGCGCCCTGCAGGTTGCGCAGCTCCTTGTCGAGGAAGGCGCGCAGCCGCTCCAGCTCGTCGGGCGTCGACAGGTCGTCGGCCGACACCTCCTCGTCGTGCGCGCGCGAGAACACCTTGTAGCCGAAGGCCTCCGGGTTATCGAGGATGGACTGGTTCGGCCGCCACGGCTCGCGCGCGTCCGCCATCTCCTCGCCTTCGCCGTCGGCGTCGAACTCGTCGGTCTCCGCGTCCTGGGGCTGCTCGGTGGTGTCGCCCTCCTCGCCCTCGCCCCGCTGCTCCTCGCTCGACTGCTCCTGCGCCTCGTCGCCCTCGGACTGCTCTTGCGAGCTCTCGTCGCCGGTGTCGGGCTCCTGCTGCTCCTCCTGGTCGCCCTCCTCGCGCTCGCCCTCGCCCTGCTCCTCCGACAGGTCGAGCGTGCGCAGCAGGTCGCGCAGCACGCGGCCGAAGGCTTCCTGGTTCTCGGGCACCCGCTCGAGCTTGTCGAGCGTCGCCGCGGCCCGCTCCTCGATCCAGGGGCGCCACAGGTCGACCATCTTGGCGGCCGCCTCCGGCGGCGCCGCCCCGGTCAGCCGCTCGCGCACGAGCAGCGCCAGCGCATCCTCGAGCGGTGCGTCGCCCCGCTCTGTGATCTCTGCATAGCGGCCATGTCCGTACTGATCCTCGACCCGGGCGGTGAGGTTCTTGGCCATGCCGGGCATGCGGTTGGCGCCCAGCGCCTCGATCCGCGCCCGCTCCACCGCCTCGAACACCGACCGGGCGGGCCCCGACTTCGGCATCAGGCGCGCATGCAGCCGCTTGTCGTGGCAGGCGGCCGTCAGCGCCAGGCTGTCGGCCCATCCGCGCACCACGGCGATCTCCTGCGCCGACGGCACCCGCGAGGGCTCGGGCAGCTGTACGAGCTTGTCCTCGATCTGCGGCTTGCCCGGTGCGAACGCGACCTGCACCTCGCTGTCGCCGGCGATGGCGCGCACACACAGCCCCAGCACCCGCTTGAACGGCTCGGCGGGAGCCTCTTTGCGGTTGGCGGGTGAGGAGGTGTTGGGCGGTGGCATGCGGCGGACCTGTCAGGCAAAGAAGGCCGAAACGTCGAGCTCCAGTCCTGGAGGATCGAGGCGCAGCGCGCCGGCGTTGATGATGCGGGTGAGAATGTTGCCGTCGCTCCGGCCCTGGTGGTGCACGACGGCCCCCGCGACGGACGGCACGATCAGATCGTGCCGAATGCTGGCGACCTCGAGATCGTCGATGTGCACGGCCCCGCCATCCGGCAGGACATGGCAATCGAGTTTGGCAGCCGCTCCGGCATCGAGCAGCGCGCGCTGCGCGGCGAACCTCGTGGCGGCGTGGCCGACGCGCTCGGGGGCCATCGCAACCACCTGGCCATCGTGCAGCTCGAAGCGCCCCGGGCGATCCTTCACCCAGGCGAGGAACTCCGGCACGGTCAGCGCTGCCGGAGGCGTCCCATCGCTCGTCAGCGCCCGCGCCACCATGGCTGCGGATCCCCCTCCGCTTAGGCCAGCGCCACGTTGACGGCGCTCTCTGGCAGCTCCTCGCCGAAGCAGCGCTGGTAGAACTCGGCCACCAGCGGCCGCTCCAGCTCGTCGCACTTGTTCACGAACGTGGTGCGGAAGGCGAAGCCGATGTCGCCGAAGATCTCGGCGTTCTCGGCCCACGTGATCACCGTGCGCGGGCTCATCACCGTCGACAGGTCGCCGTTGATGAACGCCGAGCGCGTCAGGTCGGCGACGCGCACCATGTTGGAGATGATCTTGCGCTTGGCCTCGCTCTTTTGGAAGCTCTTGGCCTTCGACAGCACGATCTTCACCTCGATATCGTGCGGCAGATAGTTGAGCGTGGCGACGATCGACCAGCGGTCCATCTGGCCCTGGTTGATCTGCTGCGTGCCGTGATAGAGGCCGGAGGTGTCGCCGAGGCCGATGGTGTTGGTGGTCGCAAACAGCCGGAAGTAGGGATGCGGCCGGATCACCTTCGACTGGTCGAGCAGCGTCAGCTTGCCCGAGACCTCAAGCACGCGCTGGATCACGAACATCACGTCCGGGCGGCCGGCGTCGTACTCGTCGAAGCACAGCGCCGTGTTGGTCTGCAGCGCCCAGGGCAGGATGCCCTCGCGGAACTCGGTGACCTGCTTGCCGTCCTTGAGGACGATGGCGTCCTTGCCGACGAGGTCGATGCGGCTGACGTGGCTGTCGAGGTTGACGCGCACGCACGGCCAGTTGAGCCGCGCGGCCACCTGCTCCACGTGCGACGACTTGCCGGTGCCGTGGTAGCCCTGGATCATCACGCGGCGGTTGTGCTTGAAGCCGGCGAGGATGGCGAGCGTCACCTCCTTGGCGAACACGTAGTCCGCATCGAAGTCGGGCACGTAGTCGTTGGGCTTGGAGTAGGCCGGCACCTCGAGGTCGGTATCGATGCCGAACAGTTCGCGCACGGACACCATCTTGTCCGGCGTGCCGGGCGCGCCGGCTTGGGCTTGGGCAGGCATAGCGTCCTTTTTCCGGGTGGTCTGCGCGGGCCGGCGGGCCCTGGAGGCCTTGCCGGCGGCTGCGACGTCGGTTCCTGGTGGAGCCGGTTTGGTCAAACCAACCCGGCTTGTTTCAGATAGTTATAGGCTTGGATGATTTCGCGCAACTTGTCCTCGGAGCGCGTATCGCCGCCGTTGAGGTCGGGATGGTGCAACTTGACCTGCTCCTTGAAGCGGGCCTTGATCATCTCGCGCGTCGCGGTAACCTCAAGATTCAGCGTATCCAACGCCTTGCGCTCGAGCGGCTTCAGCGCCCGGCGTCCCGTCTCGGCCTGCGGCGCTTTGCTTTCGCGCCAGGCGAAGAAATTGTGCGGGTCGTTCACACGCGCGCGTGCGCTGTCCGGGTCGTTCATGTTGGCGCGGGTGCCGTGCGCCCAGGCATTGGCGCCGGTCTTCCACGTCGGCCGGTGGCCGATCACGCTCTCCTTCTGGAAGGCGGCGACCTCGTCGTTGCTCCAGCCCTCGAAATAGTTGTACGAGGCGTTGAAGGCCCGGATGTGGTCCATGCAGAAGAGATAGTACTGGCCATCGAGCCCGCGCTGGCGCGGCGCCCGGTGCTGACCGGGGTTGCTGCACCCCTTCCAGTCGCACGTGGGCAGCGCCTGCGGATCGGGCTTTGCCTCGTCCCGGCGCACGCGCACGCTGTCGAAATATTTTGAATCGAGCTTCATGGCTGGCAAAGTATGGTCTCTCTCGCGCCCCCACACAAGATGAGGTGCCCCGCCTCGCGACAACAAATTCCCGGCGCGTCGGGAACGCCGCACTTGTCTCGCGCCGCGGCCCATCGGCGCCCCCGGCCAGGCTTCGTCTTTTTTCGGCGGGCCCCTTGATCTTGTCGCACCACTCTGCAATGCCTCCGCATCCCGCAAGCCCTAGGAAAGCCTGTAATGGGTTTCGATACCGCTAACCGCAGCCGCAATGTCACTGCCGTGCTGGGGCCGACCAATACCGGCAAGACGCATCTGGCGATCGAGCGCATGCTGGGCCATGAGACCGGCCTCATAGGGCTGCCGCTGCGGTTGCTCGCCCGCGAGGTCTACGACAAGATCTCGCAGCGTGTCGGCCCCGACCGGGTCGCCCTCATCACGGGCGAGGAGAAGATCAAGCCGGACACCGCGCGCTATTTCGTCTGCACCGTCGAGGCGATGCCGCGCGACGCCGCCGTCGACTTCCTGGCCATCGACGAGGTGCAGCTGTGCGCCGATCCCGAGCGCGGCCACGTCTTCACCGACCGGCTGCTGCACGTGCGCGGCCGCCAGGAGACGCTGCTGCTCGGCGCCCAGACCATGCGCGAGGCGATCTCTGATTTGATCCCCGGCGCCAACTTCGTCTCGCGCCCGCGCCTGTCGAAGCTGACCTACGCGGGCGAGAAGAAGATCACGCGCCTTCCTGCCCGCTCGGCGGTGGTGGCCTTCTCGGCCGCCGAGGTCTATGCGATCGCCGAGCTGATCCGCCGCCAGCGCGGCGGCGCCGCGGTGGTTCTCGGCGCGCTGAGCCCGCGCACGCGCAACGCCCAGGTGGCGCTGTACCAGTCCGGCGACGTGGATTTTCTCGTCGCCACCGATGCCATCGGCATGGGCCTCAACCTCGATGTCGACCACGTCGCGTTCGCCGGCGTGCGCAAGTTCGACGGCCAGGTGCATCGTCAACTCACGCCGGGCGAGCTGGCCCAGATCGCAGGGCGCGCCGGCCGCCACATGAACGACGGCACCTTCGGTGTCACCGGCGGCGTGCCGCCGCTCGAGCCCGACCTCGTCGAGCGCCTGGAGACGCACGCCTTCGAGCCCGTGAAGAGCCTGCAGTGGCGCACGCGCGACCTCGACTTCCGCTCGCTCGATGCGCTCCGCGACAGCCTGCGCCAGATCCCGCGCGAGCCGCGTCTGTCGCGCGCCCGCATGGCCGACGACGTGACCGCGCTCGAGACGCTGAGCCACGATCGCGAGGTCGTCGACATGGCCTCAACCCCGGATGCCGTGAGCCGCCTCTGGGAGGTGTGCCAGATCCCTGACTACCGCAAGATCTCAACGCAGAACCATGCCGAGCTGGCCGGCACCGTCTACAAGTTCCTGATGACGGGCGAGGGCCACATTCCCGAGGATTGGTTCGCCAAGCAGGTCGCCTTCTCCGAGCGCACCGACGGCGACATCGACACGCTTTCCAACCGCATCGCCCACATCCGCACCTGGACCTTCGTGTCGAACCGCGTCGAGTGGCTGGCCAATCCGGCTCACTGGCAGGATCGCACGCGCGCCATCGAGGATGCGCTCTCCGACGCGCTGCACGAGCGACTGACGCAGCGCTTCGTCGACCGGCGCACCAGCGCCCTGATGCGCGGCCTCAAGGAAAAGGACGACATGGTCGCCGAGATCGGCGAGGACGGCCGCATCGAGGTCGAGAAGCACTACGTCGGCCGGCTCAAGGGCTTCCGCTTCTTTCCCGACACCGAGGCGGAAGGCATTCACGGCAAGGCCATGCGCTCGGCCGCCCAGCACGTGGTCAGCCGCGAGCTGGGCCTGCGCGTGCGCCGCGTCGCCTCCGCCAAGTCCGACGCCTTCAAGCTCACGCGCAAGGGCGCCATCGTCTGGCGCGACGAGGAGATCGGGCGCCTGGAGCCGGGCGAGGATCCCTTGAAGCCGCAGGTGGTCGTCATCGCCGACGAGTACCTGCAGCCTCCCGAGAAGGAGCGCGTGCAGGAGCGCCTGAACACCTGGATCGCCGAGATCATCGCCGACCGCCTGAAGCCGCTGGTGGAGATCTCGAGCGCCGGCGACGTGCAGGGCCTGGCCCGCGGCATCGCCTTCCGCCTGAAGGAGAGCTTCGGCGCCCTGGCCCGCGACACGGTGGCCGAGGAGGTGCGCTCGCTCGACCAGCCGGCGCGCGCCCAGTTGCGCAAGTATGGTGTGCGCTTCGGCGCCTTCAATATCTATTTTCCCCTGCTCCTGAAGCCGGCGTCGGCCGATCTTGCCTGCACGCTCTGGCTCCTCAAGAACAAGGCGGCCCTCGGTCTGGAGGGGGACGAGGCCGCGCTGCCGACGCCGCCGCGGCCGGGCCTCACCTCGAGCCTCGTCGACCCCAAGACGCCGGAGGCCTTCTATCGCGTCGCGGGCTTCCACGTCTGCGGGCCGCGCGCCGTGCGCATGGACATGCTGGAGCGGCTGGCCGACCTGATCCGACCGCTCATGGCCTGGCGCCGGCCGCAGGGCGAGGCGGCCGAGGCGGCGGTGCCTCCCCGGGGCGCCACCGGTGACGGCGGCTTCACGGCCGTGCCCGAGATGATGTCGATCCTGGGCTGCTCCTCGGCCGAGCTCGGCAATGTGCTCAAGGCCCTGGGCTTCTGGGCCGACCGCCGGCTCGTCAAGCCGGAGGCGGCAGCCCCCGCCAAGCCCGCCGCCGAGCCGGCAGACACCGCAGCCGCAGCCGCCGAGCCGGCAGACGCTGCCGCGGCGGCGCCCGTGGAGGCCGCCGGCGATGTGCCGGCCGAGGCCGCCCCCGGTCCTGAGCCCGAGGCCAACGCTGCGGCCGAGCCGCCGGCCGCCGCCGCCGTCGAGGTGGCGGTCGTCGCCGTCGTCGAGGCGGCCGTGGCCGCCGGCGAGGCCCCGGCCGAGGCTGCCGCTGTGGCTGTGGTCGCCGCGGACGCCGAGACCAAGCCTGCCGACCCGCCCGAGGAGAAGTGGATCGAGATCTGGCGCCCCCGTCGGCGGGGCGCACACGGCGACGGCCGCCAGCCGCGCGAGGCCAGGCCCGGCGAGCGCCACGGCCGCCGCCACGGCCA
>JANRIO010000092.1:0-118254 GCA_033764875.1 Hyphomicrobiaceae bacterium | reverse complement strand
GCGCCCCCGGCGCCGATTCCCGCCCTCGGGCCTTCGGCCCGAATCCCTGCCCCGGCCGCCCCCTCCCGCGCTGTAACCTAGGGAACACCCCGCCGCCCTCCGCTGCCCTATGAAGGATAGAGTGAGAAAGCTAACCCATTGGGGGCGAGGGGAATGTCGTCGCGGATTGCGTCGAAGCCGCTCTACGTGCAGTTGCGCGAGGCGCTCGCGGCCCGCATTGCCTCCGGCGAGTGGCGCTGCGGCGTGGCGCTGCCCAACGAGATCGAGCTCGCCGACAGCTATGGCCTCAGCCCCGGCACCGTCCGCAAGGCCTTGGATCTGATGGAGGCCGGCCGGCTCATCGTGCGCCAGCAGGGGCGTGGCACCTTCGTTCGGGAGTGGACCGCCGAGGACATTGCCCAGTGCTACGTGCGCCTGCGCACCGCCGACGGCCTGTCCGTGCACGGGGCCTCCGAGGACGGCAACGTCGTCTGCGGCGAGGCGACGCCGCTGGAGTGCGAGCGCCTGCGCTTGGCGCCCGGCAGCGAGGTTCGCCGCACCCGCCGCAAGCGCGTCTACAAGGGCAAGGCCTACGCGGTGGAGCTGTCCGTCGTGCCGGGCGCCCTGTTCACGCTGCCGCCGGCCCAGCGGCACCTGGACCTTTCCATTCTGGAGCTGGTCCGGCGCTGCGGCGTCATGATCCTGAGCGGCGAGGAGCGCCTGCGCCCGGCGACCGCTACGGCGGAGCTGGCCGCGCGCCTCGGCTGCGCAGAGGGCCAGGCCCTGTTCGCCTACGACCGGGTGCTGCTGACGCTGGACGAGGTGCCCGCGGTCTGGGAGACCGGCCACTGGCACCTTCCCGACGGCTACTACCTGTGCCGCCTCGGCGATCCCGACCAGCCAGCCTGAGGCCGGATCGTCACACCTCGTCGGGCCAGGACAACAGGCCGACGAGCAGCAGCGCCAGGAACCACACGAGAACGAGCTCCGGCGTCAGCAGGTCTGGTGACATGGCGCTTTCTCCCGGGAGGAACCCTGCGTCCAGGGGACGCTGGGGTCGTCGAATGGGCTTGCTGCGGGCGCTGGAGACGTGCGCGCAGGGCAGCGCCCCGGAGAGGGGGACTACGGGGAGCGGCCACAAAGCCCGCTACGACAACGGGGCAGATCCGTGGAATTCCGTCGCCGCCGGCATCACAAGTTCGTGGGGCGCGCGTGCGGCAGCACGGCGCCGACGGCAGCCGCCCGCTCGCGCGACCGACGCGACGAGCTTGGGCCTTGCCGGGGGCAGGGGAGCGACGACCGGCCTGAGGACCCGTCAGGAGGCGTTGCTGAGCAGGTTGCCCGTGGTGTTGAACGTGGAGCCGATCTGTACCCCGAGGCTGCGCGCTGTCGCGATGATGACGAGCGCGAGCAGCGCTGCGATGAGCCCGTACTCGATGGCGGTGGCGCCGCTCTCGTCGTCGAGAAAGCGCACGACGAGGCTGGGCATCTTCAGGTCCTCCGGGATCGGCTGCGGCGAGGTCTACGCTCCAAAGGATTTCCGAATGCTTGCGCCGGGCAGACGTCCCGCCGGCACGGTTAACGCCGTCTTGCCGCGTCCGGGAATGTCGGTGGCTCCGGCTTCGGATGCGCCGGCAACAGGGGCGGCCGCGGCGCCGGATGCGCGGAGGCTTGCAGGCAGCCCCACGCGCCGCGGTGACGCCCCTTACTTCGCCTTCAGGAAGGCGCCGACCTCGAGCAGCACGAGCTCGTTGTCGTCGGCTGCGTTGGGCTCCCGGCTCGAGGAGAACGGCAGGTTGTTGTCGTTGCCGACGACGATGTGCGCCGCATCGACGACGTCGACGTTCTCGATGGTGAAGAACGGGAACGTGAGAACGCCGTCGTTGAGCGGCTTGCGCGCCTTCCTGTCGGGATCCCTGATCTTCATGAGATCGATGTAGGCGATCTTGCGCACCGGCTTGCCGACGTTGGCATCCGTCATCTCGATCTTCACGATGCGCTTGAGCTTCGCGAGGTCGGAGAAGCAGGTCTCGCCCTTCTGCCCCTTGGGGCAGGCCTTGTCCTGCGTGCCCTCGCCGTTGTCGCGCTCGATGATCAGGCCGGTGGTGGCGTCCAACATGTTGAAGTCGCCGATGGCGTTGCCGTTCTGCTCGAGCACGAAGTGCCAGAAGCGGCCCGTGAACCTCTCGGCGGCGACATCGAACTCCAGGATGCGCGCCGCCTCCTTGCCTTCGACCTTCTCCCAGTCCTTCTTCTCGGCGTCCCACAGCGGCCCCTCGAGCAGGCCGTACAGGAACCGGCCGTCCTTCGACGCGGCGAAGCCCTCGTAGCCCTTGGAGCGGCGCAGGTTGACGTTCGTGTAGGCGGCCCCGGGCGCGCTCGGCGAGGCGACCTGCCAGTGGTCCGGCGAGCGCACGGGCTTGCCGTCGGCCATGGTCTCGAACACGCCGAGTACGCGGCCGCTTCTGTCGGCCTTGATCACGTAGGGGCCGAACTCGTCGCCGATCCAGAGTGTCTCGCCGATCCACTGGAAGCCCTCGATGTCGAGGTCCGAGCCCGTGAGATAGCGCTTCTCGGTTCCCTCGTGCACGATGCGGAACGGCACCTTCTTGTCCGGGTCGTGCAGGAAGATGGTGGCAAGCCGCTCGAGGCTGCCCTTCTCCCAATCGATCCTGTAGTGGTTGAGGAACAGCATGCTGTCGGCGCTGTTGGCCCTGGAGCCGAAGCCGTTGTCGGTGATGATCCAGTAGCTGCCGTCCGGCATCCGCTTGATGCCGGAGTGGCCCTGCACCGGCTGCCCGCCGAAGGGCAGCGACACTCCGGTCGGGCGCCCGTTGGAGCGGCCCATCACCGAGCCCGCGGCCTCGACGCGCCGGCCCGTGGTGAACTTGCCCGCCGCCTTGAGGTCGGCCGGCGCGTCCGCCGGTGCCGCAAGCAAGCTCCTGGCCGGCAGGATCGCGTGGCCCGCGAGCACGGCCGAGAATTCCTGCTGGGCCGCAGCCGGCATGGTCAGCGCGGATAGCAGCACCCCGCCGATGAGCGCGCGTTTCATCAGTCCCTCCCTCGCAGCTGCAGCGCGCGCTGTCTGCCCGAGGCCGCACACAGCCTCATGACAGGCCCGGGCCTGCGGATCGCGCCACGAACACGAGCCGGCTCGAGAGCAGGAACGACACGCCGAAGGTCACGATGATGGAGACGCCCTTGGCGGCAAGCGGCGGGAGGACGACGAGCGCCAGGGCGAGCGTGCCGGTGGAGAGGGCGAGCGCCACCGCCTTGACCGCGGTGAAGGCGAGGATGCGGCGCCACGAGCCGACGCCCGTCGAAGCCTCGCCGCGGCCAGCGAAGGTGAGGCGGGCGTTGAGGCAGTAGTTGAGCGCCCCGACACTGCAATAGCTGACCACGTTGGCGAGCAGCGGGTGAACGCCGGCGCGCGTCAACGCCCAGAACAGCGCCACGTCGAGCGCTGTCGACAGGGCGCCGACCAGGGCGAAGCTGGCCGGCTCGGCGAGGCGGCGGCGCCAGGCCACGCGTGGCTCAGCCGCCATGCTTTTCCAGGAAGGCCTCGATCGGCAGGGCGCGGAAATCCGGGAGCGCCGCGTGCAGCCTCTCGTGGCTCCAGTCCCACCAGGCCAGCGTCATCAGGCGCGCCTCGATCGCCTGCGGGAAGCGGCGGCGGATGGGCTTTGCCGGATTGCCGGCGACGATCGTGTAGGGGGCCACGTCCTTGGTCACCACGGCGCCGGCCGCCACCACCGCGCCGGTGCCGATGTTGCGCCCGGGCAGCACGATCGCCCCGTGCCCGATCCACACGTCGTGGCCGATGCTGATCCGGAAGCTCCGCCGCCAGTCGAAGAAGCCTGCCTCGTCCGCCGCCCCCTCGAAGTAGGAGGACGCGCGATAGGTGAAGTGCGCCTGCGTCGCACGCTGCATCGGGTGGTTGCCAGGGTTGATGCGTGTCATCGCCGCGATCGACACGAACTTCCCGATGGTCGTGTAGATGATGTTGGAATCGTTGACGACATACGAGTAGTCGCCCATCTCGCTCTCCGCGATCGTGGTGCGCGCCCCCACCTCCGTGTAGCGGCCGAAGGTACAGTCCCGCACCTGCGCCGTCGGATCGATCGTCGGCGAGATTGAAAGCTTTCCGTGGCCCATGCCCTGGCTCCGGTGATTGCGCCCGGCACGGCCTTGCACGCCCCCTGTGACGTCTCCATGACGCCGGCAGGTGCGCGCGTCGCGCAGCCATCCACCGGCGGCGGCCCCGCTGTCACAATACCGTTAGCCACTCCGCATAGGGATGGCCCGCCGATCGACGAAGGGGTGGCGGATGCTGAAGCTTGTGGCTTTGACCAAGCGTTTCGAGACCAAGACGGCCGTCGACAATGTCGACCTGGAGATTGCCTCGGGCGGGTTCGTCGGCATCATCGGCCGCTCCGGCGCCGGCAAGTCGACCCTCCTGCGCATGATCAATCGCCTGGCCGAGCCGACCAGCGGCAGCATCCTGTGCGACGGGGTGGACGTCACCCGCCTCAAGGGCCAGGCCCTGCGCGACTGGCGCGCCGACTGCGCCATGATCTTCCAGCAGTTCAATCTCGCCGGCCGTCTCGACGTGCTCACCAACGTGCTCACCGGCCGCCTCAACAAGCTGCCGACCTCGCGCACGCTGCTCGGCCGCTGGGGCGCGAGCGAGAAGGCCATCGCCCTCTCCGCGCTCGAGCAGTTCGACATCGCGGGCCTCGCCCACCAGCGCGCCGAGTCGCTGTCCGGCGGCCAGCAGCAGCGCGTCGCCATCGCCCGCGCGCTCGTGCAGGAGCCGCGCCTGATGCTGGCCGACGAGCCCATCGCCTCGCTCGATCCGCGCAACACCAAGATCGTGATGGACGCGCTCCTGCGCATCAACCGGCACTTCGGCATCACCGTGTTGTGCAACCTTCATTCCCTCGACATCGCCCGCACCTACTGTGACCGCCTGGTCGGCATGTCGGCGGGCCGCGTCGTCTTCGACGGCGCGCCGGCGGCGCTGACCGACGCGGTCGCGCGCGAGCTGTACGGCCTCGAGGCGGCGGGCGTCGTCGACGCCGGCTCCGCCGAGGCGGCAGTCCAGGAAGGTGAGCTGGCCGTCGCCTGAGCCGCCGAGGCAGTCGATCTCCACCGGGCGGCCGGTTGCGGCAGCCCCCAACGAACGCGACCCACAACGAACTCGAGGAGCATGCAATGATCAACCGTCGCATCGTGCTAGCAGGACTTGCAGCCAGCGCTGCCGGCATCGTCCATCCCGCCCTTGCCCAGGATTGGAAGGCCAAGTATCCCGAGCTCGTGTTCGCCGTCGTCCCGGCCGAGAACGCCTCCGGCGTCACCGAGCGCTATGCGCCCTTCATCGCCTATCTCGCCAAGGAGCTCGGCACCAAGGTGACGCTGCGCATCGCCAACGACTACGCCGCCCTCATCGAGGGCCAGCGCGCCGGCAACATCCACATCGGCATGCACGGCCCGTCCTCTTTTGCCCGCGCGCTGATGACCGGCGTCAAGGCCGAGGCGTTCGCCGTCGAGGTCAACGCCGACGGCACCAAGGGCTACTACTCCGTCTTCTACGTGAAGAAGGACAGCCCCTATCAGAAGATCGAGGACCTGAAGGGCAAGAACCTCGGCCTCGTCGATCCCAACTCCACCTCCGGCAACAACGTGCCCCGGTTCGCCCTCGACAAGATGGGCATCGATCCCGAGCGCTACTTCGCCAAGGTGTTCTACACGGGCAGCCACGAGAACGCGGTCACCGCGCTGGCGCAAGGCACGGTCGACGTCGCCGCCAACTGGTGGAACGACGAGAGCGAGTCGAACCTGCAGCGCATGGCGCGCAAGAACATGGTCAAGGCGGAGGATTTCCGCATCATCTTCAAGTCCGATCAGATCGTGAACTCGCCGATGACCTATCTGAGCGATCTGCCGGCCGACCTCAAGGCGGCGATCAAGGGCGCGGTGCTCAACATCGCCACCCGGGACAAGGCCGCCTTCGACAAGATCTACGAGGGCAAGGCGCGGCCGCTCGAGGAGACGAGCAACACGGCATACGAGCCCATCGTCAAGCTCAACAAGTTCGTCGACGACCTGAAGAAGAAGAAGGCAAGCTAGGCCCCGATCGGGCACTGGTCCCGGTCCTCACGCTTCGTCAGCCTCGGGCTTGTCCCGAGGCTCCAGCCCGCCACCTGCGCCGAAGCGGGTGGCACGCGGATGGTCGGGACAAGCCCGGCCATGACGTCTGAAACGAGCTGCCTCCATGAACCGTGCGGGAGCCGGGCGACTGCGCCGGGCTCCCCGCCGCCCCTCGGACCCTTGATCCCTTGGCCAGCGCCCTCCAGATCCTCCCCGACCGCCAGCTCGAGCCGCTGGTCCAGTCCTACGCCCGCGCTGTCCGGGCCGAGCGGCTGAAGTTCGCGTTGGGTTGCCTTATCGTGCTGGCGCTGCTGCTGGGCAGCGGCTGGTTCACGCACTTCGATCCCGTGCTGTTCGCCAGCAACGCGCACCGCTTCCCGAGCTATTTCGTCCGCATCTTCCACTTCGACAACGGCGCCCCGGCGTGGAGCAACGTCGCGGAGTGGTTCTGGGGCGTCCTGCCCGAGTACAACTGCCGTTGGCTGTGGGCGCTCTGGGACACGCTGCTGATCGCCTATCTCGGCACGCTTCTCGGCACGCTCGGCGGCTTCGTGCTGAGCTTCATGGCGTCGGCCAACATCGCGCGCTCGGCTGCGGGCGTGTTCGCGGCCCGCCGCGCGCTCGAGTTCTTCCGCTCCGTGCCGGAGGTGGTGTTCGCCCTGATCTTCGTGGCCGCCTTCGGCATCGGCCCCTTTGCCGGCGTGCTGGCGATCGCCATCCACAGCACGGGCGCGCTGGGCAAGCTGTTCTCCGACGCCATCGAGAACATCGACATGAAGCCGGTCGACGGTCTCGTCGCATCCGGCGGCACCTGGTGGGAGACGAACCGCTACGCGGTGCTGCCGCAGGTGCTTGCCAACTTCACGAGCTACACGCTCTGGCGCTTCGAGATCAACGTCCGCGGCGCCTCCGTCATGGGCCTCGTCGGCGGCGGCGGCATCGGCCAGGACCTGATCGAGTACATCCGCAAATTCTACTACACCGACGTCTCCGCGCTCCTGATCCTCATCGTGGCGCTCGTCGTGGTCATCGACGTCCTCACCGGGCGCCTGCGCCACTACCTGATCGGCCTGCAGGAGGCGCGCTGATGGCGGGCGGAACGACAGTGAAGCGCACGGCCCTCACAGCCGACCTGCAGGCCCTGCGCTCGGCCCACCCCCACGTGTTCCGGCCGAGCCTCTCGGCCTCGCTGCTGCGCGCCGGGCTCCTGGCGCTTGTCGTGGGCCTGTTCGTCTACTCCGTGATCCGCCTCGACATCGCACCCGAGCGCATCCTCAAGGGCTTTGCGGCGCTGGGTCACTTCGTGACGCTGATGTTCCCGCCCTCGGCCGATACCTGGGCCAAGTTCATGATCTACCTGCACGCGCTGGGCGAGACGGTGGCCATCGCGCTTCTCGGCACCTTCATGGCCGCGCTCGTCGCCTTCCCGCTGTCCTTCCTCGCCTCGCGCAACGTGATGCCGGTATGGCCGCTGCGCTTCTTCATGCGCCGCGCCAGCGACGTCGCACGCGGCATCGACCAGCTGATCTGGGCGCTGATCTGGGTGGGCATCGTCGGCCTCGGCCCCATGGCCGGCGTGCTGGCCATCGCGGTGAGCGATTTCGGCACCTTCGTGAAGCTGTTCTCCGAGGCCATCGAGACGGCCGACCGCAAGCCTGCGGAGGGGATTGCCTCGACCGGCGGCAACGGCCTCGAGGTGCTGCGCTTCGGCGTAGTGCCGCAGGTGCTGCCCGTCATCGCCGGTCAGGCGCTCTACCTGTTCGAATCCAACGTGCGCTCGTCCACCATCATCGGCATCGTCGGCGCCGGCGGCATCGGCCTGCATCTGTCCGAGCAGATCCGCACGCTCGAGTGGCAGCACGTGTCGCTGCTCATCATCATGATCCTCGTCGCCGTGGCGGTCACGGACTTCATCGCCACGCGCCTGCGCCGCTCCATCTCCGGCCGCTCCGGCGAGGCCGCCCTCGTCCAGTAGCCGCCGCCTAACGCCTACGCGGGATCGGCCGCGATGGTGATCACCACCCGCTCGGCAGGGAAGCATCCAAGATGATAGGAGATCGCCGCGCCGGGCGCCCGCGCCTGCGCCGGATCGACCTCCGCGTCGGTCGCGGCGTAGGCGAGAACGGGCAGCGCCCGCGACTGTCGCAACAGCCGCGCCTCATCCGTCGTCGGCATGCGCGCGATCACGTCGGTGGAGATGCGCCGGTAGTCCTTGACGCCGAAGCCCTGCAGCGCCGCCGTATAAGAGCCGGCCGCCTCGAACGCCTTGTCGAGGCCGGCAAAGCGCACCCCGTCGCAGTAGCGCGTGCCGAGCGAGATCGGCGTCTCGCCGGCGAGCGCCAGCATCCGGATTGCGAGCACCGGCGCGCCCTCGGCAAGGTCGAGGCGGCGCGCCAGGTCCGCGCTTGCCGCGATCGTGTCGGTCTTGAGGATCCGTCGGCGATGCACGGACGTCCCGTCCCGGGCGATGAAGTTCTGCCCGAAGCGCACCCGGTCCTGGCCCAGGCGGTAGCGCACCAGCGCATCCTCGCTGACGAAGGTGCCGCTGCCATGCTCGATCCGGAGCAGCCCCTCCTGCTCGAGGGCAGCCAGCGCCCGCCGCGTCGTCATGCGGCTGGCGCCGAGGCTGGCGGCGATCTCCCGGTCGGAGGGCAGCTGCGCGCCGGGTGCGTGCACGCCGTCGAGGATCTGCTGGCGGATCCGGTGCTCCAGGCGGCGCCACAGCGGCGTGGCGCTGCCCTCCGGGCGATCGCGGGCATCTCGCGTCATGGCTGTCTCGCTCGCTTGCCGGGGCGGATCGATTGTGCCGCACCCCGTATCCGCAAAGACGTATAGACCAGTTCTGCGGCATGAGGTATAGACCTTTTCAGTGGTCTAGACCATTAGAGGAATCCGCGATGTCCGAGGCCCCTGCCGCCGCCGCCCGGCCACCGAGCCATGCGCGTTTCGCCGCTGTGGATGGCGCCGTGTGGTCCCCGGCGCGCCCGCGCCGCGTCATCGCCGGGTCACCGATCCACGGCCATGGTCGCCGCCGCAGGCTGGCGCGGACTGCGCCGCATGTCATCACAGGACGAGCCAATGCCCCGCGATAGCGATCCGGCCCTGGGCGGCGCCGACCCGTCCGCGCGCCAGCGCCTCATGAAGGTGTGCGCCGACGCCACGACCGCCGAGCTCGACGGCGCCCTTGCGGCGCTGGCCCCCCTGCCGGCGATCGAGGTCGTGCGCCAGCCCGAGATCGGCCTTGTCATGCTGCAGGGCCGCATCGGCGGCGACGGGCAGCCGTTCAACGTCGGCGAGGCCACCGTGACCCGCGCCGTCGTCCGCCTCGCCACCGGCGAGCTCGGCTTCTCCTATCTCCTCGGCCGCTCCCACGCCCGCGCCCGCGCCGCCGCCATCGTCGACGCGCTGGGCCAGACTGCGGCCTTCGCCGCCCGCCTCGAGGCCGCGCTCGTCGCGCCGGTCTCGGCGCGTCTGGCCGCCGAGAAGGCGACGCGGACCGCCGAGACGGCGGCCACGCGCGTGCAATTCTTCACGCTGGTGCGGGGCGAGGATTGACCATGGACGCAACCCCTTCGCTCCTGCCCGGTTTCGCCGATTCCGTCGGCGACGCCCAGCGCGTCTTCAAGGCGGTGATGCAGGCGATGGCGCGGCCGGCGCGTCCCGTGGCGCTCGACGTCGCCCTGCGCGTGCCCCCGCCGCTGACGGCGGTTGCAGCCGGCGTGCTGCTGGCGCTTGCCGACTACGAGACGCCGCTGTGGCTCGACCCGTCCCTGCGCCAGCCCGATATTCTCCAGTTCCTCTCCTTTCACACCGGCGCGCGCCTCGCCCGCGCGGCCGACGAGGCCCAGTTCGTGCTGGCCGCGGGCCCCGCCGCCATGCCGCGCCTGGCAGCGCTGCGCCAGGGCACGCCCGAGTACCCGGATCGCTCCGCGACGCTGATCGTCGCGGTCGAGGCTTTCTCCGGCGAGGGCCTCCTGCTCGAGGGGCCCGGCATCAAGGGACGCGCCGGCTTCTCCTTCGCCGGCTTGCCGGCCTGGCTCGCCGACGATCTCCGGCACAACCGCGCGCAGTTCCCCTGCGGCGTCGATCTCGTCCTTGCAGCGCCCGGCGCCGTTGCGGCCTTGCCCCGCAGCGTTCGCCTCGTCACGGAGGGCTAGCCCCATGTACGTTGCAGTCAAGGGCGGCGAGGCGGCGATCGAGGCTGCGCACGCGCTCCTCGCCAAGGCGCGGCGCGGCGATCCGGCCGTGCCCGAGATCACCGCCGACCAGATCCGCGAGCAGCTTTCGCTGGCCGTCGCCCGCGTCATGAGCGAGGGCTCCCTCTACGACGAGGACCTGGCGGCCCTCGCCGTCAAGCAGGCCCGCGGCGACCTGATCGAGGCGATCTTCCTGCTGCGCGCCTATCGCACCACGCTGCCCCGCTTCGGCGCCAGCATGCCGCTCGACACGGGCGCCATGGAGATCCGCCGCCGCGTCTCGGCGACCTTCAAGGACCTGCCCGGCGGCCAGGTGCTGGGCCCCACCTTCGACTACACCCACCGCCTGCTCGATCCCGCGCTCGCCGAGACGGCTCCCCCGGTCGCCGTGCCATCCGTTGCGTCCGCACAGCCGGAGGCGACGCCCCACGTCACCAAGCTTCTCGACGGCCAGGGCCTGATCGAGACCAACCCCGTGGCCGAGCCGGACCGGCCCGCCGGCGATCTCACGCGCGAGCCGCTCGAGGTCCCGGCCGACCGTGATCTCCGCCTGCAAGCCCTTGCCCGCGGCGACGAGGGCTTCCTGCTGGCGCTCGGCTATTCCACCCAGCGCGGCTTCGGCCGCACGCATCCCTTCGCCGGCGAGATCCGCATGGGCGAGGTTGAGGTGTCGCTCGTGCCCGAGGAGCTGGGCTTTGCCGTGCCGCTCGGGATCATCACGCTCACCGAGTGCGAGATGGTCAACCAGTTCACGGGCAGCGCCGACAAGGCGCCGCAGTTCACGCGCGGCTATGGTCTCGCCTTCGGCCACGCCGAGCGCAAGGCCATGTCCATGGCCCTCGTCGACCGGGCGCTGCGCACCCAGGAGCTGGGCGGCGAGGTGACCGCGCCGGCCCAGGACGAGGAGTTCGTGCTCGCCCATTGCGACAACGTGCAGGCGACGGGCTTCGTCGAGCACCTGAAGCTGCCCCACTACGTCGACTTCCAGGCCGAGCTCGTCCTCCTGCGCCAGCTCCGCGAGGAATGGACCCGCGACCGAACGGCCGCGGCAGGCGATGCCGACAAGGAGGCCGTGCAATGACCGCCCAGTCCTCGACCTACAACTTCGCCTACCTCGACGAGCAGACCAAGCGCATGATCCGCCGCGCCATCCTCAAGGCCATCGCGGTGCCGGGCTACCAGGTGCCGTTCGCCAGCCGCGAGATGCCGATGCCTTACGGCTGGGGCACCGGCGGCGTGCAGGTAACCGCCTCGATCTTGGGGCGCGACGACGTGCTCAAGGTCATCGACCAGGGCGCCGACGACACCACCAACGCCGTCTCCATCCGCAAGTTCTTCGAGAGGACGGCGGGCGTCGCCACCACGACGCACACCGCCGCGGCGACCGTCATCCAGACGCGCCACCGCATTCCCGAGCAGCCCCTCGCGGAAAACCAGGTGCTGGTCTACCAGGTGCCGATCCCCGAGCCCCTGCGCTTCCTCGAGCCGCGCGAGCCCGAGACGCGCCGCATGCACGCGCTCGAGGAGTACGGCCTCATGCACGTCAAGCTCTACGAGGACATCGCCCGCCACGGCCACATCGCCACCACCTACGCCTACCCGGTGAAGGTCGACGGCCGCTACGTGATGGATCCATCTCCGACGCCCAAGTTCGACAATCCGAAGATGGACCACTGCGCCGCCTTGCAGCTGTTCGGGGCAGGGCGCGAGAAGCGCATCTACGCGCTGCCGCCCTACACCCGCGTCGAGAGCCTCGACTTCGAGGACCATCCCTTCGAGCGCACGCGCATCACCGCCGCCTGCGAGCTGTGCGGCTCCACGGGCGTCTACCTCGACGAGGTCGTCACCGACGACAAGGGCGGGCGCATGTTCGTATGCTCCGACACCGACCATTGCGAGAGCGTCCGCAACGGGGCCAGCCGATGACGATGCCGGAGAACGCCGAGGCCGCCGAGACGCCGCTGCTCGTCGCCGAGGCTCTGACCAAGCACTACGGTACGCGCGTCGGCTGCGAGGGCGTCTCGCTCGAGGTCTACGCGGGCGAGGTGGTGGCGATCGTGGGCGAGTCCGGCTCCGGCAAGTCGACGCTGCTGTCGCTTCTCTCGACGCAGATGCCGCCGACCGCGGGCGCCGTCCGCTACCGCATGCGCGACGGCGTCACGCGCGATCTGTTCGCCCTGCCCGAGGCCGAGCGCCGCTTTCTTTTGCGCACCGATTGGGGCTTCGTGCACCAGGATGCGCGGCTCGGGCTCCGCATGGGCGTGTCGGCCGGCGGCAACGTCGGCGAGCGGCTGATGGCGGTCGGCTGGCGCAACTACGGCCGCATCCGCGCCGAGGCTGAAAGCTGGCTGACCCGCGTCGAGATCGACGGCGACCGTATCGACGACAAGCCGACGACCTTCTCCGGCGGCATGCGCCAGCGCCTGCAGATCGCCAAGAACATGGTCACCCATCCCCGCCTCGTGTTCATGGACGAGCCGACCGGCGGCCTCGACGTCTCCGTGCAGGCCCGATTGCTGGACCTGATCCGCTCCTTCGTCGCGGGCTACGGCCTGGCGGCCATCATCGTCACGCACGACCTCGCCGTGGCGCGTCTGCTGTCCCACCGCATGATCGTCATGCGCCAGGGCCGGGTGATCGAGACGGGCCTCACCGACCAGGTCCTCGACGACCCGCGCGAGGCCTATACGCAGCTCCTCGTCGCCTCGATCCTCCAGACCTGAGACCGCCCCATGACCGCTGACGACATGATCAAGGTGGACGGCGTCGCCAAGACGTTCGTCATGCATCTGCGCGGCGGGGCGACCCTGCCGGTCGTGCGCAATGTCGCCTTCACGGTCCGCGCCGGCGAGTGCGTGGTGCTCTCGGGGCCCTCGGG
Organism: Hyphomicrobiaceae bacterium; assembly: GCA_033764875.1. GTDB lineage: Bacteria > Pseudomonadota > Alphaproteobacteria > Rhizobiales > Hyphomicrobiaceae > AWTP1-13. The sequence goes on along the minus strand of JANRIO010000092.1, from coordinate 105,051 downwards.
CATGGGCAAGTCCTCGCTGCTGAAGATGATCTACGGCAACTACCGCACCGACGCCGGCTCCATTCTGGTCACGGGCCCGCGGGGCCCCGTGGACGTGGCCACCGCGCCGGCGCGCGCCCTGCTGGCGCTGCGCGCCACGACGCTCGGCTACGTCAGCCAGTTCCTGCGCACCATTCCCCGCGTCGGCGCCTTGGACGTGGTGGCGGCGGAGGCGGCGGCGACGGGCCGCGACGAGGAGGCCGCCCGCGCCAAGGCGCGCGAGCTTCTTGAACGGCTCAACGTCGCCGAGCGTCTGTGGAACCTGCCGCCCGCCACCTTCTCGGGCGGCGAGCAGCAGCGTGTCAACATCGCCCGTGGCCTTGCCGCCGCGCGCCCGGTATTGCTCCTCGACGAGCCGACCGCCTCCCTCGACGATGCCAATCGCAATACCGTCGTGGAGCTGATAGAAGCCCGCAAGCGTGAGGGCGCCGCCATTCTCGGCATCTTCCACGACACCGCCGTCCGCGAGCGTCTTGCCGATCGCGTCGTCGACGTCACCAAGTTCGCAACCGCAGCCTGAGGGCGCCGATGCAAGAGATCGTATTCAAGAATGCCGCCGTCGTCCTCCCCGACGAGGTCGTCAAGGGCTCCGTGGTGGTGGTGGGCGGACGCATCCGCGACGTGGCGTCGGGCGACATTCGCGGCCCCGGCCAGGATCTCGGCGGCGACTATCTGCTGCCGGGCCTCGTCGAGCTGCACACGGATCATCTCGAGACGCATCTGCAGCCCCGCCCCAAGGTGCGCTGGCCGGCGGCGTCTGCCATTGCCGCCTTCGACGCCCAGATCGCGGCCTCCGGCATCACCACCGTCTTCGATTGCATCCGGGCCGGCCGCGACATCGACCACTCGACGGCCAAGGACGAGCTTCTGGGCACTCTCGATGCCCTGCGCCGGGCCGGCGACCAGGGACTGCTGCGCGCCGAGCACCGCCTGCACGTGCGCTGCGAGGTGTGCGTGGAGGACGTCGTCGAGATCACCAGCGAGGCGGTTGCCTCCCATCCCGTGCACCTCATCTCGCTCATGGACCACACGCCCGGGGCCCGCCAGTTCCGCGCCATGCACCTGTGGCGCACCTACTACGGCGGCAAGACCGGCCTCTCGCCCGACGAGCTCGACGTGCTCATCGCCAAGAAGCTCGAGCAGTACAACCGCAACTACAGGCGCCACCGCACCGAGCTCGTCGCGCTGGCCAAGGCCCGCGGCATCGTGCTGGCGAGCCACGACGACACGACGATCGAGCAGGTCGAGGAATCCATCGCCGACGACGTCGCCATCGCCGAGTTCCCGACCACGCTCGAGGCGGCCAAGCGCTCGCACGAGGCCGACGTGAAGGTGGTGATGGGCGCCCCCAACGTCGTCCGCGGCGGCTCGCACTCCGGCAACGTCGCGGCCGAGACGCTGGCGCGCGAGGGCGTGCTCGACATCCTGTCCTCCGACTACGTGCCGGCGAGCCTGCTGCTCGGCGCCTTCGACATTGCCCAGCGCATCGAGGGCATCGGCCTGCCCGCGGCGCTGCGCACCGTGACGCTCAATCCCGCCCGTGCCGTGCGCCTCGACGACCGCGGCGAGATCGCGGTTGGCAAGCGCGCCGATCTCGTGCGCGTGCGCGTCGTCGACGACATGCCGATCGTGCGCGAGGTCTACCGGGAAGGCAGCCGCGTTGTCTGAGGTCGCTTCCAGCATGGGTCTCAAGGGTCCCGGCACCGTCGTCCTCGTGGTGGGGGCGAGCGGTGTCGGCAAGGACGCGCTGATCGCCGGCGCCGCCGAGGCCCTCGCGGGCGATGCGCGCATGCTGTTCGTGACCCGCCACATCACGCGGGCCCCGCACGCCTCCGAGGCGTTCGTCTCCGTCTCCGAGCCGGACTTCCGCGCCGGCCTGACGCGCGGCGACTATGCCCTGTCATGGATGGCGCACGGGCTGGGCTACGGCATCCCGCGCGATCTCGACACGGCGATTGCGGCGGGACGTATCGCGGTTTTCAACGCCTCCCGCACGGCGATCGAGCCGGCCCGCGCCCGCTATGCCCACGTGCGCGTGGTGCTCATCGATTGTCCGGTCGAGGTGCGGGCGGATCGCATCGCCGCGCGCGGCCGCGAGACGCGCGCCGACGTCGCCGCCCGCCTTGCCCGCCGCGTCGACGGCTTCGAGGCTTCCACGGCCGATGTCGTCATCGACAACTCGGGGCCTATCGAGGAAGGCGTTGCCCGTCTTGTGGCCGCCCTGCGCGAGCTTGCGAACTGAGCGCCTTCACGAGATGCGGCCAGTCTGCGCGCGCAGCAGCGGTCGGGTCAACGCCCAGCAGGCAAGCGTCGAAAGCAGGCACGGCGCGCCGAGGAGGAGGAGAAGGAACGAGCCATGCCGCAACGCGTAGCGCGTGCTCTGTTCGTAGAGAGAGTAGAGCCCGAGCCCGACGGCTGCACCGGTTGCCAGCGCGACCAAGAGACCCGGCGGGCGCACGCCGACGCCCCACGCCGCAATGATGAGGCCCGCGGTAAGGGCTGGGCCGGTGCCGACCATGTAGCTGAGCTGCAGGCCATAGCCGAGGCCGAACAGCGGGATCCGGGCAAGTCCGGCGAGATCTACCGATTCAACGGCGGCGACGGCCGCTATTCCTGCGAACACGGTGAGGCCGCCGATCGGCGGGCCCGCGAGCGCGAATACGGCCAGCACCTTCAGGATTGTCGCCGCTTTCCTCATGGTGTGATCGAGGACTGCGCCCCGTCGAGGCGATAGCGTGCCCGCGCCACGAACGGGCCGTCGCGGCGCGGCTGGTGTGCAATGGTCAGCGCGTCGATCGTGATCGGCGTCGAAATCGGCTGCCACAGCGCCTCGAGGGCCCCCAGCAGCGACGCCTTCGTCTCCGCCTCGAGCGGCCCCGACAGCGTCATGTGGAAGCGGAACTCCTCGAGCACGTACGGGTAGCCCCAGGCGTCGAGGTAGGCGATCTGCCGCGCGCTGAGGGGCGCAGCCAGCCGCCGCGTCCTGTCCGCCTCCGACAGCGGCGCACGAAGCGCGTCGAATTGCGTGACGCAGTCGGCCGCGAGCCCAGCGAGTGCAGGCGGCGGATCGCGCGGCACGAGTGCCACGAAGCGCGACAGCGCCACCACGTCGAGCGGACCCAGCGCGACCGGCGCCCGCCCCGCCGCGAAGGCGCTCACCCGCGCATGCAAATCCGCCTCGCTGCACCCGTCCCTGAGCTGGAACGGCGCCTTCAGCGTCGCGTGGAAGCCGTAGCGGGCGGGCTCGCGGCTCCACTCCGGCGCGCCGTCCCTCGGGAACGGGGCCGTGTCGGGGAACGGCACCGCGCGCCCCGTCCACGCGTCGTAGCCGATCGCCGACGCCCCGAAGCGCGCCAGCGCCGTCTCCGGCGACGGCATGAAGTAGATCGCGTAGCGTGCACTCATTGCGCCTTCACCGTGCCGTCGCGGCCTGTCGCCTCGCCTTCGCCCCGGCTCTTGCCGACCGGCTCGTCCCAGGGGAACGGCCGGCGCTCGGCGGCCGGCCGCGGCATCAGCTCGGCGGCTGTGCGCGTGCTGGCGCCCGGCGCCAGCCGCTGCACCTGGATGTAGAGCTCGTCGAGGAACGACCGGCCTTCCCGCAGCCGCTCGATGTCGGCCACACTGAGCGGCCGGCCGATGCTGACCTGGATCGTCTTGCCGACCTTGCGCCGTGCCTCGCTCACGATCAGCGACAGCCGCAGCGAGGTCGAGATGCGGCTGGCCAGATGGAACAGCGGCGAGTTCTGCCCCTCGAAGTGGACGGGCAGCACGTGCGCGCCGGCCTGCTGGATGAGACGCACCACGAATTGCTTCCAGACCAGCTCCTGGGCCTTGCCGAAGGGATGCTCGGCCGTGGCGACGCCGCCCGCGGGGAAGATGATGATCGTCGTTCCGCGCTGCAGCAGCTCGCGCGCCTCGTTGCGCGTGGCGAGGTTGCGCGCCAGCGCCGCCCGCGAGCCCGAGAAATCGATCGGCAGCCCGACGCGCGCCAGCTCCGGGATCCGCGTCAGGTCGCTGTGCAGCAGGATGCGGTAGGGCCGTCCGAGCCGCTCGGCCAGCGCCAGCATGGCGACGCCGTCCGCGATGCCGAAGGGATGGTTGGCGATCATCACCAGCGGCACGTCGGGGATCCGGGCCCAGTCCGCCGCCGCCGTGATCTCGAGACGCGTGCCGACGGCTTGCAGAAGCTCGCCCCACATGTTGGCGCTCCGCCAGGCCACCGTGCGGCGCCAGCGCGTGTAGGCGGGCAGGATGCGGCGGCGCCCCGACACGTCCTCGATGCCTGCCATCAGCCAGCGCTTCCAGGCCGGATCGCCGGCCGTGACGTAGCTGAGCTCCCTCTTCGACATCGCTTTCGCTTCCTGCAGCCCTTCGCCTGCTTTCCGACCGCAATGTTACAGAAAATTGACAGGGCTGCATCCGCCACAGGCCCCGCCGGGGCAAGGGCGGCTGCGCGGCAAGTCACACGCCTGAAAAATGAATCGACTTATGTGACCCCATCGTGTGCGCGCGATCGGAGATAGGTCTCAAAATGACCGGAACGTCGGCCAGGTTCTCTCATCGGAGCCTTTTCGTTTCCGATGTGCACTTGGGCTCGCGCTTTTCCGATGTCCGCGACTTTGCGGATTTTCTACACCGCAACGATGCCGAGACCATCTTTCTCGTCGGCGACATTTTCGACCTGTGGAGCCTCGGCCGGCGCGTACGCTGGCACTCGGGCCACGGCTACATCCTGAGCCTGCTCGTCGCCAAGATGCAGGCCGGCACCCGCCTCGTCCTGCTGCCCGGCAACCACGACGACAACCTGCGTCCCTACCTCGGGCTGGCGCTGGGCAACCTCGAGATCCGGCACGACTATGTGCACGAGACGCTGCACGGCGCGCGCTATCTGGTGGTGCACGGCGACGAGCATGACGAGGTCATCAGGCGTCTGGCCGGGCTCTCGCGGGCCGCCTGCCGCTGGAAGGAGCGCCTGATGCCGCGCCCCCGCCGGCGCGCGGCGCGCGGCGCCTCCGCATCCGGCCAGGAGGGCCTCTGGGCACGGATCAAGCGGCGCGCCGGCAACGCCGGGGCGATCGAGGCGGCCCTTGCCGGCGAGGCGGCGCGTCGCGGTCTCGACGGGGTCATCTCCGGTCACACCCACATGCCGGCCGACTGCCGTCTGGGGGGCGTTCACTATCTCAACTGCGGCGACTGGATGGGCAGCTCCACGGCGGTGAGCGAGACCTGGTCGGGTGAGCTCATGCTGCTGCGCTGGGGCGTCCTCGGCCGCGAGCCGGCCGCGCAGGCTCACGCGCGCCAGGCACCGGCGCCGGCCGATCTCGGGCCGCAGCTGGCGGGGGCGGCGTCATGACCTGGGCCGGCGAGGCAGCAGGCATCGCGCCGGTACGGCTCGCGCCCTTCTCGCGCTCGCTGCCCTACGCGTCCTTCACCGACGCGCTTCTCCTGCGGGCCATTGCCACCTGGTCCGAGCGCCGCGTGCTCGGCATCTACGGGCTCGACCGCATCCTCCCCGCGCACGACCCGTTCATCCTGGCGCTCAACCACAGCACGCGCCTCGAGGCGATCCTGGTGCCGGCGCTGCTCATGCACCTGCGCGGCGGCCGTCACATTCATTTCATGGCCGACTGGAATTTCCGCCTCATCCCCGGCGTCGGCTTCCTCTACCGCCGCGCGCGCGTGATCACCGTCGCGCGCAAGCCGGCCCGGCCGCGCCTCCTCAATGTTTTGAGGCCTTTGCTGACCGATGCCGTCTCCCCTCTTGAGGCCGCCCGCAGCCATCTTCTGCAAGGCCGGCCGCTCGGCGTCTTTCCCGAGGGCACAGTCAACCGCGATCCCGAGCGTCTTCTGCGCGGGCGCTACGGCATCGCCCGGCTCGCGCTCGAGACCGGCGTGCCGGTGATCCCGGCGGGGCTGCGCTTCCCCGGCGTCCGTCCGGGCGGTCCGGTGGGCGAGGGGGCCCCGTTCGAGCTGCACATCGGCGAGCCCATCGCATCCCAAGGGGATGCCGCGCCGGTGGCAACGGGCGCGCGCATGCGCGCGCTGCACGGCCGCGTCATGCGGAGCATCGGCCACCTCTCCGGCAAGACCTGGAGCGGCCACAGCGAGGAGGAGACGAGCCATGACGACCTCATTGCGCATTAGAGCACGCCGGGTGGAGACGGAGGCCGATCGCCTCAAGGCGCTCGAGATCCTCAAGGTGACCTACCAGGAGGAGAAGGCGTGGGTGGCCGACGCCCAGTCGCAGTTTCCCGCCCGCGACCTCGACCGTGCGGACGTCTCCTGGTTCATCGCCACGAGCCGCGACGAGCCGCTGGGCGTGCTGCGCGTGCTCTACGATCCGCCCGTTGCGCAGTACCTCTCCTACGGTCTGAGCCCGATCGACGTCGACCTCAGGATCGAGGACATGATCCGCAACGAGCGCATCGCCGAGATCGGGCGGTTTGCCGTCAGGCCCAACCTGCGCAGCCACCTGCTGGTCGCCTCGCGGCTGATGGGCGCCGCCACGCGCGAGATCGTCTCGCGCCAGTACACGCAGCTCATCACCGACGTGTTCGAGGCTGACCGGCACAGCCCGTTCGGGTTCCACACCCGGGTGATCGGCTTCAAGCCCATCGCCACCCACGAGATCGGCGAGCTGCTCTACAAGGGGCGTCGCATCACCCTCGTGCTCGACATCAAGGCGGCCTACCAGCGTCTGAAGGCGCGCGGCAACTGGTTCTTCCGCAACATGACGCACGGCTGGACCGAGACCATGCACAAGCAACTCGCGGCCTGACCCGCGAGGGACGGGGGCGCCAGCCTGCCGCGGGCCCGCACGCCCCTGGCCCGGGGCCCTGTCCGGCTGCGGCGTGCTGGCCGCGGTTGCGGCGTGGGCTTGTCTCCGGCCCCCCGCTCTGGTTCTATGCCGCGGCTTCGTCGACCGCGAGCTTTGCCGATTAGCCCCGGGGGCGGCGGCGTTGGAGTATGCGGTGTGCGCACAGGGTTGCCGGATGGCTATTGAGATCGAGCGCAAGTTCCTCGTGGCGGACGGGGCCTGGCGCAGCGGCGTCGTGCGCAGCCTGCGCATTCGCCAGGCCTACCTGCGGGCGGACGCAAAGGCGTCGATCCGGGTGCGCATCTACGACGACAATCGCGCCATGCTGACGGTCAAGACGAGCCGTGCGGATTTGCGCCGCAACGAGTTCGAGTACGAGCTGCCCGTCATCGAGGCCGAGATGATGCTGAGCCTGCGCCAGGGCCACGTCATCGACAAGGTGCGCCATCACGTGCCCTTCGAGGGCCTGACCTGGGAGGTCGACGTGTTCGAGGGCGACAACGCCGGCCTGTGCGTCGCCGAGGTTGAGCTGGCAGCCGTCGATCAGGCGGTGCCGCTGCCCCCCTGGGTCGGGCAGGAGGTGACGGGACAGGCGCAGTACTACAACGGCGCCCTCTCGCAGCTCCCCTTCGCCTGCTGGACGGCGGACATGCAGGCGCTGGCCGCGGGCTAGATCCCGGGTCTTGCCCGTCGGCATCCGGCACGGGCGGTGGGCCCGGACCGTGCCCCGCCGCGCCGCCACCGCGCCCGTTCACGCCATCGCAACCAATGTTAACCCGTGCGTACGGTTGTTAGCATTTCGTTCAGACCTTGGCGCCCACTGTGAGCCGCGCGAGGCCTGGAGAGCCGCATGGCGATTGTGATTGTCGATGATTCCGTCACCTGCCTGGTCGTCTTGAAGCACCTGAGTGCGGCTGCCAACCACGGCCCGGTGCAGACCTACTCCGATCCGCGGGCCGCGCTGGCCTTTCTCGCCGACAACGACGCCGAGCTCCTCATCGTCGACTGCCTGATGCCGCACATCGACGGCATCACTCTCGTCAGCGCGCTGCGCGGCAATCCCCGCCACGAGCGCACGCCGGTCGTCATGGTCACGCAGGTCACGGACGAGGAGGTGCGCAAGCGCGCCCTCGCGGCGGGCGTGACGAGCTTTCTCTCCAAGCCCGTCAGCCTCAACCAGTACAAGTACGCCGTGCAGGCAGCGCTCGGTCGCGAGCGCGCAGCACCCGCAGCACCCGCGGCGCCTGCCGGCTGAGGCGAGCATTGAGGCCACCGCAAGCCGCGCCGCCGCATGCTCCCGCGCGGCCCCGCCGGCCTCAGCCCTTCCGCGCCCGCCCCGAGGTGGCGACGATCAGCCGGCCCAGCTCCACGAAGTCGCGCCGCCTGGGCGAGGTGGCGCGCCAGGCGAGCCCGATGGTCCGCGTCGGCTGCGGCTCCTCGAAGCGGATCAGCGCGATGTCGCCCCGCGTGCACTCCTGCGCCACCGCGATCTCCGGCAGCAGCGTCAGGCCCATGCCGTTCGCCACCATCTGCACGAGCGTGGCGAGGCTCGAGGCGCCGAACGTGTCGATGTTGTTGACCTGCCTCAGGCTGCAGTAGGTGAGCGCCTGCTCGCGCAGGCAGTGCCCTTCCTCGAGCAGCAGCAGCCGGTCGTTCTTGATCAGCTCGGGACTGGCGCGCACCTTGGCCTGCGGCCGCCGGCCCTTGGGCATGGCCAGCAGGAAGCGGTCCTCCATCAGGGGCAGCGTCTCCAGCTCCGGCGCATCGACCGGCAGCGCCAGCACCAGCACGTCGAGCTGGCCGTGATCGAGCTCGGCCACGAGCACGCTGGTCTGCGTCTCCCTGACGTGCAGCTCCAGGTGCGGGTGGCGCGTGCGCAGCTCGGCGAGGAGCCGCGGCAGCAGGTAGGGCGCGATGGTCGGGATCACGCCGAGGCGCAGCGGGCCGGACAACAGCTGCCCGCACTGGCTCGCATAGTCGGCAAGGTCGCGCACCTCGCCCAGGATGCGCGCCGCGCGCCGGGCGACCTCCTTGCCGGGCTCGGTCAGCACCGCGCCCTTGGCCCGCCGCTCGATCAGCTTCAGGCCCAGCTCCTGCTCCAGGTCCTGGATCTGCATGGACAGCGCCGGCTGCGAGATGGCGCAATGCTCGGCAGCCTTGCCGAAGTGCCCGTGCCGCGCCACCGCCTCGAAGTACCGCAGCTGCTTGAGCGAGATCATGGGGCTGCCGATAAGGACTGCTGATGGGACGCCGAGCATAGGCCGCCCAATGCTGATCGGCAAGCAGGGGCCGGCGGCACCCGATCCGTTGCCCGGCGTCATGCGAGATCCGTGATCGCCCTGGCCGTGAGGACTTGACGCGGGCGCGCGCACCGAAGGGGCGGTTGTCCTAACGCGCCGACACGGCGATCGGCGTCAGCGCGGCGGCGGGGTCGAACGGCCTTTGGCCGGAAGCATGCGGTTCCGCCGTGGCATCGCGCACGCGAGTCACGAAGATGCCGAGCAACGCCTCGTCGATATCGAGGATGTTGCCTGTCGTGATCTCGCCATAGGGCTCCGGAAAGGCGAATTTGTCGAAACCACCGTTGCCCTCGACGTAGTCGAACAGCCTGCCCTTTCGTTCCCTGTGGTAGTAGACGACGAGCTTGCCGATATAGTCCTTGTGCCTGATCTCCTCGATGGCCTTGAACAGGGCCTCGTCGCCCACGAGGAAGGCAAGCCGCCGCCGCACGTAGCTCACGACCGCAAGCTCACGCTCAGTGGTGACGATGCGCGGATCGATCGTCGGCTCGTCCACGGACAAACCGTAGCTCTCGGCCGGGATCTGCAGACGCTTTACGATGGGAAGCACCAGAGCCTCGTGGAAGGCCGTCTTGACGAGGCTGGTGTAGTACCGCTCGATCGTGGCCCTGCGGATGTTCTTCAGCCCGACCTCTTGCAGCAGGAAGCGGCAGAACTGGTCCGAAGGGTTGCTGGCTTCTTGGACGAGGCGTCCCCTCAGGCGCTTCTTCACCAGATGGATCTGCGCAAGGTCCGCGATGCTCTTGGGATCGAATTGCCCCTTGGTCACCGGCAGCAGCGCATCCAGGATCTCGACGGGAATCTCTCGTGCAGCCGAGATCGCCTCGAGGTCGACCGTCAGGAAAGGCTCCTCGTCCATCAGGTTGGGGTCGCTCGAGTCCACGAAGAACTCGAAGACGATGCCGTTGGTCAGGATGGCGAGCTTTGCAGTCGGGAGCGCGTTGTAGTAGGCGCGCAGTTGTCCTCTCGCATCCTCCAGCGGAGCGCCGGCCTTCTTGCACTCGACTGCGATCATCGGATGGCCGTTTGACAGGACGGCGAAGTCGACCTTGTTTGAGTGCCTGGCGTCGAAATCGGCGACGTGCTCCGGGCAGACCTCGAAAGGATCTGCGTAGTTGTACCCAAGCACGCCGATGAACGGCAGGACGAGGTGGAGCTTGGTGCTTTCCTCGCTGGTGCAGGCTCCGGCGATGGCGAGCGAGCGTTTCGCGAGCTGAGAGAACGCCTCGCGAAGATGATCTTTCTGGTTCATCGGTGGCTCTTAATAAAAGGGGCAGCGAATCAAAAATCTAACTAAAATATAGACCCGTGAGCTTGTGGCGCGGCAGAGTACGCGCATTCGCAGTGAGGAAATGCCCGCAGATATGCCCGCTCCGCAACACGCCTCGAGTGTGATGCGGAAGGGCTCTTGGTGCCTCTCTGGATGCCTGGAAGTCGGCCCTGCGTCTGCCTCTGTGTCCCCCCCCTCGGATGGCGCAAGAGCGCCGGTCCGCGCCCTGCCGGGCAAGCCCTGCGCGCGTATCTGGCGATCCGCGTGCGCAAGCGAAAAGGCACGCCTCCGGCGGTGACCGGGCAGCGTGCCTTGGAGAAAACCGGCTGAGGCCGCCCTCAGAATATCTTCGGCTGCCACATGTGCAGCAGCGGGCGCACCAGGTCGGGCGCGATCAGGTAGGCGAGGCCCACCAGCAGCACGGCCGCCACGATGGCGATCACGATGCTGCTGCTGTTGATTGGCACCCGGTAGCTCAGCCCAGTGCCCGGAATGCCGAGCGTCACCGAGCGGCTGCGCGTGCCGATGTTGACCGTGGCGCCGCGCCCGCCGAGGCTGGTCGAGACGCCGGTCTTCGACAGGTTCACCTTCACGCCCGGCGCGATGCCGACGGACTTGCGGAAGCGAACACCCTTCAGGAAAGCCATGACCGAGGATCCTCTATTGCCGATGACACCGTGTTTGGATTGCCGCCGGTGCCGGGCGGCTCGTGTGGTGCCTCGCAATTGCCGACCAACATCGTGGCTGGGCTCGTAGTCGGCAATTGCGAGACAAGCACCACACTAAGCATTGGTTTTACTAGTGTCCTTCAGATCCGCAAATACCGTCAGAGCGTGCGGCAATGCAGTCGGTATTTGCGGATCAGGACACTAGCCCTTGCCGAAAATATTGCTGAAGCGCTTCAGCGTGCTTCTCACATGCCCCAGGGGCGAGTTGCGCGCAATCAGCCGCTCGTGTGCCGATTCGCTGTCGACGGCCTCCTTGTACTTAGCCCGATTCTCCGTGTCCGCCTCGATCAGCCGCTGCCGCTCCTCGGGGCTGAGCGGTCCCACCCGCGACATCGGCGGCCGGATCAGTGTGCGCTGCACCACCGAGGGCTGTCCGTTGCCGAGCAGCACCGACACCAGCGCCTCGCCCACGCCCAGCTCCTGGATCACCCGCTCGACGTTGAGCTCCGGGTTCGGGCGGAAGGTCTGCGCCGCCGACCGCACCGCCTTCTGCTCCTTGGGTGTGAAGGCGCGCAGCGCGTGCTGGATGCGGTTCCCGAGCTGCGCCGAGACGCGGTCGGGCACGTCCGCCGGGCTCTGCGTCACGTAGTAGACGCCGACGCCCTTGGAGCGGATCAGCCGCGTCACGCGCTCGATCTGGTCGAGCACCGCCTGCGAGGCGCCGTTGAACAGGAGGTGCGCCTCGTCGAACAGGAACACGAGCTTCGGCTTCTCCAGGTCGCCGACCTCGGGCAGCCGGTTGAACAGCTCCGACAGCATCCACAACAGGAAGGTCGCGTAGAGCCGCGGCGTGTTCATCAGCTTCTCGGCCGCGAGGATGTTGATGACGCCGCGCCCGTCCGGCGCCGTCTTGATGAAGTCGGCGATGTCGAGCGCCGGCTCGCCGAAGAAGTTGGTGGCGCCCTGCTGCTCGAGCACCAGCAGCCGCCGCTGCAGCACGCCCACCGTCTGCGGCGCGATGTTGCCGTACTTGGAGCGCAGCTCGGAGGCGCGCTTGCCCATCTCGTCGATGATCGAGCGCAGGTCCTGCATGTCGAGGATCGCCATGCGCGTGTCGCCGTTGGCGCGCTCGTCCTCGGCCCAGCGGAAGGCGATGTTGAGCACGCCTTCCTGCGGCTCGGTCAGCTCGAGCAGGCGGGAGAGCAGCAGCGGCCCCATCTCCTGCGCAGTGGCCCGCACCGGGTGCCCCTGCTGCCCGAACACGTCCCAGAACGCCACCGGAAAGGCCGCGTTGCCGAAGCGCTCGCCGAGCCCGATCTCGTTGGCCCGCTTGACCAGGTGTGGCAGCTTGGTGCCCGCCGTCGCGATGCCTGAGAGGTCGCCCTTGATGTCGGCGGCAAACACCGGCACCCCGGCCGCCGAGAAGCCTTCCGCCAGCACTTGCAGCGTCACCGTCTTGCCGGTGCCCGTCGCGCCGGTGATCAGCCCGTGCCGGTTGGCGAGCTTGAGCTCGATGGTCTCGGGAACCAGCTCCCGCCCCTGCTTGCTGCAGCCGAGCAGCACCGCGCCGTCCTGCACGTAGTCGGTCGGGCTTGCCGTTCGGGCCGGCGCCGGGGGCTGCGTATCGGGGCTCTTGGAACTGTCCGCCATCAAGGGCTCCTGGAAGCTGTCGCGGACTGCAGGGCTCTGTCGCCCGCATCCGCCGCGGCCGGCGGCGCGAATCGCGCCGCCCATCGTGGCTTTGTGTGCACCGCCGGGTCGGCATTTGAAAGGCGTGGGGTGAAGTTTTGAAACCTGAACTGAACCTCCGGGCGGGCCCATCCGCAGCCTCGATAGGAGGCCATTTTCGTGGTCTATGCAACTGAAATATCACGCCTTTGCCGCATTCCCTACCCACCTTGAGGGTGCGTGCTGCGTACCGGGAGCAATCGTCAGTCGAAGAGTCTGTCCATGCTTGGCGCCATGCACATGGCGGTGTTTCTCGTCACCGCCGTCCTCGCCGCCATACCGGCGTACTACTGTCTCAGGCGTACGGACGAGGGCCGCGCCCGCGGCGCCGTCGCCTACCTCAGCGGCTTCTTGTTCGGCATCGCCGCCTTTCTCCTGCTGCCGACCCGCGATCTGCTGCTGTCGCAGTCGGCGCTGCTGGCCGCCGTCGGCGGCCCCGTGCTCGGCATCATGCGGGCCCGCTACATGCGCAAGCGTCGCGCGCGCCTCAAGCAGAGGCAGCGCGATCTGCGCGCGCTGCGTGCCCGCCAGGGCGCGCTCGGCGCGCGCTGACGCGGGACGAGCCTCGCGCCGCCGTGCCCTGCGACAGCCATTCAGAGGGGCGCGCTGCAGCGGGCCCTCGCAGCCTGCTCTCGCCGGGGCTTTGCCGCCGACGGCGTGGGCCGTCGGGCGTGCGGGCTGCTAGAGGCGATCGATCCAGGATCTGATCCAGCCTTGCGCGTCGCTGAGCTCGCCCCAGTGCCAGACGAGTGCGAGCCCGACGCAGAGCAGGAAGATGATTGCCCACAGGGCGAGAAGATTGCGCAGAAGCGTGATGGCGGAGCCGTGTCCGCCCACCTCATTGGCGAGCAATCCGCCGCCGGTGACGTTCGGCAGGCCGAGCGGCTGCAGATCGGCGCGGTTTTGCGATGCGAATGTCTCCCAGTGCTCCCTGACGCTGGTGATCGCGTCCTCTGCCGCCGCCACGCCCGTGAGCGCGGCCCGTGTGGTCACGATGCCGATCAGGGCGATCAGGGGCAGGAGCAGGTCGATGAACAACAGGACGATCATGAGCCCCTGCGGCGGCAGCATATTCGGCGCCGCTGCAAGCTGCGTGGTCCAGCATCCCTGGTCGCGCCCCATGCATTTGGCGACGGCTTCGACACGCGATTGGATCAGCAGGACACCGCTGGCAAGCAGGAACCCGTGCACCAGCAGCGTCCTGCTAATTCGGTCGCTGATCAGTTTGTCCTCGTGCTCGATATAGCTGCGCACGGTGGTGTAGACTTGCACAACGGGCGCGCGTGGCCCGCTAGGGTCGGCCGGCATATCAATTCTCATCAAAAACGGGGGCAATCTCTCGTCCAAACGTCGCCACCAAAGTATAGCTCACGCTTGCAGAGTCAACTCAGTCGGCCCCTGACGGTCCGTATGCAGGTGCAGCAGGCAGGCGCGGCCGCGCCCGTTGCCCTCAGCGCCCGCCGTGCCGCAGGGCGCGCCGCTCCACCAGGCCCGCGAGCGCCGAGGGTGCGCCGTTGATCAGCACCTTCACGTAGCGCGGCTTCTGGTAGTCCCCGTCGATGGCGATGCGCGGCAGCGCCGTCAGCGCCTGCGCCGCCTCCGGCCTGAGGGTGCCGGCCCGCGAGGTGACGGCGGTCTTCATGTTGAGCTCGGCGGCGAGCTCGAACTCGCGCTGGCCCGCGCTTGCCCCGTCGCCGTAGGGGTAGCTGAAATGCCGGCACTGCCGGTCGGTCTCGAAGCTGACCCGGTCGATGCTCTCGACCATCTCTGCCCGCGCCGCCGCCAGCGGCAGCTGGGACAGCGCGAAGTGCTTGCGCGTGTGCGCCCCGATGGTGACGATGTCGTCGCGGGCAAGCTCGCGGATCTCGTCCCAGCCCATCACCAGCCGCCGCGTCAGGCCCGAGCTGTCGACGCCGGCCTGCTCGCACAGCTCCCGCACCACGTCCCGCGCGTCGGCCTCGTGCAGGGTGCGCAGCCACCAGTAGAGCGTCTGGAAGGCGACCTCCTTCTGCTGCGGGCTGCCGCAGGCGAGCCGCCGCGACAGGCCCTCGATCTTCACGTCGAGGACGTGCGCCGCCGCGACCGCCATCTCCAGCGCCGCCCACCACAGGTCGCCATGCCCGTCCGCGTAGTCCGTCGCCACGTACACGGCGAACGGCAGCTTGTGCCGCTTGAAGATCGGATAGGCGTGCTCGAGGATGTCCCGGTAGCCGTCGTCGAAGGTGAAGCACACGAACGGCTTGTGCTCTCCTTCGCCCTCCACGAGCCGCGCGTGCGCGCCATCGAGCGACAGTATCTCGAACCCCTGGCTGCGCACGAGGGTGATGGTGCGCTCCAGGAACTCCGGCGTCACCTTGAGGCCGCGGTTGGGCTCGGGCGCGCCGTCCGGTTGCGGGCGCACGTGATGCAGCTTGAGGATCGCGCCGAGGCCGCGCGTGTAGGGCGCCAGCATCTGGTCCGCGCCGCTGTAGTGCAGCGTGGAGAAGAGGGCGCGCAGCATCCGCGTCGTCTGTCTGCCCATTCGGCCCTCCCAAGCCTGTCCGCCGGGAGGACCGTGTGAGGCCCTCAGGCCGGCAGGGTGCCGCGGTCGCCCTGGCTGCCGGCCCGCGCGGCCGCGTAGCCCGCCAGCGTGCTCAGCGCCGGCTCGGCGCCGACGTACCGGATCACATCCAGATCCGCCACGTGGAAGCCGAGGAAGTCCCCCGCCGCGGGCGTCGCATTGGGTGTAGCCACGACGACACCCGCGTCAATGCAGCCCTCGATGGTTTTGAACAGCTCTTTCAGCCGCCCGTAGGTGCCCGCGAGGACGACGTGGTCGTAGGCCTCGTCGAGCGCGTCGAGCAGCATGTTGATGCGGTCGCGGTCGAGCGCCTCCGTGACGAGCGCCGAGCCCGCCGTGATCATGTGCGCGCTCGAGCCCGGCAGCGGCGCGATCACCTCCTCGAAGCTGGCCGTCCCCGCCAGCACGTCGGCAAAGCCCCGGCGTTGGGGCACGTCGGACTTCGCGGCCAGGCCGGCGCCGTCCGGGCTCCAGTCGAGCAGCAGCACCGCCCGGCCGAGGCGCGACAGATGCCGCACGAGCTCGGCAGGCATGCCGCCGATCGGCGCATTGGCGACGTCGGTGGCGACCATGACGCGGAAGCCCCTGCGGTTCTCCGCCCGGTCGGCGAGCGCGCGCGCCAGCGTGGCGACGGAGTCGAAGCACGGCGCGTGGCGGTTGGCGGCGAGCCGGGCCGCCGCCGGCCGCGCGTCGGGCCGCATCAGCGGGCCGCGCATCGCCGGCATGGCGGTGCCGCCGCGGGCGCCGGTGAACAGCGCGTGCACGATGATCGCGGCAAGCCCCAGGAGCGCCGTCGCGACGGCGGCCATGGCGATCATCATCACCGTCTTCGGGCTCGATTTCTCGGTGGGGATGCGTGCGTGCGCGATGAGCTGCACCTCCGAGGGCACGGCGGCCGCATCCGAGGTCGTCCGCGCGGCCTCGAGCTGGCCCTGCAGGCGCTCGAACTCGGCGCGCTTCGAGCGGGCGATGCTCTCGAGCGCTCTGAGCTTGACGTCGTCGCCGCCGGCCTCCACCACCCGCTGCTTGGCCTCGTCGAGGCGGCGGCGGATGCCGTCCTCGCGCAGCGCCATCACCTTGGCCTCGCGCTCCAGGCCCTGCACGATCTTGTCGACCTCGCCGTAGATCTGCAGGTTGAGGCCGACCAGGTCGGCGTTGAGCTGCTTCATGCGCGGATGCGCCGGCAGCAGGCTCGCGGAAAGCTCCGAGATCTGCCGCTCGGCCCTTACCCGCTGCTCGATGAGCCGCGGCAGGAGCTGCGACTTCTGCACGTCGGGCAGCGTCTCGCCGCCGCCCTGGCGGGCGATGATGCGCGCCTCCCTGGCGCGCGCCTCCGCGTCTGCCCGCAGCGCCGCCGTCCGCGTCAGGTCGGCCGAGAGATCGGCGAGCTGCTGCTCGTTGAGCCCCGTGCGCTCGCGACCGCCGTCGAAGATGTTGGACTGGCCGCGGAAGCGCGTGACCGCGGCCTCGGCATCGGCGACCTCTGCGGCGAGCTTCAGGATCTGCGGCGACAGCTTGGCGCGCGCATCGTTGCTGTCGGAGACGCTGCGGGTGGCGAGCGCGTCCCGGTACAGCGCCACGATGCGGTTGGCCGCCCGCGCGCTCAGCTCCGGGTCGGTCGAGGAGAACTCGACCACGATGCCGCGCGTGTCCTTCACCTGGTAGACGCGCGCCGCCTCCGTGTAGGCCTTCAGCGCCCGGTCCTCGTCGCTTTCGCGCGCGTTGAGCGTGAAGAAGTTGATCACCCTGCGCACGATGGTCGGCTCGCGCCGCGCCGCATTGAACTCCGGCTTCTCGTCGAGCTTCAGGTCGCGCACCACCTTGACGGCGAGATCGGGCGACAGCATCGCGCGCACGTGCGTGCCGATCGCCTCCTTGTCCATGCGCACCGTCACGTTCTCGGGCGTGCCGCCCTCGCGGCGCGGCTCGAACGGGTTGCCGACGCCCTTCGAGATGATCTCGATCTGCGCCTGCGCCGTGAACTTCGGCGTCATCATGCTGCTGACGAGGAGTGCCGCCGTTGCCGCGATCGCCGCCGCGACGGCGAGCTTGGGGGCATGCCGCCTGATGGCGGCGCCGACCATGGCGAGGTCGATGTCGTCGGCCGAGGCGGGCCGCTGCGGGGGGACATCCGGCGAGTTGGAACGCATGAAGGGCCTTCGGAATGGCAGGGGTGCACGCTGCCATTTAGCCCGTGCGAGGTGAGAAAACTCTTAAGTCGCGAAGCACGCGTTCCGGACCGGCACGCGGCGCAAGCAATCCTTAACCGTCTCCCGGCAAGGTTGACGGCATGTCGCGCAAGGGTGGGAATACGGGCATGTTTGGCTCCCTCATGAGAGGCGCAGCGCTCCTGGGCACGCTGGCGCTGTCGGTGCTGGCCGCCGGCTGCGCCGGCCCGGCCGATCTCGATGGTCTGGCCGCGCTCGTCCCCGATCTGGCGCCTGCCGCCGAGACGGGCGGGCTCACCACGCAAGGCACGCGCGCCTCCTATGTCATGCCGCCCTGGGGTGCCCCCGTCGTCGTGGTCGATGCCGAGATGGGCGACGAGGAGGGGCCCTACGTGCTCGACGCCGGCGACCGGCTGCGCATCTTCGTCTACGGCCAGCCCAACCTGTCGCGCATCTACGTGGTCGACCAGCAGGGCCGCATCGCCGTGCCGCTCATCGGCGAGGTCCAGGCCCGCGGCCGCACCACCCGCCAGCTCACGTCCCTCATCGCCCGCCGCCTCGGCTCACAGTTTGTCAAGGACCCGCAGGTTACAGTCGATATCGCGCAGAGCCGCCCGTTCTTCATCCTGGGCGAGGTGCGCAACGCTGGCCAGTACCCCTTCGTCAGCGGGTTGACGGTGCAGTCCGCGGTTGCCGTCGCAGGCGGCTACGCGGATCGTGCCGACGAGCGCCGCGTGCGCATCACCCGCCGGCAGAACGGGCTTGTTGAGAAGATGGATGTACCACCCGACTACCTTGTCCGCCCCGGCGACGAGATCTACGTCTACGAGCGCTGGTTCTGAGGCCACTGACGAGGCCCTGTCCCGGCTGCCGCGTCTGCGCATCCTGCACGTCCTGCGCGCGCCCGTCGGCGGCCTGTTCCGCCACGTGCTCGATCTCGCCGAGGCCCAGGCGCGGGCGGACCACGCCGTCGGCATCATCTGCGACGCTTCGACCGGCGACCGGCTGACCGGGCCGCGCCTGGAGGCGTTGCGCCCGCATCTGGCCCTCGGCCTGCTGCGCGTGCCCATGAGCCGCCACATCGCCTTCAACGACATCGCCGCCTACCGCGCCGCGCGCGACACGGCCCGCGCGCTCGCTGCCGACGTCGTCCACGGCCATGGCGCCAAGGGCGGCGCCTATGCGCGCCTCGTCGTGCGCGCGCTGAAGGCGGACGGGGACAAGGTCATCTCCTGCTACACGCCGCACGGCGGCTCGCTCAACTACAGCCCCAGGACGCCGGTCGGGCGCATCTACATGGGCCTCGAGCGCGCGCTGGCGCGCTGGAGCGACGCCATCGTCTTCGAGAGCGCCTTTGCGGCCCGGCGCTACCGCACCCAGGTCGGCGAGCCGCCCTGCGGCGTCGACGTGGTCCCCAACGGGCTGGCCGACGCCGACTTCACGCCGGTGGCGCCCGGCCCCGACGCGGCTGATTTCCTCTTCATCGGCGAGCTGCGCGCCGTCAAGGGCGTCGACGTGCTGCTCAAGGCGCTCGCCCGCCTCAAGGCCGAGCGCGAGGTGTCCGCCGTCGTCGTCGGCGGCGGCCAGGATCTGGCGGCCTTGCAGGCCGAGGCGGCGGCCTTGGGGATCGCCGGTTGCGTGCGCTTCCCCGGCCCCATGCCGGCGCGCGAGGCGTTCCGGCTCGGCCGCATCATGGTCGTGCCGTCCCGCGCCGAGAGCTTTCCCTACGTCGTTCTCGAGGCCGGCGCCGCCGGTCTGCCGCTGATCTCGACCAACGTCGGCGGCATCCCCGAGATCGTCGCGGGCACCCGTACAACCCTGCTGCCGCCCGACGACGTTGACGCGCTCTGCGCCGCCATGCGCGCCACCCTCGCCGAGCCCGAGCTCGCCCGCTGGAAGGCCGACGGGCTGCGCGAGGCAATCGCCGCCAGATTTACGATTGCTTCGATGAATAGCGCTATTCTGCGGCTCTACTACGGGGCGCTCGGAAGGATCTGAGCGGCCGTCCCTCTCTAGTGTGTGCGTAAGGAAACGGTCATGCCCGATCGAGCGGCTGTGTCGCAGCCGGCGGAAGCCGACGTATTTGCAACCCCCGAGCACGTGGAGCCGCCCGCGCGCGCGGAGCTGCAGGGCCCCGCGATCCGCACGCCCCGCGTCCTCGCCGAGGCGCCTTCCCCGTCGCTGCCCAAGCGCCGCATCTCGCCGCTGGTCTATTCCGGCCTCGTCAGGCTCGCCGAGTTCTCGCTCGTGACCGGCCTCGGCTTCGCCGTCGCCTACGCCTACGTCGACGAGTATTTCCGCCAGTACGCCGCCGCGCTTGCCCTCACCGGCGTTGCGGCGAGCTTCGTCTTCGAAGGCATGGGGCTCTATCGCACCGGCGCGCTCGCCGCCGCCCATCGCCACCTGCCGGCCCTCGTCGCCGGCTGGACCGCGACCGTCGGCGTGATGCTGGCGGCCCTCTTCTTCCTCAAGGTCTCGCAGGACTTCTCGCGCGCCTGGATCGCCATCTGGTACGTCGCCGGCATCGGCGCCCTGATCGCCTTCCGCAGCGGTATCACCGCGCTCACCCGCCGCTCCATCGCCTCCGGCAGCCTGATCCGCCGCGCCGTCGTCTACGGCACCGGCGAGACCTGCGCCAGCATGATCCACGGCCTCAACCAGGATCCCGACAACGACATCAAGATCGTCGCCGTCTTCGACGAGCGCGGCCCCGGCCGCGGCGGCGGCGTGATCGAGGGCTACCCCAACCTCGGCGGCATCGACGCGCTGATGGCCTATTGCCGCGCCAATCCGGTCGACATGCTGATCGTGGCGCTGCCGGTGTCGGCGGAGGGCAGGCTGCTCGGCCTCGTCAAGAAGCTCTGGGTGCTGCCCGTCGACATCCGCCTTGCCGCGCAGGCCTCCAAGCTCCGCTTCCGTCCGCGCGCCTACTCCTTCGCCGGCAACGTGCCCCTCATCGATCTCGTCGACCGTCCCATCGCCGACTGGGACAAGGTCCTCAAGTGGACCTTCGACAAGATCGTCGGCACGCTGGCCCTGATCGCGCTTTCCCCGGTCATGGCCGCCGTCGCCGTCGCCATCAAGCTCGACAGCAAGGGCCCGGTCCTGTTCCGGCAGAAGCGCATGGGCTTCAACAACGAGATCATCGAGGTCTACAAGTTCCGCTCGATGTACACCGACATGACGGACGCCAACGCCAGCAAGCTCGTCACCAAGGACGACCCCCGCGTCACGCGCGTCGGCCGCATCATCCGCAAGACCAGCCTCGACGAGCTGCCGCAGCTCTTCAACGTGCTGATCGGCACCCTGTCGCTGGTCGGCCCGCGCCCGCACGCCCTCCAGTCGAAGGCCGCCGACCGCCTCTACCACGACGTCGTCGACGGCTACTTCGCCCGCCACAAGGTCAAGCCCGGCATCACCGGCTGGGCCCAGATCAACGGCTGGCGCGGCGAGACCGACACCGCCGAGAAGATCGAGAAGCGCGTCGAGTGCGACATCTACTACATCGAGAACTGGTCGGTCCTGCTCGACCTCTACATCCTGTTCCGCACGCCGTTCTCGCTGCTCTCGACCGAGAACGCCTACTGAGGGCTCGGGCGCTCCGGGGCCGGCACAGGCCTGCCCGGGAGCGTCGCGCTGGGAGACGGCCATGGCCCATGCGGCGACAGCAGCGTTCGTCTCCTTCCCCGCGATGCGCGCCAGCATCGTGCATCGCCTCTCGCTGGCACTCGTCTGGCTTGCGATCGCCTCGGGCGCCATCGTGTTCAGCGAGCCGGCGCCGTTCGATGTCCTGTCCCTGGGCCTTGCGGTGCTGCTGCCCACCGTCGGCCTCGTCGCGTTCCGGCCCCTGCTCGGGCCGTTCCTGCTCCTGATGATGATCCTGGCGGCGGGCGCCCTCGTCGGCGTCATGGTCGCGCGCGAGACGCAGGTGGCACTGACCCACACGGCAGTCGGCGTCTACCTCTACGTCGTGACCTTCGCCTACGCCCTGTTCGTGGCGAAGTGCCCGGCGCGTCATGCCGAGCTGATCCTGAAAGGCTCGCTGGCCGGCGCCGTCTTTGCCGGCATCTGCGGCATCATCGGCTACTTCGATCTCTTTCCGGGCGCCGCCGCCCTGATGACCCGCTACAGCCGCGCCACCGGCATGTTCAAGGACCCGAACGTGTTCGGTCCCTTCCTGATCACCGGCTTCGTCTACGCCTTCCACCTGGTCCTGACGCGGCCGCTTTTCCGCGCATTGCTGCCGGGGCTGGCCTTCGCGCTGCTGGCGCTCGCCATCCTGCTGAGCTTCTCGCGCGGCGCCTGGACCAACGCAGCGATCGCGCTCCTGGTCTACGGCCTCCTCTACGTGCTGACCGTCGGCTCCCGGCGCGCGCGCATGAAGTTCGCGGTCATGCTGCTCGTCGGCACGGCCGCCATCGGCTGCGTGCTTGCGGCCGCCCTGCAGGTCGAGGCGGTGGCAAGCCTGCTCAACCAGCGCGCGGCCTTGACGCAAGGCTACGACGAGGGGCCCGACGGCCGCTTCGGCGGCCAGCAGAAGGCCATGCGCCTTGCCGTCGACAACCCGCTCGGCATCGGCGCCCAGCAGTTCCCGCTGTTCCACCACCACGAGGAGGCGCACAACGTCTACATCTCGATGTTCATGAACACGGGCTGGATCGGCGGCACGACCTACCTGATCTTGATGTTCGGCACCTGCGTGCTCGGACTGCGCCAGGCCTTCCGCAAGGCGCCGGCGCAACCCTTCTTCATCATCGCCTACGGTGCCTTCGTCGGCCACGTGCTCGAGGGCTTCCTGATCGACCTCGATCACTGGCGCCACATCTACGTGCTGCTGGCGCTGCTGTGGGGCGTGATAGCGGCCGCCGAGCCCGCCCCGGGCCGCGCGGCAACAGGGTAGGGCGGCGCCGCTGGCCTGGCGGAGCGCGACCGCGGCTGCGGCCTACACCGCGACGCGCACCCAGCCCGAGCCGGTGAGCATCTCCTGCGGCTGGAAGCGCTTCTTGTAGCTCATCTTCTGCGAGCCCTGGATCCAGTAGCCCAGATACAGGTAGGGCACCCCGATCTGGCGCGCGTAGTTGACGTGCTCGAGGATCATGTAGGTGCCGAGGCTGCGCCGCGCCACGTCCGGATCGTAGAACGAGTACACCATCGAGATGCCGTCCGAGAGGCGGTCGCACAGCGCCACGCCCATCAGCCGCTTGTCGCCGGTCCGCGACTGCGGCGAGGGCTTCAGGCGGTACTCGGTGACGAAGGTGTCGATGATGCTGTCCTCGACCATCATGGCGTAGTCGAGCACCGTCATGTCGGCCATGCCGCCGTCCGCATGCCGCGCGTCGATGTAGCTGCGGAACAGCGAGTACTGCTCCGAGGTCGGCGTCGCCGGCAGCCGGCGCGCGACCAGATCCTCGTTCGTCTCCAGCACCCGGCGGAACGACTTCGTCATCTCCAGCTCGTCGGCGAGCACGCGCACCGACACGCAGGCCTGGCAGCCCTCGCAGTAGGGCATGTAGGCGATATTCTGGCTGCGGCGGAAGCCGCCCTTGAGCAGATTGTCGACGAGCGCCGGCGGCTTGTCGTGCGTGAGATGGGTGAACAGCTTGCGCTCGAGGCGGCCGGGAAGATAGGGGCAGGCCTGGGGAGCGGTGACGTAGAACTCCGGGAAATGCTTCTGCTGCTCGGTCATACGCCCTCACGCAACCACTCGTGCGCGCGATGATAGGAGACGGAGTGCGGGGCAATCAAGGGCTTCGCTCAACCGCATGTGGATCTGGCGAGCGCTGATGCAACCTGAGGCATCGCCGGCCGCCGGCATCCGCCGCTGACGGATGGTCCTCTTCGCCATCCTCGGGCTTGTCCCGAGGAGCCATCGCGCGGCAGGCCGCAGCGGCTGGCCGGGCGGAGGTCTGGACGAGCCCGAGCATGGGTGCCAGGCGTCGGACTTGGCGGGCTAGGCGCGCAGCAGTTTGGCCGCCCGCGGAGCAAAGTACGTGAGCACGCCCGCGGCGCCGGCGCGCTTGAAGCCCGTCAGGCTCTCCATCATCACCTTGTCGCCGTCGAGCCAGCCGTTCTGGGCGGCAGCCATCAGCATCGCGTACTCGCCCGAGACCTGATAGGCGAAGGTCGGCACGCCGAACGTGTCGGCCACGCGCCGGACGATGTCGAGGTAGGGCATGCCGGGCTTCACCATCACCATGTCGGCGCCTTCCGCGATGTCGAGCGCCACCTCCCGCAGAGCCTCGTCCGAGTTGGCGTAGTCCATCTGATAGGTGCGCTTGTCGCCCGTCAGCGTCACGTTGGAGCCGAGCGCATCCCGGAATGGGCCGTAGAAGGCGCTGGCGTACTTGGCCGCGTACGCCATGATCTGCACGTTGTGGTGACCGTTGCCTTCCAGCGCCGCGCGGATGGCGCCGACGCGCCCGTCCATCATGTCGGAGGGCGCGATGATGTCGCAGCCGGCGTCGGCTTGAGCCAGCGACTGCCGGATCAGCGCCTCGATCGTCTCGTCGTTGAGGATAACGCCGTCGCTGATCAGGCCGTCGTGGCCGTGGCTGGTGTAGGGGTCGAGCGCCACGTCGAGCAGCACGCCGACGTCGAGGCCCGCGGCCCGGATCGCCCGCGTCGCCCGGCACACGAGATTGTCCTCGTTCCATGCCTCGCGGCCGTCGGCCGTGCGCAGCGACGGATCGGTGTAGGGAAACAGCGCGATGCACGGGATGCCGAGCGCCACCGCGCTCTCGGCGGCGGCCACGCACAGGTCGACGCTGAGGCGCTCCACCCCCGGCATGGAGGCGACGGGCACGCGCTTGTTCTCGCCCTCGATGACGAACATCGGCCAGATCAGATCGGACGGCGTCAGCACGCTCTCGGCCACCAGCCGCCGCGCCCAGCCCGACTTCCGGTTGCGCCGCATGCGCACGGCGGGAAAGCTGCCCTGGCGGGCGAGCAGCGCCGGTTTGCCGGTCTCGGGCGCCTCGGTCTCGAGGCGTGCTCTGGGAGCCTTGCTGCGGTTCTCGGGGCGCGATTGCATGGCGTTGTCCCTGGGGCTTGGGTGGCGAGCCGCCAGTGTGGTTCCTCGTAATTGCCGACCAACATCGCGTCCGGGCTCAGAGTCGGCAATTGCGAGACAAGCACCACACCAAGCATTGGCTTTTCTGGTGTCCTTCAGATCCGCAAATACCGTCAGAGCGTGCGGCAGTGTAGTCGGTACTTGCGGGTCACGACCCCAGTGTGCTGGGGGCAGGCCCCGAGCGCAAGAGGCTCAAGGCGCGGGCGGTGCCGGCGATGCGTGCGCTGCCTGCCGTCGGGCCCCGGCGGTCCTACTCGCAGATCCTGGTCTGCTGGGCGCGCTCGGCCATGTCGAGGTGGAAATGGTTCCGGTGCGTCTTGTTGGCTTCGGGGCCCAGCACGGTGCCGAAGATGCGGCAGGCGGCCTTGTGCGCTCCGCGCAGGAACTCCGCCTTGTTGGGGGGCTGCTGCACCGCAGGCGCGTTGCCGGCCGTCTTCGGCTTGGGTCCGCCGAGGCGGCTCAGGCCCGGAAACTGCGGCCGGCCCGTGAATTGCAGCATGATGCCCGGGACACTTGGCCTCACCTCCTGCAGCCCCATGGGCGCGGCGGTGAAGCCGGCCGAGGGCGCGCCGGGCTGCGGCGGGGTTGCCGCCAGCACCGGCGGCGCCCGCTCCACCGCCGCCATCGCGGCGGTGCCGGCGCTGCCCCCGGGCTCGCGCCGCTGCTCGGCGATCTCGCGCTGCGTCAGGCCCCAGTCCCCCTCGACGCTGGCCACATGCGTCGTGTCGGAGACGAACGCGGCGATATCGATGGCGTTGGCGCGGCCGTGCTCGGACAGGCGTCCCTCCGAGCGCCCGTAGGCGTTGCGGCAGGAGTACGAGCTCATGGCCTCGATGCGGACCAGCGGCGCGCCGAGGTGCCGGTGCGCCAGCTTCTGCACATCCTGTCGCAGCCATTGCGCAAGCCCGGCGATCATCTCGCAGCTGAGCGTGGGTGCGGGTGCGAAGCGCACCCGCTGCGCCCCGGTGCCGATGCTGTTGAGGCGCATGGGCGCCGGGCTGCCGCAGTCGCTGCCCTCGCGCCAGGGCGCTTCGTGGTCGGCCTCGACGTCGAGGCCCTTGAGCAGGGCCACGCACCTGGCCTGCGCCTGCTCGATATCGGCCTTGGACCACAGCCGCTCGTTGGGATTGGGTTTGGCCTGCTGCAGCACGACAGGCCACGACGGATCGCCGACAGGCTTGGCCCGCTGCGGCATTTCCGCCATTGCGCTCGTCATCGCGAGCGCGCAGATGCCCGTGGTAGCTGCAGTGCGCTTCAGTGCCATGGATCGGTCGCCCTCGCGAGCTGGCAATCAGGCCCCGGGTCAAACGCACCCGACGAATCGAGAACCTAGATTAGGATGGAAGTGATTAAGGAGCCATATACACCCGGATTCGCCGCCCGTCGCGCATTGCGGTGCCGCACCGCGATACCCACGAGGACTAGCTGTGGACGCTGAGAAAGCCATTGACGGGCACGAGTTCGCCCAGAGCGCGCCTGCTTCGCCGGCGGCCGCAGGCTTGGTCGTGGACGACGCGCATGCGGCGGGCCGCATCACACTGTCGGACGCTGCCGCCGGCAACGTGCCGGACCTTGCCGGCCTCGAGGCCGTGCTGGCCGCCCTGCCGCGCTGGGGCAGGTCTCCGATCACCTATTGCGTCACCCTCCGCTCGACGCTGCCGGGCACCTTCGCGGCGGGCTACGGCCCGGTCCTGTCGCCGGAGCATGCGGCCGCCGCGCGCGAGTGGTTTCGCAACAGCTATGCCCTCACCTGGGCGCTCGACTGCTTCACCAAGCCCTTCGTGTCGTTCATCGACGGCGCGGTGAGCGGCGCCGGCATCGGCCTCAGCCTCTACGGCACCCACCGCGTTGGCGGACGCGGCTACCGCCTCTCGGTGCCGGGGCCGACGGCGGGCTGGTTCCCCGACCACGGCCTTGCGCACGTCCTCTCCCGCCTGCCCGACCGGCTCGGCGTGTACCTGGCCCTGACCGGCCATGCCATCGGCCGGGCCGATGCCTTTCGCCTGGGCCTCATCACCCAGTGCATCGACGCCGGCCGCTTCGACCACATCGCCGGCTGCCTGAGCGAAGCCGATCCCGTCGACCCGCTGCTCGACGACCTGCACGAGGACGCAGGCGCAGGCGAGCTCGAGGCGCGGCGCGAGATCATCGCGCGCTGCTTCTCGGCCGCCAGCGTGGGCGACATCGCCGCGCGCCTGGGCGCCGTCACCGGCGCGCACGCGGCCTGGGCCCAAGGCGTTGCGGCGGAGCTGCGCGGGGCCCCTGCGCTGGCGCTCGCCGTGACGCTGCGCCTGCTGCGCGAGGCGCGCGACCTCGATCTGCGCGACACTCTCGTTCTCGACGACCGCATCGCGACGCGTCTGCTCGCCGGTCGCAGGGCGGCAGGCGGCGTCAGCGAGGCGGGGGAGGCGGCCGTCGCGCGCTGTTTTGACCCCCTCGAGGACGGCGACCTGCCGCTTCTGTCGCGAGCCGAGATGCAGAAGGCGGGCCCCTGAGAAAATTTTCAGCTTCAGGGCAGAAGGCAACGTTCCGTTAACCGGTCCGCTTAAGCGCACTTTCACGGCTCCGCGCTACTGTGGCTGCTGACCCGACAAAAAAACCCGGGCAGCGTCAAACAGGATCGAGGATGCCTATGAGTCTCGCGTTGGAGGCGCGCACCGGCGCGCCCGATGACACCAACATCCGCGAAGAGTACCTGCAGTGCCTGCGCATGATCGAGCGCCTGCACCGCCTGCTTCTCGACGTGATCAAGGACGAGTTCGACCGCAAGGGCGGCGAGGAGCTCAACAGCGTGCAGGCGCTGCTGCTCTACAACATGGGCGACGACGAGCTGACGGCCGGCGAGCTGAAGTCGCGCGGCCACTACCTCGGCTCCAACGTCTCCTACAACCTCAAGAAGCTCGTGGAGATGGGCTATCTCCACTACAAGCGCTCCGACACCGACCGCCGCTCGGTGCGCGTGCGCCTGACCCAGAAGGGCATCGACGCCCGCGAGGTGATCAACCGCCTCTACCAGCGCCAGCTCAAGACCGTCGAGGCCATCGGCCAGATGCCGGCCGAGGACCTCAAGCACCTCAACAAGGCGCTGACGCGCTTGGAGCGCTTCTGGGCCGATCAGATCCGCTACCGGCTCTGATCCGGCTCTAGGCCTTCTCCCGCCTGGCGAGGCCCTGCGGCTTGCGCGCCCCGCCGAGCTGGATCACGAGCGTGCCCGCCATGATCATGAGGGCGCCGATCCAGGCGATCGGGGCCAGCCGCTCGCCGAGCACGAGATAGGCCGCCACGGCCGCGAACACCGTCTCGAGGCTGACGATCACGGCCGCCTCCGATGGCGGCGTGT
Organism: Hyphomicrobiaceae bacterium; assembly: GCA_033764875.1. GTDB lineage: Bacteria > Pseudomonadota > Alphaproteobacteria > Rhizobiales > Hyphomicrobiaceae > AWTP1-13. The sequence goes on along the minus strand of JANRIO010000092.1, from coordinate 77,092 downwards.
GCTGCAGCGCGAAGGTGAGCAGCGTGAAGGTGAGCGCGCTCGACAGCACGCCCACGTAGAGGATGCTTGTGCCGGCCGCCAGCAGCCCGGCCACGGACGGCGCCTCGAGCCCCGCCGCGCCGATCGCGGCAAGCGCCGCGACGACGGCGAACTGCAGCGTCGTGAACGCGATCGGCCGCGCGTGCCGCGCCGCCTGTCCGACGATGACCACATGCGCCGCCCAGAACACGGCCGAGAGCGCCACGAGCCCGTCCCCGCCCGAGAACGCGCTGAGCGTTCCCCCCCCGAGCAGCCAGGTCCCCGCTGCCGACAGCGCCACCGCCGGCCAGATGATCGCCGACGGCCGCCGGCCCGCGCTCGCCCAGGCGATGAGCGGCGTGATCACCACGTAGAGCGCGGTGAGGAAGCCCGTGTTCGTCACCGTCGCGGTCACGATGCCGGCCTGCTGCAGCCACGCGGCGACGAAGAAGGCGGCGCCCGAGAGCAGGCCGATGTGCCAGAAGCCGGCATCGGCGCGCGGCCTGCGTCGGCGCGTCTCTGCCAGCGCAAACGGCACCAGCACCACCGTCGCCAGCCCGCAGCGGGCGGCGATGAAGGTCAGCGGCCCGACGGCGTCCATCGCCGATTTCTGGAACAGGAAGGCGACGCCCCAGATGAGCGCGGCAAACAGCAGGGCGAGGTCGGCGGTGAAGCGGCTCATGATCCGTTTGCGGTCGCTGCTGACCCGAGGAGCTACACGCTTTGCGCGCGCTTGGCGAGCCGTCGCGCCGGCCTTATGGTCGCAACAAAAACCCAGGGAGGAAGCAATGCGTGGACGATCGACCGGGCGCTGGCGCGCGCCCTCGCGGCGCGTGGTTCTCAAGGCGCTCGCCGGAGCCCCGCTCGCGGCGCCCGCCGTCAGCCTGCTCGCATCTGCGGCACGCGCGCAGTGGCCGAGCGGCACCATCACCATGGTCGTGCCGTTTCCGCCGGGCGGCCAAGCGGATCTCGCCGCGCGCCCCGTCGCCGACGCCTTGCAGCGCGCGCTCGGCACCACGGTCGTGGTCGAGAACCGCTCGGGTGCGGGCGGCGCCGTCGGCAATGCTGCGGCTGCGAAGGCTGCCCCCGACGGCCAGACCTTGCTGATGACCCTGTCGTCTCTCGCCGTGCTGCCCGTCGCGGCGCGCCTGTTCGAGCGCCAGCCTCTCTACGAGGTGGCCCAGCTGCGTCCCGTGGCGCGCGTGCTGGCCGATCCGACCATGCTGGCGGTGCCGGCCAAGGCGCCCTGGAAGACCGTCGCCGACCTCGTCGCCGAGGCCAAGGCCAAGCCGAGCTCCATCGCCTATGGATCGTCGGGCCCCTACGGCACCCTGCACGTGGCCATGGAGATGTTCTGCGCCGCCGCCGGGATCCGCATGAACAACGTCAACTACCGCGGCGCGGGACCGGCCCTCAATGACCTGGTCGCAGGCCAGATCCAGGCCATGGCCTCGGCCCCCGGCACCCTGCGCCAGCACGTGTCGCAGGGCTCCCTGCGCGTGCTCGCCTGTTGGGGGGCGCAGCGCGCGCCTGCGTTCCCCGACGTCCCGACCTTCAGGGAGCTGGGCTTTGCCGATGTGGAGTTCTACATCTGGGCCGGCCTGTTCGTGCCGGCGGCCGTGCCCGAGCCCATCTTCGAGCGCGTCCGCGCCGCCATGCGCGACGTCATGCGCGCGCCCGAGGTGCTGTCGGTGTTCGAGAAGGCGGGCAGCCCGCCTGCCTACCAGGACGCGCCGGAGTTCGCGCGCTTCGTGGAGAGCGACAGCGCAAGGCTCGTCGCGGCGGTGCAGAAGATCGGAAAGGTCGCCGAGCAGTAGCGCGAGGCTGCCCGCCCGCCCGCTGCGGACGACCTACAGGGCCTTGGGCGTGGAGGCGGTCTTCTCGGGCTTCGCCGGTCCCGCCGTCTGCCCCTCGACGATGAAGCGCACCAGCGTCTCGCCGGCGGCGTCGCCCTTGAGCCGGCAGGTCACGAGCACCAGCCCGCGCGTTGCGGCGGCTGCCACCGGCTGCGTGCCGCCCACGGCCGTCACCGCAACGACCTCGAGCTTGCGCTCCACGCCGTCCGTGCCGGTGATGGTGATGCGGTCGCCGATGGCCACCGGCTTCTCGAACAGGCCGGGGCTCTGCATCTCGGCGCGCGTCAGCCAGTAGCCTTCGTCACCGGCCCGGTTGTGCGTTGCGGAGGGGTTGAAGGTCAGCTCGGAGCGCGACGTGCTCAGCGCCTTCTCGAAGCCCTGGCTCATGGAGAACGGCAGGCGGGCAAACAGCGCTCCGGCCGCCGCAGCGGCTGCAAGCGCCGCCGCCAGCACGAGGTGGCTCCTCATCCCGGTGGCGCGCATGAAATCTTCCTCCGCTTGGCTCCCTCGAAATCGATACTAGCAAAGTTGGTGGAAGTATGGAGGGGGTGCCGCCGGCCTTTCGCGGGTTAGTCACAGTCTGGTGAAAACGTGCTGCGCCCGCTGAACGGCAATTAGCATGCACCGATTGCCGCCGCCGCCCTTGGCGGCGCCCCGGCTCAGCCGCGGCGTCCGCGGATCTTGGCAGGGCCGTAGGCGCGGCGCAGGTGCCGCGCGAACGCGAGGTTGAGCATGGTCAGCAGGGCGAACACGAACCCGAGCATCAAGAACGCAGGGCCGGTGCTCTGCGCGAGATCCTGCACCGGGCGCTCGGCCGCGGCGGCGTAGGTGCGCATCTGCGTCCGCATGGGGGCGGGCTGGCCGGCGTCGGCCTGGCCCGCGCTGGCCGCACCCTTGAGCCGCGCCAGATCGAAGGCGTGTGCCGGCACGTGCGTGGAGCAGACCGCGATGGCGATGCCCCAGAACAGTAGAAGCCCCAGCAGGAAATCCCTGACACCGGACAGCGCCAGCCCGCGCCGCCGATAAGCCCCGCTTTTCATCTTGCTCTCCCCGCAAGTTCGAACGACGCGAAACACTTGATCGAACCCAACCAATGGAGTGGGGCGAAGACGGGCCCGAAATGTGGCTGGTTCAGCAAACTTGTGTGAATGAAAAAGGTGAACAAATCGTTGTTGTCGTCGTGACACACTTGTCGTCAGGACGCGCTTTGCATCTCACCACTGCGCATGACGCTGTTGTCGCGATCGTCCACGCATGCGCTTGCTCCGCGGCAACCCGCGTCGCACCGGCGCGGGACGGTCGATACGATGATCCTGCGTGTCGTTCAGTATGCGCCTCAATGACAATTCGGCGAAAGTACGGCTGCATTTCACTTTTTCGGGCCCCGCGCCCACGTGCGAGCGGAAACGCCAGCAATTGCAGGGGGCGCGTGAAACCTATGTGGCATCTCCGCAGGAACTGTCACATCGTTCTCGCGGCGTGGACTAGATGGGGGTTGTGCACAGGCTTCGGTCCTTGCTAGCGTTCCTCCTGCGCCGACACCCCGGAGCTATGTTTCCTCCACTTCGTGCGGCGCCGCTTCGTTCCAATCCCGTCCTAAGGGCACCTCCATATGTGGCGGGTGGCGAGCGCAATCCTATTGCGGGGTCTCTTTGCAGCTGAGGTTTCGCCGGCGCGCAAGATTGCTTGTGCGTCGGCGGGATCTCCCGTGAGAGACCGCGGACGGACGCAAGGCGTCTGCCGCGGGTAGGACCACTGTGTGCGTCGGAGGAGCGTATGCGCCGGTTGATCAATGCGTCCGATTTGCGGGCTGAGTTCAAGGCTCGCGACAAGCTGACTTCGAGAATTGCCTTGCTCGCGTTGTTCAGGCTCTTGCAGAAGGAGGACCACTGCATGCAAGCCGTGAGCGAGTATCCGGCAGAAGGGACTGTGAGCATCTCGCGGGAGGTGTTTGCAAGCAAGGGCCCCTTCTACCGCTATGTGAGGAGCCCGCAGGCGGAGGCGGCGATCCGCACCGTACTGCACTGGGCCGGCGAGGCGGTCAGGCGCGACGAGCGCTGGATTCGCGACGTGGATGCCAACGGGCGCATCCAGCGCCTCAAGGGCTTCAGGCACGTCCACGAGATCCTGCATCTCGCCGAGGCGGACCTTGCCCGCTACGCCGCCCTCGACAGGCGGGCGGCCGCGCGCGCCCAGCATACGCGGGTCGTGCACACGCTGCCCGACGGCGCCGTCTGGGTGCAGCTTCTGACGCGGGAGGCCTTCGTCCGGGAAGGCATGGCCATGCGCCACTGCCTGGGCAACGGCCACTACTATCGCGTCTACGCGCTTGGCCGCTCCCAGTACTTCTCCCTGCGCGATGCATCCGGTCGCTCCAGGGTGACGCTGGAAGCGCGCCAGGGTCTTGTCGTGCAGGTGCGCGCTGCCTGCAACGCCGATCCCTGGCCGCGCTGGCGCGCCGCCATCGAGGCCCTGATGCAGCACATGCAGTGGCGGCTGTTCCCGCTGCGCTCGACCGCCGGCTTCACCGACGGGCCCGAGCAGGTGGCCTTCAGGGCGCTTGCGGGCGATCTCGATCTCGACGCCGGGGCGCACCCGGCGCAGCTTGCCGAGCGCCTGCAGATCGGCGGCAGCCTGCGCGCCACCGGCCGGGACTGGCTGACGAGCCTGCCGGACACGCTCTGGGTCGAGGGCGACTGCATAATCGAGCACTGCGTCGGCCTCGTCAGGCCGCCGCGCCTCCTGCTCGTGCACGGCAAGGCGAGCTTTGCCGGCTGCGCCAGCCTCGGCCCCGGCTTCGACAAGATCCTGGTGGCGGGCGATCTCGACCTCAGGGGCTGCGCCGCCCTCGAGCGGCTGCCCGAGAGGATGCACGTCGGCGGCCGCCTCGACATTACGGACGCCGGGCTGCGGGCGCTGCCGGCGGCACCATCGGTCGGCGGGCCCATCGTTTGCGGCGACTTCGCCACCAAGTCCGCCGCCGACATGACCGCCCATCTCATGCGGCTCAGGCGGGGTTGAGCCGCGCGGCGGGGCGCGGGCATCGACAACGGGGCGGCGGCCGGGCGACACTGCTCGAAAGCCGTGACCGTTGGGAGGACCCGATGCCCCGCCGCATCATCGACATCTCCGTGCCGCTCGAGAACGACATCGCCTCCGATCCGCCGGGCACGGAGCCGCGGATCGCCTACACCGCGCACGCCGAAGGCGCCCAGCAGATGCTGCGCTACTTCCCCGGCCTCACCGTCGAGGAGCTTCCGGGCAAGGAGGGCTGGGCCGTCGAGCGCATCGACATCTCCACCCACAACGGCACCCATCTCGACGCGCCCTGGCATTTCGCCTCCACTATGGACGGCGGCAAGCGCGCCCTGACCATCGACGAGGTGCCGCTCGAGTGGTGCTTCCAGCCCGGCGTCAAGCTCGACTTCCGCCATTTCGCCGACGGCTACGTGGTCACCGCCAAGGACGTCGAGGCCGAGCTCGCCCGCATCGGGCACACCCTCAAGCCGCTCGACATCGTGCTGGTGAACACCTCCGCCGGCACCCGCTACGGCAAGCCCGACTACCTGCCCACGGGCTGCGGCATGGGCCGCGAGGCGACGCTCTATCTCACCTCGCGGGGCGTGCGCGTGACGGGCACCGACGCCTGGTCCTGGGACGCGCCCTTCGTCTACACCGCCAGGCGCTACGCCGAGACGCGCAATGCCGCCCTCATCTGGGAGGGCCACAAGTCCGGCCGCGACATCGGCTACTGCCACATCGAGAAGCTGTCCAACCTCGAGGCGCTACCCGCGTCGGGCTTCCTGGTGTCGTGCTTCCCGGTCAAGATCAAAGCCGCCTCCGCCGGCTGGACCCGGGCCGTGGCCATCATCGAGGAGTAGCGATCACGCGCACTGCTTGCTTGCCCGCCGTTTGCTTGCACGTGCCGGAAGGCTCGGCAGCAGACACGCGCACGCCTCTTCTCCCTCTCCCCGTAAGGACGGGGAGAGTGAACCCGCTCACCTGGGAGATGAGCAGCGCCCCCATTTGCCGGCCTCACCTGCCTGCGCTAGCCTTGGGCAAAGACCAGAATGGAGGACGCCCCATGCCCATCGGCCGGCTCGAGCACGTCAACGTGCGCACCGCCAATCTCGACGCCATGATCGCCTGGTACGGCCGCGTGCTCGGCATGCAGCCCGGCTGGCGGCCGCCGTTCAAGTTCCCCGGCGCCTGGCTCTACTGCGGCGACCAGCCGGCGGTGCATCTCGTCGGCGTGCCGCGCCAGCCCGAGCCCGGTGAAGCGCTGCGGCTCGAGCACTTCGCTTTCTCCGCGACCGGGCTCGTCGAGATGGTGCAGCGCCTGGAGGCCGAGAAGGTGCCCTATGCGCCGATCCGCGTGCCGGGCTCCAACGAGCTGCAGATCAACGTCCACGACCCCGACGGCAACCACATCCATATCGACTTTTCCGCGGCCGAGGCCGACGCCGCCGACATCAAGGCCGGCGAGTTCGGCGCCATGTCCCCGACCTGATCTGTCCAGCACCTTGTGCGCCCCCGGACGTCGCGCGCGAGCGCGGCTGTCCGGGGCCTTGCCCGGAAGCATCGTCGCACCGAGCACGAGGGGCTCGCCCCGCGCGCAAGATCGCGGACAGGCTCTGACCGCGGGTCTTGGGGGCGACTGCCCTCTCGCCGCTCTCGGAACGATCGCAAATCCTCGCGCTGCCGGGCATTTAGCCCGCATTCGTCCTTGACACCCCGGCCACCGGGCGTAGGTTCGCGCCCGTTTGCGCGGCAACGAGCGCTATCGTCCGGGCTCACGCGGATCCCGGGCGCGAATAGCCTGCCAGCCGCACAAACAGCCGAAGAGGCCATCCGATGGGCTTTTTTGCCGACAGCGTCAACCGCATCTCACCCGCTCAGACCATCGCCATGTCGACCAAGGCACGCGAGCTTGCGAGCCAGGGCCGCGACATCATCTCGCTCTCCGCCGGCGAGCCGGATTTCGACACGCCGGAGAACATCAAGGAGGCGGCAATCAAGGCGCTGAAGGGCAACAAGACGCGCTATACGGACGTCGACGGCATTCCCGAGCTCAAGCAGGCCATCGTGCAGAAGTTCAAGCGCGAGAACGGCCTCGACTACAAGACCTCGCAGATCTCGGTCGGCACCGGCGGCAAGCAGGTGCTGTACAACGCCCTTCTGTGCACGCTGAACCCCGGCGACGAGGTCATCATCCCCGCGCCCTACTGGGTGTCCTACGCCGACATCGTGCGGCTCGGCGGCGGCACGCCCGTCACCGTGCCGTGCAAGCTGGAGGACGGCTATCGTCTCAAGCCCGAGGCGCTCGAGAAGGCGATCACGCCCAAGACCAAGTGGCTCATCTTCAACGCGCCGTCGAACCCGACCGGCGCCGCCTACAGCAAGCAGCACCTGAAGGCGCTGACGGACGTGCTCCTCAAGCATCCCAACGTCTGGATCCTGTCGGACGACATGTACGAGCACCTGCTCTACGACGGCCTGGAGTTCTTCACCCCGGCCCAGGTCGAGCCCGCGCTCTACGACCGCACGCTGACCATGAACGGCTTCTCCAAGGCCTACTGCATGACCGGCTGGCGGCTCGGCTACGCCGGCGGCCCCGAGCCGCTGATCAAGACCATGTGCAAGCTGCAGTCGCAGTCGACCTCGAACCCGAGCTCGATCGTGCAGTGGGCGGGCGTCGAGGCCCTGAACGGCCCGCAGGACTTCATTGCGCGCAACAACGCCGCCTTCGTGAAGCGGCGCGACCTCGTCGTGTCGATGCTGAACCAGACCCGCGGCCTCAAGTGTGCCAAGCCCGAGGGCGCCTTCTACGTCTATCCCTCGTGTGACGGCCTCATCGGCAAGACCACGGCCAAGGGCGTCAAGATCGAAACCGACCAGGACTTTGCCCTGGCGCTGCTCGACGAGGAGGGCGTGGCGACGGTGCATGGGGCCGCCTTCGGCATGAGCCCGGCCTTCCGCATCTCCTACGCGGTGTCGGACGCCCAGCTCGAGGAGGCGTGCGTGCGCATCCAGCGCTTCTGCGCCAACGCGCGCTGACGCCGCTCGATCACGCGTTGAGAGGGCCTGCCGCGCCGCAAGCGGGCAGGCCCTTTCTCTGAGCGCTGCCCTCGCCGTGGCCGCGTCCTGCATATCGGCCCGCGGGCGCTCCCCGCCCTTCTTGCCCTGGCGTGCGGCATGTCGCTTCTGATCCTGCTCTTCAAGATCGCGGTGCCACCGGTTCTGGTGGCTGGCATGTCGCTGTTCGCGCGGGCCTGGGGGCCGACGCTCGGCGGTCTCATCATGGGCCTGCCATGGATGACCGGGCCGGTGCTGTTCTTCCTCGGCCTCGACAAGGGCGACGCCTTCATCCTCAAGGCCGCGACCGGCGTCGAGCTCGCCGTCGTTCCCATCGTCGGCTACATGTTCGCCTACGCCCTCGTCGCGGGCCGCGCCGCCTGGCCCGTGAGCCTTGCCGCCGCCGTGGCAGCGTTCCTGACGCTGGCCGCCCTCGTGCGCGGGCTCGACATCGGCATCGTGCCGGCGACGGTTGTCGCACTCGGCGCGTTGGGGCTGGCGCGCGCCTTCCTGCCGCGGCCCAAGGGACCGCTCCGTCCCGTGCCGCTGCCGGCCTGGGACATCCCCGCGCGCATGGCGGCCACCTTCGCCCTCGTCTCGATCATCATGACCAGCGCCGACATCCTGGGCGGCCAGCTCTCCGGCATCATGTCGAGCTTTCCCGTGGTGCTGACCGTCATCGGCACCTTCACGCACAGCCAGTCCGGCACCGACGCGGTGCGCGCCATGCTCTACGCGGTCACCCTGTCGCTGGTGTCCTTCGCGGCGTTCTTCCTGACCGTGGGGCTCGTGCTGCCCGTGGCCGGCCTCGTCTGGTCCTACGTCGCGGCTCTCTGTGCCGCGCTTGCCATCAGCGCGGCGTTTCTCCTGCGCGCAACGCGCCTCGGCCGCAGGCCTTGAGGCCGGCGCGCGCTATCCGGTTCGGCATGGCCGGCCTTGTCCCGACCTGAGGCGCGCTATCGGCCGCCTCAGTTGGCGGCCGTCATCTTCTCGAGGTAGGGCATCGGATCGACGGGCTTGGCGCCCTGGCGCAGCTCGAAATGCACCTGCGGCTGGTCGACCGAGCCGGTCCGGCCGGACTTGGCGATGATCTGCCCGCGCTTCACGATCTCGTCGCGCTGCACCAGGATGCGGTCGGCGTGCGCATACGCCGAGACCCAGCCGTTGTCGTGCCGGATCAGCACCAGGTTGCCATAGGCCGGGATCTCGCCGCCGGCGTAGGCGACGCGACCGCCCTCGACGGCCTGGATGTCGGTGCCCATCGGCACGGCGAGGTTGATGCCGTCGTTGTGCGTGCCGTCGGAGCGCTTGCCGAAGCCGGCGAGCACGCGTCCCCGCACCGGCCAGCGGAAGCGCGCCGCCGCGGTCGCGGGGGCTTCGGCTGCGTGCACCGGCGCAGGAGCATCGCTGGCTGCGGGCCCGCGGTTGATGACGCGCACGCCTGGCGCAGCCGTCGTCTCCGGTGGCGCGGCGGCGGGCTGCGGGGCCGGCCGCGGCGCCTGCTGGGCGGCCGCGACGTTGCTGGCGCCGGGCGTCCCCGGCACCTTGAGCACGGCGCCGATGCGCACCCGCGTCGGCTCGGTGATGCCGTTCACGCGCTGCAACTCCGACAGCGCAACCCGGTATTGCCGCGCGATGCCGTAGAGCGATTCACCCGGGCGCATGGTGTGGGTGGCGTCCCAGCCGGGCGTCGCCTGGGCAGGCGCCTGCGGCTGGGCCGCAGGGGCAGCGACCTTCGCGTGCGGGAAGCGCGGCGCCGCCGGACGCCCGGGCGCGGCCTCGCTGCTGCCGGCGGCGGCGGGAAGTGCCAGCCTCTGTCCGGGCTTGATGGTGGCGTTGTTGCCGAGCGCGTTGACCTCGATCAGGGCCGACACCGGCACATGGTGCCGGCGCGCGATCGAGTACAGCGTGTCGCCCGCCTGCACCTCGACGGTCTCCCCCGCCGCGACGGGCCGCGCTGTCGATGGGGCCACGCGCCGCTCGGCAGGCTGCGCCACCGGTGTCGTGTAGCTGCTCGAGGGCTGGGGCAGGCCGGCCGTGCGCCCCGACGGGGGCGGCAGGCTCGTCGGCCCTTCGCCGGTGAGGCCGGAGCGCGGCTGCGCGAGCTGCGGGTCGCCCAGGCGGCCCGAGGGCGGCTGCGGCCCCGGCGCGCTCTCGTCGGACAGGTTCAGGCTCGGCGGGTCGAAGCGCGTGACGTCCGCGCTGCAGCCGGAGACGGCAATGGCGATTGCGGCAAATGCGGCCCGGGCGGGGAAGGAGCGCGGGCTCGCGGTGCTCGTACGCATTTCACTGGACATCGGGCACACCTCGTACTTCTACCGATCATTAAGCCTTTACTGGTTAAAGGCCCGTTAATGACCGGTCGCCCCGCCGGTCCCGGCGTGGGTGAGACCTCGAGAGGGTGCAATGCGCCGACCGTCCCAACCGTCCCCGCAGCCCGATGGCTAGCGCGCGATTGTGCTTCGGCCGGGGCCGATTCTTGGCGGCTTCGCGGCTTGCAAGTGCAAATCGGATCGGCTTGAGCGTGGCGCTAGTTCGCCAGCGCCTGCGTGAGGCGCGCGTGCATGGGCCGGTGGGTGAGGTTGAGGTAGAGCGGCGTCACCGAGATCCGGTTCGTGTAGATCGCCCACAGGTCCGTGCCCTCGGCCGCCTTCGACCGCCGGCGCTGGAAGGCGAGCCAGTAGTAGGGCGTGCCCCAGGTGTCCGTGCGCTCGTCGATGTTGAGGAGGCCCGGGTCGCGCCGCCCCTGCTCGGTCACCACGATGCCTTCCACCTTGTCCGGCTCGCAGTCGGGGAAGTTGATGTTCATCACCGCCGAGGCGTCCCAGTCCTCGGCGAGCAGCTTGCGGATCAGCGCCGGCCCGTGCGCCAGTGCCGTCTCCCAGTGCAGGCTCTGGCCGGAGATGCCGTAGGCGAGGGAGAGCGCCAGCGAGCGGATGCCGAGGATGCTGCCCTCGAAGGCGCCCGCGATGGTGCCCGAGTAGGTGACGTCCTCGGCCATGTTGGCGCCGCGGTTGACGCCCGAGAGCACGAGCGCGGGCGGCTTCTCCTTGAGCAGGTGCCTGACGCCCATGATCACGCTGTCGGTGGGCGTGCCGCGCACGGCGAAGGCGCGCTCGTCGAGCTGCCGCATGCGCAAGGGCTCGTGCAGCGTGAGCGAATGGCTGGCGCCCGACTGGTTGCTCTCGGGCGCGATCACCCACACGTCGTCCGAGAGCTCCCGCGCGATCTGGCGCAGCGCGTGCAGTCCCGGCGCATCGATGCCGTCGTCGTTGGTGAGCAGGATCCGCATGCGCGCCCCGGGGCTTGAGCCAGCGCCGAACGGCGCAAGCTCGGACTAGTACCGGGGATGCCCCGCCAGATCAACCGAGGCGATCGCCGCCGGTGCGCTGGCCCGCACCCGCGCGGTGGTCGACCGTCCAGAATGGAGAAAATCGGTGACATGCATGCGATGGCGGTGAAACATTCGGGCCCGTCTGTCCGTACGGGAGTGAGACACTGCGCCTGCGTGGCGGGGTGCGCGTGAGGAGGCAACCGTGCTGCGTTGGATCGTTCTGCTGGCGACGCATGTCGCGACACTGGCCGTCGGTTTCGCGTTGGGCGTCTATCTCCTGCCCATCCTCGCAGCACCCCCGGGGCCCGACCGGGCGGCGTTGCAGGCCACGGCGAGCACGGCCCTGTACAAGGGCCGCTTCGACCGCAACCTGAAGGGCAGCGACTTTCTCCATTGGGGCGAGGGCGAGGTGCGCGTCACCCCCACGCGCATCGCCCACGAAGGCCGCCTGGCTCCGGGACCCGACTACAAGCTCTATCTGGCGCCGAGCTACGTGGAGACCAGGGAGGAGTTCCTGAAGCTCAAGGCTGTGTCGCGCCGTATCGGCGACGTCAGGACCTTCGAGGGCTTCCTTGTCGACGTTCCGGCCGGCGTCGACGTGAACGCCTACGCCGCCGTCGTGGTCTGGTGCGAGGCCTTCAGCATGTTCATCAGCGCCGCCAGGTACCGCTAGCCGGCGCCCTCGTGAGCGCTGGCGCCGCAGCTCGGGAGTGCCGGCCGACTGCCAGGCGGTGCGTCATGCCGCCATCCGACGGCCTGTCTTCACGCGGTGCGCCAGCACCTTGTCGATGCGCCGCCCGTCGAGATCGACGACCTCGAACTGCCAGCCGTTGGCTTCGATGTGCTCGCCCGTCTTTGGCAAATGCTGGAGGCGCGACAGCACGAACCCCGCCACGGTCTCGTAGTTGCGCTGCTCCGGAAGCGGTATGCCGATCTTGTCGGCCATCTCATCAACCGGCATCGCGCCCGAGAACAGCCACGAGCCGTCGTCGCGCTCGGTGGCGTAGGGCTCCACTCCGGCGGCATCGGATCTGAATACGCCGGCGATCGCCTCGAGGATGTCGGCGGGCGTAACGAGGCCTTCGAAGTCACCGTACTCGTCGTGGATCAGCGCCATCGGAACTGCCGCCTCGCGCAGGATTCCCAGCACGTCGAGCGCGTCCGTCGTCTCCGGAACAATGGGCGCCTTTCGCACATGAGAGCGGATGTCGAGCGGCTTGCCGGCGAGGATGCCGGCGAGCAGCTCGCGCGTCTGCACCACGCCGATCAACCTGTCGGACGAGCCCTCGCCGACCGGGAGACGCGAATGCGGCGTCGTGATCAAGCGCTCCTTGATCTCCGCTTCCGAGGCCGAGATATCGATCCAATCCACGTCGATGCGCGGCGTCATCAGGCCGACCACGGCGCGATCGGCGAGCCGCATGACGCCGGCGATCATCTGGCGCTCGCCCTTCTCGATCACACCAACCGTCTCGGCCTCCGCGATAAGGGTGCGGATCTCCTCGTCGGTCACGCGATTTCCGCTCTGGGTGCTTTGCCCGAGCCAGCGGAAGACCAGTCGCGTCGAGGCGTCGAGCAGCCAGACGGCGGGGGCGGCAATCTTCGAGAACAGGGCCATCGCTGGCGCAACAGAGCACGCGATGCCCTCGGCATTCCTGAGCGCGAGGCTCTTCGGCACCAGCTCGCCGACGATCACCGACAGGTAGGTGACGACGGCGATCACCAGACCGTAGCCGACCGGGCCCGCGATCGAGTCCGGGAGGCCGAGACCCTGCAGGGCATTGGTGGCATGGACGCCGAAGGTCTCGCCCGAGTATGCGCCGTTGACGATGCCGATCAGCGTGATGCCGATCTGAACCGCAGACAGAAAGCGCCCGGGATCGGAGGCGAGCTGCAAGGCGCGGTTGGCTCCCTTGCGGCCCGATGCGGCCATCGCTTTCAGGCGCGGATGGCGCGCGGAGACGACGGCGAGCTCCGAGAGCGCAAAAAGTCCGTTGAGAAAGATGAGGGCAGCGACGATGAGCAGTTCGGTCACGATGATCGCGGCCGGCGGGTCGCGTCCTGGCCACTCCTTCGGTTGCTTCGGCGAGCAAATCTAGGGTCGGCACCGGGGCCGGTCAACGCTCGCGAGCTCCGCAGCTCAGGTTCTGGAGGCAAAGCTGCCGCAACGACGGGCCAACGCCAGCCCGTGCTTGGGCATACGGACTTCTAGCGGAACGACGGCGCGAAGTGCAGCCCGCCCTTGCCGGCGAGATTGTTCAGCCCGCGCTCCATGCGCGCGGCCCTTGCGCCGAGGTGGCGCTCGTAGATCTCGCCGTAGTTGCCGACCTGGCGGATGATGCGCTGCGTCCACTCCGGCGCAAGGCCGAGGCTCATGCACAGGTCGGCGCCGCCGGCCATGAAGCGGCGCACCTCCGGCACGGGCGAGGCCTTCGCCTGCTCGATGCTGGCGCTCGAGATGCCGAGGTCCTCGGCCGCGATCAGCGCAAAGGCCGTCCAGCGCACGATGCTGAACCATTGCTCGTCGCCCTGGCGCACGAACGGCCCCACCGCGCGCCGCGCGGCGAGCTCCGGCAGGATGATCTGGTCGGCCGGCGCCGCATGCTGCGCCTTGACGGCGGACAGGCGCGAGACGCTGCCGGAGAGCACGTGACAGCTCTTCTGGTCGTAGGCGGCCACCGCGTCGGGCCATCTCTCGAGCTTGACGATCTCGATCGGCAGCTTGAGGCCGGCGAAATAGTCCATCACGCCCTGCTCGTCGCCCGTCTCCGCGACCACGCAGACGCGGCTTCCCGACAGCTCGAGCGCGCTCGTCACGCCGTGCGCGCGCCGCACCAGGAAGCCCTGCCCGTCGAACAGCAGCGGCTGGGCGAAGCGGATGTTGCGGCCGGTGTCGCGGCTTGAGGTGAGGTCCGCGTCGCCCGCGAGCACGTCGACCGCGCCCGTCTGCAGCGCCGCGAAGCGGCTGGCGGCGGCGAGCGGCTGCATCCTGACGGCGTCGCGCCGGCCGATCGTGGCCAGCGCCAGCGCGCGGCAGTAGTCGACCGCAAGGCCCGCCCACTCGCCCTTGCCATCGCGCGCCGCATAGACGCTCGCGCTGTCGCTGACCCCGCAGGCGACGTGGCCCCGCGCGCGCACGTCGTCGAGGGTGCCGGCATGGGCCGACGCCGCAGGCCTCAGCAAGGCCGCCAGGATGAGGGCCGCCACGGCGGCGGCAGCGAGCTGCAAACGGTCCATGCGGCGCAAGGGAGCTTCCGTTGTCGTTGGCGGAACTGTGATCGACGGATCGAGGGCAGAGAGGGCTCGACGCATGTGGCACCGCCAGCCCGGTCGTGGGTCTTCGAGTTCTCGATCCGCCGGCGCCCCCGCACGCGGCCTGCGCAATCGTTTGCGACTGATCAAGCGTGGGGCGCAACATGGTACGGCCTGCCCGTTGTGGTCAAGACCAAAGCAAGGGCTTGCCGCGGCGCCCGGCCGTGCCGCTCGCGGGGCGCGACAGTGTGTGCCGCGCGCAGGCCGGCGCTGCCGCGAGACAAGCACGCCGCAGAGCGTCTAGATTGGCCGCGAAGTGGAGAGGCTAGATGACCGCACGAGACGACAGCACGCCGCAGCCTGCAACGCACATCGAGACCGTCGTGACCCACACCGGTCGCGATCCCTTCGCCAACCACGGCTTCGTCAACACGCCCGTCTATCGCGGCTCCACCGTGCTCTTCAGGACGCTCGACGCGTTCGAGAGCCGGCAGCAAAAGTACGTATACGGGCGCCGTGGCTCTCCGACCTCGGATTCCCTGTGCGAGGCCATCGCCGCGCTCGAGGGCGGCACCCAGACCTGGGTCATGCCGTCGGGCGCCGCTGCCATCGCCAGCGTGCTGCTCGCCTTCACCAAGGCGGGCGATCACGTGCTGATGGTGGATTCCGTCTATCAGCCCACGCGCAAGATGTGCGAGGGCCTGCTCAAGCGCTTCGGCGTCGAGACCACCTACTACGAACCGCTGATCGGCGCCGACATCGCCCGCCTGATGCGGCCCAACACGACGCTGGTCTTCACCGAGAGCCCCGGCTCCCTCACCTTCGAGATCCAGGACATCGCGGCGATCGCCGCGGCCGCGCACGCCAAGGGCGCCGTGGTGGCGATCGACAACACCTGGTCGGGCGGCGTCTACTTCAAGGCGTTCGCGCACGGCGTCGATCTGTCGATCCAGGCCGCGACCAAGTACATCGTCGGCCACGCCGACGCGATGCTGGGCTCGGTCACCGCCGCCGACCCTGCCATTGCCGCCCGCCTCGTCAACGAGACCCAGGCGCTGGGCATCTGCGCCGGCACGGAGGAGATGTACCTTGGCCTGCGCGGGCTGCGCACCATCGAGGTGCGCATGCAGCGGCACTGGCAGTCGGGCGTCGAGGTGGCGCGCTGGCTCGAGGCGCGGCCGGAGGTCGCCCGCGTGCTGCATCCGGCCCTCGAGAGCCACCCCCAGCACCGGCTCTGGAAGCGCGACTTCACCGGCGCCTCGGGCCTCTTCGCCGTCGAGCTCAAGCTTTGCACGCGGACGCAGCTTGCCGCCTTCCTCGATGGTCTGCGGCTGTTCGGCATGGGGGCGTCCTGGGGCGGGTTTGAGAGCCTCATCATCCCGTTCAACGCCGCCGCCTCGCGCACGGCCACCGCCTGGGCGCCGCAGGGGCCGACCCTGCGCCTGCATATCGGCCTTGAGGCGGTTCCCGACATCCTGGCCGATCTCGACGCCGGCCTGGCGCGTCTCAAGGCGGCCGGCTGATCTTCATTCAGGTGCGCCTGGAGCAGGCAGTCGCCGGACAAGCGTATCTGCGCCCGCGTTGCCCATCAGCCGCATCGGTGTGACCGGCGCGTACCGCGCCGGTGGAGCGGGTGGAAAAGCTGCGCAACCGGTGGATTGCGGGTGGAAAAGTAGGCGTGCACAGATGTGAAGATCGGCGCCCGGAAGTTCTGCCGCACAGCCGTCAAAAACTGCCCGAAATCGGCCTTAAAGCATACGCAACTGAAAGTATTAACAAAAAGAAACGAATCGCGTAGTTTCCAACGCGAGGGGGCTGCGTTCTAAAGTAAGCGTCGCATTTGTTCGAGCCCGGTGGCTTGTGCATAACGTGACGCGCAGACGCGTTTCCACGATGTGCAAAAATCCCACCGCGGCCCGGCAGTTTCCGCGAATGCCTTGGATGAGCATGGGGTGGGATTGCCACACCTGCCGGTAGGCTGAAGATCAGCCAGGCAGTGTGCGTCCCACGGCGGGACCATGCTCGGACTTCCACGGTTGTCGCGACGCCCCTTCTCACCGATCGGCTGGCCTGTCCCGGGGCCCGAGCCGACAGACGGAGGGGGCTATGGTCCGACACGCATTAGGTGTGCTGGGAGTCATGGCGGCCGGCGTTCTACTCGCCGTATCCGCTGCCATGAACTACCGGTTCGGGTTCAGTTTGGGCAAGACTGAGATGGACGGGCAGATCTACGGTTTGGCTTCGGCCGCCGCGGACTGCTTCAAGGCGCTGGCGCCATTTTTCTTCTTTGCCGCCATTCGCTCACGGATGTGGTCCCAGGCGCTGGCGGCTGCCGTCGTCTGGATCGTCGTCACGGCATACTCGCTGACGTCGGCGGTGGGCCACGCAGCTCTGAACCGGCTCGATACGACCGGCCAGAGGGCTGTTGAAGCTGCCAACTACAAGGATCTGCGCGCCGATGCCAAGCGTGCGCAGGAGCAGTTGGCCTGGATCCCGCAACACCGGCCGGCCGCCACCGTCGAGGGCGACATCGCTGCGCAGAAGACGCAGCGCCAGTGGACTTGGACCGGCGGCTGCGCCGAGGCCTCGACCACGACGGCCGCGGCACGCGCCTTCTGCTCGAACCTCCACAAGCTCGAGGCCGAGCGCGCGTCTGCGCTCGAGGCTGCCAAGCTCGAGGCCAGGATTGCCGAGGTCAACGCCAAGCTCGGCGCGGCCCACGGCGGCTCGGTCATGGAGGCCGACCCGCAGGCGAGCGTGCTGTCCAAGCTGCTCGGTCTTGACATCGAGACGATCCAGACGGGGCTCGCCCTGTTTGTCGCCTTGCTGATCGAGATCGGCTCGGGCTTCGGCATGTACGTGGCGTTCGCCCAGTGGGACCTCGGCGACCGCAAGGTGCTGTCCAAACGCGAGCTCAAACGCCGCGAAGAGGAAGCCCGCGCCGCGGGTGTCTATCCGACGCCTGTGTACGCCGCCAACGACGACAGCCTGCCTCGCGAGGTGGCCGTCGCCCAGCGCAGCCCCGCTGCCGCCCCTCCGGCGGCCCAGCGGATGCTGCAGCAGACCTCGTCGGTCGCGCCCCGGCACGAGCCGGAGTTCGACGAGGTCGAGGAGGCCGCGCCTGCGGCCGCCGTTGAGCCGCGCATCGCGCGCCCGCTCAACGACAACCGCGCGGAGACGCGCGCACCGTACGCCAACGGCGTGCCGGACAGCGATGTGCAGCGTTTCTATCGGGAGCGGGTGATCGGCCAGGAGGGCTCGAGTGTCACCGCCCAGGACCTGTACGAGGACTACTGCGTGTGGTGCGAGGAGCAGGACAAGGAGCCGTTCGCGGCACCCCGCGTCTCTCGCGAGATCAAGGAGCTCGGTGTACGCAAGGAAAGGATCGGTGGACGCATCCGCTACATCGGCATCGCACTGAGGTCGACCCAGGAGCGCAGAGGAGATCCGAGGCTGCCAGCCTCCATCACCAGAGCCGCCTGAGACATCAGATCATCAACCAGGGCCGCCTCGAGCGGCCCTTTTTCATTTTGAGGGGCCCGCGCCGTGCGGGTCCCTTTTTTTGCGTTTGCCGCCTCACCGGGATTGGACGGCCGCAAGCACCTCGCGCACCAGCCGCAACGTCCCCTGCATGTCGCCGGTGGGATCGACCGCGTCCCCGAGCCGCACGACGAGCAGCCGCTGCGCCGGCATGATCACGATCCGCTGGCCGAGATCGCCGGAGGCAAAGAAGGCGCCGTAGGGCAGGCCCCCCTCGCGCCAGCGGCGCGCCCAGGCGTGCTCGCTGCGCGTCGTCCAGAACCCGGCGCCGTAGGACGTGCCGAGGCTGGAGGTTGCGGAGAAGTCCACCCAGCCTTCGGGCAGCAGTCGCGTCCCGCCGATCTTGCCGTCGTTGAGATACAGCATCCCGAGCCGCGCCCAGTCGCGCGCCGAGGCGAACATGTAGCTGCTGCCGATGAAGGCCCCCGTGGCGTCCGTCTCGAGCACGGCCGTTCGCATGCCGAGCGGCCCGAAGAGCCGCCTGTGGGCGAAGGCGAGCGCGTCCTCGGCCCTGCCGCCGGCAGCCTCGCGGATGATGCGCGACAGCAGCAGCGTCGACGGGCTCGAGTAGTGCCAGCGGCTGTCTGGGGGCGCCCGCCGCGGCAGCCGCGCCGCCGCCGCGCCCATGTCGTCGGCGAGGTAGAGGATGCGGCTCGAGATGTCGAAGCCCGAGTTGGTCTCGTCGGCGTCGAGCCCGCTCGTCATCCGCATCAGGTGCTCGATGGTGATGCCGCGCCGGGCATCGCCTGCCCCTTGCCACTCGCCGATGGCGGCCGGCTGCGAGGGCGACACGCGCCCGTCAAGCGCCAGCATGCCGATCAGGGCGTTGACCACCGACTTCGTCATCGAGAAGCCCATCAGCGGCGTGTCCGGCCCGACGCCGGGCGCGTAGCGCTCGGCGATGATGCGGTCCTCCTTGACGATGACGACGGCCTTGGTTCGCCGCAGCGGCGGCCTCGGGGGCTCCTCGAAGGCCTGCGCGAGGGCAGCCTCGAGCTGCCGCGATGCGGCCGCGACGGGCTCGGGTCCCGCAAGCGCGGGAAGCAGCGCCGGCGTCTGCCGGGCAGCGGAGATGGCGGCCGTGTCGATAACCGCCGGCTCACGCGCCTTCGCGAGCACGCAGCCAAGGCCCGGCCGGTGCAGCGCGCGCGCCGGCAGCAGGCCCGCAAGCGACGCCACCACGCGGCCTGCCGGCCTGTCGACCTCCGCCCGCAGCCCCCAGCGCAGCCAGCCGATGCCGTCCCGCGTCAGGGTCTCGGCCAGCACCGCGCCGGGGTCGAGGCCCGAGGTGAAAGTCTTGGAGCAGACGTCGTGCGCAGCCACGCCGACCGCCACCTGCAGGGCGAGGTCGGGCCGGTAGGCGAGCCACGCCGCGACGGCGGCCGTAGCCACGCCCGTGGCAAGCACCGCTCGCCGGTATTTGAGCATCGAGGGTCACTCCGGGCTTGCTCTCAGTCCAGAATACGAGCGAAGCTCGCATTTCGAAACTCGCAATCGGAGACGCCCCGATGGCACGCGCAAGGCGCCGCCAGGCCGATAGGTTTGCATGCAAAATCCCGCGCCAGGCGCGATCGCGCGCGACTGTGGACGCGATCCTCGAGGCGGCGGCTCGCATTCTTCGCCGCGCGGGCCTGGCCGGGCTCACCACCAACCGCATCGCGGCGGAGGCCGGCGTCAGCATCGGCACGCTGTACCAGTTCTTTCGCAGCAAGGAGGCGATCCTGGTCACGATCGCCCGTCGCCAGCTCGAGGCGGATCGGCGCGCCATGCGCGCCGCGCTGCTGCCCGTTCTGAAGGATCCTGCCGCCCCCATCGAGCGCATCGCCGTGCGCGCCGTGATCGCCACCTATGCCGGCCACGAGCGCGTGCGCCAGCTCGTCATGCAGACCATGATCGGCCTCGGCCTCCAGGACGAGGTGACGGGCCCGGCCCGCGACGTGGCGGCTCTTCTGCAGGCGCGCGTCGAGGCCATTGCCGCGCCCTACCGGGTGGAGGCGACGCCGGCGCGCATCCTCATCCTAACCAGCGCCGTGGAGGCGGCCGTCCGCGCCGCGGCCTACGCGCGCATGCCGTACTTCGGCACGCCCGCGTTCGAGGACGACCTGGTGCGCCTCGTCCTCGGCTTCCTCAACGGGCCTGCCGAGGGCCGCGGTTGAGCGCCCGCGCGACGGGGCCCGGCAACGCCCGCCGCGCGCCAGCCGCACGCGATTGCGTTGGATGCCGGCGCCTGCCTCTGGCGCCGGGCCGGCGCCGCGCTATGGTGGCCGCACGCGAGCAACCGCCAGCAGGACCCCGCCCATGCAGCCCGCCCCCGCCAAGCCCGGCCAGTCGCTTGCCGAGGTCGACACGCCCGCCCTCGTCGTCGACCTCGACGCCTACGAGCGCAACCTCGATCGCATGGCCGCGTTCGCCCAGCGCGCGGGCGTGCGCGTCCGGCCCCACGCCAAGACGCACAAGTCGCCGCTGATCGCCCTCGACCAGATTCAGCGCGGCGCCGTCGGCGTGTGCTGCCAGAAGGTGTCGGAGGCCGAGGTGCTGGTCGCCGGCGGCGTCGGCGACGTGCTCGTCTCCAACGAGGTGGTGGGCGCGGGCAAGCTTGCGCGTCTCGCCCGCCTGGCGCGCCGCGCCCGCATCGGCGTCTGCATCGACAGCCCCGACGCCGTGGCCGAGATCGAGGCGGCGGCCGCCGCCGCGGACGTGCGCATCGGCGTGCTGGTCGAGATCGACGTCGGCGGCCGGCGCTGCGGCGTGGCGCCGGGTGCCGAGGCCGCGGCACTCGCGGGCCTCATCGCCAATCGCAAGCATCTGGCCTTCGAGGGCCTGCAGGCCTACCACGGCTCGGCCCAGCACCTGCGCTCGCTGGAGGAGCGCTGCGCCGCCATCGACGGCGCCGTTGCCGCCGTGCGCGCCACGCAGGCCGAGCTGGCGAAGCTCGGCCTCGAGGCGCGCACCATTGCCGGCGCCGGCACCGGCACCTTCGAGCTCGAGACCGCAAGCGGCGTCTACAACGAGCTGCAGCCCGGCTCCTACGTCTTCATGGACGCCGACTACGCCCGCAACAGGACGGCCGACGGCGCCCCCGTCGACACCTTCGAGCACGCGCTGTTCGTGCTGGCGACCGTGATGAGCGCACCGGCACCCGAGCGCCGCATCCTCGACGCCGGCCACAAGGCGCTGCCCGTCGACAGCGGCATGGCGGTGCCCTGGCAGCTTGCGGGCGCCACCTACGGCCGCCCCTCCGACGAGCACGGCGTGCTCGACGTGACGGCCTGCGCCAGCCCGCCCGCGCGCGGGCACAAGGTGCTGCTCGTCCCCGCCCACTGCGACCCCACCGTCAACCTGCACGACTGGTACGTCGGGATGCGCGGGATGGCGGGCGGCGGCGTGGTGGAGACGGTCTGGCCCGTGGCGGCCAGGGGCGCGGGGTTTTAGGGGGGAGGGGTGTGCAGAGAAAGCGGACATCGAACATGGATAGGAAGTCCGTGCGCCTTGCTGCCATGTCATGACCGGACTGCTGCGGTAAGCGGACTTAAGTGGTGTCAACGCAACGGGATCACCATTGAGTGACTCTGCTTCGAGACCAGAGTGCTGGACTGGTCCCCTCATCCGTAAAAGGTGGGGACAAGACGTATCCAGCACACCTAGTTCGATCAGTAGTCAGCCTTCACGAGGCCCTTCAGGAACTGCTTGCCGTGTGTTTGGCACCAGTTGCTGGACAGGACCATCGCCTTGTCGAAGTCGAACCGCGTATCCTCCGTGAGATCGCGGGGCTGCCACAGCGGCCGCGGCACGCCATCGGGGCAGCCGCATGTGTGCGTGGCCTTCTCGCTGGTCAGCTTCTTGAAGTAACGATCCGAGACCCAGACCTCGTTGTTCGTGGACAAGCCCGCGAGCTTCGCGGCCATGTTCACCGGCTTCCCGGCCCAGACCTCGTTCTGCCGGTCCGTGCGGCCATCGACGATCTTCAGTCCCATCTTGCGCACCAGAACGGTCCTGCAGTCGATGCCGTAGTGGCCGCCGATGATCGTGCCGTCTGTGGCCTCCTGCACCCGCGGCGTGAACTCCTTCGCCACGAACGTCTTGAAGCTCACGACCGCGGCCAACGCAGTGTGCGCCCGGTTGTAATCGAACAGGGCGAACACGCCGTCACCCTTCACGTCAATGTACGCCGCTTCCATTTCGTGGAAGATGCGGATCGCCGTGTTCGTGAAGTAGCGGTAGCACTTGGCAGTCGTGTTGGCGTGGGTGCCGGCGCTTAGCTTTGTCGAACCTTCCATATCCACGAAGCACGCGATCACGTCGGGGATCTTGAGCCAGTGGGTAGGGTTGGTGATCGGGATCAGATCCGTGCTCGGGATCGTTCGCCGATCCGTCACCGAGACCGTATCCCGGAAGTGCTTTGTCTCCTCATCGACGATGGCCTGGATTGGTTCGGGACGTAGCCCGAGCGCCTCCGCTTTCTCGTTGATGAATTCCTTAAACCGCATCATCGCAGAATCTCCAGTAATAGAGGCCTGCGCCCGCGGGCGTCAGCACCCCTGTGATGGTCACCATTAGCGCTAGATTGAAGAGCGCCATCTTCCTTCGCGCCAACCGCGCGTTGATGATCACTTGACTGGCCATGTCCTCGAGGTAGTCGAGGTCTGACCCGTCAGCGTCGGGAGAAAGCCGTTTCACCAAATCGGCCTTCGTCGTGTCAGCTAAATGCCCGAAGTAGATCGCGCTGGTGCCACCCGGAGTCGTATTGGAGAAGAGTATGCCGGCGACCTTCGTCTTCGCGTAGAAGGACGAAATGCCGATCACTAACGAGACGAGGCAGCAGATCGTCGCCCACCACAGCCAAACGCTCCAGGGTTGTTCTAGAGTGCCGTACTGCTTCACGACATTATGCATCCCGACGACCGCCGCCCCATTGAGAGTGACTAGTACGCCGTTCTTTGCCTCGCCGAACTTCAGCCACTCGTTGACGAGCTGCAGAGCCCGGAAGAGCTTTGCGTCGGATGTGCTTTTCTCAGCGCTCACTGCGCCCTCCATCCAGTTGAGTCTTCCGAGTCACACCGGATCGGAATCCGAAGCTGAATCGTTAACGCGGTATTCCTCTCCTGCCGAATCGGTCTATGCACGTGGTGCTTAGGCACGTGAAACCGGACGCGGAGGCGAACCCAACGCGAAAGCGAACACGATGACGGGGTACACAGGCGCCCAACACGAAAACGAGGCGCTACTTCGGGCCACGAAACACACTACTGCCCGAACACGAATAAATTACCCATTAGGAAGTTGTTAATCAATCGCCCGATCATGTTTCGTTCTCGAATGCGCTTTTGGTGTGGCAGTTCCGCCTCGGATCGGGCGTGTTCTGCGTTTTGCGCAATGCGTCGCATGGCTCGGGCAAGGAGACTCTGTTTCGCCAGCGTCACCACGGACCAGCGCATGCCACGGCCTCTGTCGGCCAGACTGAATCTCTCGTTGGACATTCCGAACTCGTTCAAGAAACCGCATATGCAGTCTCTTCAGTTATCCGTGGATGAGGGCTGCACCACCGAAACCCTCCGCGATTGTTCGTGTTGACCCGCATGAAGTGACCGGGCCGTCGCACGGGTCGCTCTTTCTACACACTGGCGCGATCCTGGTTTACTTAAAATCCCATTCCTGCAGCGGACGAAAGCCGTGCTGACTACCCGCGAACTGGCAAACTCGGACCGGCCATAAAAGATCGAAAGCGCCGTTCGGTACTTCGGCATCGAAGTCGATGACGCGGTCGACATCGAGGGCACAGAGAATATCGACATCTGAGGCATTGACGCGATACCTCTCAGAACGGATACGGTCGGCGGCGCTTTTTGCGCCGCCGATTGCAAGGACCTCAATGGCAGCTTCTTGATAAACCGCCCACCCACCCCCCTACCGCCCCTTCCCCGCCCGCGCCCCGGCCATCATGCCGCCGTCGATCACCACCTCCGCCCCGGTCATGTAGCGCGAGGCGTCGCGGCTGAGAAACAGCACGCCCTCGGCGATGTCCTCCGGGCTGCCCATGATGCCTGCCGGCACGATCTCGCGCACGCGCTCGTGCGGGTCGATCAGGGCGTTGACGCCGGCGGCGCGCTGGCCCTCGGTCATCTTGCCCCAGATCTCGGTGTCGATGACGCCCGGGTGCACGCTGTTGACGCGGATGCGCTCGGTTGCCAGCTCCAGCGCCGCCGACTTGGCGAGGTAGCGCACGGCGGCTTTCGTCGCCGAGTAGGCGGCAAGGCCCGCCGCCCCGCGCAGGCCGGCCACCGACGACATCACGATGATGGAGCCGCCGCCGCCCCGGCGCATCGGCGCGATGGCCGCGCGGATGGACAGGAACACGCCGTCGACGTTCACCGCCTGCTGCCGCTGCCAGTCGCTGAGCTGCATCGTCTCCAGCGGCCCGGCGATGGCGATGCCGGCGTTCGCCACCATGATGTCGAGCCGGCCGAAGCGCTCCAGCGCCGTGCTCGTGATGGCGGGCCAGCGCGTCTCGTCGGTGACGTCGTGGGCGAGGAACAGCGCCTTGCCGCCCTGGGCCGCGATCTCGGCGGCGAGCGCCGTGCCGCGCGCCGCATCGACGTCGGTTGCGACCACGGCCGCACCGGCGCCGGCAAGCTTGCGCGCGCAGGCGGCCCCGATGCCGGCTGCCGCCCCCGTGACGATTGCGACCTTGCCTGCGAGATCCATGGCCGTCCTCTCCTGCGCGTGTTTTGCCGGCCAGTATCGCGCCGCGGCCGGCGCGCGGCCAGATGAAACGCACGCGCCGCCGGGCAGAAGTGGCTTTCCGCCCGGCGCAATTGCGCGCCGCCGCGGGTCTGGCACTCCTGCTGTGAAGGCTGCGGCGTTGCCGGCCCGCGCCGCATCGGGCACCATGCCGCGCAGCGCATCACCACGCCGGGAGCCCTTGTCCATGAAAACGCTGCACATCGGCGACGTCACCATCACCTCGATCATCGAGCGTGACGGCCCCTGGCGGCGGCCCGTCGACATGTTCCCGGCCTACGACGCCGAGGTCGGCCGCGAGCACTTGAAGACCATCGAGCCCGAGACCTACGATCCCGCAACCGGCCTCATGCGCATCACCTACCAGACCTTCGTGGTGCGCACGCCCAGGCACCTGGTGCTGGTCGACACCTGCACCGGCGAGGACAAGGGCTATCCCGCGCCCATGGATTTCGACAAGCAGCCCTGGCTCGCCAACTTCAAGGCCGCGGGGCTGTCCTTCGAGGCCATCACCCACGTCTTCTGCACGCACCTGCACATCGACCACTGCGGCTGGAACACCCGGCTCGTCGACGGCCGCTGGGTGCCGACCTTCCCCAACGCCCGCTACATCTTCCACAAGGACGAGTACGCCTACTGGGAGGCGGCGACGAAGGAGGGCCGCAACCCGCCCGGCAACGTCTGGACCTACAACTGCCGCCCCATCGTCGAGGCCGGCCAGGCGCTGCTGGTGGATTCGACTTACGAGCTCGACGACACCTTCACGCTCACCCCGACGCCCGGCCACAGCCCGCGCCACGTCTGCGTGAATATCTCCTCCAGGGGCCAGCGCGCCGTCGTCACCGGCGACATGATGCACCACCCCTTGCAGTGCCGGGAGCCCGAGTGGTCGACCATCTTCTGCGCCGACCGCGCCGAGGCGGCCCAGTCCCGCCGCGCCTTCCTCTCGCGCGTGTGCGACACCCCGACCGTGCTGCTCCCCATCCACTTCCCCGCGCCCACCGCGGGCCTCGTCAAGCCCTACGGCCGCAACGCCTTCGACTGGAAGTACCTGCGCGAGTGATTCCGCGAGCGCCGTGCGTCGAGGGCGAGGCGCAGCGCCAGCCCGGCGAGGACGGTGCTCAGGAGATACTGTGCGGCCAGCGGCGGAGGCGCCTTGCGCGAAGGGGCTGGTGCCATATCGGACCAGGCGCGCCGACAGCCGAAGCGAGATGTCCACATGCCAGACGGCAGCATGCGTGAATTGTTCGATCGCTGGGAGCGGGTCTGGCACGAGGGCGCCTTCGAGCTCGTGCCCGATTGCGTCTGCGATCACTACATCCGCCACGACGAGGCGGGCGATCGCACCGTCACGCGGCAGGCCTACGCGGCCGAGCTTGGCGAGCTCAGACGCAACCGCCCCGACGTCCGCATCCTGGTCTACGACCACGCCTTCGCGGGCGACCGCGCCTGGTATCGCTTCACCATGCGCTGGACCGATCAGGCCAGCGGCGCGGTGCGCACGCGCGCCGGCCTGCAGTCCTATCGCGTCGAGGCGGGCCGTCTGGCTGAGACCTGGGTCCTCATGCAGCCCCTGGGCACGGCCTGGTCCGATGCCGTCGCGCAGCCGAATTGGAGCACCCCCGTGGCCTGATGTCAGCACCCGGAGCGCGGAGAATATATCGTCATAGCAAAGGGTTGATTGCGGTCGCGCCCATCCTCCGGGCCGTCGCCTGGAGCCGCCGGGCAGCTACCTTAAATTTTCGCCATGTCCCTGCCGCCGGTTGCACTCCCGACGCAGGCTGCCGATATGTTCGGCACCGTCAAACCCCGGAGGGACCCAATGACGCCCGAGGAACGCCAGCTTATCTCCGACCTTTTCGACCGCATGCGCAGCTACGGCGCGCCGGAGAAGGACAGAGAGGCTGAGGACCTGATCAACCGCTCCGCCCGCGCCAACCCGGATGCGGCCTACCTGCTCGTGCAGTCCGTGCTCGTGCAGGAGCAGGCGCTGCAGCAGGCCGACGAGCGCATCCGCGATCTCGAGGATCGCCTGCGCCAGCTCGAGCCGCCGCAGCAGCAGCGCGCGTCCGGCTCCTTCCTGGGGGGCATCTTCGGCGGCCGCCAGGAGCCCCCGCGCGCCGGCTCGGTGCCCACCATCGGCTCCCGTGCGCAGCCCTCGTCCCCCTGGGGCCAGCAGCCCGGTCAGCCCATGGGCCAGCCCATGCAGGCGCCCATGCAGCAGGCGGCCGGCGGCGGCTTCATGCGCACGGCCCTGTCGGCGGCGGCCGGCGTCGCCGGTGGCATGCTGCTGGCTGACGGCATCCGCAGCATGATGGGTGGCGGATCGGCGCACGCGGCCTCGCCGGGCTTCGGTGGCGGCCAGCCGGGCTCGGGCGATAGCGATGCCGGCTATTCCCGCGACCACGGCTATACCGACGCCAGCGACAACGACCCCGGCGCCTCCTACTCGGACGGCAACGATCCGGGCTTCGACAGCGGCGACTTGGACATCTGACGCGGGCCACCGGCTGCGCCGTCGAACGGCTTGGGAGCGGGCGTCGTCAGGCGCCCGCTTCTTTTTTTGCCGTGGACCGCACCCTCTGCCCGCGCTTCATTGGCGCCGAGCCACGACAGGGAGCGGCCCCATGCGCCTGATGATCCTCAACGGTCCCAACCTCAATCTGCTCGGCGTGCGCGAGCCGCACATCTACGGCACCACCACGCTCTCGGCCATCCGCGACGCCTGCGAGGAGCTCGCCCGCGCCATGGACGCGACGCTGGTCTTCGAGCAGTCCAACCACGAGGGCGTGCTCGTCGACCTGATCCAGGCCGCGCGCGAGACGGCCGATGCCATCATCATCAACCCGGCCGGCTACTCGTTCACCTCCATTGCCATCTACGATGCGCTGAAGGCCTTCGACGGCCCGGTGATCGAGGTGCACATCTCGAACATCCACGCCCGCGATGAGCTGCACCGCCACTCCAAGCTCTCGAGCGCGGTGAAAGGTGTCATCTGCGGGCTCGGCCCCTACGGCTACATCCTCGCCATGCAGGCCGCCGCGCAGCTGTTCAACGCGCTCCCCGATACGCTGCCGGCTCCCTTGCGCATCGGCCCCCGCTGAGACGCGCCGCCGATGCTCGCCGGATCGGCCGCACGGGTCTGCATACAGCGCCCCCTCAAGGCCCCGGCTCACGGCGGGCCTCTCGGGCCGGCAGCGGCGGCGTGGAAGCGACATCGCCGCCTCCCAGCAGGCTCATGAGGCTCCGGCGGCGGCCGGTGTCGATGCTCACCGATGCCGTCATGCCGGCGCGCAGGGCAGGCTCGCCCGGTCTCTCCAGCAAGCGAAGGCGGACGGGCAGACGCTGCACCACCTTCACCCAATTGCCCGAGGCGTTCTGCGGGGGCAGAATGGCAAACTCGGCTCCCGTCGCCGGGCTGATGCTCTCCACCTCCGCATCCCAGACGATATCGGGATAGATGTCGAGCACGACGGTCGCCCTCTGCCCCACGGCGACGTGCGTCAGGTCGGTTTCCTTGAAGTTCGCCTCGACCCAGGGGCGCCGGTCCACCACGATCGAGAACAGCGGGATTTGCGGCCTGATCTGCTCGCCAGGCTGGGACTTGAAGTTGACCACCCGGCCGCCGCGCGGGGCACGGATCTCGGTATGTTTCAGATCCAGGGCGGCCCGATCGCGCAGCGCGCGCTTCTCGCGGACCAGGGCATATTCATCCGTCGCGCGGTTCGGATTGCCGCCGAGCGAGGCCTCGACGCGTGCGATCCGCTCGCGCAGCATGGCCGCGCGGTCCCGGGCCTGGATCGCCTCGCTGTCGGCCTGCTCGAGGCGCGTTGCAGGACTGGCACCGCGTGTCGCGAGCTCCTGCTGCCGCTTGACCTGTGTCTCGAGATAGGCGAGCCGGCTCTCGGCCTCCCGAAACTCCGCCTGGGTCTCCCGCAGGCTCACCTTGACCTGCTCCACCGTGGCGCGCGCGGAATCCAGCTCCGCCTCGGCCTTCGCCAGGGCCAGCCTGTAGGGCTCCGGGTCCAGACGGATGAGCACGTCGCCCTGCCGCACCTCGGCGTGGTCGCGTATGGTCAGCTCGACGATCCGTCCCTGCACCTCGCTCGCCATCTGGATGATGTCGGTCTTGACGAAGGCGTTCTCCGTCGCCGCGTAGCGCCCGCCGTGCAGCCACACGGCCAATGCCGCCAGCGTCGCCAACGCGGGCAGGCCCAGCACGATGAGCGGCCTGCGGTATCGCTCCCAGACGAGAGCCTGCAGATCACGCCATCGCCCATGGCGCAACGCAGCGACCCACTGCATCGCACCCGCGCGGCTCATGGCAGAGCCGTCCCAACGCCCGGGGTGCGGCGCCGGGGGCCGCGGTGAGGACGTCTCGCACCTGCGTTGGCCACCGCCGGAGCCGCCCGCGCTCGCGTCTGCGAGGGAGCACCTTCGGCCAGTGTCGCCACGCGGCCCTTCACCGTCCGCAGCAGTCTCGCCAGTTGCGCAACGTCTCGCCTGGCGAGGTCGGCCAGGGCGTCCTCCACGGTCGCCTCGGCGATGTGCCAGATGCGCTTGTGCATGCGCTCGGCCTCCCGCGTCAGGTACAGCCGGTTGACCCGCCTGTCGCTCCTGTCGGATTTGCGCGCGACCCAGCCCTTGGCCTCCAGGCGGTCGATCAGGCGCCCGGCGGACGGCCTCTCGATCTCCATCATGTCGGCGAGCTCGGACTGCGACGCGCCCGGACGGCGATGCAGACGGGTCAGGACCAGCCACTGAGCGCGCGTCAGCCCGAGGTCGCGGACCCGCCGGTCGAACACCGTCCGCATCAGGCGCGCGACGTCGGAGATCATGACCCCGATATTGTCTTCTTCCTTCGTCATCAGCGCGAACCATAGCGTGCGGGAATTTAGTAAGCTAGGATACATTCTCTCAACATACAGTTGCTTGGAATACTGCTCCCGATGGGTACGGATGCTGCAGCGCGACAGCTGACCAGCGGTCAGCGCTACCTGATCCTGTTCAACACCGTGCTGGCGTCGTCGCTGTACGCCACGGCGCTGCTCACCACCTCGACGATCCTGCCGCAGATGCAGGGAGCGATGTCTGCGACCCAGGACGAGATCGCCTGGGTGATGACCTTCAACATCCTGGCCACGGCGATCGTGACGCCGATGACGGGCTGGCTTGTCGCCCGCTTCGGGACCAGGCAGGTGATGGGCCTCGGGGTGCTCGTCTTCTCGCTGTCGACGCTGCTGTGCGGGATGGCTCAGTCGCTCGAGATGCTGGTGCTCTGGCGCGTTCTGCAGGGCGGCAGCGGCGCCCCCATCGTCCCGCTGTCGCAGACCATTCTGCTCAACTCCTTCCCGCGCGAGCAGCATCCCATGGTGCTGTCGATCTACGGCATGGCGGTGGGTGTGGCGCCTGTGATCGGCCCCGTGCTTGGAGGCTATTTTGCCGAGGCCTATAGCTGGCGATGGGCCTTCCACATGCTCGTCCCGATCGGCCTCGTCTCCTATGTCGGTCTGACCCTGACGCTGCGCAACGACAAGCACGAGGGCAAGGCGCAACTGGACTGGGCCGGCTTTCTCGCGTTGAC
This sequence comes from Hyphomicrobiaceae bacterium, assembly GCA_033764875.1. GTDB lineage: Bacteria > Pseudomonadota > Alphaproteobacteria > Rhizobiales > Hyphomicrobiaceae > AWTP1-13. Next base: position 46,695 of record JANRIO010000092.1, on the reverse strand, counting down.
GGTTGCCATGGCTGCAATTCAGCTCGTGCTGGCGCGTGGCGTGCGGCTCGATTGGTTCCAATCGACGGAGATCACGCTCGAATGCCTGATCGGCGCAATCGCATTCTATGTCTTCGTCGCGCACTGCCTCACGGCAGAGAGACCTTTTCTCAATCTGCGGCTCCTCAAGGATCGCAACTACGCCATCGGGCTCGTGCTGGTCACCATCTACGGCATGCTGAATTTCACGCCCATGGTCCTGCTGCCGCCGCTGCTCCAGCAGCACGCAGGCTTTCCCGACGCGCTCGTCGGCGAGGTGATCGGTGCCCGCGGGGCCGGCATGACCATTGGCTTCCTGACCGCTGGCCTCATGAGCCGCATCGATCCGCGCATCGGGATGGCGGTGGGCTTCTCCATCCAAACCGTGACCGGCCTGACGATGCTCACCTTCGATCTCAACGTGTCCCTGTCGGTCCTGATCGCCAACAGCATCGTGCAGGGTTTCTCGGTGGGTGTGATCTGGGTCCCCCTCTCCGTCGTCGCCTTTGACACCCTCCGGCCGGAGGACAGGGCCGAGGCGTCGGCCGTGTTTCATCTCTTGCGCAACATCGGCTCCAGCTTCTTCATCTCTCTGTCGATTGCCGAGATCGTCCGCACGACGGGCGCCAACTACAGTCGCATGACGGAAATGATCTCGCCCTACAACCCGGCACTGGCGAGCCCGTCGGTCACCGGCGCCTGGAATTTCGAGACGCAGGCGGGGTTGGCCAAGATCGCCAGCGAGATCGGCAGGCAGTCGGCGATGATCGGCTATTTGAATGCCTTCGTGATGTATACTGCCGCCTCTGCCGCAGCCGTCGTGCTCGCGCTGGTCGTGCGGAGAGGCAAGGCCCAGCCCCTGGCGAGCGCTTGATTGTTGGGCCCTGCTCCGCGAGCAGGGCTCTTGTCCGGGTCCTGTTCCGTCCGGCACATCGCGATCGGCGGCAGCGGTCTATGCTGCAACGCGTTGATGCAGGAGCCGGGGCAGGAGCCGAGTATGAGAGCTGTCATCACAGCCGCAGTATTCTGCGCCGTCGTCTCCGGCGCGTGCAGTCTCGGGGATCTGGCCATGAAGGCGGTCGCAAGTGTGGGTGTCGGGGCGTAGCTTGCAGGGCGAGCCCGGCGCCGGTGGCCGCTTGTGCTCACGCATGCATCACGGCCGCCGTTGTCCAGGCCCGCGCGGCAGCTTAGTGTTGGTTCGGGAGCGAGGTGCTGTCGTGCGATCGGGAAATGACTACCGTCTGACGGAGAAAGCCATGCACTTCATGGGCATTCTGCTTTTGGCTCTGACAACGCTGGCGCTGGCGCCAAGTGCCCACGCCCAGACCGTGGGCGCCACGGCACCGGCCACCGCACGCGCCGAGAATGCGATGTTCGACGAGGCGAAATTGGGCGCGGACCTGCCGGCGCCCACGGTTCCCTCCGACCCGCAGGATGTGACAAAGTCGCTGCAGGCCGAGCTGAAGCGCGTCGGCTGCTTCGCGGGCGCGATCGATGGCGTCTGGGGTGGCACAACCAAGGTGGCCTTGGCGGATTTTGTCCGGCGCTCGAAGCTCGACGTGCCGACCGACATCCCGACCTCCGCCGCCGTGCAGACGGTGAAGAGCCAGCTCAACCGCATCTGTCCGCTCGACTGCGGTGCAGGCCGCATCGAGCGCAACGGCACCTGCGTGGCAAAGGCCGCGCCCACGCCTGCCAGGCCGCAGACTGCCGCCGAGGCCAAGCGCCCGCCAGCAGCGAAGCCGGAGAAGAATTCCGGCATGTGCTGGCGCAACGACGGCCGGAACCTGGCGCTGGTGCCCTGCAGCGAGTTCCCCTTGGGCCGGAGGGCCTACTGAACGGAGCTCCTGGCGGCGGCGGAGGTTAGGCTCCGCCGCGGCTCAGAGCCGACACGCCGCCGTGGCTCGAACGCCACCGCTTGGCGCCCGCAAGCGGGTGCAAGGGCGGTGGAAGCGTCTGCCGGCGCGTCGGCGGCCGGCCTCATTCACGCCGGCGCCGGCTGGATCACGGGCGCACCCTCGGCCGTCCGCCGCGCCGCCGGCGTCTCCGCCTTGCCGGCAATCGCCAGAGCGAAGGCGTAGTCGACCGCGAGCTCCCTCAGCGCCTCGAAGCGGCCCGAGGCGCCGCCATGCCCCGCGTCCATGTTGGTCTTGAGCAGGATCAGGTTGTCGCTCGTCGAGCGGGCCCGCAGGCGCGCGATCCACTTCGCCGGCTCCCAGTAGGTCACCCGCGGGTCCGTGAGCCCGGCGTAGGCGAAAATGTGCGGATAGGGCTTGGCCGCCACGTTGTCGTAGGGCGAGTAGGAGCGGATGATGTCGAACTCCTGCTTCGAGCGGATGGGATCGCCCCATTCCGGCCACTCCGGCGGCGTCAGCGGCAGGCTTTCGTCGAGCATGGTGTTGAGCACGTCGACGAACGGCACGTCGGCGATGATGCCGAGGAACAGGTCGGGCGCCATGTTGGCGACGACACCCATCAGCATGCCGCCCGCCGAGCCGCCGTTGGCCACGATCCGCCCGCGCCTCGTGAAGCCCTGCCGCGCCAGATACTCCCCCGCCGCGATGAAGTCGGTGAAGGTGTTGAGCTTCGTCTCCTTCTTGCCGCCCGTGTACCAGCGATAGCCCTTCTCCTTGCCGCCGCGGATGTGGGCGATGGCGAACACGAAGCCGCGGTCGACCAGCGACAGACGGCTCGTCGAGAAGCTGGCCGGGATCGAGATGCCGTAGGAGCCGTAGCCGTAGAGGAACAGCGGCGCCGAGCCGTCGAGCGGCGTGTCGCGGCGGTAGATGAGCGAGATCGGCACCGTCTCGCCGTCGGCCGCCGGCGCCTGCAGCCGCCGCGTCACGTAGTCGGCGGGGTTGTGGCCCGACGGCACCTCCTGGCTCTTGCGCAAGGTCCGCGTGCGCTCCGCCATGTCGTAGTCGTAGACCTGCGTCGGCGTCGTCATCGACGAGTAGGTGAAGCGCAAGCTGGTGGTGTCGAACTCGTAGCCGGCCGCGATGCCGAGCGAGTAGGCCTCCTCGTCGAAGGCGATCGAGTGCTCGGCGCCGTCGGCAAGCCGCCGCAGCACGATGCGCGGCAGCCCGTCCTCGCGCTCGAGCCGGACGAGGTGCTCCTTGAATGCCACCACCTCGAGGATCAGGCGGCCCGGCTTGTGCGCGATCATCTCGGTCCAGTTCGCCATCCGCGGATCGGCCACCGGCGCCTCGCATATGCGGAAGTCCTCAGCCCCGCCCGAGTTGGTCGTCACGAGCAGCCGCTCGCCGTGGTGCTCGACCGAGTACTCGTGCCCGAACACCCGCGGCTCCATCAGCCGCGGTGCCGTGCGCGGCGCGTCGGCGTCGATCAGATGGATCTCCGTCGTCTGGTGGTCGTGCGCCTCGACGGTGATGAAGCGTCCCGATTGCGTCTGCCCGAGCCCGACGTAGAAGCCGGGGTCCTTCTCCTCGTAGACCAGCGTGTCGGCGTCTCCGGCCGTGCCGAGGTCGTGCCGGTAGACGAACAGCGGGCGCTGGTTGTCGTCGAGCCGTACATAGAACAGCGTCTGGCTGTCGTTGCCCCACACCGCCGAGCCGCGCGTGTCCAGGATGGTGTCGGGGAGGTCCGTGCCCGTGGCGAGATCCCGCACCCGGATGCTGAACAGCTCCGATCCCTTCTCGTCGACGGCGTAGGCGAGGAAGCGGTGGTCCGGGCTGTGGGCAGCGTCGCCCAGCTGCCAGTAGGCCTTGCCCTGGGCCTCCAGGTTGCCGTCGAGCAGCAACTCCTCCGGCCCGCCTCCGCGCGGGCGCCGGCAGATGCGCGGGTACTGCCCGCCGGTGACGTAGCTCGTGTAGTACTCGAACGGGCCGTCGGGCGCCGGCACCGTGCTGTCGTCCTCCTTGATGCGCGCCTTCATCTCGGCAAACAGCGTCTCCTGCAGGCCGCGCGTGCCGGCGAGCGCGGCCTCCGTGTAGGCGTTCTCGGCCTCCAGATAGGCGCGGATCTCTGGATCGAGCACGGCCGGGTCGCGCATCACCTCCTGCCAGTTGGGCGCGCGCAGCCAGGCGTACTCGTCGACCAGCTCGACGCCATGATGCACGCACGCCGTGAGGCGCCGCGCCGCGATCGGAGCAGCGGGACGGCCGGAGCCTTTGCGGTCGAATGCATTCATGGGGGACACCTCGAGCAGGCTGATCTAAGGGGGTGGGTCCGGAGGCGATCGTTGATCGCCGGCGTCGCTGTGCCCCGGACCCCGGGACAGGCATGCCCGACCCTGGCCGCCGATTATGGCGCCCATGGGCTCCAAGCACGAGCGAAGACTTGGGTAGGGTTTCCAGGCTTGGCAATAGAATTGCGCAATTTGAGTTGCGCAACCTATAGTAGAATTTGCGCGCAGCAACTTCAGGATCTGGAGACGAAGCGGCGCGCTCTGACGCCGATGACTGAGCTTTGCCGAAAAATCTGCGCGGGCGCGACACTGCAGCTTTTCGGCCGACCACGGCCTGGCATAAGGAGTGCTAAGGGATATACTTCCGTCTGCGGTTGCGATTGCTGCAAGAATATTCTATTCTGCTCTAAGCTGACTTCAGGTTGTTGTGCAGGTTTTGCTGCCACGCCGTTTCAGGCGTCGGCGCTCCCCGCGGGAGTAGGGCGCATGGACGAAGAGACACCGAAAGCCGACCTGGTCAGCCTGACGGCGCAGATCATCTCGGCCTATGTCGGCAGCAATCCGGTGGCCAAGGAGGATCTGCCCGGCATCATCGGCGACGTGCACGAGGCGCTGAGCCGGGCCGCCGTGCATCCGGGCCAGCCCGAGCGGGAGGAACTCAAGCCCGCGGTTGCGCTCAAGAAATCCGTCACGCCGGACTACATCATTTGTCTCGAGGACGGCAAGAAGTTCAAGTCGCTGAAGCGCCACCTGCGCACCCACTACAACCTCTCGCCGGAAGAGTATCGGGAGAAGTGGAACCTGCCCCACGACTACCCCATGGTAGCCCCGAACTACGCCGCCGCGCGCTCGAGCCTAGCCAAGCAGATGGGGCTCGGCACCCGCCGCGAGAAATAGCGCCGCTCTCAGGTCCACCATTGACCTCCGCCGGCCCGGCCGCGAACGGCCTGCGCGCCGTGCGTCCGCACCCGTGGCCGGAAGCCGCCCGCTCACACTTTCCAGCTTGTGACTGACATCTGGGCGGGATCTCGCCCGAGATCGCCGGGGCCGCCGGCACAGCTGTCCATTGCGCGCGCTTTCCCCCTGCAATTGCCGTGAGCATCGGCCGACGCGACGCGTCTTCAAATCGTGAACGATGGCCGATCACGCCTCGAATATTGAAGTAACAAGGCATTAACCACGACGCTACTTATCCCCGCGATTCACTTACCGAGTAAGATCACGTGGAAAGCTTCGAAGATCCCGGTATCATCAGGAAATAACAATGCGAAGACGAAGTATTGATTGGAGTTAAACTTGAAAGGACTTGGGCCGTGCAAGATTTGCACAAGTGCATCGAACCATTTCCGCAACTCAAGCGAGCATCATTGCGTGGGCGTCGCACGCGGCCGCCGGAGCAGGTGGTGCGCAACATCATCGAGCACGCCGTCACCCGCGCCTTCGGGGTCACCGGTCCCGAGGTCTGGCGCCTGACCCGCGGCAACCCGCATGCCGCGCTTGCCCGTCAGGTCGGAATGTACCTCGCCCATGTCGCCTTCGAGCTCAGCCTGACCGAGGTTGGCGTCCTGTTCGTCCGCGATCGTACGACGGTGGCCCATGCCTGCTCCGTGGTCGAGGACCGCCGCGACGACCCGGGCTTCGATCGCGTCCTCGACCTCATGGAAGGCGCCGTGCGCCTCCTCGATCCGCGCCGCGCCGGCGCGCGCACCACCGCCTCGGGCGGCGCCGGCCCGCCGCTGACGTGAAGCCGCCCAAGTCCGTACCCTGGCCAAACCAGAGATCCGGTGTGCCCCATGCCCGATGCCGTCTCGTCCGAAGCGACGCTCCTGCCGCACATGGTCCGGCTCGCCCGCAAGGGCTCCTACGCCTGCCCGGCCGGCCCTGCGGACTACGCGGTCTATTCCCCGCGCAACGACTATTCCACCCCCATCGCCACCCTGCCGGCGGCGGCGATCGAGGCGGCGCTGGCGCTGGGCTGGCTCGAGGCACACGAGGCGCAGGCGCGGCTGCGGCTGTCTGCGGCCGGCGCCCGCTGCGTCCGCCGCCACTTGAGCGGGGCCCGCAGCAGGCCGGCGAGGAGTGAGAGCCAGCCTGCCGCCCCGCGCGCGCCGGCCTTGCCCGAAGGCCTCCACGCCCGCGCCCGTCCGCAGCGCGTCGAGGGGCCGCTGGCGTGGCTGCGCCGCCGCAAGGACCGCGACGGCCGGCCCATGATCAGCGAGAAGCAGTTCCACGCCGGCGCGCGCCTGGCGGCCGACTATGCGCGAGCCCGCCTCGAGGCGCGCGTCACCGCCAGCTGGTCGCTGGCGTCTCCGTGCCTGCGCGCCCAGCGCCAGGGCTCGGCCGCAGCCGACGTCTCCGACATGGCGATGGCCGCGCGCGACCGCATCCATCGTGCCGTCACGGCCGTCGGGCCTGAGCTCGCCAGCCTGCTCCTCGACGTCTGCTGCCACGACATCGGCCTGGAGGCGGCGGAGAAGGCGCGCGGCTGGCCGGCGCGCTCGGGCAAGGTGGTGCTGGACATGGGGCTGACGCAGCTCGCGCGCCACTACGGGCTGCTGCGCGAGGCCGCTGGACCCGCCTCCGCCCGCCCGCGCGCCTGGGTCGATGCTGGCTACACCGCCAACCTGACGCGCTGGCTATGAGCGCTGCGGCCCGAGCAGCCAGTCGAGCGCCGGCTGCCACAGGCGATCGCGCATCTCGGGCCGGAAGAAGCCCGTGTGCCCGATCCGCCGGGCGCCCGCCATCTGCGGCGTCACCTGCACCACGTGGCAATCGCGGCTGGCGTGGAAGCGCCGCGCCATGTCGCCGACGTTCTCGGGCGTGCCCCAGGGGTCGTCGCTGACCTGGATGAAGCGGTTGGGCGCCGTGAAGCGGGCGAAGTTGTCCTTCTCGGGAAGCGTCGCGTCGCCGAACAGGAAATTGGGGTCGAGGCACCATTGCCGCCACTCGCGGAACGCCGGCGCCGGCATGTCCTCGCCGCCGAGCAGGGCGCCGGGCATGTAGCCGCGCGTCGCGAGCACCAGCGGCGCCAGGCCGCCCATCATCGACAGCACCCGGTAGCGCTCGAGCCCGGCCATGCGGCCCCAGTAGGCGTTGAGCGTGGCCACCGAGATCTGCCGCGCGACGAGCTGGCCGTTGCCGGCGAGCCCCGTCGCGAAGCCGCCCATGCTGTGCCCCACCCAGTGCAGCGGCCGCTCGGGGAAGGTCGCACGCGACCATGCGATGACGCCGGCGGCATCCTTGAGCGCCCAGTCGCGCATGCGCGTGCCCGAGCGCGCCGCGGGCCCCGTCCGCGAGCCGCCGATGTCGCGCACGTCGAACGTGACCGCGGGCGATCCGCGCCGGGCGACGTGCGCGGCAAAGTGCCGGTAGACGCGCGCCGGGATGGCGGCCCCTCCGGCGATCACGACGAGGGGCGCGCGGGCCGGCGCGTCCGGCCCCGGCAGGTGCAGTCGCGCCGCCAGCGGCACCCCGTCCGTCGCCGCAATGGTCCGCGGCTCGCCCTCGGCTGCCGCAGCGTCGCCCGCTCCTGCCCCCACCATCGGCCGTGCTCCCGATCGCGCATGTCCGCTGAATTGACGTTAACGTCAACTTGCAGCCGGCACAAGTCGCACACCCGCGCGGTCTGCGGCCGGTGCGCGCCGCGCGACTGGCAAGCCGCGCGCCTTTCGCCTATAAGGCGGGCTCCCGCCGCTTTCCCGCCGCGGGCCAATTCCGAACGAGACGGGGTGCCGGGCGCTCGCGCGCGACACCTGAGCGCGCCTTTCCCGCGCGACGCCACTGGAGATGTGCCATGCCTGCGGTCTGGAGCCCGGACAGCTGGAGACAGAAGCCGATCGTGCAGGTGCCGGAGTACCCGGACGCCGCGGCCCTTGCCGAGGTGGAGCGTCACCTGCGCAATTTTCCCCCGCTGGTGTTCATCCGCGAGGTGGTGGAGCTGAAGGAGAGCCTGGCCGGCGTTGCCCGCGGCGAGAGCTTCCTGCTGCAGGGCGGCGACTGCGCCGAGAGCTTCAAGGAGCACAAGACCGACTACATCCGCGACTACTTCCAGCTCTTCCTGCAGATGGCGCTGGTGCTCACCTTCCGCGGCGACACGCAGGTGGTGAAGGTGGGCCGCGTCGCGGGCCAGTTCGCCAAGCCGCGCTCCTCGCCGACCGAGAAGCAGGCCGGCCGCGAGCTGCCGAGCTACCGCGGCGACATCATCAACGGGCCGGAGTTCACGCCGGAGGCCCGCATCCCCGATCCTCGCCGCCAGCTCGAGGCCTATCGCCAGTCGGCTGCGACCCTCAATTTCCTGCGCGCGCTCATCGACGGCGGCTACGCCTCGCTCGACAACGCCCACCGCTGGGAGTTGAATTTCATGGAAGGCTCGCCCATCGAGGCGCGCTATCGCGAGCTGGCCGACGAGATCCGCCGCACGGTGGAGATCAACCGCCTGCTCGGCATCACGGCCGAGAACTCGCTCGAGATGCGCTCGACGCGCTTCTACACCAGCCACGAGGCGCTGCTGCTCTCCTACGAGCAGGCGCTGGCCAGGAAGGACGCGGCCATGGGCTCGGGCCAGTGGGTCGCGACCTCGGGCCACTTCATCTGGATCGGCGACCGCACCCGCCAGCCCGACGGCGCACACGTCGAGTTCTGCCGCGGCGTGGTCAACCCGATCGGCCTCAAGTGCGGCCCTTCGCTCGATCCCGACGAGCTCCTGCGCCTGATCGACATCCTCAATCCGGCCGACGAGCCGGGCCGCCTGACGCTGATCTGCCGCTTCGGCTCGGCCAAGATCGCCAAGCATCTGCCGGCCCTGATCCGGGCCGTCGAGTCTGCGGGCCGCACCGTCGTGTGGCAGTGCGACCCCATGCACGGCAACACCATCACGGCGGGCACCGGCTACAAGACGCGGCCGTTCGAGGACGTGGTCAGCGAGGTCGAGCAGTTCTTCGCCATCCACCGCGCCGAGGGCACCCATCCTGGCGGCGTGCATCTGGAGATGACGGGCCAGAACGTGACCGAGTGCACGGGTGGCGCCGCCCAGATCTCGGAGGCCGACCTCGCCCGCCAGTACGACACCGGCTGCGACCCCCGCCTCAACGCCGCCCAGTCGCTGGAGATCGCCTTCCGCCTGGCGGAGAAGCTACGCGGGTAGGGGGGCGGTGGCGTCAGTGCGCGGCGGCTGCCGCAAGGCAGCGGACCACCGCGGCAATGGGCTTGCGCTCCATCGACGACACGGCGGCGAGCAACTCGTCGATGGCCGCGGGCGGCAAGACCCCGTCCGCGTTCTCGCGCCACTTGCGAGCAACCTCGTCCTGCGACAGCGGGTTGCCGGGTGACCCGCGGTTGATGTCGAGGCGCTCTTCGAGCAGGCGTCCATCGCGCAGGCGCATCCTGAGCCAGCCCGGATAGTACGTGGGGAAGGTCGTCTCATCTGGCCCTGCAACCCGATACCGCACACGCTTGGCCAGCGTCAGCGCATCCTCGCGCCGCAGATAGTCCGACGTGAAGGTCTTGTGGTCGACGGCCCCGTCGATCAGGGCCGCGGCCACTGTCAGCGGTAGGCTGAACTTGGCGATGTAGGGCGTGACGGGATGCGCGCGAAGCGCCGCCGGCTCGCAGATGAACGGGACCTCCACCGCGGGCACGATCGCCTCGATCTCGTCGATCTCGCCGACGGCGATCCCGTGACGGCGCAGGCCGAGCGCGCAGTCGATGAAGCCATGCAGGAAGTGGCAGCACGGATAGGGCTTGATCGAGACCATGCTCATTTCCCAATCGCGCCCGAGCCCGCGCGTCAGCGCAGCCGTATCCGAGTCCGCTAGCAGCCCGTGCGTGGCAAGGATGCCGGCACCGCCTTCCAGCACCGTCAGCGGGCCGGTCATGCCGCCCTTGGCGAGGTAGGCCGCGACGATCCCTGCGTGCGCCGCCCAGCCCGTGTGCAGGATCTTCGCCGAGGATCCGTTGATCTGGTATTCGTTGATGCCGCTCGCCTGGCTCCCAGCGAGCCCCATCGCGTGCGCCATTTCCTCATGCGACAGGCCGAGCAGCTTGCCGGCCGCGACGGCCGCCCCGAACACCCCGGCTATGGACGTCGTGTGGTAGCCCTGGCGGTGGATGGTGCCCCGCGCGGCGATGCCGATGCGCGCCGCGACCTCCCATCCTGCCACGAACGCCGCCAGCACGTCGCTGCCTGACGAGCCGTGATGCTCGCCCAGCGCCAGCAGCGTCGGCGCGAGGATGGCGCTGCCGTGCACGATGGCGACCGTGTGCGTGTCGTCGAAGTCGGCGGCGTGACAGGCGATGCCGTTGGCAAGGGCGGCGTAAGGGGCGGCAAGCGTCGTGGCGGTGCCCCACACGCGGGCCGATCCTGCCGCGCCTGGCATGGCCAGGATGCCGGCCAGGGCGTTTCGCGGCATCGGTTGCGCCGAGCCGAGCACGCCGAGGCCAATGGCATCGAGCAGGTGCCGCTTCGCACTCTCCAGCACGCCGGTTGGAATGTCTGCGCAGTGCAGCTGCGCAGCAAAGCATGCAAGCTCTTGCGAGGGTGTCATGATCCATCCCACGTGGACGCGCTGGTCGGGCCGAGGCGGCAGCGAATTATGCTATAGAGCAATACCAGAAATCAACTATAGCATTACGAGGTATGCGTCGGTTGCCGCCGGGGCGCGCATCGCTCCCGTGTCCGCAAGGCGCCTGCGATGAGCCGGCGGCCGGCACGGCGTGGGATACCTTCGAAAACGGTGGAGTGCTCCGGCCCGACCTCGCTAGGCCTCATTGGTGGCTTGACGGCCGCGCCCGGGTCCAATAATTAACGTTTTGTTAGAGATTCCTACGTAAAAGCATATTGAGGGAGTTCCTATGTCTGTTGGAGGGTCTGGGACGGGCTCGGGCGGACCGGGACGCCCGCGCTGGCCGCTGTTTCCGCGGGCTCCACATTGCATGTGTGCTGCCGTTCACCCGGTGCGGGCGTTCATCATCGCGGCCATCTTCACCGCGCTCGCATGCTGGATTCGCTTCGAGGATCTGCGTCTGAGCTTCCGCGCCATGGTCGAAAGAGCGAACGGCGCAGACAACTACATGTCGACCGTGGAGATCATGGCGTACTACTTGCCGAACTCCACACTCGTCGTGCTTGGAATCCTCGCCGCCATTGCGATCGGCAGCGGGGCATACAACAGCCTGGTGAAACGTCATCCGAGCATTCGCAGCATCATGCTGGCGGCGATTGGCATCCCGGGGGTCCTGATCTCGGCCATGGTCGTCGTACTCAAGCTATTCACCGACGGAGGTTGACCGTGCTGAGGACACCCGAGAAGTCGCGCCTGCGCGTCCTGACTCTTGCGGCGGTTGCTCTGGGGGCACCGCAGTTGCATGCTCAGGTGCCTGTCGACAGGTCGGCTCCGCCGCCACCCAAGCAACTTTCAGGCGACCTCCAGATCGGCGCGTATGAGCCGCTCGGTATCAAAGGTCAGGCCAGGCTGTGGCTGACGCGATATACTGCGCCGGCAGTACTCATGAAATACGATGTCGCCTTTGTGTATGGTCGCTCGGAATTCTGCGGCTTGGCCGATCGACCCGCATCGCGCGACTTCTACACGCCCCGGTTCGCAATCGCGCGCAAGTCCCCGGACGCCAGTCTCGACGTCGATCCGACATTCCAGATCAAGAAGGTCGACTTCTGCTCGACGGAGGCCGAGAAGTCGTCGGAGTTCATGATCTTGTCGAAGGATCTCTTGGGCCAAGCGCGTCCAAGCATCACGATCAACTGGAAATCCAGAGGAAGCATTGGCGGACTGGCCGTGAACTCTGTCTCGCCGCTGGAAAAGACCGAAGGCAGCGCACCCGCCCATCCCACCCCGATCGAGACCAGCAGTCTCTCCCTCAATAGCATCTATCTCGACGTCTATCGCGAGGCGCTGGGCGAGAAGGGCATTCAGCTCGAGAGCCAGCGCACGAATGCGAGCCCGGTTTCCGGTTCTTTCGCCGCTGCTGCGTGGGCCGGGGCCGCGGCCGTCACTGCAGCCGCGAGCGCCCCGCGCGACCCCGAGGTCACGAAGAACTACTGCTTCATCGACACCGGGACCAACGAGGCGTTCTGCGACAACAACTTCGCCAAGATTACCGAAAGAGTGCTCGCCGCTGCGCGAGTGCGCTCGCCAAAAGCCAACTCCCATCGGGTCGTCAACATCGACGACGACCAGCGCCACGCAGCCGCCAGGTACGTCCTCAAGGTAGGGTCGACCCGCTAGCTGGCGATGGTCGGCGCCTTCCAACGGCTCTCCGATCCAACGCCCCCCTACAGCATCGGCAGCCCGCGCCCCTTGCGGCCGAGCGGGAACGCCGCCTCGATCCGCGCGCACTCCTCCGCCGTCAGCTCCACCCCGCCCGCGCCCGCGTTCGCCTCCACGTGCGCCACGCGCGCGGTCTTGGGAATGGCGAGCAGGCTCGGCAGCCGCGTCAGGAAGGCGAGCGCCACGGCCCGCGGGCTCAGCCCGCGCGCGCTCCCGATCTCGGCCAGCACCCGGCCCTGCGCCGATCGGGCATCGGGAAAGTCGTCGTGCCCGAAGGGGCTGTAGGCGACCACCGCCACGCCGTGCGCCTCGCACCACGGCAGCACCGCGTGCTCGATGGCCCGCTCCTTCAAGTGATAGAGCACCTGGTTGCAGGCGATGTCCGTCGCCTCTGCCACGGCGAGCAGGGCGTCTAGGTCCTCGACGTCGAAGTTGCTCACGCCCCAGGCCTTGATCTTGCCGGCGGCCTTCAGCGCCTCGAAGGCGGCGACCGTCTCCGCGAGCGGGTACGAGCCCGGCCAGTGCAGCAGGTAGCAGTCGAGGTGGTCCGTCCCGAGCCGCTTCAGGCTCGCCTCGCAGGCCGCGATCGTGCCCCGGCGCGAGGCATTGGAGGGCAGCACCTTCGACACCAGGAACGCCTCATCGCGCCGCCCCGCGATGGCCTCCGCGATGATCGCCTCGGCGCGCCCCGCGCCGTACATCTCCGCCGTGTCGATGTGGCGGAGGCCGAGATCGAGCCCGCGTCTGAGCGCCGCCACGGCGGCATCGCGCGGCGCCTGCTCGAGGTTCCACGTGCCCTGGCCGATCACCGGCACCCGGGCGCTGCCGAGGTTATGGGTCCGCATACATCATATCTCCTTTGCCGGTGGTCGCGGCGGGCAGGGTGCCCCGGACCGCGCCGCATGCCCTGGTTGCCGCCGCAACGGCGCCATGTTCGCGCTGCACTTGGCTTGCGTGCAACGCACAACGGCGGAGCCGGGTGCCGTGCCGGCGGGGACGGGCGTGCTCAACCAACTTGCGCGAACGTCGTATGCGCTTGTGGTGGCTTCCGGTGTAGGCTAGCACAAAGAGCAACTGGCAGCGCGTCCGGGCGCGTTGGCCTCACGACAATAACCCGCGGGGAAGCGCAGAGCAGCCGGCGTCGCGATGACCTCGTGGCGGCCGTCGCACACGCCAGGGAGGCACGGCTGGTGAACAACGAGGTGATCTCGAGCCTCGGTGGGAAGGCTTTTTCCCGGCCGGCAACGGTCGACGTCAAGGCAAGCCCCCAAGGCCCTCTGATCGAGATTTCCGATCTCTCCGTCCAGTTCAGCACATCCCACGGCACGGTGCGTGCGGTGGAAGGCCTGAGCTACGCCGTGGCACCCGGCGAGATGGTGGCGATCGTGGGCGAGTCGGGCTCCGGCAAGTCGGTGTCGGCGCTGTCGATCATGCGCCTGCTGCCGCCCGGCACCTCCCGCATCACCTCCGGCTCCATCCGCTTCGACGGCCGCGAGCTCCTGTCTCTGGGCGAGGAGGAGATGCGCCAGATCCGCGGCCGCGACATCGCCATGATCTTCCAGGAGCCGATGACGTCGCTGAACCCGGTGCTGCGCATCGGCCTGCAGATCACCGAGCCGCTGAGCATTCATCTGGGGCTGGACGATGAGGCGGCCCGCGCCCGCGCCGTCGAGCTGCTGACCCTCGTCGGCATCACCGATCCCGAGAGCCGGCTCAGTCAGTACCCGCACGAGCTGTCCGGCGGCATGCGCCAGCGCGTCATGATCGCCATCGGCCTAGCCTGCAATCCCAAGCTCCTCATTGCCGACGAGCCGACCACGGCGCTCGACGTCACCATCCAGGCCCAGATCCTGGAATTGATGAAGGATCTCTCCCGCCGCCTCGGCATCGCGGTGATCCTGATCACCCACAACCTCGGCATCGTCGCCCGCTACGCCGACCGCGTGAACGTCATGTACGCGGCCCGCATCGTCGAGAGCGGCACGGCCGAGCGCGTTTTCGCGCGGCCGCTGCACCCCTACACCCGCGGCCTGCTGGGCGCCGTGCCCCGGCTCGACCGGGGCCGGACCACCAAGCTCGCCACCATCGACGGCGCTCCGCCCAACCTGCTCGATCCGCCCGCGGGCTGCCGCTTCCGTCCCCGCTGCCGCTTTGCCATTGATGCCTGCACCACGCCGCCGCCGCTCGAGCCCGTGGAGACGGGCCACTTCGCCGCCTGCTATCGCGCCCGCGAGGTCGAGGTGCTCGATGTCGAGGCGGCGCAGGCGGGCACCCAACGCGCCAGCGCCGTGGCTGGCGATGCGACGCCCGTCCTCGATGTCCGGCACGCGACCAAGCACTTCCCCGTCAAGGGCAGCCTGTTCGCGCGGACCCGCACCATCCGCGCCGTCAACGACGTGTCGCTGACCCTGCGCCAGGGGGAGACGCTGGGGCTGGTCGGCGAATCCGGCTGCGGCAAGTCCACGCTCGGCCGCCTCGTCCTGCGCCTCGAGGAGCCGACCGGCGGCGAGATCCGCTTCGACGGCCACGACATCGCCCATCTCGACCGCCGCGCCATGATCGACGTGCGCCGCAAGATGCAGGTGATCTTCCAGGATCCCTACTCCTCGCTCAATCCGCGCATGACCGTCGGCCAGATCATCGCCGAGCCCATGCGCGTGCACGGCGTGCGCGCCGGCCGCGACGTCGAGGCCCGTGTCACCGAGCTGCTGCAGCTCGTGGGCCTCTATCCCTACATGGCGCTGCGCTATCCCCACGAGCTGTCCGGCGGCCAGCGCCAGCGCGTCGGCATCGCGCGCGCCCTTGCCGTCGAGCCCAAGGTGATCGTGTGCGACGAGGCGGTCTCCGCCCTCGACGTCTCCATCCAGGGCCAGGTGATCAACCTGCTCGAGCATCTCCAGCAGGAGCTGGGCCTCGCCTACCTCTTCATCGCCCATGATCTCGCGGTCGTGCGCCACATCTCGACGGCGGTGGCCGTCATGTACCTCGGCCGCATCGTCGAGCACGCGCCCGCCGCCGAGCTGTTCGCCAACCCCAGGCACCCCTACACGCAGGCGCTGCTCGCCGCCGCCCCCATTCCCGACCCCGCCATCGAGCGCGCGCGGCCCCGCGCCATCATCAAGGGCGAGCTGCCGAGCCCCCTCAACCCGCCGTCCGGCTGCGTCTTCCATCCGCGCTGCTCCAAGGCGACCGAGGCCTGCAAGGCGCAGGTGCCTGCCACGCGCGAGATCGGCGCCGACCATCTCGTGGCCTGCATCCACGCCACCTGATCGGTGGGCCGGGACACGAGGAACCAGAGAACAAGCCTTCAAACATGCAATCTAGGGAGAGACGAATGAGACTGAGATTGGCCGCAGCGCTGCTGCTTTCTGCGGCGACCGGGTTCGGCGCGACCGCACACGCCCAGACGCCCAAGAAGGGCGGCACGCTCGCCTTCGCGGTGGTGGCCGAGCCGCCCAACTACGACTGCCACGGCTCGACCACGTTCGCGCTCGTGCACCCCATTGCGCCGCACTATTCGACGCTGCTGAAGTTCGACGGCAAGGAGTACCCCAAGGTCGTGGGCGACCTCGCCGAGAGCTGGAACGTGTCGCCCGACGGCCTGACCTACACCTTCAAGCTCGCGCCGAACGTCAAGTTCCACGACGGCAGCCCGCTCACCTCCGCGGATGTGAAGGCGAGCTACGAGCGCATCATCAGCCCGCCCCAGGGCGTGGTCTCCATCCGCAAGGCCTACTACTCCGAGGTCGGCGCCGTCGAGGCACCCGATCCCGCGACCGTCGTGTTCAAGCTGAAGGGCCCGATGGCCGGCGTGCTCGAGGCGCTGGCCTCTCCCTTCAACTGCATCTACAGCGCCGCCAAATTGAAGCAGAACCCGCGCTATCCCGAGACCGAGATCATGGGCTCGGGCGCCTTCAAGTTTGTCGAGCACGTCAAGGGCGCCACCTGGAGCGGGGTGCGCTTTGACGGCTATTTCCGGCCGGGCCAGCCCTATCTCGACGGCTACAAGGCCTACTTCGTGAAGTCGAACGGCGTCGTGCCCGGCATCCTCGGTGGCCAGTTCGACGCCGAGTTCCGCGGCCGCAACCCCTCCGAGCAGAAGCAGCTCCTCGACAAGATGAAGGCCGATCTCGAGGTCTTCGAGGGCACCTGGGTGAACAACCTGATGCTGGTGTTCAACACCACCCGCAAGCCCTTCGACGAGGTGCGCGTCCGCCAGGCGCTGTCCATGGCCATCAACCGCTGGGGCGGCTCCGAGGCGCTGTCGAAGATCTCGATCCTGAAGCACGTGGGCGGCATCATGCGGCCCGGCTACTCCATGGCCCTGCCCGAGGCCGAGCTGGTGCAGATCCCCGGCTACTCCAAGGACATCAACAAGTCCCGCGAGGACGCCAAGAAGATGCTGGCCGAGGCCGGGCTCAAGGACCTCAAGTTCAAGCTGCTCAACCGCAACGTCGCCGAGCCCTACACGCCGGGCGCCGTGTTCGCCATCGACCAGTGGCGTCGCATCGGCGTGACGGTCGAGCACGAGCAGCTCGAGACCAAGCTCTACCAGGACCGCGTTGCCTCCGGCGACTTCGACGTCGCCATGGAGTTCCAGGCCGACTTCATGGACGACCCCACGGCGCAGTTCTCGAAGTTCCTGACCAAGAAGCTGTCGCCGTCGGGCTACTCCGGCCACACCGACATCAAGATCGACGAGATGTACGAGCGCCAGAAGCGCATCATGGACCCCATCGAGCGCACCAAGCTCGTGCGCGAGATGGACAAGTACGCCCTGACGCAGGCCTACACCGTGCCGCTGCTGTGGTGGCAGCGCATCATCGTCAACCACAAGAAGGTCAAGGGCTGGTACATGACCCCCAGCCACTACCTCTGGCAGGACCTCTCGACCGTATGGCTCGACCAGTGATGGCTGGCAACCGCGTGCGGCGCGCGTGCACCGAACGGACGGATCGGTCCGGCTTGGCGGCGCGAGAGGCACCTCACGGGTTGCCGTCCCGGAGATCGCGCGCGAGCGCGATCGTCCGGGACCCTGCCGGATCGAAGGCGGCACGTGACGCCGGCAACGGCGCTACCGCCGTCTGCCGGGCAAGCCCCCGGACTGGCGCTCCGCGCCATCCGGGGACGCAGGTGGAGAGAGGCGGGAATGCCCTGTCGCCGGGTTGCACGCCGCTCTCTCTCCCCGCGTGCGGGGGGACGCCCGAGGGGTGGCGGAATTCGCCCGGCTCCTCATGTCATGCCCGGACTGGTTTCGAGCATTCAACCGTTCTCGTGCACGACGTGCGAGACGCAGCGCGCAGCATCCCGCAGCTGCGCGCCGCCCGCCGCACGCTCGAGGGCGGCAACGGTGTGTCACGGCGAAGGCCGTGCCCCAACCCGGCCGTCGTCCCCGCGCAGTCGGGGATCCACGCCCATCTCGCCACTGTCCCGATGATCCCCGCAGTCGACAACCGAACCTGACCCCATGATCTGGTACGTCCTCCGCCGTCTGCTCCTGACCATCCCGACGCTGCTCGGCGTCGCCATCGCCGTGTTCTTCCTGATCCGCGTCATGCCCGGCGATGTCGTGGTGGTGAAGCTGCGCGCCGACGGCGCCGCCGTCTCCGACGAGGCGATCGAGGCGGAGCGCAAGCGCCTGGGGCTGGACAAGCCGCTCTACCAGCAGTTCGGCGAGTACATGGCCGGCCTGCCGACGCTCGACCTCGGCAAGTCGCTCTGGACCGGCGAGCCGGTGACGAAGGAGATCGCCATCCGCATGCCGGTCTCGATCCAGATCGCTGTGATGGCAGGCCTCATCGCCATCTTCATCGCCATTCCGCTCGGCACCATCTCGGCCGTCTACCGCGACACCTGGATCGATCACGTGGTGCGCGTCATCGCCGTCTCGGGGCTCGCCATCCCCTCGTTCTGGCTCGGCATGCTGATGATCATGGCGCTGCTGACCATCTTCAACTGGCTGCCCAAGATCGGCTACGTGCCGTTCTGGCAGGATCCCATCGCCAATCTCGCCGTGACCATCTGGCCTGCGGCCTCCGTCGGCTACCGCTACGCCGCCGTGGCCACGCGCATGATGCGCTCCTCCCTGCTCGAGGTCATGCGCGAGGACTACATCCGCACGGCGCGCGCCAAGGGCGTGTGGCAGGCCCTGATCATGCGCCGGCACGCCCTGCGCAACGCCATGCTGCCGGTGGTCACCGTCATCGGCCTCGAGTTCGCGTTCCTGATCGGCGGCCTTGTGGTCACCGAGCAGGTGTTCAACATCAACGGCATCGGCAAGCTGTTCGTGGATGCCACCACGCGCGGCGACTTCAATTTGATCCAGGGGCTGGTGCTACTGATCGCGGCGATCTTCATCTTCGTCAATCTCATCGTCGACCTGCTCTACGGCTGGCTCGACCCGCGCATCAGGCTCACCTGAGGGAGGCCCCACCATGGCAACCGTCGCCTCCACCCCGCCGGCCGACGCGATCCCGCGCCGCCCCAATGCCCTTGTCACCTTCGCCAAGGCGCAGCCGCTGGGCCTGTTCGGTCTCTTCATCATCCTCGTCTACGTCGCCTGCGCCTTCGGCGCCCACTGGATCTCCCCCTACGATCCCGAGGAGATCGACTTCGCCGCCATGATCTCGGCGCCCGGCGCCCAGCACTGGTTCGGCACCGACCAGTACGGCCGCGACGTGCTCTCGCGCATCATCTACGGCTCGCGCACGGCGCTCGCCGTCGGCATCATCTCCTCCGTCGTCGGCTGCGTGCTCGGTGCGCTCCTGGGCGCCACCTCGGGCTATTTCGGAGGCCGCATCGACAGCCTGATCCAGCGCGTCGTCGACATCATGCTGTCGTTCCCGATCATCGTGCTGGCCATGGTGGTGGTGGCGGTGCTGGGCAAGCTGACCGTCGCCGGCGTCGACCTCAACCTCATCGCCGCGATCACGCTGCCGATCATCCCGCGCATGGCCCGCGTCGCCCGCGCCTCGACGCTGTCGATCGTGGCGCTGCCCTTCATCGACGCGGCCAGGGCCGCGGGCTTCGGCCACACCCGCATCATCCTGCGCCACATCGTGCCGAACATCGTGGCGCCGTTCCTGATCATGGTCTCGGCCTCCATGGCGCAGGCCATCCTGCTCGAGGCCAGCCTGTCGTTCCTGGGGCTCGGCGTCACCGAGCCGACGCCCGCCTGGGGCCTGATGCTGTCCGGCACCAGCGCCGACTTCTACCAGACGGCGCCCTGGATGATCCTGTTCCCGGGCCTCGCCATCACCCTCGCCGTGTTCGCCTTCAACCTGTTCGGCGACAGCCTGCGCGACTGGCTCGATCCCAAGATGAAGTCGTAGCGGCATCGCTGCCGTCGCATCGGTAAGGATCCCGGCTCGGCGCTGCGCGCCGTCCGGGAAGGCAAAGAGAGCTGGGCTTGCCGGCGAAGCCAGTGCGCGACCGATCGGCGCAATCCGCAAGCGACAGCCGAGGCGCGAGTTGGGATTTGCGGCTCGAGCCTCTCCGCCTGCGTTCCCGGCCGAGCGCAGCGAGAGCCGGGATCTTTCCCCCGTCATACGAAGCGAGCGGATGCCTCTGGTGCGAGCGTTCGCTCGCAGGCATTCCACATGCAGGTGTGGCTGCCCCGCGCAAGCGACGGAGTACACGCCGGGCAGACCTGGGAGGCGGGTCGAGGTTCTCAGCTCAGCCGCTATGATCGCGTCACGGGCGGCGCGGACCCGGCGGGTGCGGACCCGTCAGATCGAGAAGCTGGTGCCGCAGCCGCACGACGCGGTGGCGTTGGGATTGCGCACCCGGAACGACTGGCCGATCAGGTCGTCGACGAAATCGATCTCGGAGCCCGCCAGGTAGCCGAGCGACATCTCGTCGATGAACACCCGCGCCCCCTCGCGCTCGATGACCACGTCGTCGGGCTCGGCCCGCGCCACGAGGTCGAACTTGTACTGGAAGCCGGAGCAGCCGCCGCCTTCCACCGACACCCGCAGGTTCGGCGTCGCGGGATCGGCGGCCGCGATCTGGCTGATGCGGCGGGCGGCGCGCTCGGTCACGGTCACGGCCGGCTGTGTCATCTGCAGGTCCCAGTTCTCGCTCAGGATCGGCGCGATTCGACGCTACAATGCCGCCGCCGCGCTCGCCTCGTGGTACGACGTCAATGTAGGAGCGGGGGGCGGCCTGTCAACGCCGGGGCGGCCCGCTGCCCGCATGGGAGACCCGAGGAGACGTGAGAATGCCGGGCGCGCTGCGCGACGCGAAGGCCGAGGCCGGGCCGCCCGGGCCGCTTCCCGTGCGCTACCTGGCGCCGTGCGCGGCCGATCCGGCCCTCAGCGCCGGCCGCCGCTTCCCCGAGCCCGGCTGCCCCATGCGCACCCCCTACCAGCGTGACCGCGACCGCATCGTGCATGCCACCGCCTTCCGCCGGCTGAATTACAAGACGCAGGTGTTCCTGTTCCACGAGGGCGACCATTTCCGCAGCCGCCTCACGCACTCCATCGAGGTCGCCCAGATCGCCCGCGCCATCGCCCGCATGCTGGGCCTCGACGAGGATCTGGCGGAGGCGCTGGCGCTCGCCCACGACCTTGGCCACACACCGTTCGGCCACGCCGGGGAGCGCGCCATGGCGGCGGCGATGCAACCCTGGGGCGGTTTCGACCACAACGCCCAGAGCCTGCGCGTGGTGACGCTGCTCGAGCGCAAGTACGCCGCCTTCGACGGCCTCAATCTGACCTTCGAGACGCTCGAGGGGCTGGCCAAGCACAACGGCCCGATCCTGGGGCCCAGCGCCCGCCGGGACCACGCCGTGCTCCTGGCCGAGATCGACCGGGCCGGCCTCACGGCCCACCTCCTGCTCGACCTCTACGCCCCCGCCGAGGCCCAGGCTGCCGCCATCGCCGACGACATCGCCTACAACAGCCACGACATCGACGACGGCCTGCGCGCCGGCCTCCTGCGCATCGAGGCGCTGGAGGACGTGCCGCTCGTGGGCCGCTTCGTGTCCCAGGCGCGCAGCCAGGCGCCGGACGCCGCGCGCGCCATCTATGAGGTCCACCGGCGCATGATCACCGTCATGATCGACGACGTCGTGCGCGCCTCGCGGGCGCGGCTGGCGGCGCTGCCGGTGTCCAGCCTCGACGCCGTGCGCCGGGCGGGCGCCCCCGTGGTCGGCTTCTCCGATCAGATGCGGGCCGAGGTGGAGGGGCTGCAGGACTTCCTCTTCGCCAACGTCTACCGCCACCCCCGCATCAACCGCATCATGCGGGGGGCCGAGGCCATCGTCGGCGACCTCTTCGCCCGCTACATGGCCGATGCCGCGGCCTTGCCCGAGGCCTGGGCTGCCCGCGCGCGGAGCCTGGACGAGCCCGCGCGCGCCCACATCGTCGCCGACTTCGTCGCCGGCATGACCGACCGCTACGCGGTCGGCGAGCACCAGCGCTTGTTTGACGCTACCCCGGATTTGCGTTAGCCCCGGCAGCAACCGCGGGGCGTGCGGGGCCGCTGGCCCCGGCGCCGCCGCCTGATGCCGATGATCGGAAAGTCGATGAACGTCCACACTATCGTGCGTGACTGGGTGCTCGAGGGGCTGGCCTCGCTGCAGGCCGCCGGCGACCTGCCGCAGGGCCTCGAGATGCGCAACGTCGAGGTGTCGCCGCCGCGCGAGGCCTCCCACGGCGATCTCGCCTCCAACGCCGCCATGGTCCTGGCCAAGCCCGCGGGCCGCAAGCCGCGCGACATCGCCGAGGCGCTGGCCAAGGCGCTTGCCGCACGCCCTGAGATCGCACGCATCGAGGTGGCGGGGCCGGGCTTCCTGAACCTGACGCTGCAGCCCTCGTTCTGGCACGGCGTCGTCGGCGCCGTTCTGGCCGCTGGCCCCGATTTCGGCCGCTGCGATCTGGGCGGCGGCGCCAAGACCAATGTCGAGTACGTGTCGGCGAACCCGACGGGGCCCATGCACGTCGGCCACTGCCGCGGCGCCGTGTTCGGCGACGCGCTGGCCAACCTCCTGGCCTACGCGGGCTATGCCGTCACGCGCGAGTACTACATCAACGACGCCGGCGCCCAGGTCGACGTGCTTGCCCGCTCGGCCTTCCTGCGCTACCGCGAGGCGCTGGGCGAGGATATCGGCGAGATCCCCGCGGGCCTCTATCCGGGCGACTACCTGAAGCCGGTCGGCGCCGGCCTTGCCGAGGCGCATGGCCCCGCGCTGCTCAACCTGCCGGAGGAGCGCTGGCTGCCGATCGTGCGCCAGGCCGCCATCGATGCCATGCTCGTGCAGATCCGGCAGGACCTCGCCGCGCTGTCCATCCGCCACGACGTCTTCTTCTCCGAGCAGTCCCTGACGCGCGACAAGGATGCCGTGCGCGAGACCATCGACGATCTCGTCCGCCGCGGCCTGATCTTCCAGGGCCGTCTGGAGAAGCCCAAGGGGCACGACGACGAGGAGTGGGAGGACCGCGAGCAGACGCTGTTCCGCTCCACCGCCTTCGGCGACGACGTCGATCGCGCCCTGATGAAGTCGGACGGCAGCTACACCTATTTCGCCGCCGACATGGCCTACCACAACGACAAGCTCAAGCGTGGATTCAGGCACCTGATCAATGTGTTCGGCGCCGATCACGTCGGCTACATCACGCGCATGAAGGCGGCGGTCGCGGCCCTGTCCGACAGTCAGGTCGACCTCGACATCAAGGTGTGCCAGCTGGTCAAGCTGTTCCGCAACGGCGAGCCCGTGCGCATGTCCAAGCGCGCGGGCACCTTCGTGACGCTGCGCGACGTCGTCGACGAGGTCGGCCGCGACCCGGTGCGCTTCATGATGCTCTACCGCAAGAACGACGCGCCGCTCGACTTCGACCTCGCCAAGGTGCTCGAGCAGACCAAGGACAACCCGGTCTTCTACGTTCAGTACGCCCACGCCCGGGCGCACTCCGTGTTCCGCATGGCGCGAGAGGTTTTCCCCAACCTTGTCGAGGGCTCCAAAGAAATTTCCGGAGCCGATCTGAGTCGGCTCGTCGACCCGGGCGAGCTGGATCTCATCAGGAAGCTCGCAGCTTTTCCACCTTTGGTTGAAGCCGCCGCACGCGCTCACGAGCCCCATAGGCTCGCTTTCTATCTATATGATTTGGCTGCAACTTTTCACGCTCAGTGGACGCGCGGCAATGAATTGCCACATTTGCGCTTTATCCAATCTGGGGATGGAACGCTGACGGCAGCGCGTTTGGGGCTTATAGCTGCGACCAGGCTCATTTTGGCGGCAGGACTGGGACTTCTGGGCGTACACGCACCCGATGAGATGCGGTAATCTCCCGATTCTTCGGGGAAGACTAGGGCACAAGGAACTCGCGCATGTCTCGGAATGGTTCCAGCGGACCTGCTGTCGTGAGGATGCCGCAGCGTCGGCCGCCTGCCGAGCAGGAGGCCTTCGATCCCTACGGCGCTCAGCCGGCGCCGCAGCAGGGCGGCTACCCGCAGGGCCAGCAGTACTGGGGCCAGCAGCAGGGCTACCAGGACCCGCAGCAGGCTTACCAGCAGCCCCAGCAGGGCTACCAGCAGCCGGCCTACGGCCAGCAGCAGCCCTATGCGCCCCAGCAGCCCTACGCCCCGGCCCCGTCCCCCTACGGCCAGCCGGGCACCTACGGCGACAACCCGTACGGCGGCTACTCCGCGCAGCCGGGCTATGTGCACACCCCGCCGCAGCCGATGGTCCCTGCGCCGCACCCCTTCCAGCCTCAGGGCTACGGCACGCCGGAGCCCGAGGCGCCGCGCGGCTACGCTCCGCAGCCGCAGGTGCCGACGCAGCCCTCCCATGATCGCTACGGCGCGCAGTCCTACGCCCCGGCTCCCCAGCCGCAGCATGCTCCGGCTTGGCCGCAGCAGCATGATCCGCGCGCCTACGACGCCGGCCACTACATGCCGCAGGGGCCCGCGCTGCAGCGGCCCGATCAGGATTTCCATCTCGGCCCCGCCGACCATTTCCAGGCGGGACCTGAGGATCACTATCACCAGCCGCACCAGCCCTACGATGCCGGCGAGGCCGCCTACGACGAGGACGAGCCGGAGGAGGAGCCGCGCTCGGGCCGCCGCATGATGATGATCGCCGCGGCGCTCGTGGGCGCCATCGGCATCGGCGGTGCCATGGCCTACACCTACAAGACGGTGGTTGGAGGCCCGCGTGCCGGCACGGTCAAGACGGCCGAGCTGAAGGCCAAACCGGTCGCCAAGGAGACCTCGGTGGCCGAGCGCGCCGTCGAGGCGCCGGGCGCCGTGCAGGACGATGCGCAGAGCGCGGCGTCCGATGATCCCAATGCGCCGAAGAAGGTGCGCATCATTCAGATCCCGCCAAGCGGCCAGCCCGCCGCGGAGGCCGCCGCCGCGCCGCCGCCGCCGACCACGCCGCTGCCTGGCGTCATGCTCGATATGGGCGGCCCGCGGCCCGCGCCGCCCCAGCATGGCGCCATGCCGGGCATTGCCGTTCGCGCCCCCACCGCGGCGCCGGCACCGCCGAGCGCTCCGGTCACGGCGAGCACCAACGTCAAGCCGGCTGCCGCGCCCGCCCCCGTGCGCACCGTCGCGGTTGCGCCGCCGCCCCCGTCGGTCGAATCCGAGGCACCCGTCGCGCGCAAGGAGAAGGCCAAGGCCGAGAAGGTGGCAAAGGCCAAGGAGGAGCAGCAGACGGCGAGCATCACCACGTCGGCCACCGCCGGCTACGTGGCCGTGGTCGCCTCGCACAAGACGCGCATGGACGCGCTCAAGGCCTTTGCCGACCTGCAGCAGAAGCACAACGACGTGCTCGGCACCAAGACGCCCGACGTGCAGGAGGCGAATCTTGGCGACAAGGGCGTCTGGTATCGCGCCGTGGTCGGGCCTCCGGGCTCCCGCGAGGCTGCGGCCAATCTGTGCACGCAGCTGAAGTCGGCCGGCTACAACGGCTGCTGGGTCGGGGCGTACTGAGCCCCGCCGTTTCGGGCCTTGCACGAGGGCGCGCACGCGTGGCGCGCCTTTCGTGCTTGCTGACGTCATGATCGTTTGTCGGGCGTAGGTCGTCGTCGTGAGCGCACTCTCTGCTTTCATCACCGCCTTGTCCGGGCCTGAGCTGCTCGCCGACGAGCGCGCGCTGCTGCGCGCGGCGCGTCCGTGCGGCGTCATACTCTTTGCGCGCAACATCGTCGCGCCGGCGCAAGTGCGCCGCCTCACGTCCGGCATCCGCGACGCCGTCGGCAGCGAGCATCTCATGCTGCTGGTCGACCAGGAGGGGGGCCGCGTGCAGCGCCTGGGGCCGCCCCACTGGCGCGCGCTGCCGCCAGGCGCCCAGTATGCCGCAGCCTACGCCCACGACCCCGCGCGCGCCGTCCACGCCGCCGAGCTCGTCGCCCGCCTGATGGCGCATGATCTGCGCGAGGCCGGCTTCAACACCGATTGCGCGCCCGTGCTCGACCTGCCCGTCTCCGGCAGCCACGCCGTCATCGGCGACAGGGCCTTCGGCGAGACGCCGGGCCAGGTGGTGGCGCTGGCGGGCGCCGTCGTCCGCGGCTTCGCGGCTGGCGGCATCCTGCCCGTGATCAAGCACATTCCCGGGCATGGCCGCGCCACCAGCGACAGCCACCACGACCTGCCCGTGGTCGACACGCCCCGGGCGGCCCTGACGGTGACCGACTTCGCCCCCTTCGCGGCCCTTGCGCACGTGCCAGCAGCCATGACCGCGCACGTCGTGTTCTCGAGCATCGACCCGGCCTTGCCGGCCAGCGTCTCGCCTGCCGTCACCGCCGACGTCATCCGCGGCGCCATCGGCTACCAGGGCCTCCTCATGAGTGACGACCTCGGCATGAAGGCGCTTTCGGGCACCATCGCGCAGAAGGCCGCGGCGGTGTTTCGCGCCGGCTCCGACGTAGCCCTCCTGTGCAGCGGCGAGCTGGGCGAGACCGAGGCTGTGGCGGCCGTGGCGCCGCCGCTCGAAGGCGAGCCGCTGCGGCGGCTCGAGCGGGCCTCTGCCGTATTCCGGCAACAGCCGCGCCCCTTTGATGTCCGCGAGGCCGAGGCGGCGCTAGCTGAGATTTGCAAGGCACGGCCTGAATCAGTGTAGTAGGTATTAACAAGTTATTAACAGCACGCGTTGCTGTCACACGATCGTCGAAGAACAGGCGTCGAGGAACCAGGAATGGTGCCATCCGGCACGACCGGGACGGGGCAGGGCGAGCCGCACGGCGAGCCCGCTCCGGGCCAGCAGCAGCCTCAGGAGGCGGCGTTCGACGCGGAGGCGTGGACGGCGGCAGAGGATGCCGTGGCCGCCGACGAGGCCCTTGTCGTCACCATCGACGGCTTCGCCGGTCCCCTCGACGTGCTCTTGGCGCTCGCGCGCACGCAGAAGGTCGACCTGCTGCAGGTGTCCGTGCTGGCGCTGGCCGATCAGTATCTGGACTTCATCGCCGAGGCACGCAAGCTGCGGCTGGAGCTGGCGGCCGACTACCTGGTGATGGCGGCGTGGCTCGCCTTCCTGAAGTCGAAGCTGCTCCTGCCCAAGGAGGAGGTGGACGAGGGCGAGGCCACGGGCGAGGAGCTGGCCGCGCGGCTGGCCTTCCGCCTCAAGCGGCTCGAGGCCATGCGCGAGGCGGCCGCCAAGCTCATGACGCGCAAGCGGCTCGGCTACGACATCTTCCCGCGCGGCATGCCGGAGGGCGTGCGCACCATCCGCACCCGCGAGTACACGGGCGTCATCTACGATCTCCTCAAGGCCTACGCCGTTCAGCGCCAGCGCACCACGAAGCGCGTCCACGTCGTGCACAAGCGCACCGTCTGGTCCATCAAGGAGGCGCGCGTCAGGCTCGAGGCGCTGGTGGGCAAGGGCGCGGCCGACTGGGTCCAGCTCGAGTTCTATCTCGAGCAGTACATCCCCACGCCGGAGGCGGCGCGCACGGCTCTTGCCTCCTCCTTCGGCGCCACGCTCGAGATGGCGCGCGAGGGCATGGTGGAGCTGTCGCAGGCCGAGCCGTTCGCGCCCATCTACGTGCGCCGCAAGGGCGATGCGAGTTGGACGCGGCTGTGACCGCGGCAGGCCGCCGCGGCCGGGCCGCGGGCGCCTAGCGTTGCGCCAGTAGGGTTGCGTTGAAAGGAGTTGGCAGTCTGAGCAAGAAGAAGCTGGATAAGACATCGAGGCCAGGCATGGTTCCGCCGAAGCTGAGCTACGCAGTCCCCGACGGTGCGGCGGACGACGCCGATGTCGACGGCGGCATGCCCGACGAGATCGAGGCGGCGGCCGCCGCCGGCTGGCAGCTTCCGCCCAACATCGCCCAGCTGCCGTCCGCCGACCGGCGCGAGCAGTTGCGCATCCTCGAGGCGCTGCTGTTTGCCGCCTCCGAGCCGCTCGACGAGAAATATCTCGGCCAGCACCTCAAGTCCGAGGACGACGTCAAGGCGCTGCTCGAGGAGCTGAAGGGCTTCTACGCCAGCCGCGGCATCAACCTGGTGCGCGTCGCCGGCAAGTGGGCGTTCCGCACGGCCGAGGATCTGTCGTATCTGCTGGAGCGCCACGCCACCGAGCAGCGCAAGCTGTCGCGCGCCGGCATGGAGACGCTCGCGATCATCGCCTACCACCAGCCCGTAACGCGTGCCGAGATCGAGGAGATCCGGGGCGTCGCCTGCTCGGCCGGCACGCTCGACCAGCTCATGGAGATCGGCTGGATCAGGCCGCGCGGCCGCCGCCGCGCTCCCGGCCGCCCCATCACCTACGGCACCACCGAAAACTTTCTCGAGCACTTCAGCCTCGACAGCATCAAGGACCTGCCGGGCCTGGCCGAGCTGCGCGGCTCGGGCCTGCTCGACGCCAACCTGCCGCCCGACTTCCGCGTGCCCGAGCCGACGGATGCGGCAGCCCTCATGCCGGACGAGATGCCCCTCGACGCGATCGACGAGGATACCACCGGCTCCCTCGATCTGCAGCCGCCCGGCGAGGATGGCGCCGCCTGAGCCGGCGGTCTGCTTTCGGGTCGCCCGTTGCCAGCGAAGCGGCAAGGATGCCGTCGCAATCGCACCGCCACGGGAGGTCCCATCATGCCCATCCGCTTCATCGCTCTCGATACCGACGAGGTCCGCGCGCTCCAGGCCGGCGGGACCGATGCCAACGGCCAGGTGCCCGAGCGGCGCGCTGCCGCCGGCGGCGAGCCGTGCCGGCACTGCCTGCAGCCCATGGCCGCCGGCGAGGAGATGCTGATCCTCGCCCACCGCCCGTTTCCCGCGCCCCAGCCATATGCCGAGATCGGCCCCATCTTCATGCACGCCCGCGCCTGTACGCGCGGCGGCGGGGCGGGCCTCCCCGCCTTCCTGCGCAGCCCCCACTACATCCTGCGCGGCTACGGCGCCGACGACCGCATCGTCTATGGAACGGGCGCAGTGATCCCGACGCCGGCCATCCCGGGGCGGGCCGAGGATCTCCTGGCCGATCCGCGCGTCGCCTACTGCCACGTGCGCTCGGCCACCAACAATTGCTTCCACTGCCGCATCGAGCGCGCATGACGGCACGCGCTGCGAAAGCGCGGCAATTGCCTCCGATGCGGCCGGCTTAGGCCACAGGCCTCGGGCGGCCGGCAGCGCCTCTCAGGCAGCCTGCCGGTCCCGCGTGCGCGGCTCGCCGTGGTCGGCCTCTCCGCGCACCTCGATGACGTCGCGAGACGCCCCGCGCCCATCGAGGGGCGGCGTCATCGACAGCGCCGCTGCGGCGTGCCAGATGCGATAGGTGGCTTCCGCATAGTTGAGGCCCATGGCCTGCAGGAAGCGCATCTGCATCGCCGCCAAGTCGACGGGCGATTTGCACCGCGACAGCTCGGCGGGCAGCGACGCCCAGGCGCGGCCGCGCTGCATTCCAAGGTGCATCCATTCGAGCTGTACGCGCCCGACCGCCCGCAGCATCGGGTCGGCGGCTTTCAGCGCGCTGTCCATCTGCCCGCAGTACAGGCTGGACATGTTCGTCCAGGGCCCGCTGACGCTGTCCGTGTGCTTTGCATGTGCCATGGTCCACTCCGTTGCCCTCTAAGGATCGCAGCCCCCCGGCCATTTTTTTGCGTGCCTTCTCTCGCGGAAGGCCCGTTCGTCTCGTGCTTCGGCGCAGCTAGAATTGAACACCGCTCGATGCCGCCATCGGCTGACATCGCGCAGAGCATGATATCCGCGCACCCTCGATCTCACAAATCGCGCGATAACGCCTTGATGCGCATCAATCGGCCAGCGCGATCCTCTTCAGCGCCGGCACGTTGCAGCTATAGAGGTTTCGCTGCAGCTCCCTGAGTGCGCCCTCCTTCTTGAGGTGGGACAGCGCCTTGTTGATGTTCTGCCGGGTCGCGCCGACGAACCAGCCGATCTCGGTCTGGCTCATCTGCAGGTCGAGCTGTACCGTGTCTCCGGCCGCCAGCGGCGTCTTCGTCAGCTTCAGCGCCGACAGGAAGAAGCGCGCCACCCTGATGATGAGCGAGTGCAGGGCGATGTCCTCCACCTGGGCGCTGGTCGCGCGCACCTTGGCGGACAGGAGCACGATGGCCGCCTCGGCCGCCTTCGGCGTCCGCGTGAACGCCTTGAGCAGCAGCGCACCGGGTAGCGAGTAAACGACCGTGTCGAGCATGGCTGTCGCGTCGGCGGATCGGGCACCGCCGTCGAAGGCGGCCATCTCGCCGAAGATGTCGCCGGCGCCGGCGGTGACGAAGGTGAGGACCTTGCCCTCGGCGCTGAAGACTGACAACCGCACCCGCCCGCTGGCCACCAGGTACACGTCCTGCTCGGTGTCGCCGCGGGCGAAGATGGTGGTGCCCGCCGCAACCTCCTGCAGGCGCGCCTCGCCGGCGAGCGCCTCCCGCTCGGTCGGCGAGAGTGCGCCGAACAGCGGCACGGCCTCGATCAGCGCGTGCGCCGTGGGAATGTCGCGACCAGCGCCTTTCCTGGCTTTGCTCATTCGCCCGCCATCCTGCATGCGCGTCTTGTCCGTATGCGCGGGATCAGTATGGCACGCCTGGCGGCCACCGCCTCCGGCGATCTGGA
The DNA here is from genome assembly GCA_033764875.1 of Hyphomicrobiaceae bacterium. GTDB lineage: Bacteria > Pseudomonadota > Alphaproteobacteria > Rhizobiales > Hyphomicrobiaceae > AWTP1-13. Next base: position 16,248 of record JANRIO010000092.1, on the reverse strand, counting down.
GCCGGCGCTGCCGGCGCAGCATCGCGTGGCGAGGCGCGATGCCGGCCAGCGCCGCGCGGGGCTGGATGGTTCCAAACATGGCATCACTTGTCCATCGGTTTGAAACCTCTGGTTACCGGCCACTCCTTGACGCGGGGTAGGTAGATACTGTAGCCGCGTAGTGATTGCCGTGGCTCTGTTGAATTCATAATGCCGACAAATAATACCTCTGCGCCTTCCCGGCGCTTCCGCTCCGCACCGGAGGGGGCTCCGCCGCCAGCTGAGGCTCCCGTCTCGCGTCTGCGCATGGCGCTCGGCCTTGTCGCTTTCCATCTCACCGCCTGGATCCTCTGCCATCCCTTTGCGCTGCGTCCCCTGTTCGCGCTGCTGCGCCGCGTGCGGCCCGTGGCTGTGATCGGCAGCTCCGTCCTCCTGGCGAACGGCGCCGATGCCCGCGAGGTTCTGAAGCGCTTCGACGACTTCACCCTCGGCGAGGTGCTTTCGCCGCGCATGACCTGGGGGCCGTTCCTTCTCACCATCGACTGGCGCGATCAGCACGACCGCGAGCGGGCCCTGTTCCAGAGCATGGTGGCCCCGGAGGCGGACGTGCGCCGCATTCGGGCGCTCGCGGCCAAGACGTGCGAGCAAGCGCTCGCCGAGGCCAAGCAGGGCTATGACGGGCGGCGGCAGATCGATGTCGTGCAGCAGATGTGCGAGCTCGTCGTCGTGGCCATCGCCGAGAGCTACTTCGGCATTCCCACGGCTCGCGCCGACGTCGCCCACACCGGGCGCCTTCTGCGCGAGATCGCGGGCATCGCCATGGTCATGCCGCCGCAGGGCTCCGCGCGCGACGCGCGCGCCAAGGCTGCCATTGCCGAGCTCACGCACCATATCGAGGAGACGGTCGGCCAGCGGGCGCTGCGCGTCGTCCCGGCGCCGCTTTCACCCGTCGATCCGGCGGCCTCTCTGCTGGAGCGCCTGGTGACGGCCGCCCGCGCCACCGACAAGCCGGTCTGGCTCGACGACGATTTCGTCCGCCGCTACGTGGCAGGCCTTGCGGCCACCGGCGGCGCCACCATCGTGCGGGCGACGACGAATGCGCTGTACGAGATCCTGCGCCGTCCGAGGGCCCTGCGCCTCGCCGTCGCCGCCGCCGAGGCGCTCGACCAGGCCGAGCGCGCCGTCGTGCGCTTCGAGGGCGAAGGCTCGACCTCCGCTGGACGGCGCGCCGATGCCGCAGCTCTCCTCGGGACACGCCGCGACGAGCTGCGTCAGATCCTCTACGAGGGCCTGCGCTTCCGGCCCATGCTGCCGCTGCTGTTGCGCTACACCCCGCGCGACACGCTGCTCGCCAAGGGCACCTCCCGCCAGCGCCTGATCCGGGCCGGCATGTCCGTGGTCGCCGCGCCCATGGCCGTGATGTTCGATCCCGCTCAGTTCGCGGCGCCGGGCACGTTCCTGCATACGCGGTCGCTGGATGACTATGTGCATTTCGGCTTCGGCCCGCGCACCTGTTTTGGCAAGTACGTCGCCGACACGGCCATGCTGGAGATCGCGCGCAGCCTCCTCTGCCTGCCCGGGCTCACGCTGGCCGAAGGCTGGGGCGGCACCCTCGACTACGACGGGCCGGTCGCAAACAGCCTCACGCTCACCTTTGCGCAATTCCAGTCCAGCGCTCAGACCGGCTGAGAGGGGCGCCATGGGGCCGGGCTACACGACGATCATCGCGCCGCTCGCCGGCGACACGGCGCTCGCGCTCAAGGACTATCTGCGCACGAGCGCCAATCCCGGACCTCCGGCTGCGCCTGGCCAGGGGCTGCGCTGCCGCGAGGATTTTCCCTTCGACGGCATTCCCACGCTGCATTTCTGCAGCCTGCTCGTCCTCGACGCCGATCCCGAGGCCGGCATTCCCGCCGAGCTGGTGCTGGAGGCGACCTTCGACGGCGATCGCGACGCCTTTCTCGACGACCTGCTCGCTTCCGCGCCCCTTGGCATGCAGAGGGCCTTCGCGCACTGCCGCGGCTATCCCTTGGCCGGCGCCCCGCCCGTTGGGGAGAGCCTGTCGCCGGCGCAGCGGGAGGCGTTCCACGCCTACCTGTCGAGCCACGACGTCGGCGCCTCGGCCTTCTTCTCCGGCAGCTTCGGGCGCACCGTCGCCCAGATCCGGGACGAGCACCGCCTGCGCACGGCCCTGCGCGAGGATCTGGCGCGGCAGCGCCTTGGGCCCAAGCCGATGCCTCCGACCAACGCCGCCCTCCAGGGGTCGCTGCAGGAGCGCGTGGCGGCCGATCCGACGCTGGACTTCGCCCGCACGCCGGCGCCCGAGCCGTGGCCGATCCGCTGGCGCGAAGGCCTTGCCTCGGTCACGGGCTGGGCGCTCCTTGCCGCGCTTGCCGGCGTGGGCGCTCTCGTCCTGGCGGCGGCGGGCCTTGGGCCCTGGCGCCTCTGGCACGGGGCCGCGCGCGTCCTCGAGGTCGCGCACGCGGCTTCCGCCGCCGTCATCGCTGGCGGCTGGCCGGGCGTCGGTGGCCTCATGGCAGCCTGGCCCGTGCTGTCGGGCTTTCTCGCCTTGCTCCTCGCGCGGATCGCGCTGCGCGCCTGGGAGCTCCATGTCGAGACCGGCTCTGCCGACCCGCACCGTCAGTCGAGCCTGTCCGCCGCGCTGGCGCAGGGCCTGAGCTTCGTCCGCCTGGCGCTGTCGGCGCTGCTCGTCCAGTACCTTCTGGTGCTGCTTGCCGTGACGCTCCTTCCCGGCCTCGAGGCCGAGGCACCCGCCGCGCGCAACGAGATCGCGGCCGTGCGCGGCGCCTTGGGGCTCGCAGGGCAGCCGGGTGTCCGCACGACGCTGCTCGGGTTGGCGGCCGTGCTCCTGCTGCTGGCGCTTCTCGCCTGGACCGCGGGCTCCCTCGCACTCGCCGGCGAGCGCGATCCTGCCCGCTTCGCCCTCGCGCGCCGGCTCGCGGCCGAGCACGTCGCCATGCTCAAGATCGCTGGTCTGGTCGCGGCGGCGGTCCTGGTCCTGCGGCCCTTCGCGCCCGCGCTGGAGCCCGTGCTGCGCGAGCTGGCGCTGCTCCCCCGCCTCCTGGCCCTCGCAATGGCGTGCGCCGCCGCCGGGCTCGCGGTGGCCTTCGTGGCGGAGGTGGTGCTGCTTGCCCTCATCCGCTCGCATGAGATCCATGACTGCTTCGCATACCATTCCGCCGACGAGCTGATGCGCGTGCCCCTCGCCAACGACGCGGCGCGGGCGCGCGAGGAGCGCGCGACCAACATCACCCAGAACCATCTGGCGAGCCTCACCTACGTCAAGCCCGGCGCCTTCCGCCTGCTCCTGCTGCGCGCCACCTTGTGGTTCATCGGGCTCCTCGCGCGCTACTGGTTCAACCAGGGCAGCCTCGGCGGCATCTCGACCATCCTGTCGGCGCGCTGGGTGGTCATCGACGGCGGGCGCCGCCTGATCTTCCTCGACAACTACGGTGGCGGCTGGGAGAGCTATCTCAACGAGTTCATCGATATGGGCGCCGTCAAGGGCCTCAACGCCATCTGGTGCAACACGTTCATCAAGTGGCGCCCGCCGGGCGCTGCGGACGGCGCAAGGCGCATAGCCTTTCCCGCGACGAGCTTCTCGACCGCCCGCGGCGCCCAGTCCGAGGGGCCGTTCAAGCGCTACGTGCGCGCGAGCCAGCTCGAGACGCTGGCCTGGTATGGCGCCTACCACACGCTCAGCATCCGCGGCATCAACACCAGCTCAGGCATTCGCCGCCAGCTTTTCCAGCCCCTTGAATCCCACGAGGTCGACGCACTGGTCTCGGATCTGTGAGGGCCTGGCGGCCGATCGAAGCACACCGGCAGCGGAGCAGTCATGCGGCGTGAACGCGTTCAATGGTCCAATATCCAGGCGCTCGTCATGAGCGGCTTTCCCGCCTTGCGCTACGCGGCCTACGTGCTCTTCCGTTTCGAGGAGGGCCCGCCCGGCCCGCAGCCGCACGCGAGCGAATGGCTCTGGCGGCTCTGCCAGCGGGTGACGACCGCGGCCCACGTGGGGACGGGCGACGTGCCGCAGGCGTGCCGCTACGCGGCGAGCCTTGCCGACCTCAAGACGCTGACGGAGCGTGCCGCGCCACCCGCCGACATCTGGGCCCTCAACGTGGCCTTCACGCCTTCGGGCCTTTCGCTGCTCGGCGCCACCGACGCCGAGCTCGGCCGCTTCTCCGCCGAGTTCCAGAACGGCATGGCGCCGCCGCCCGACGCCGACGGCAATCCGCGCCGGCGCAGCAGCCTCCTCGGCGATCTCGGCGCCAACTCCCCGCAGCATTGGAGCTGGGGCGGCTGGTCCGCCTGCAACCGGTTCGACGGCGTGCTGATGCTCTACGCGCGCTCGCCGGCCTCCCTGCGCCGCCTGGTCGCGGCCGAGCTCGAGGCCATGCGCGGTGTGGCTTCGCCCGTCTGGTGCCGGACCGACGCCGGCGGCTGCGCCCGCTTCGCCCAGGGCCGCATCTATCCGCGCGCCGCTGGCCACTTCGGTCTCGTCGACGGCATCTCGCAGCCCGTCATCGAGGGCACCCCGCGGGCCCGGAGCATGCCGCGCTCCTTGCGCGCGGTGTCGGTGGTGGCGGCGGGCGAGTTCGTGTTGGGCTATCGCGACACGCGCGGCGCTGTGGTGCGCTACGACGATCCGGCCGTTCCCGGCTCGCGCGACCTCGGGCGCAACGGCAGCTACCTCGCGGTGCGCCAGCTCGAGCAGGACGTCGAGGGCTATCGCCAGTTCGTGCGCGACGCCGCCCTCCGGCTTCTCGGCAGGGACGACCAGGACGCGTTCGACTGGGTGGCAGCCAAGCTGCTCGGTCGCAGGCCCTCCGGCGAGCCTCTGATCCCCCCTCCGGCCGACTGCCGGGACGAGGAGCAGCGCCTCAACGGCTTCCGCTTCAGCGCCGAGGATCGTGACGGGCTCGCCTGTCCGCTGGGCTCCCACATCCGTCGCGCCAACCCGCGCGACGTGGTGGGGCCCGATCCCGAGACGGCCTTGCGCCTGTCGCGCATGCACCGCCTGATCCGCCGCGGACGGTCCTACGGTCCCCGGGAGCGGCGGCCGGGGGCCGGCGCCGCCGGCGTCGAGCGCGGCCTGTTCTTTATTTGCCTGCAGGCCTCGCTCGCCGGCCAGTTCGAGCTCGTTCAGCACTCCTGGATCAATAACCCGCAGTTCGAGGACCTCGGTGGCGATGTCGACCCGCTGTCGCACGTCTCCGGCGACACCCTCACCATCCAGTCGCGGCCGAGCAACCTGCGCCTCACCGGCCGCACGCCGTTCGTGCGCGTCAAGGGCGGCGGCTATTTCTTCCTGCCGGGCCTCAACGCCATGCGTGCGCTGTCGGAGCCGGGGTTGGCCCACGGCAGGGCGAGCCAGGCCCTGGCCGCCCATTGATGCAGGAGGTTGCGCTGCCACTGCACGAGGCCGGCCTTGCCGCCGGCCGCCGTGCGGCAGCGTGAGGCGAGCAGGCGCATGCCGCACGCTTCCGCAAGCCGCGCCGCCTCCCGGAAGTGCGCGCGCGCCAGGCGTCCGTTGCGGTCGCGCTCGCGCGCGATGCGGCCGAGAAGCTCGTGCGCATAGGCGGCCTGCGGCCGCTCCTCGCGCTCCATCGCCAGCGCCAGCGCGCGCCGCGCGCACGACAGCGCGTCCTCGCTGCGGCCGCCGCTCAAGTAGGCGTGCCCGCGGGCCAGGAACAGGTAGCGCCAGCCGAACGCGTTCTCCGTCAGCGGCACGTCGAGTCGCTCGGGCTGTGCCAGCACCTCGAGCGCCGCCGCGACGTCGCCGGCTGCCAGGTGTGCCTCGCCGAGCCGGGTCGCGATGATCGGATGCATCTGGACCATGTCGAGCTCGACGCTGGTGCGCCAGTCGGCGGCGAGCATCTCCAGCGCCTCTGCCGTCTGCCCTTGCGCCAGCATGATGCGCGAGCGGACCTGGTTGATCTGCACGCGCGAGTAGGCGTGTCCGGCAAGCTCGGCCCGCGCGATCCCTTCCTCGCCGACGCGCGCCGCATCGTCGAGCTCGCCCGCCTCGAACAGGGAATCGGCGAGGAACGTGCGCAGCACCACGCTCGGCAGCGCCGCCCAGCCGACGCGTTTGGCGTCGATCTCCGGCGTCTCGAGCGCAAGGCACCCGCGGAAGGCCGCGATCGCCGCGGCGAAGTTGCCGAGCTCGTGGTGGACGATGCCCGTGTTGTGGCGGGCGGCGAAGATCAGGCTCGCGTCGCCGAGCTTTCGCGCCACCTCCTCCGCCGACGCGGCGGCGGCCATGGCCGCCTTGTGCTGTCCGACCCGCCACAGCGCCACCACGAGCTGGCAGTTGACGGCCGCCACGCGCCAGGGATCGCCCAGCGCCTTGGCCTTGTCGCGGGCCTGCGTCAACAGGTTTGCGATACGCTGATGCCGGCCCACGGGCTCGAGCGCGATGATGCCGGCGAGCGTGAAGTCGATCTCCGCCTTGGTGCGGTCGGCGCTCTCCGGCACCCGCTCGAGTGCCGCCTGCGCCCGCTCGCAGATGGCGATGGCCTCGTGGTTGGCGCCGCGCCGGAGCGCACGTCGCGCGCTGCGCATCTGATAGGGCACCGCCTTCGCCCACAGCTGCGCCTCGAAGGCGTGGTCGGCGAGCCGGTCGATGTGCTCCTCGAGGCGCTCCGCGTACCGCGTCTCGATGAACTCCACGGCCTTGGCGTGCATCACCCGCCGCGTCTCGACCAGGAGCGAGCGGTAGGCCACCTCCCGGATCAGCTCGTGCTTGAACACGTAGCTCTGTCCGTCGGCCTCGGGCCTCAGCAGGTCGGCCGCCTGCAGCTGCGCCAGTGTCGGGGCGAGGCCGTGGGCCTCCTTTCCGAGCATGTGCGCCAGGAGCGGGACCGGCACGTCGCGCCCGATCACCGCCGCCGTCAGCAGCACCGATTTGCGCAGTCCGTCGAGCTGGTCGATGCGGGCCGCGATCACGGCCTGGATGCTGTCGGGCAGTCTCTGCGTGTCGACCTTGCCGGCGAGCCGGTAGTCACCGGAGCTGCCCGCAAGGTGCCCGCGATCCTTGAGGTCCTGCACCAGCTCCTCGATGAACAGCGGATTGCCGTCGGCGAGCTGCAGGATGCGCTGCTTCAGCGGCACCAGGCTGATGTCGTCGCCGAGCAGTGACCGTGCCAGCGCCTCGGCCGCCTCCGTCTCCAAGGGCTCCAGGCCGATATGGATGGTGCCCGGCGTCTCCGCCAGCCGCAGCGCCGCCTCCGGCCGCTGCGTCACCAGCAGCAGCATGCGCATGCCGGCGACGCGCGGCGCCAGCGCCTCGATGATGAAGCGCGTCTCCGGATCGCACCAGTGCACGTCCTCGATCACCAGCAGCAGCGGCCGGGTGACCGCGTGGGAGGCCAGCGCCGCCAGCACCGCCTCCATCACCTTCAGGCGCCGCTCGACCGGGTCGAGCCGGGCCCACGCCTTGTCGGCCGTGCGCACGTCGAGCAGGGACAGGTAGGCGGGGATCAGCGGCTCCAGCCCCGCATCGTGCTGCCGGATGTAGCTGCGCGCCCGCGTCTCGATCGTCTCGTCGCCGTCCCCTGGGGCGAGCCCGATGAGGTCGCGCATCAGCTGCGCGATCGGATGGTAGCTCGACGTCGTGCGGTGCGGCGAGCAGGCTGCCTGCATCACCAGCCATCCCGCCGGCAGGCCGACCAGCAGCTCGTGCACCAGTCGCGACTTGCCGAGCCCCGGCAAGGCCGTGACCGTGACGATGCGCCCGATGCCGCGCTCGACCGCCGGCAGGCTGGCGTCCAGCGTCGCAAGGTGCTTGCTACGCCCCGTGAAGGCGCTGAGCCCGAGCGACTTGCGCGCCTGCCAGCGGCTGACGGGCGCGGCGGCGACGAGCTCGTAGGCGGGCACCGGCAGGGCGACGCCCCTCAGCGCCAGCGGCCCCTTCGCCTCCGTCTGCATCTGGCCTTTCACCAGCGCCCGCGTCGTCTCGGAGATCAGGATGGTGCCGGGCTCCGCCACGTGCTCGAGGCGGGCGGCGATGTTGGCGGTCAGACCCGAGGCGTCGTAGTTCATCGTCAGGTCCGAGCCGATGGACTGGATGACCACCTCGCCAGAGTTCAGGCCGATGCGCAGGGCCGTGCCGGGGGATCCTTCCGCGGCCGCCACCGCATCGCGCATCGCCAGCGCCGCCGTGCAGGCGTCGAGCGCATGCCCCTCGTTGACGAGCGGCACGCCGAACAGGGCCATGATGCCGTCGCCGCGCGCCCGGTTGACGAGCCCGTTGTGGGCGTGCACCGCGTCCATGAGGATCTTGATCACCGGCGCGATGGCCGCCATCGCCTCTTCCGGGTCGAGCGTGCTGATGCGCTCCGTGGAGCCCTTGATGTCTGCAAACAGCACCGTCACGCGCCGGCGGTCGCCGATCATGCGGTTGCCCTGCCGCCGGATCAGCTCCGCCATATGCGGCGGCACCGGCGAGCGCAGGATCGAGAGCCCGCCCGTGGGGGGCTCCTCCGCCACCGCCGTGCCGCACTGGGCGCAGTAGCGGCTGCCCGCCAGCAGCGGCGCGTCGCACTTCACGCAGCGTCCCCCATCAGGGACGGCACCGCAGGTGCTGCATCCCTCGACCGACACGCCAACGCTACCGCACGTCGCACATCTCATGCGCAGTTCAACGCCGCCAACAATTTGGATGCGAAAGGGAAACAGGCTAAGGCGCAACTATAGCGCCCTTGGCGCCGGGTCCCAACCGGGGATTGCGGTTGTCGTTAGCCCCCGGCGGCCGCCTTCGGCGCTGTCGATTGCCCGCCGCCGCCGGGTTGCCGGTCGGAGAGTGCGCGCGCCAGCTCCTGCGCGCTGGCGGGGGCGTTGACGTAGGTTGCTGTGCTGCGCTGCCGCCAGCCGGCGAAGAGGGTGACGTAGGCCGAGCTGATGCAGCCGGCGGCCGGCTCCGCCGGGTTCTCCAAGGTGAAGGTCACGGGGCGCCCGCCCACGCTATCCACCCGCAGGCGCCAGCCCGGGGTGTAGGCCCGCTGCACCCAGGTCAGGGCCTCGTCGACCCCGGCCTCGCAGTCGTGAATCAGCCCGCCGAAGGTTGCGGTCACCCGGCCGCCCGCGCGCTCGATGCCGATGTCGAACCCCCTGTCGGGGTCAGCCGCCGGCAATACGCAGTAGAAATCAGGGGCCTGCGCCATGTCCCGGACCGCGTCCATCCAGGCTTCGAGCCCGGCGCTCAGTCCAAGGGGGAGCTGATCCATGGTGCCTCCGTTCGCCTCTGATCCAGGAATACGCCCGGCAACCTAATGGCTTGTTAAGGAGCGGGCAGTCCCCTACGGCACACCGGCGCGATTCAACGTTGTGCCCATGCAGTGTACATTCGACTTTCGGGGGCGGGAATTGCTGAGCTCGAACCGGGCCGTTTTTCCTGTGGGGCACTGGACAAAGACCATTGAAACAGCGCATAGCGAGGTCATGCCCGAAAGCCTTTTTCTCAAGCCCGCCAGCTTTCTCGACGCCGATCACCCCCGCGTCGTTGCTTTTGCCGGTGAGGCGACCGCCGGCGCCGAGGGGGACTTGGCGCGCGCGCTGGCCCTCTACGCTGCGGTGCGGGACGGCGTCGCCTACGAGGCCTATCTCGACTTCACCGATCCCGAGACCTTCAGGGCGAGCTCCGTCCTGGCCGCCGGAAAGGGCTTCTGCGTCGGCAAGGCGGCGGTGCTGGCGGCCTGCGCCCGCGCCAGCGGCATCCCCGCCCGGGTCGGCTACGCCGACGTCAAGAACCACATGACGTCGAGGCGGCTCTACGAGCATCTGCAGACCGACGTCTTCATCTGGCACTCATATGCCGACCTGTGCATCGAGGGCCGTTGGGTGAAGGCCACGCCGGCCTTCGACCGGCGCGTCTGCGAGAAGGCCGGCGTCGCGCCGCTCGCTTTCGACGGGCGCCAGGATTCCCTGTTCCAGCCCTATTCGGCCGACGGCCGCCGCCACATGCAGTACCTGCGCGACCGCGGCACCTTCGCCGACGTGCCGTTCGCCACCATCCGGGCCGATTTCGAAAGCTTCTACCCCGGAATGCGCAAGACGCCGATTGCGGGGGCCTTTGCCGACGAGGTCGAGCGCGGCACTTGAGCCATCGTCATTCGAACGGACACGCCCGATCAGAAACCGCCGCCGCGTCTCGCCGCGGCCAACCGACGGAGAGAGGAAATGGCTGAGGCCTACATCTACGACGCCGTGCGCACGCCCCGCGGCCGGGGCAAGAGCGACGGGGCCCTGCACGAGGTGACGCCGGTCAATCTGGCGACCACCGTGCTCAAGGCGGTGCGCGACCGCAACAACCTCGACACCGCGCTGGTCGACGACGTGGTGCTCGGCTGCGTCGCACCCGTGAAGGAGCAGGGCTCCGACATCGCCCGCATCGCCGTGCTCAACGCCGACTACGCCGAGACCGTCGCCGGCGTGCAGATCAACCGCTTCTGCGCCTCGGGCCTCGAGGCGACCAACATGGCGGCCGCCCAGGTCATGGCCGGCCAGTCCGACTTTGCGATTGGCGGCGGCGTCGAGAGCATGAGCCGCGTGCCGATGGGCGCCGACGGCGGCGCCTGGTCCACCGATCCGAGCGTCGCCTTCAAGAGCTACTTCGCGCCGCAAGGCATCGGCGCCGACATGATCGCTTCCAAGTGGGGCTTCTCCCGCTCCGACGTCGACGCCTTCGCGGTCGAGAGCCAGAAGCGCGCGGCCGCGGCCTGGAAGGAGGGCCGCTTCAAGAAGTCGATCGTGCCGGTAAAGGACCAGATCGGCCTCACCCTGCTCGACCACGACGAGCACATGCGCCCCGAGACCACCATGCAGTCGCTGGCGGGCCTCAACGCCTCCTTTGCCAAGCTCGGCGCCGACGCCGGCTTCGACACCGTGGTCGGCATGCGCTACCCCGAGGTCGAGCGCATCGAGCACGTGCACCACGCCGGCAACTCGTCGGGCATCGTCGATGGCGCCGCCGCCATCCTGGTCGGCTCCAAGGAGGCGGGCCAGAAGGCGGGCTTGAAGCCGCGCGCGCGCATCCGTGCCTTCACCTCCATCGGCTCCGAGCCCTCGATCATGCTCACGGGGCCCGAGAAGGTGACACGCAAGGTGCTGGCCCGCGCCGGCATGAAGCCCTCCGACATCGACCTCTACGAGCTGAACGAGGCCTTCGCCTCCGTCGTCATGCTGTTCATGAAGCTGCTCGAGATCCCCCACGACAAGCTCAACGTCAACGGCGGCGCCATCGCCATGGGCCATCCGCTCGGCGCCACGGGTGCGATGATCCTCGGCACGCTGCTCGACGAGATGGAGCGCCGCGACCTGTCGACGGGCCTTGCCACCTTGTGCGTCGGAGCCGGTATGGGCACCGCCACCATCATCGAGCGCGTGTGATGCCGCGGCGCTGACCGTTCGACCGTCGAGGCATCGGCATGGCTGCATTCGAGGCCGTAGATCTCGCAGGAACCGACCATCAGATCGCGCGGTGGATCTGGCGCAATCTGGTGCCGGAAGCAGGTCAGGCGCAATTCCTGCAGGCTGAGCTGCTTCGTGCGGTCGAGAAGTTGCGTTGGGAGGCCCAGGAAAACGGCAACATCAACTGGGATGATGGCTTCGAGATGCTGATCGATCTTCTGTCGCAGCACCTGCTCGGCGAGGCGAGGTTCTCGCGCAGCGAGAGGGTTGCGATCGAAGACGATCTGAAGCGCCTCAGAACCTTTCTTCCGGTTCGCGAGCTCAAGGATGACGCCGACGCTGGGAGCCTGCCCTACGTCCGGGACGATCTCTACGACCGGCTGACTTCGAGTGTCGTGCGATTCTGCCGGTTGAATCCCACGCTGATCCCCTATCGTCACGATCCAGAGCAGTATCGATGACGCCGGACCTCGCACGCAACGTCGCTCGATGTGACGGGCCCCCGTACGCATCGGCGCGTGCGCGCGATCGATACCTTACAGATCCTAGTTGCAATCAGATCTGCGGAGCCAACAAGTCATGACCAATATCCGCGTCGAGAAGGACGCCGACGGCATCGTCACGCTCACCTGGGACATGCCCGGCCGCTCCATGAACGTCCTCTCCGAGGACTCCATTGCCGAGTACTCCAAGGCGGCGCTCGAGGCCATCGCCGATGCGTCCGTCAAGGGTGTCGTCGTCACCTCGGCCAAGCCGGCCTTCATCGCTGGGGCCGACCTCGCCATGCTCGAGAAGCAGACGGGCGCGGCCTCGGCCGCCGGCGTTCCCGAGGTCGAGCGCGCCAAGGCCGTCTACGACAACCTGATGCAGTTCAACCTCGCCCTGCGCAAGATCGAGAAGGGCGGCAAGCCCTTCGTCGCGGCGGTCAACGGCCTCGCGCTCGGCGGCGGCCTCGAGGTGGCGCTCGCCTGCCATACGCGCATCGTCGCCGACGACCCCAAGATCCAGCTCGGCCTGGTCGAGGCCAAGGTCGGCCTGATGCCGGGCGCCGGCGGCACGCAGCGCATGGCGCGCCTGATGGGCGCGGCCGGCGCCCTGCCGCTGATGCTCGAAGGCCGCACGCTGGATCCGGCCGCGGCCTTGAAGGGCGGGCTCGTCAACAAGGTGGTGCCGGCGTCCGACCTGATGGCCGAGGCCAAGGCGCTGATCAAGTCAGGGCAGGCGAAGGCCGTGCAGCCTTGGGACGAGAAGGGCTGGCGGGTGCCGGGCGGAGATCCCTTCACGCCCGCCGGCAACCCGGTGTTCGTGATGGGCACCGCCATGCTGCACGCCAAGACCATGGGCAACTATCCCGCCCCCAAGGCCATCATGAGCGCCGTCTACGAGGGCCTGCTCGTGCCCATCGACGCAGGCCTGAGGATCGAGGCGCGCTACATGACGCAGGTCATGATGCACCCCGCGTCGCGCAACATGATCCGCTCCCTGTTCATCAACATGCAGAAGGCGAACAAGCTCGAGCGCCGGCCCAAGGACGTGCCGCCTGCCAAGCTCGGCCGCATCGGCATCCTGGGGGCGGGCATGATGGGCGCCGGCATCGCCTACGTGACGGCGCAGGCGGGCCTCGACGTCGTGCTCATCGACCGCTCGCTCGAGGAGGCGGAGAAGGGCAAGGGCTACTCGAAAGGCCTGCTCGCCAAGCAGGTTGAGAGGAAGCGCCTGAAGCCCGAGGCGGCCGAGGCCATCCTCGCCCGCATCACGACCACCACGGACTACAACGAGCTGAAGACGGCCGATCTCGTCATCGAGGCCGTGTTCGAGGACCGCGGTATCAAAGCCGAGGTGACCAAGCGCTGCGCGGAGGTCCTTCCCGCCCACGCCGTCTTCGCCTCCAACACGTCGACGCTGCCGATCACGGGCCTGGCTGAGGCCTGGCGCGACCCGGCGACGTTCGTCGGCGTGCACTTCTTCTCGCCCGTCGACAAGATGCAGCTGGTCGAGATCATCCGTGGCAAGAAGACCAACGAGGCGACGCTCGCGGTCGCCATGGACTACGTCAAGCGCATCAGGAAGACACCGGTCGTGGTCAACGACGGCCGCGGCTTCTACGCCAGCCGCGTGTTCGCCACCTACACCGGCGAGGGCATGCGCATGCTGGCCGAGGGCATCAACCCGGCGCTGATCGAGAACGCGGGCAAGCAGACCGGCATGCCGATGCCGCCGCTGGCGCTGTCCGACGAGGTGGCCCTCGACCTCATCTACAAGATCGCCGCGCAGACCGCGAAGGACGTCGGCGCCTCCTACCAGCGCACGCCCGTCGACGGCCTGATCGAGAGGATGGTCAAGGACCTGGGCCGTCTCGGCAAGAAGAACGGCAAGGGCTTCTATGAGTACCCGGCCGACGGCCGCAAGCATCTCTGGCCGGGCCTCGCCGAGCTGGCGCCCCGCGCCAAGGAGCAGCCCACGGTGGACGAGCTCAAGACGCGCTTCCTCTACATCCAGGCCGTCGAGACCGCGCGCTGCCTGGAGGAGAACGTCATCACGGCGCCCGAGGACGGCGACGTCGCGGCCATTCTCGGCTGGGGCTTCGCGCCCTGGACGGGCGGCCCGCTCTCCCTCATCGACACCGTGGGCGCGGCCGAGTTCGTGCGCGCGTGCGATCGCCTGGCGCAGGCCTACGGCCCGCGCTTTGCCCCCAACGCGCTCTTGCGCAAGATGGCGCAGGCCGGTGAAACGTTCTACCGTTCGGGCGGCAGCAAGGCGGCCTGAGCACACGCGCAAGGCCAAGCCCCACCGTCGTCCTCGGGCTTGTCCCACGGCTGTCCGGCTTGGAATTTGCCGGCCGTAAGTCAACCCAAGTCATGGCCCTGATGGAGGCGTGAATTCAGGTCGGAGCGAACCGAGTTGGTGCAGCTCGATCGCGACGTGACGTGGATGCCCGCCTCCGCGGGCATGACGTTGGGGAATTGGCAAGCGAACGCCCCATCTCGTCCGTCATGCCCGCGGAGGCGGGCATCCAGACACGCTTGCCCTTGATCGCGACGGGTTGGAAAAGCTAAACCGGACAGCCGTGGGCCTGTCCCGAGGATCCAACTCTCCCCGAGCGCTGCCGCCAGCGGATGAATGGATGGTCGGGACACGCCCGACCATGACAGGCTCGGGGGCTGACAGAGACACGCGACGGGTGAGGGCGTTCGAAGCCCGGCCCGCGAGCTGACGCAGGAGACGTGATGCCACTCAAGGCCGCCATCGTGCCCGTGACCGCCTTCCAGCAGAACTGCACGCTGCTCTGGGACGACGACACGAAAGTGGGCGCGGTGGTGGACCCTGGCGGCGACCTCGAGCGGATCGAGGAGGCGATCGGCAAGCTCGGTCTCAAGGTCGAGAAGATCTTGCTCACCCATGGCCACATGGATCACGCCGGTGGCGCCGCCGAGCTGAAGCAGAAGCTCGGCGTGCCCATCGAGGGCCCGCACAGGGGCGACAAGCCGCTGCTCGACAATCTCGCCCAGCAGGCCCTCGCCTTCGGCATGTTGGGGGCGCGGAACGTGGCCCCCGACCGCTGGCTGGAGGAGGGCGACACCGTCGAGGCGGCGGGCGCCTCGTTCAAGATCCTGCATTGCCCGGGCCACTCGCCGGGCTCGGTGGTGCTCGTCAACGAGGCGCAGCGCTTCATGCTGATGGGCGATGTGCTGTTCCGCGGCTCCATCGGCCGCACGGATTTCCCCTACGGCGACCACGACGCGCTCATCAACGCGATCAAGACCAAGCTCCTGCCGCTCGGCGACGACTACGTCTTCATCTGCGGCCACGGCCCCATGAGCACCATCGGCGACGAGCGCGAGTCGAACCCGTTCATCGCCTGAGGCCGCATCACGCCAGCACTCCTCGCCACCGCGCAGGGCGAGGGAGGCGGCGCATTCGGCTGGCATGCAGCGGCGATGGCGGGACTGGCGCGCGTGCGTAACGCATGCGCCCGGTCCCCTCTCTCCGTCCTTACGGGGAGTGGGTTAGAGCTTGATCCGGGGGTGAGGGGCGGAAGCTTGCTCCGAAACCGGAGTATCCCTCCGGCGTCACCCTCGCGCTGCGAGCCGTAGCGTGCCGTAGGTCGGGTAGAGCCGAAGGCGAAACCCGACGCGGACGTGCGCCCTGCGATGTCGGGTTTCGCTGCGCTCTACCCGACCTACGGGACTGCATCCGCAGCGGCGCGATTGCCTTTCCGCTAGCGCGCAACGGCGACGGCCGGGACATGGCCCGAGGCGCCTGCCCCGATCCCCTCTCCCCGTGCTTGCGGGGGGAGGGTTAGAGCTTGCCCCGGGCTTGATCCGGGGGTGAGGGGCGGAAGCTTGCTCCGAAGCCGGAATATGAATTCGCTATTGCTATCGTCCTCGCGTCGCGCCTGCCGCGGCCCCTCACCCCGTCCCTCTCCCCGCAAGCGGGGAGAGGGAGAAGAGGCGGTGCAGTCTGCGGGCGAGCGCCGGCAATGGCTGGAAAGGGCCCGAGGCGCATGCGCCCGAATCCCCTCTCCCCGTGCTTACGGGGAGAGGGTTAGGGTGAGGGGCAGGAGCTTGCTCCGAAACCGGAGTATGAATTCGGCATCGTCCTCGTCCTCGCGTCGCGCGGGCTGCTGCCCCTCACCCCGGCCCTCTCCCCGCTTGCGGGGAGAGGGAGAAACGGCGCGTCGCATCTGTCCCCGCTCCTGCGGACGGTGAGACAATGCCCCATCGCCGCCCACGAGGGAGTGCTCTCGCGAGGCATTTCGATTGGACGGGCGGCGGGACGTCGGACGGAGGGCCCTTCTCGCCGTGGCGGCTGATCGCCCACCGCCTGCCCGGG